>JABJGO010000053.1 GCA_018662225.1 Rhodospirillales bacterium | reverse complement strand
CGTACCACCGATGTAACGGGTACGGTTGAACTGCCAGCTGGTACAGAAATGGTTATGCCTGGCGATAATATCGCTATGGAAGTTAATTTGATTGCCCCGATCGCCATGGATGAAGGTCTACGCTTCGCCATTCGTGAAGGTGGCCGTACCGTTGGTGCGGGCGTGGTTGCGGCAATTATCGAGTAATTTTGTTATACCGGCGCTCCAGTAGGGGTGCCGGTTTTCATTCGGAAACGAATTAAGGGACCTGGTTAAGATGGACCATACAAATATCCGCATTCGCCTGAAGGCATTTGATCACCGTGTTTTGGATCAGTCGGCTGGCGAAATCGTAAATACCGCCCAGCGGACGGGTGCTCAGGTGCGTGGCCCTATCCCGTTGCCGACTCGTATTGAGAAATACACTGTTTTGCGCTCGCCGCATGTGAACAAGAAATCACGTGAGCAGTTCGAAATTCGGACTCACAAGCGGGTTCTGGACATCGTCGACCCAACACCACAAACCGTGGATGCGTTGATGAAGCTGGACTTGGCTGCTGGTGTGGACGTGGAGATTAAGCTGTAAGTCTTCGCGTTCTCGCGGTGCAAGCACGAATAAAGTTTGAGGAATTAGTTATGCGTACAGGGTTAATAGCACGAAAGGTTGGCATGAGCCGCGTCTTTGCGGACAGTGGCCGCCATGTGCCAGTAACGGTTTTGCAGTTGGATAACTTGCAAGTCGTTGCGCAACGGACCGTGGAACGGGATGGTTATGCCGCTCTGCAACTCGGTTGGGGTACAGCAAAAGTTAAAAACGTGACGAAAGCCCAGCGCGGCCACTTCGCCAAGGCGAAAGTTGAACCAAAGCGCGTTGTGCGTGAATTCCGCATCAGCGATGACGCTATGGTGGATGTAGGTGCCGAATTGGCTGCCTCTCACTTTGTTGCCGGACAGCACGTTGATGTAACCGGACGGTCTATCGGTAAAGGCTTTGCCGGTGCCATGAAACGTCATGGATTTGCAGGTCTTCGAGCAACGCACGGTGTTTCAATCTCTCACCGTTCGCACGGCTCGACCGGGCAGTGCCAAGATCCCGGTAAAGTTTTCAAAGGCAAAAAGATGGCTGGTCACATGGGTGCTGTACGGGTAACCGCACAAAACCTGGAAGTCGTGAGCACCGACGACGAGAATGGTTTGATCCTTGTTAAAGGTGCAGTGCCCGGCTCAGCTGGTGGCTACGTGCTGGTCAATGACGCCGTTAAACGCGCCATGCCAGAAGGTCTGCCTTTCCCCGCTGCGCTTAAAGGTGAGGGTGGAGACGCCCCGGCCGACGAAGCGCCCGCTGATGAAATCGTTGAAGAAGATGTCGTCGAAGCGGCATCAGATGATGCACCTGTCGAAGAAGCAGCGGCAGAAGAAGCCCCTGCGGATGAGGCATCCTCTGACGATGCCGCTGAAGAAGAGAAGGAATAGTCGTCATGAAATGTGACGTGATCACCCTCGACAACAAGAAGGACGGTAACATCGATCTCGATGATGCGATCTTCGGTGTCGATGTTCGCGGCGACCTGATGGCTCGTTATGTGAACTGGCAACTTGCCAAACGTCGTGCCGGTACCCACAAAACCAAGGGCCGGAGCGAAGTTGCAGCAACACGTGCTAAACCTTTCAAGCAGAAAGGCACAGGCCGCGCCCGTCAAGGTACGTTTGTTGCCCCGCAAATGCGCGGTGGTGGTATCGTGTTTGGTCCTGTTGTTCGCGACCACGGCAATTCTCTGCCTAAGAAAGTCCGTAAGGCTGCTCTACGTAGTGCGCTTTCTTCCAAGCAGGCTGAGGGCAAGTTGATTGTTCTTGATGCCGCTGAAATGAAGAAGGGCAAAACCAAGGAGCTGATTGCTAAATTGGACAAACTCGGTTGGGGCAATGCACTGGTTATCGACGGCGAAACCGTTGATGTGAATTTCAGCCGCGCCGCCAGCAACATTGTTGGTCTGGACGTACTGCCAAGCCAGGGTGCCAACGTTTATGACATTCTGCGTCGCGACACATTGGTTCTGACCAAAAGCGGCGTTGAGAAACTTGTGGAGCGCCTGAAATGAGCAAATACAGCACTCGCAAAGTGACACCGAGCAAGGAACGTTTGTTTGAAGTTCTGCGCGCACCGGTCATTACGGAAAAAACCACTCTGATGAGTGAGTTCAATCAGGTTTGTTTCTTCGTCGCTATTGATGCGTCCAAGCCTGAAATCAGGGCAGCCGTAGAAGATCTATTCAAGGTCAATGTGAAATCGGTCAATACGATCGTGAGCAAGGGCAAAACCAAACGTTTCCGGGGTCGTCCTGGTAAGCGTATCGATACCAAGAAGGCCATCGTCACTCTGGCCGACGGAGATTCAATTGATATCTCCACGGGCCTTTGAGCGACAGGTAGGGATTAACCATGGCACTAAAAAGTTTTAAACCAACGACACCGGGACAACGGAACCTGGTTCTTGTTGACAAATCGGATCTGTGGAAGGGGAAACCCCACAAGCCACTGACCGAAGGTCTGCGCAAGAATGGTGGTCGTAACAACGCTGGTCGTATTACCGCTCGCCGTATTGGTGGTGGTCACAAACGTCGCTACCGGATGATCGACTTCAAACGTCGTGACAAATTCGATGTGGCTGCAACGGTTGAGCGGATTGAGTATGACCCAAACCGGACCGCGTTCATCGCGCTGATCAAATACGACGATGGCGAAATGTCTTACATCCTGGCACCACAGCGCCTCAAAGTTGGCGATCAGGTGATTTCAGGCAAGACCACTGACGTAAAACCCGGCAACGCCATGCTTTTGGCTAACATGCCGGTGGGTACCATTATCCACAATGTGGAAATGAAAGAAGGCAAAGGCGGCCAGATGGCTCGTTCCGCCGGTACCTACGCTCAGTTGATTGGTAAAGATCAGGGCTACGCCCAGCTACGTTTGTCGTCTGGTGAGCTTCGCATGGTTCGTGGCGAATGCATTGCAACGGTTGGTGCTGTATCAAACCCTGATCAGCAGAACATCAAGCTGGGTAAAGCTGGCCGGAAACGGTGGTTGGGTAAACGCCCAAGCGTTCGTGGTGTCGCCATGAACCCCGTCGATCACCCACATGGTGGTGGTGAAGGTCGTACCTCTGGTGGTCGTCACCCGGTTACCCCTTGGGGCAAACCGACAAAAGGTAAGCGGACTCGTAGTAACAAGAAGACTGATCGGCTCATCATGCGCCGTCGTCACGCTAAGAAGAAATAGAGGAGACGCCCCGTGCCACGTTCCGTATGGAAAGGACCTTTTGTTGACGGTTACCTGCTTAAGAAAGCAGAGGATACCCGTGCATCTGGTCGTAACACTGTCATCAAGACTTGGTCGCGTCGCTCGACCATTCTGCCACAGTTCGTTGGCCTGACGTTTGGCGTCTACAACGGTCATAAATTCATTCCGGTGCTGATTACCGAGGACATGATTGGTCACAAGATGGGTGAATTCTCACCGTCGCGTACCTACAACGGTCACGCATCAGACAAGAAGGCTAAGAGGGTTTAAGTCATGGGTAAACGATCCCACGAACGGACCTTGTCCGATAACGAAGCAATGGCATCAGTTCGCCACCTGCGCACAAGTCCGCAGAAGCTGAACCTGGTTGCCCAGTCTATTCGCGGTATGGATTGCGAAAAGGCATTGGCAGAACTTCAGTTCTCCAAGCGCCGTATCGCCGTAGACGTGAAAAAGATTCTGGAAGCCGCTATTGCGAATGCAGAAAACAACCATCAGCTCGACGTTGATCGCTTGTTCGTTAAAGAAGTGACCGTTGGTAAAAGCATGGTGATGAAACGTTGGCGTGCACGTGCCCGTGGCCGTGTAGGTCGGATTGAAAAACCGTTCAGCAACATGCGTTTGATTGTGCGTGAACGCGAGGAGACAGCGTAATGGGTCAAAAGGTAAATCCAATTGGGTTCCGTCTGGGTATCAACCGGACGTCAGACTCCCGCTGGTATGCATCGGATGCTAATTTTGCCGGCATGCTTCATGAAGACCTTGCAATCCGCAAGCTTCTGAAAGAACGCCTGTATTCTGCTGGCATCAGCAAAATCATCATTGAGCGCCCCGCCAAGAAAGCCCGTGTGACTATTCACACTGCGCGCCCTGGTGTGGTTATCGGTAAAAAAGGTGCTGACATTGAAAAGCTGCGCCAGGAAATCTCAAAGTTCACCGGTGATGAAGTTCACCTGAACATTGTTGAGGTCCGTAAGCCGGAAATCGATGCTCAGTTGGTTGCTGAGAATGTCGCCCAGCAGATGGAACGTCGTGTTTCTGTTCGCCGCGCCATGAAACGTGTTGTGCAGGGCGCTATGCGCCTCGGTGCAGAAGGCATCCGGTTGAATTGCACGGGTCGTCTTGGCGGTGCTGAAATCGCTCGTATGCAGTGGTACCGCGAAGGCCGCGTGCCGCTTCACACAATGCGCGCCAATATCGATTACGGTACGGCAACCGCAGCAACGACTTACGGCGCATGTGGCGTCAAGGTGTGGATTTATAAGGGCGATATTCTTGCTCACGATCCACTCGGTGTAGAAAAACAGGCTCAGGATCAACAGGCTGTTCGCTAAGGCGAGCTAGTCTGACGATACAAGGAAATATAAGTTATGCTTAGCCCGAAACGTACAAAGTTCCGTAAAGCGCATAAAGGCCGTATCCACGGCAATGCAAAGGGCGGAACGGCACTGACTTTCGGATCTTATGGTTTGAAAGCGGTAACCCCTGATCGTGTAACCGCACGTCAGCTCGAAGCTGCTCGTCGTGCCATGACCCGTCATATGAAACGTGCTGGTCGTGTATGGATCCGCGTTTTTCCGGATCTGCCGGTTTCTAAAAAACCTGCCGAAGTTCGTCAGGGTAAAGGTAAGGGTACGCCCGAATACTGGTGCGTCCGGATTAAGCCCGGTCGGATCATGTTTGAGGTCGATGGTGTTCCACACGATGTTGCCAAGCGCGCATTTGAATTGGCGGCTGCAAAGCTGCCCGTCAAAACACGTTTTGTTACACGTCTCGGTGAAGAAGGTTAAGGGTCATGAATGCTGCTGATCTGCGTACCAAGTCGAAAGACGAATTGAAAGAAAATCTGCTTAACCTGCGGAAGGAAGCCTTCAATCTGCGCTTCCAGGCTGCAAGTGGGCAATTGGAAAATACTGTGCGGGTCCGTGAAGTACGACGCGACATTGCACGGGTTAAGACCATTATCGGTGAGCAAGCTGGTGCTGCCGCCAAACAGGCTGCTGCGTCCTAATTGTAGGACCGAAGAGGAAAACGAGTCATGTCAAGACGAGTAATGCAAGGTGTCGTAGTTAGCGACAAGATGGAAAAGACCATTGTGGTCAAGGTCGAGCGCAAAGTGATGCACCCGATCTACAAGAAATTCATCCGTCGCTCGAAGAAGTATTCGGCGCACGATGAAGAGAACGTCTGCAAAATTGGTGACAACGTGAAGATTCGCGAATGTAAGCCGATTTCGAAGAACAAGTGTTGGGAAGTCATTGGCGACGAAGCGTAAGCTTTCGTTACGACAATTGACGGATTAAGGAAGTAGAACGATGATTCAGTCGGAAACAAACCTAGAGGTTGCTGACAATTCAGGTGCCCGTCGGGTCCAGTGCATTAAGGTGCTTGGTGGCTCTAAGCGGAAATACGCATCTGTTGGCGACGTGATCGTGGTAACGATTAAAGAAGCGATCCCACGTGGCCGTGTCAAAAAGGGCGAGGTGATGAAAGCTGTTGTCGTACGGACAGCAAAGGACATCAATCGCAAGGACGGCACGTCTATCCGTTTCGACAAGAACGCAGCCGTTCTGATTAACGCGCAAGGTGAGCCTGTTGGTACTCGTATCTTTGGTCCGGTGACCCGTGAGCTTCGCGCTAAGAAATACATGAAAATTATTTCGCTTGCGCCGGAGGTGCTGTAATGGCGACTAAAATTAAAAAGGGTGATCGCGTCCAGGTTCTTACTGGTAAAAGTAAAGGCCTGCGCGGCGAAGTCCTGAAAGTTATCACCGGTAAAGACCGTGCCGTTGTGCAGGGTGTGAATATGATCAAACGTCACACCAAGCCCAACCAGGCGCAGCCCGGCGGTATCATTGAGAAAGAGGCACCTGTTCACGTCTCTAACCTGGCCCACATCGACCCGAAGACCGACAAGCCTACGCGCGTTGGTTTCAAGACGCTGGACGACGGACGTAAAGTTCGTGTTGCCAGTGGTTCGGGCGAGGTTATTGACTCCTAAGGATTGCGGACAATGGCGACTAGACTACAAGAATTATATAAATCAACTGTGCGTGCAAATATGCAGGAACAGTTCGAGTACAAAAACGTGATGGAGATCCCCAAGGTCACCAAAATCGTTATCAATATGGGTGTGGGTGAGGCCTCACAGGACCGTAAAAAGATTGATGGCGCGATTGCTGATATGGAACGCATCACGGGTCAGAAACCTGTCGTTACCCGTGCAAAGAAGTCTATTGCAGCCTTCAAATTGCGCGACGGTATGACAGTGGGTGCAAAGGTTACACTGCGTCGTAACCACATGTACGAATTTCTTGACCGTCTCGTTAATGTTGCGCTGCCTCGTGTCCGTGATTTTCGCGGCCTGAACAGCAAGAGTTTCGATGGCAATGGAAACTTTGCCATGGGAATCAAGGAGCAGATCGTGTTCCCCGAAATCGATTATGATCAGGTTGATCAGATCCGGGGCATGGACATCATCATTTGCACAAATGCAAAGACCGATGATGAAGCATGTGCCTTGCTCAAAGAATTTAGCATGCCGTTTCCTACATAACGGCCCACAAGATACAGAATATACGGATATCGGAGTAAAGACGAATGGCTAAGAAAAGCGCAATAGAACGGGATAAGAAACGTACCCGTCTCGCCGCACGGTATGAAAACCGTAGAGCGACGCTGAAGGCAATTGCAAAAGATGAGGATTCCTCACCTGAGGAACGCTTCAACGCACGCCTGAAGCTGGCAGCTATTCCACGGAATTCCGCCCCTAGCCGTCAGCGGTTGCGGTGCACTTTGTCCGGTCGTCCACGCGGGAACTATCGCAAGTTCAAAATTTCCCGCATTGCGTTACGTGAGCTAGCTTTGTCCGGTCAGATCCCGGGCATGGTTAAGTCGAGTTGGTAAGGAGTTATATCGGATGTCGATGACAGATCCTCTAGGTGATATGCTGACCCGCATTCGGAATGGTCAGAGCGCACGGAAAAGCCAGGTGGTTTCACCCAGCTCTAACCTGCGTCTGAATGTTCTTGAAGTGCTTCAGCGTGAAGGATTCATCCGCAATTTTGAGTCGTACGAAGTACGCCCCGGAATTAGTGAAGTGAACATTGAGCTTAAGTACCATGAAGGTGATCCAGTGATTCGCCAGATCCAGCGCGTATCCACGCCTGGTCGTCGGGTGTATTCGAAAATCAAGGATTTGCACCTGTATTTCAATGGTCTTGGTATTTCAATTTTGTCGACCCCACGTGGTGTGATGTCTGACAATGAAGCCCGCGTTGAAAACGTTGGTGGTGAGGTTCTTTGCCAGGTCTTCTAGTGGACCAGGTAACGAAGATTAATTAGGAGCGAAGAATATGTCGCGAGTTGGCCAAGTCCCTGTATCCGTCCCGGACGGCGTAGATGTGACGATCAACGGAAGTATCGTCTCTGCTAAAGGGAAACTGGGTGAATTGTCTGTCACGTTGACCGACAACATCTCGATTTCACAGGCAGATAAGCAGGTTTCGGTGAAACCGACCAATGACACCAAGCATGCCCAACAGATGTGGGGCACCGCACGGTCTATCATTAGCAATCTGGTTATTGGTGTGTCGGAAGGGTTCAGCAAGAAGCTTGAAGTGAACGGTACCGGTTACCGTGCGCAGGTTCAGGGCAATACCCTGGTTCTGCAACTGGGCTTCAGTCACGATGTTAATTTTCCGATCCCGGAAGGAATCAAGATTAACTGCCCCGATCAGACGCACATTGAGGTCTCCGGCGCTAATAAACAGCGCGTTGGTCAGGTGGCTGCCGAGATCCGTAGTTATCGTCCGCCAGAGCCTTATAAAGGCAAGGGTGTTAAATACGAGGGTGAATACATCCTCCGCAAAGAAGGTAAGAAGAAGTAATCATGGCAAACGCAAAGAAATTATTCGAGCGTCGCAAGCTCAGCGTGCGGGCCCGGATTTCAAAAAAATCAACCCTTCGTCCGCGTCTTTCAGTTTTTCGCTCTGGCCGGCATATCTATGCCCAGGTCATTGACGATGTAAAAGGTGTAACCGTTGCTGCAGCGTCTTCCGTTGAAAAAGACATGCGTAAAACCAGCGGTGCTACAGCCGATGCGGCTGTGGTCGTTGGTAAGCTGATCGCCGAACGCGCCAAGACTGCCGGCGTTGCACAGGTCGTTTTCGACCGTGGTGGTTACCGTTTTCATGGCCGCGTCAAAGCACTGGCCGATGCGGCTCGCGAAAGCGGCCTGGATTTCTAAGGAGTAGACCCTGATGGCACAAGCACCGTCCCCTAGCCAGGACCAGAAAAAAGACCCGCGTGGTGGTGGAAACCAGCGTAACCGCGGTAAACGCGACCAGCGCCAGCGCGATGATAAGCCAGAAGACGATATTGTCGATCGGCTGGTACATATCAACCGTGTCGCCAAGGTGGTCAAGGGTGGTCGTCGTTTCTCATTCGCAGCTCTGGTTGTGGTGGGTGATGGCCGCGGCCGCGTTGGTTTCGGTACGGGTAAAGCCCGCGAAGTGCCGGAAGCCATTCGCAAAGCCACAGATTCAGCCAAGAAAAGCATGATCTGTGTTCCATTGCGTGAAGGTCGGACTCTGCACCATGATGTGATTGGCCGTTATGGCGCCGGACACGTTGTGATGCGTGCGGCCCCTCCTGGTACCGGTATCATTGCTGGTGGTCCAATGCGCGCTGTTTTTGAAACATTGGGCGTGCAGGACGTTGTGGCCAAATCTATCGGCACACAAAACCCGCATAACATGATCAAAGCCACTTTCGAAGCGTTGAACAATTTGCAGTCGCCACGGGCGGTTGCATCTCGTCGGACCAAAAAAGTTGGCGATATCATCTCTCGTCGCGGCGAAGCGGTTGCTGACGCCGCTGCTGAAGCGAAGGAATAGTAGCATGGCTGCGAAACAGACAGTTCGCGTGACCCAGATCAAGAGCGCTATTGGCCGCCCTGGTGATCAACGCGAAACACTTAAAGGTCTCGGCCTGAACAAATTGAACCGTACACGTGATCTGGAAGATACGCCTTCTGTTCGCGGTATGATCAGGAAAGTAAGCCATCTGGTACAGGTGGTAGAAGCTAGCTAATAGCTGTAACCGTTTTCGCCATTCCAAGGCCCGCTACCGAACGTTTACGGTGTGCGGGTTTCTGGTATCACGGGAACAAATAAAGGAAAACGACAATGAAACTGAACGAGGTTCGCGATATAGCCGGCGCCCATGTGGAGCGCAAGCGAGTCGGACGCGGCATTAGCTCAGGCACCGGTAAGACCTCTGGTAAAGGCCACAAGGGACAGCGGTCCCGTAGTGGTGTTTCACTGATTGGTTTTGAAGGTGGCCAGATGCCGTTGTACCGTCGCTTGCCAAAACGTGGTTTCACCAACCCATTTACCAAAGATATTGCGACGGTGAATGTGAGTGTTCTACAGGCTGCTGTAGACGCCAAGAGAATCGATGGCAAGAAAGCTGTAACCGAAGCCGTGCTTATTGAAGCCGGTGTGGTCGGCTCGACCAAAGATGGCGTCAAGTTATTGGCCAAGGGCGAAATTTCAGCCAAGCTGAAAATCGAAGTGTCCTATGCTTCCAAGGCGGCGATTGCTGCGGTGGAAAAGGCTGGTGGTTCTGTCACCTTGCCTGAACCCGTTGTAAAGCCGGCTGGCAAAGGTCATAAGCACGAGCGCGAGAAAGTGGCTAAACCGGCCGCTGCACCTCAAGCTGACGAATCCTGATTAACACTATTAGACCGTAGGTAGCGCACATGGCGTCCACCGCCGAACAACTTGCATCTGGTATGAATTTCGGGGCCTTGGGTAAGGCCACGGAGTTGAAGAACCGCATCTGGTTTACGCTGGGCGCGCTGATTGTCTATCGGTTGGGTACCTACATTCCGCTTCCAGGTATTGATCCGCAGGTGCTGGCCGATGTATTCCGTCAGCAGCAGGGTGGCATCATCGGCATGTTCGATATGTTCTCTGGTGGTGCCTTGTCACGTATGACGATCTTTGCGCTCAATATCATGCCCTATATTACATCTTCAATTATCATGCAGTTGATGACGGCCGTTCATCCGTCACTTGAGCAGTTGAAGAAAGAGGGCGAAAGCGGTCGTAAGCGGATTAATCAATACACTCGCTACCTGACCGTGATCATCACGGCCGTACAGGCTTACGGTATTGCGGTGGGCCTTGAAGGCATGACGTCCAGCGGTATTTCGGCTGTGGGGGAACCTGGCATTTTCTTCCGCTTCACGGTGGTTATAACGCTGGTCGGCGGCACGCTGTTCCTCATGTGGCTGGGCGAGCAGATCACGGCGCGTGGTGTGGGCAATGGCATTTCGCTGATCATCTTTTCCGGTATCGTCGCTAATTTGCCACAGGCATTGGCTGGCACGCTAGAGTTGGGCCGCACAGGCGCTTTGTCGACGCCACTGATCATTGGCTTATTGGCCATGTCTGTGGGCGTGATCTTCGTGATTGTTTTGTTTGAGCGCGCCCAGCGCCGTATCATCATTCAGTATCCCAAGCGCCAGCAAGGCCAGAAGATGACCGAGGGTCAGACTTCTCATCTGCCACTGAAGTTAAATACGGCGGGTGTTATTCCACCGATTTTCGCCAGCTCGATATTATTAATGCCGGTGACGTTGATCCAGTTTTCTGCCGGTTCCGGCCCTGAATGGCTGACCACGGTGACGGCGTATTTGGGCCGCGGCCAGCCATTGTATCTGGGCATCTATGTATCCATGATTGTGTTCTTTGCCTTTTTCTATACAGCCATTGTTTTCAACCCAGCTGATACCGCTGAGAACCTGCGCAAGAATGGCGGCTTCGTGCCTGGTATCCGTCCAGGCAAGAACACCGCGGCTTATCTGGACAAAATCCTTACCCGTTTGACGGTTGTAGGGGCGGCATATTTGGCGGTTATCTGCATGTTGCCTGAGATTCTTATTGCCAAGTTTGCTGTGCCTTTCTATTTCGGTGGTACCAGTTTGTTGATTGTTGTGACGGTAACCATGGACACCGTCGCCCAGGTTCAGTCTCATTTGATCGCGCACCAGTATGAGGGCTTGATCAAGAAGTCTAAACTGAAGGGGCGTCGTTAGATGAACCTGATCTTGTTGGGACCACCCGGTGCCGGTAAGGGTACGCAAGCCAAACGCCTGGAAGACGTGTACGGTATCGTACAGCTTTCCACCGGCGACATGCTACGCGCCGAAGTGGATTCTGGGTCGGAATTGGGCAAGCAAGCTAAAGGAATTATGGAAGCTGGGGACCTGGTGCCTGACGCACTGATCATCGACATGATTTCCGGGCGTATTGACCTTGATGACTGCAAGCAGGGTTTTATCCTGGATGGTTTTCCGCGGACGGTCCCACAGGCCGATGCTTTGGGCTCTATGTTGACCGATAAAGGTTTGCAGATTGACCATGTGATTGCCATTGAGGCCGATAGTGAGGCTGTTGTGGCGCGAGTTACCGGCCGCTACACCTGCTCTGAGTGTGGTTCCGGGTACCATGATGAGTTTCAAAAGCCCGTGAAAGACGGGATTTGTGACAAATGTGGCTCTTCTGACTTTACCAGAAGGGCCGACGACAATGCAGAAACGGTGCGAAACCGACTTTCTGCATACGAAGAACAGACGGCTCCAATCATCGCCTATTATGGTGAAAAGGGCATATTGAAGACTGTAGATGGCATGGCAGATATCGATGTTGTAACTGCCAAGTTGAAGGAAGTGATTGGCTGAAAATTGATGTGATATGGGTTGGTTGACTTGGCGAAATTTACGCCTATAATCGCGCCTCCCACACGTAAATTTTCAGTAATTTATCGTTTAATACCAAAGTGTAAGGAGTAATGACTTTGGCGCGTATTGCTGGTGTAAATATTCCAACCGGAAAGCGAGTGATTATAGCACTCACATATATTCACGGTATCGGACGCACGAAGGCCCTGGAAATTTGTGGTGCTGTTGGCATCTCGAATGAAAAACGGGTCAACGATTTAACTGATGACGAAGTGATTCGCATTCGCGAAACCATTGATCGTGACTTCCAGGTGGAAGGTGATCTTCGGCGCGAAGTAGCGATGAACATCAAACGCTTGATGGACTTGGGTTGCTATCGCGGCCTGCGTCATCGTCGTGGCCTGCCCGTTCGTGGACAGAGCACACATAACAACGCCCGTACCCGCAAAGGCCCGAAAAAAGCCATTGCCGGTAAGAAGAAATAGGGGTTAGAGACGATCATGGCTAAGCCAGCACAACAACGTACACGCAAGCGCGAGCGCAAGAACATCGCTTCTGGTACTGCGCACATTAATGCGACGTTTAATAACACGATGATCACCATCACCGATGCCCAAGGCAATACAATTGCCTGGTCATCTGCTGGTGCCCAGGGTTTTAAAGGATCTCGCAAGTCTACGCCATATGCGGCGCAAATGGCTGGCGAAGATGCCGGTACAAAAGCGCAGGAACACGGCATGAAGACTTTGGAAGTTGAAGTCAAAGGCCCGGGGTCAGGACGTGAGTCCGCACTTCGCGCACTACAGGCAGTTGGTTTCAACATCACATCGATTCGTGATGTCACACCAATTCCACATAACGGATGTCGCCCCCGTAAACGTCGTCGGGTATAACATCGCGTTATTTGAAATTAAGCGGCCATGTTCGAGTATTTCTTGATTATGGTCGTCCGCGTAGGTTCAGGAAGTCCTGAGCTTGATTACAATCGCTGGACAAGAGGTCGTCCCCTGTGATTCAGAATAATTGGCAAGAACTCATTAAACCAACCAAACTCGATATCGAGGCAGGTTCGGATTCATCACGCATCGCATCTATTGTGGTTGAACCACTGGAGCGTGGTTTTGGTCTAACATTGGGCAATGCACTTCGTCGTGTGCTGTTGTCTTCACTTCAGGGCGGAGCCGTCACCAGCATCCAGGTGGATGGTGTGTTGCACGAGTTTTCATCCGTTCCCGGTGTACGTGAAGACGTTACCGATATCGTGCTGAACATTAAATCTGTTTGGCTGAAAATGGATGTTGAAGGTCCAAAACGCATGGAATTGAAAGCCAAAGGGCCATGCGCGGTCACTGCTGGCATGATTGATTCCGGTGCGGATATTACCGTCATGAACCCGGATTTGGTTATTTGCCATCTGGATAGTGGTGCAACATTGAATATGGAACTACTGGTCGAATCCGGTAAGGGCTATCGTTCAGCAACGCAAACCCGTACCGAAGACAGCCCGATTGGTCTTATCCCCATCGATGCGGCTTTCTCACCGGTTCGCAAAGTGTCTTACAAGGTGGACAACACCCGCGTTGGCCAGGAAACTGACTTCGACCGGTTGACCATTGATATTGTAACCAATGGCGCTGTAACACCAGAAGATGCCGTGGCTCTCGCCGCTCGTATCCTTCAGGACCAGTTGCAGGCTTTCATCAACTTCGAAGAACCTCAGGTTCAGACGCAGGAGGAAACCCGTGATGAACTGCCATTCAACCGGAATCTGCTGCGTAAAGTTGATGAGCTGGAATTGTCCGTTCGTTTAGCAAATTGCCTGAAAAACGACAATATCATCTACATCGGCGATCTGGTTCAGAAAACCGAAGCCGACATGCTGCGTACACCTAATTTTGGTCGTAAATCTCTGAACGAGATCAAAGAGGTTTTGGCGCAGATGGGCCTTCATTTGGGCATGGAAATTCCCACTTGGCCGCCTGAAAACATCGAAGACCTGGCAAAACGTCTCGACGAGCCGTTTTAAGTCTAATTCAATATACGAGGCGGCACATAAGACCGCCCACTCAACTGTAAAAATAATGACGTGCGGGTGAAATGGTACGCGCACGATAGAAAAAAGGACCTGAATTATGCGTCACGGAAAAGGACTCCGGAAACTCAACCGGACCAGTTCACATCGTAAAGCCATGTTCTCCAACATGGTTACGGCTCTGGTAACACACGAGCAGATCAAAACCACGTTGCCGAAAGCCAAAGACCTTCGCCGCATGGCTGACAAGATGATCTCGCTTGGAAAAAAAGGCACGCTGCACGCCCGTCGCCAGGCATTTGGTTATCTGCGGGATGATGCTGCGGTCGCAAAGTTGTTCGACACATTGGCCGAACGTTACAAAGAGCGCCCCGGTGGTTACACCCGCGTCTTGAAAGCCGGTTTTCGTTACGGCGATGCGGCCCCAATGGCTGTTATCGAGTTGGTTGATCGCGATACGGAAGCCAAAGGCGCTGGAGATCGTGCCCGTCATGAAGCCATGCTGGAATTGATTGAAAACGAAGATGTAGCTTAGTTCCACTTATTCGTGGATTTAGCAAAAAGGCAGCCTCTGGGCTGCCTTTTTCATTTTGTATCAGTTTGAACCTGATAAGCTACGCGCCAGACATTATCTTGGTGTCTTTACGGATATAAATATGCGGTACATATACGGATTAGTGTTAATGCTGGCTGGCCTTATTCTTTGGGGCAATAGCGCGTGGGCACAGGTTCCCGAGACGCAAGAACAGATAACGCTTTCCTACGCGCCACTGGTCAAACAGACCGCGCCCGCGGTGGTCAATATCTACACCAAGACCGTGGTGCAGGAACGCGCCCGCAATAAGCTGTTCAGTGATCCGTTCTTCAAACAGTTTTTCGGTGACAGCTTAGGCCTGCAATTGGGCGAGCCGAAAGCCAAGGTGAAAAACTCCCTGGGCTCTGGGGTGATTATCGACCCTGATGGTACGATCGTAACCAATAATCATGTGATCGAGGGCGCAGACCAAATCCGGATTGTGTTGCCTGATCGGCGTGAATTTGATGCCACTGTCGTGGGAGCAGACGAACGTACGGATTTGGCCGTGCTGCACATTGAAACCAATGGCACACCGCTGCCGTTCATTGCCTTTCAGGATTCTGACGGTCTGGAGGTCGGTGATCTGGTGTTGGCCATCGGCAATCCGTTTGGGGTGGGGCAGACGGTAACCAGCGGTATTGTGTCTGCCCTCGCTCGAACACAGGTGGGCGTTGCCGATGTGGGTTCGTTCATTCAAACAGATGCGGCTATCAATCCCGGAAATTCGGGCGGTGCACTGGTGAGTATGAGCGGCAAGTTGGTCGGCATAAACACCGCTATATTCTCGAACTCTGGTGGCTCACTTGGTATCGGGTTTGCTGTACCAAGTAATATGGTTCGGTTTGTGATCGAGGGGCTGGAGCATGGTGGTCGTGTGGTGCGCCCGTGGATGGGGGCCTGGGGGCAAGCGGTGACCAGTGATATGGCCGAGCCACTAGGGTTTGATCGACCTATGGGCGTATTGATTAATGGTATATGGCAGGGTGCGGCGGCTGACCGCGGGGACATTCAGGTTGGGGACGTGGTGCTGCAGGTGAACGGGCGGGACGTAAATGATCCCAAAGAACTGGCATTTCGGGTGGCGTCGTTGGCCATCGGCGGGCAGGCCGAGCTGTTGATTGCACGAAACGGCGCCAACCAGACCCACCGCATCAAATTGGAAGTGGCACCGGATGAGCCACCACGCGATTTAAACTGGATCTATGGCAATAACCCGTTGGCCGGAGCCAGCATTCTTAACTTCAATCCTGCTGTGGCAGAAGAGTTGCAGATTGATCGATTTGTTCCCGGCGTATTGATTGTTCAGATCAAACGCGGCACGCCTGCGGCACGGTTGGGGTTTCGCCCTGGCGACAGGATCACGGTTATCAATGAGATAGATATCGAAACCGTCTCCCAAGCTCGCGACATTGTCGCCGGTGAGATGACTGCGTGGGATATCAAAATAGACCGAAATGGCCGAGAGCTTAATCTCGTGGTGGGCCCATGAGCACCTTGTTCGATAGCCAGGTTCAGCGGCCATTAGCGGATCGTTTGCGACCAAAGACATTGGAAGAGGTCGTTGGACAGGATCATCTACTCGGCGTAGGTGATGAGACAACATCTGAGGGTCCGTTACGGCGCATGCTTTCGCTTGGTTTGGTATCGTCACTTGTACTGTGGGGTCCGCCAGGTACGGGAAAAACCACGATCGCCCGATTGCTGGCAGATCATACAGAAATGGTGTTTGAGCCGTTGTCGGCGGTGTTTTCTGGTGTGGCAGACCTTCGCAAAGTATTCGAACGCGCCAAGGCAAACCGTGAGGCGGGCAGGGGAACGCTGCTGTTTATAGACGAGATTCATCGCTTTAACCGGGCACAACAAGACGGTTTTCTGCCCTATGTAGAAGACGGCACTGTGGTGCTGGTGGGCGCAACCACCGAAAACCCTTCGTTTGAGCTGAATCCTGCGTTGTTGTCGCGTTGTCAGGTGCTGGTCTTGAACCGGCTTGACGACCAGGCGCTTGAAAGCATGCTTGATCGGGCGGAAATTGAATTGGAACACCCGCTCCCCCTCACCGAAGATGCCCGCAATGCTTTGCGCGCCATGGCGGACGGGGATGGCCGGTATTTACTTAATCTGGTCGAAATTTTGTCTCAGTTCCCCGCTGAGCCCATTATGGACGTGACAGAACTGGCCCAGGCGGTCCATAAGCGCCGCCCCTTGTATGATAAATCTCAGGACGGCCACTACAACCTGATCAGTGCCCTGCATAAATCCCTACGCGGATCAGACACCGATGCGGCCCTGTATTGGTTTCAACGTATGATACAGGGCGGGGAGGACATGCACTTTATCGCCCGTCGACTGGTACGCTTTGCGGTGGAAGATATTGGCCTGGCCGACCCCAACGCGTTGATTCAATCCATGTCCGCATGGCAGGCCTATGACCGATTGGGATCACCCGAAGGTGAACTGGCGATCGTGCAGTGCATTATCTATCTTGCCACGGCGCCTAAATCTAATGCCGCTTATATGGCAGAAAAGGCTGCACGCAAGGTGGCCATGGAAACGGGTTCGCTGGACCCCCCAAAACACATCCTCAATGCGCCCACCGGTCTGATGAAAGACTTGGGCTATGGTGCGGGATATGAGTACGACCACAACAGCGCGGACGGCTTTTCTGGACAAAACTATTTCCCGGACAATATGCGTCGACCCAGGCTATTCGAACCCGGAGACAAAGGGTTCGAGCGGGAAATTGCAAAACGGGTCGCATATTGGGATAAGATACGCACAGAAAAAAAAGACAAAAAAACCAAGCGAGACGACGACAAATGAGCATAAAACTAATCGTATGGGTTGCCGCCGGTGGGGCGATGGGAGCCGTGGCGCGCTACCTGAGTATGAGCGCTGTAGGCCATTGGTTCGGCCATGGATTCCCGTGGGGAACCATCGTGGTCAATGTGGTGGGGTCGTTCGTACTGGGGGCATTGGTGGAAACGTTTGCCCTGGTTTGGTCACCGTCTGATGCCGTGCGGACCATGTTGGTCGTTGGCGTGCTGGGCTCGTTCACCACGTTTTCAACGTTTTCGCTGGATATTCAGACGCTTATTGCACGCGGTAGCTTCATGGCGGCTGGGGGATACGTGGCGGGATCCGTGGTGGCGGGTATTATGGCCTTTATGGCTGGTATGGCGATCTTTCGCCTGATTTGGTCCTAAGGCTGTAGTAATCATGAGTAACGTTACCAATCGTATTATATCTGATGTAGATGACGGAATCCGCATCGACAAGTGGTTCCATCAGCATTATCCAGCGCTTTCCCACGGCCATTTGCAGAAAATGTTGCGAAAAGGGCAAGTCCGTCTGGATGGGGGACGGGTGAAAGCAAATCACCGGGTCCAGGCCGGTCAGGATGTGCGCGTACCGCCCATGCCAACGCCAGACACAGCGCCTAAGAAAAAACCGAGCCATCAACAAAAGATTACGGACGCTGATATCGCATTTATCCAAAGCCTCGTCATACATCGCGATCAGCACGTTATTGTTATTAATAAGCCGGCGGGGCTTGCTGTTCAGGGCGGTACCGGCACACACCGTCATGTGGATGGCTTGCTCGCAGCACTGGTTGGAAAGAATGAAGAACGTCCACGGTTGGTTCATCGGATTGATAAAGACACCAGTGGTATTCTTGTACTGGCCACCAATACTAATGCAGCGCGAAAACTGACAGCCGCCTTCAAATCCAAAGAGGCCAGGAAGCTTTACTGGGCGGCGGTGGTGGGTGTGCCCTCACCGCCAACCGGGCGTATAGATATAGCCTTGTCAAAGGCCCCGGTTGGGGATAGTTCGCGAGGTCGCGAGCAGATGGTGCCTGACGAAGACGGCGGTAAACGATCAATCACATACTATGAAACCCTGGAACGCGCCGGCCAACAAATCGCCTGGGTGGCGTTTTATCCGGTAACCGGGCGAACACACCAATTACGTGTTCATGCTATGGCAATTGGCCACCCAATCGTCGGTGATGGAAAGTACGGGGGAGAAGAGGCTTTTCCACTGATTGACGGCCTGGACCGCCAGGCTCACCTGCATTCCCGCGCCATCCAAATTCCCCATCCGGCCGGTGGAAAGCTAGAGGTTTCCGCCCCATTACCGGCACATATGGTCAAGACGTGGCGGGCGATCGGGTTTTTGGAAAAAGATCATGACGGGATTGTTGATTGGCCGGACATGTGAACTCTGTTGTCGTTAGGGCTTCTAACGTATATTGTACAATGGGGTTGCGGCAATCAAAGATATCGTCGGTGCTGAAACCGGTGATCATTAATAAAAGACATTTTGGGCCCCCATATGCGTATATTAATAGTTGAAGATCACGACGTTCTTGCGAAAGCCATGAAGGTGGCTTTTGAGAGCGAAGGGTATGTGGTTGATGCCGTTGGCAGGTGTGAAGACGGTGAAGCGGCTTCAGAAACTGTATCCTATGACATTATTGTTCTTGATCGCGGATTGCCGGACAAAGATGGCCTTGAGCTTCTACGTTTGATCCGCAACCGTGGTGATTCCACGCCTGTATTGCTTTTGACGGCACGTACACAAATCAACGAGCGCATCGAAGGCCTCGATAGCGGTGGCGATGATTATGTGGCCAAGCCTGTGGACATGGAAGAACTGATCGCCCGCGTTCGCGCTTTGCTGCGGCGGCCAAATGCCTCACTGGACCTGGTTCTAAGCCTTGGGAATTTGAAATACGATACCCGCAGCAGGGAGGTCCAGATAAATGGATCGATCGTCGGCGTGTCGCGCCGGGAAACCGATGTGCTGGAATTGCTAATACGCCGTAGCGGTCGGGTTGTCCCCAAAGACGTGATGGAAGAAAAACTCTATGGGTTCGACGATGAAGTTTCGTCTAACTCTGTTGAGGTTCATGTGTCACGCTTACGAAAACGTCTGGTGGAATCCGGTGCTGATGTGATGATCAAGACCCGGCGGGGAATAGGATATATCATTTCATCTAACGGGGCGGCGGTCGACTAAGTCATTTTACGCATCGTCAGAATAAAAAAACGCCGGAGAGAAAATACTCTCCGGCGTTTTTCGTTATTCAGTCCAAGAATTGGCGGTGAAATTACTGTGACAACGTCACTTCCACACGGCGGTTCTTGGCTTCGCGCATGCCATCCGATGTTGCCTTCAAGGGGCGGCTTTCACCATATGAAGAACTTAGAATACGGGCAGACACGCCACTTGAATTCAAGGCTGATTCGACGGCCATAACACGCCGTTCCGATAGAGCGTCGTTATATGATTCTCCGCCCGAGAGATCGGCATGACCTGTCAGTACGATGTAACCCATTTCATCTTTGGCAAACTTATGGGCGGCGAGGTTCATGATCAGGGATTTCGCGGATGAATCCAGTGAGGCGCTATTGAAGCCAAAATAGATCATAAATGGACCTGCGGTCGCCATGGCATCGGCGGCTGCCGGTGCAACTGCGGCCATTGGTGCACTCGTTTTAAGCAATAAAGCGAGGGCATCTTCAAAATCGTCACGGCACAGCGCAATGTCATCAGGTTGGACATTTTCTTCCTGTTCCTGGAGCCAGCAATCAAAGCTGGTTTGCGCGATGGCGGCGGCCGTTGGTTTTGTGCGACGACCATCTTCAAGCGCCGCCATGAGACTGTCATATGCAGCATTCAAATCGGCTAACGCTTCATCAGGGATATCGCGATCGCTGACCATTTGTGGATCAGGCAGGGCAGCACCTTCGTTCGCGGCTTCGGCTGCTTCACGGGCTTTGTTACGGAAGAATATTGCATCCGACCAATCTTGCTCAGCGGCTTCGTCACGTCCAATACGCATATATTGACCATGAAGGGATTCTGCAAATTCCCAACTGCTGATCTCCATGTTACCGACGGTATCCATGTCGTAATTGGCGCATGCGGCCAGGATCGGCAATGTTAGTACGATACCGGATAGTTTTTTTATCATTTTCATTGTAGCCACCTCCTCAGGTTTTGGTTCGTTATTGTTCTCTCAGGGTGCTATGCATTGGCAACGACGCCCATGCGCCACCCGGTTGACCACATTAAACACTGTTTCAACGTCTTTGCAAAATGGTAATCATCAATTTCCTCGAGAACATGCCAAGCGACCAAATCGGTGATTTTACTGCATACGCCCGGATGAGCCCTTTAAATTTGATCGATCTATATGACAGAGGCTAACATTCAATCATATCTGGCTATTTTTGACTGTGATGGGACGCTCGTTGATTCGGCAGCCTCCATTGTTTCCACCATGAAAACCACTTTTGTGGATCACGGGCTTGAAGTACCCACAAACGATAACATCCAGCGCATCATTGGTTTACCGTTGACCGATGCAATCGCTCGTTTGAATCCTTTGGTATCTGAGGGTGACGCCGAAATGCTGTCAGAACACTACAAATCAAGGTTTCGAGAATTACGCCGGGCGGGGGCGGTGCATGAGCCGATGTTTTCTGGCGTATCGCAGGCTTTGGCGCATCTTGATCGAGCCAATTGGACCATGGGGATCGCCACGGGAAAAGCCAGCCACGGTCTGGTAGCGACGTTGGAGCCTCATGGTATTCTGGATTACTTTGTAACCCGGCAAACGTCAGACGTGGCAAAAGGGAAACCACACCCGGATATGGTGCTGAGAGCCATGGAAGAAACGGACACACGGTCAGAGACAACGGTTATGATTGGTGATACGACTTTTGATATGGAAATGGCCCGGAACGCCGGTGTAAAGGGTATTGGCGTTTCCTGGGGTTATCACAAGCCGGAAGAATTATACCAGGCTGGCGCGGCAATCGTCATCGATGACTTCGACGGTCTTGCCGGTGTTCTTAATACGTTGTTGGAAGGTGATTAATGAAACGGGTACTCAGAATATTATTCGTGATCGGGTTTCTTCTGATCGCCCTTGTTGTTGCGGGCGTCGCTGTTCTGTCATCCATGGATTTCAATCAATACAAGGGCTTGATCGCTGAGCAAGCCAGTGATGCAACCGGACGTAAGCTCATTATTGATGGTGAGCTGGAGCTGAATATCTCGTTGAACCCATCCGTGTCGGTGGATGGCGTCAGCTTTGCTAACGCATCCTGGGGCTCAAAACCAGAAATGCTGACACTGGAACGGTTTGCGGCTGAAATATCACTTATCCCGCTTCTTAGTGGCGATATACAGGTGAAACGTGTGGTGCTTTATGGTGCGGACCTTCTGCTTGAAACAGATAGTGCAGGTCATGGAAATTGGGAATTCAATTCTACGTCCACTGAAAGCGACGATACCGATTATGGTGAAGGCGAGGCGCTGCCGGTTGTTCACAATGTCCTGGTCCGTGATGTAAATGTGCAATTTTTAGATGGCGTGAATGGTCAGACTCATAAATTCACCTTGACCAATTTGGACTTGAGTACGGATGGCATAGACACGCCCCTGTCGTTGGCAATGGAAGCAATCTACAACAACGAAAATATCAGCGTTGAGGGAGAAATGGGATCCGTTGCAGCGTTGAGTAGTGACGGAATGTTCCCTGTAAAATTGGAAATTTCATCACTGGGTGCCCGCGTCCAATTGAACGGCACCGTAAAAAAACCACGTAGTGCCTCGGGGGTGAACATTGGTTTTGATGTGACGGGCGACGACATGGCAGCCATCGCAAGCCGAGGTATGGCGATGGCTGGTGTTGACGGCAGTGCTTCTTTACCCGAAAAGTCGATTGCGTTGAAGGGGGCTTTACGTGATGTGGATGGCGGCTTTGCCATCGACGGGCTTGGCATGAAAATTGGTGACAGTGATTTGGCCGGTAATATTTCGTTCAACCTGGCGGGCATACGGCCAAGCGTGATTGCTGATCTGTCGTCCAATCATTTCGATTCAGTAGATATTCAGCCGACCCCATCTCAGGGCAATACGACACCGGACACTGGTCCTGACGACGGGCGTGTATTCCCGGATGATCCAATATCATTGGACGGTCTGAATTCGGTTGACGCCAGTGTGAAATTTTCAGGCAAGGACGTTGTGACCAATGGAGTGACATTGGGCAATGTGGATGCTGATTTAACCCTGAAGAACGGCGCACTGAATGTGCGCTCGTTCGGTTTTGATTTTGGCGGTGGTCGCATTGAAGGGGACGTCCAACTGAGCGACGCTAAATTGGCAATCGCTGCGGATGCGCGGAAAATCGATTATGGCAGAATTCTCAAGGAAATGACGGGTGAAGAAGCCTTAAGCGGCATGATGGATGTATCGATCACGGCCAAGGGGGCAGGCAACTCAGTGCGATCAATAATGGCGGGGTTAGACGGCAAGCTACGTGTGGTGAGTGAGGACGGCCATATCGATATCGATGCTTTAAACGTCCCGTCAGGGCCTTTGACCGATGTTCTGGTTGGCGATATCAACGATTTGCAATGTGCGGTCGTTGATTTCGACATTGTTCAGGGTATGGCGACCAGTAAAACCATACTGGTTGAAACAGATGGCCTGTCGGTAATTGGTGAGGGTGGCATTGATCTGCGTGAAGAGAAGTTAAACCTGTATTTCGACCCTCGTGCCAAATCGGCCAGCGTCGTATCCGTTGCAGAAATCGGTATCTCGGTGGGCGGTACCCTGAAAGATCCATCTTTTACCGCAGACAAAGCAGATGTTCTGTTGGGCGCAGCATCGCTGGCCACCGGGATTGCGACGGGGGGTGTATCCATCCTTCTGGGCGCTGTATTGGATACGGTTGCAAACGAAATCGACAGCACGGATTATTGCGCTTTGGCGCTGGCCGGAAAACCATTACAGCCGGGCCAACCCGCCGGTGATGTGCCATCCAGCCCAAAACAACAGGAGCAACCGCCGGTCCAAGAAGAAACCCCAGAAGAAAACCCGGTAGAAGGCCTGTTGAACAATTTATTGGGTAACTAATGACTAAAGCGCGTCGATTTTACGAATCTGCCACGGCTGTAGAAATCGCTGGTAACTGGGCCATTCAGCTGGATGGTCGTCCCGTGCGTACACCCGGTGGCGTGCCGCTTCAGGTGCCTTACAATAAACTTGGACAAGCCATGGCCCAGGAATGGGATGCGCAAGGTGACGATATTAATCCGGCAACCATGCCTCTGTGTGGCTTGGCAAACGCCGCCATAGACCGTATCGCCAGTGATCGCACTGTTTTCATCGACCAGCTATCGCACTATGCCAAATCTGACCTGATTTGTTACTGGGCGGATGAGCCTGAGGATCTGGTTAGTCGTCAGGGGGAGGTGTGGCAACCACTATTGAATTGGGCGGGCAGTGCATTGGGCGCCCACCTTACGGCCACAAGTGGTGTTATTCATGTGGATCAACCAGCTGAGGCCATTCAGGCCATCACGGCGAAGGTTGGGCGTCTGAATGATTTTGAGTTGGCGGCGGTTACGGATATTGCCACATCTCTAAGTTCGGTTGTGATGGCGCTGGCTGTTTATCACGGTCAGTTGTCGGCGGTGGCGGCATACGATGCGGCCATGGTCGATGAGCATTATCAGGCCGAAAAATGGGGTGAAGATAAAGAAGCCCTGGACCGGCAACGCCAAATCAAAGTGGATGTGTTGGCGACAGCCACATTTCTTGAGTTAATTCAGTAACCAGATTGATAAGCTTATTGATTCTGCCATGCATTTTGCTGGTATGATACCGCAATGCAGCATAAATTGTGAGGAATCATAAGGGGTAACGGGTAGAGACCGCCATGCATGACATCATTCGACAGCTTGAAGAAAAGCGTGAACAGGCCCGATTGGGCGGTGGTCAACGCCGTATTGATACCCAACACAGCAAAGGGAAGCTGACCGCCCGCGAACGTATCCAGATGCTTTTCGATCCCGACTCCTTCGAGGAATGGGATATGTTTGTGGAGCAGAATTGCACAGATTTCGGCATGGCGGATCAGGTCATCCCCGGTGATGGTGTTGTAACCGGGTTCGGTACTATCAACGGTCGCCTCATTTTTGTGTTCAGTCAGGATTTCACCGTATTCGGTGGATCACTTTCTGCCTCCCATGCCAAAAAAATATGCAAGATCATGGATCAGGCCATCAAGGTTGGCGCACCCGTTATCGGGCTTAACGATTCGGGCGGCGCGCGTATTCAGGAAGGCGTGGACTCGCTGGCCGGATATGCCGAAGTCTTCCAGCGCAATGCCATGGCATCCGGTGCCATACCCCAAATTTCCATGATCATGGGCCCCTGTGCCGGTGGGGCGGTGTATTCACCTGCGTTGACGGATTTCATTTTCATGGTGGAAGACACGTCTTACATGTTTGTAACCGGCCCTGATGTGGTCAAGACCGTGACCCATGAAGAGGTTACCGCTGAGGACCTGGGCGGTGCCACCACGCATACGACGAAATCTGGTGTGGCTGACAAGGCATTCCCCAATGATGTGGAAGCCTTGATGTATCTGCGCCGGTTTGTGGACTTCTTACCGTCAAGTGCTAAGGAGAATCCGCCGGTACGTCCCACACCGGACGTGGCAAACCGGGTGGAGATGTCTCTGGATACGCTGGTGCCTGATAATCCCAACAAACCATACGACATGATGGAATTGATCCTGAAAATGGTTGATGAAGAAGATTTCTTTGAGCTTCAGCCCAATTATGCGGGCAATATCATCATCGGATTTGGGCGGATGGAAGGCTCCACCGTAGGGATAGTTGCCAACCAACCCATGGTGCTGGCTGGTTGTCTGGATATCAATTCTTCCATCAAGGCCGCACGGTTTGTGCGGTTCTGCGATTGCTTCAATATCCCCGTGGTTACGTTTGTGGATGTCCCGGGCTTTATGCCGGGTACGTCACAGGAATACGGCGGCATCATCAAACATGGTGCCAAGCTGCTGTACGCCTATGCCGAAGCCACGGTGCCAAAAGTTACCGTTATTACCCGCAAAGCCTATGGCGGGGCCTATGATGTGATGAGTTCCAAGCACCTGCGCGGTGATGTGAACTTTGCCTGGCCCACCGCCGAGATTGCGGTGATGGGGCCAAAGGGTGCGGTGGAAATTATCTTCCGAGGTGATATTGGCGACGAGAAGAAGATCGAAGCCCGCACCGAAGAATATCGTCAGCGTTTTGCTAACCCCTTTGTTGCTGGCAAACGCGGCTTTATTGACGATGTGATTATGCCCCACAATACGCGCAAACGTATTTGTCGGAGCTTACGTATGCTGGCCAATAAAGAAATCGAAAACCCGTGGAAAAAACACGGCAATATGCCGCTTTGATCCGGCCCATGTGGGCATACAGTGTGGGCATAGAAATGAGCGACCTAACCATGTCAGATAACGATGTTTCTTCAACACCTGCCCGGACCCGCTTGCGGGGATTTGCCATTCATATGGCCGTTTATTTTGTCGTGATGATTGCGGGCGTGGCGGTAAACTACGTGTTCGCACCGGGGGAATGGTGGTTTGCGTTACCGATGGTGGCATGGGGAGCACCACTTGCGCTGCACGCGGCGTACGCTATGGGTTTGTTCGGGAGCAAGATGTAACACATGATTAAAAAAATTCTCATCGCCAATCGTGGCGAGATCGCCTGTCGAGTAATCAAGACGGCTCAAAAGATGGGTATCATGACCGTCGCTGTCTATTCAGAGGCCGATAACCTGGCCCTGCACGTTGCTATGGCAGACGAGGCTGTATGCATCGGCCCGGCACCATCGGCGGAAAGCTATCTGGTTCAGAAAAATATCCTGCAAGCCATTCGCGACACCAAGGCCGATGCGGTTCATCCCGGTTATGGCTTCCTGTCCGAGAATGCGTCATTTGCCCGTGCGCTGGCCCGTGAGAAGATTGCCTTTATTGGCCCCAAACCACGCGCCATTACGGCCATGGGCGACAAGATTGAATCCAAAAAACTGGCTAAGAAGGCCGGCGTTTCCACGGTGCCGGGTTATCCCGACGCCATCAAAAACGCCAAGGAAGCCGTTAAGATAGCGAAGAAAATCGGTTATCCAGTCATGCTGAAAGCGTCTGCTGGCGGCGGTGGCAAGGGTATGCGGGTCGCCTATAACGACGCCGAATGTCTTGATGGTTTTGTGCGTGCCACCAACGAAGCAAAATCCAGCTTTGGTGATGACCGGGTGTTCGCTGAAAAGTTCATAGAAGAGCCACGCCATATTGAAATTCAGGTCCTGGGTGACGCTCATGGCAACGTGATTTATCTGGGCGAGCGGGAATGCTCGATCCAGCGCCGCCACCAGAAAGTCATCGAAGAAGCGCCAAGTGCATTTCTTGATGAAGACACGCGCCAGGCCATGGGCGAACAAGCCGTCAAGTTAGCCAAGGCGGTCAAGTATCAATCAGCCGGTACCGTTGAATTCATCGTTGATAAAAACCGTAATTTCTTCTTCCTTGAAATGAACACCCGCTTGCAGGTGGAACATCCGGTAACGGAACTGATCACCGGTCTTGATCTGGTTGAGCAGATGATCAATGTGGCGGCTGGCAAAAAACTGACCATCAAACAGGCTGACGTGAAGCTCAACGGTTGGGCCATGGAATGCCGGGTCTATGCCGAAGACCCATTCCGTAACTTCCTGCCCTCTATCGGTCGGTTGTCACGGTATCAGGCACCGAGTGCGGTATCCGATCCCGACTGCATTGTCCGCGTGGATACCGGCGTCTATGAAGGCGGCGAGATTTCCATGTATTACGATCCCATGATCGCCAAGCTGGTGACCTGGGGACCGGACCGAAATGCGGCGATTGCTTCCATGCGCGAAGCGCTGGACGCTTATTACATTCGCGGTGTGTCGCACAATATCCCGTTTTTGGCAGCCCTTATGGCGCACCAGCGATTTATCGACGGCAACATCACCACCAACTTCATCGCCGAAGAATACCCGGACGGGTTCAATCCAGCCGACGCCGTGCACGATGATCCCAATCTGGTTATCGCGGTGGGGGCGGTCATGCACTATAGCTTCCAGCGCCGTGCGGCTATGATCAGCGGCCAACTGGCCGGTCACGGCAGACAGGTGGCGACCGATTGGGTGGTTGTGGATGGCGATGACCATCATCCGGTTTCAGTGACCATGGTGGATGACGACTATACGGTGACCGTGGGTGATACGGACATGGTTGTCCACACCGACTGGAATATGGCCAATCCGCTGTTCGTGGGTCAGATCAATGGCGCCGACGTGTGTATGCAGGTATCGCGGGTCAATGTGACCTACCGGATCGTACATTCCGGTGTACAAGCCGATCTTCTGGTGGTTAGCCCGAATGTGGCGCATCTGAACAGGTTGATGCCCCACAAAGCACCGCCCGATACGTCCAAGTTGCTGCTGTCACCCATGCCAGGGCTGCTGGTATCGGTGTCTGTGTCCGAAGGTCAGGAAGTCAAAGCCGGTGAAGAGCTTGCCGTGATCGAAGCCATGAAAATGGAAAATGTCATGCGGGCCGAAAAAGACTGTGTGATTTCGGATATTGGTGCTGAGCCGGGCGATAGTCTGGCCGTTGATCAGGTCATTATGACGTTCGAGTAACGGCGGCGTCAGGAGCCCCCCAGCCATGTTCTCAATCTTTCTGGAAGGCCTGGTGCTGGGGGCGGGGTTGATTATTGCAATCGGTGCCCAGAACGCCTTCGTCATCCGTCAGGGTATCCGTGGTGAGCATGTGTTTGCCGTGGCCACAGCCTGCATGCTGGTGGATATTTTCTTGATAACAGTGGGCGCAGCCGGTGTGGGAACACTGATCGCGCAAGACCCGGTCATTCGCGCCAGTGCAGCATTCGGCGGCGGGGTATTTCTAATCGGCTTTGGACTGTTATCCATACGGCGGGCGTGGCTGGCCACATCAAGTACCTGGGATGACGCCGAGGCGTCGATCAAACCGGGCAGTGGCCGTTCAGCCCGAAATGCTGTGCTCACCGTGTTGGGACTATCATTACTTAATCCGCATGTGTATCTGGATACCGTAGTATTATTGGGTGGGCTAGCCGGGCAATACGATGGAATGGCCCGTGCTTGGTTCGCTGTCGGTGCCATGACTGCATCGGTGTTCTGGTTCTATGGCATCGGTTATGCCGCGATCCGGGTTGCACCGTTTTTTCGCACCCAACGTGGCACGCGTCTAATGGAAGGCACTATTGCCTGTATCATGTTCGCGCTGGCGTTCAATTTGTTATGGGGCGAAATCGGTGTCGGGTAAGTGCGTGCGTATCCGCATCGAGGGCAGGGTACAGGGCGTCTGGTACCGAGGCTGGACCCGGCAACAGGCGAACGCACTGGGGCTGGATGGTTGGGTTAGAAATAATAGAGACGGCAGTGTGGAAGGCGTTTTCTCTGGCCCTATTGACCATGTGGACCAAATGATCAAACAATGTCATAGCGGCCCTCCACTGGCTGAGGTTAGCGGCATAACGGAAACACCAGAGTTGGAACGGCCTGAACCTGGCTTCCACACACGGCACTCGGATTAAATTATGACACAAGACATCCCCAAACAGGACATCCCTAAGCAGGCAGACGTGGTCATCATTGGCGGTGGCATCATCGGCTGTAGTACTGCCTACTATCTGGCCAAGGCCGGTATGGACGTTGTGGTGATCGAGAAGAACCACAAGGTGGCGTGGGAGCAATCAGGCCGCAACTGGGGCTTTGTGCGACAGTTAGGCCGTGATCCGCTTGAACTGCCCATGATGATGAGGTCCAACGCCATCTGGCAGGGCCTGGAGAAAGAACTGGGTGAGGGTATGGGCTGGCAGCAAACCGGCATCATGGGCATGACCGATGATGAGGCCGTGATCGCCGACTATGAAGAATGGCGGGATGCAGCCGCCAACCATGATCTGGGTGCCCGTGTCTTAACAGGTCAGGAAGTCGCCGAAATCGTACCCGGCATGTCACGCGACTGGAAGGCGGGTGTTTATGTGCCAAACGATGGTAATGCGGACCCGGAGCTGGCAACGGACGCCATCGCGCGTGGCATCATCCGTCACGGTGGTCAGGTCATTACAAATTGCGCCGTGACCGGCATTGATACGCAGGCCGGGCGCGTGTCCGGCGTGAACACATCCAAAGGCTTTGTGAATGCGGGCACCGTGATCTGTGCGGCGGGTGCCTGGACGTCTACGGTGGTTAAGTGGCTGGGTGTGGACCTGCCCCAGTTACGGGTGCGCGGCACCGTTGCCAGAACCCAGGCCGTGGAACGTATTATGGAGCCCGCCAACTGGACACCATCCATGGGCTTTGTGCAGCGACAGGACGGCTGTTTTACCATGTCCGGACTGGATATTACCGATTACGACATGCGGTTGGGTGATCTCAAATACGCCAAATACTTCCTGCGTGATTTCATGAAGAACAAAGACCGGGTCAGCCTCCATTTCGGCCACCCGTTCTGGCGCGATCTGATCGGCCGTATTCCGGGTAGCGCCGCCATGGCCGACCCGCTGCACCGGGCCCGGATTGGCGATCCTATGCCCAAAACCAAAATGGTCAATGCCACCATGGATGAGCTACAAAAACTGTTCCCGCAGATCAAAGGTGTGGCCCTCAAAAAAGCATGGGCCGGGAATATCGAACTGACACCTGACATGCTGCCCGTGATTGACGATAGCCCCGGCCCGGATGGCCTGATTATTGTAACGGGTCTCAGCGGTCATGGCTTTGGTATTGGCCCCGGTGTGGGCGCCACGGTGGCGGAATTGGCATCGGGTAAAACGCCTGAGATCAATTTAAGCTCGTTCAAGCTGGACCGCTTTGCCGCCGGGTCGTGGAGCGAACCTTATAACTTGATCTGACGGTTAAGGCTTAAACACATCCTCAAACGTGGCGATCAGGGCGTTATCCACGTCCTGTACAGTGGCGGGGACGCCCAAATCCACCAGCGACGTGATCCCGTGTTCTTCAATGCCGCACGGGATGATGCCGGAAAAATGCTCCAGATCAGGCTCCACATTGATGGAAAGCCCGTGAAACGTCACCCATCGCCGTACCCTGACCCCAATGGCGGCGATCTTGTCTTCGCGGTCCGGATGGTTGTCGTACCTGGCCCGGTCGACCCAGATGCCCACACGCCCTTCACGGCGCTCACCCGTCACATTGAACTGGGCGAGGGTCTTGATAACCCATTCTTCCAGATTAGCCACAAAGGCCCGGATATCGCGCCCGCGTTTATCCAAATTCAGCATCACATAGGCAATACGCTGTCCCGGCCCGTGATAGGTATAGCGTCCGCCGCGTCCGGTCTCATACACCGGGAAGCGGTCGGGTGACACCAGCTCCGAAATATCCGCGCTCGTACCGGCGGTATAAAGGGCAGGGTGTTCCAGCATCCAGATACATTCAGGCTGGGTTCCCGAATAAATAGCGGCTGCGCGTTCTTCCATGAACGTCAGGGCGTCTTCGTAATCGACCGGTGCATGGGAAAACTTCCATTCCAGGTCCGCGTTTAAATCAGAATCAGTATTCATGGTCACATTTCATGGTCTCTGGCGGTATCCGGTGCTTGCGTAGGGGGTATGTAATTGCTATTTACGCCCTCTATCAGGCGGCAATCAATACCTATGTGTTGATCGTCGCAAAGAGTGTTCGCGGCCGTGGCGGAACTGGTAGACGCGCAGCGTTGAGGTCGCTGTGGGAGCAATCCCGTGGAAGTTCGAGTCTTCTCGGCCGCACCAACACTTGAAAAACGAAACAAACGCGCCGCTTCATGTGGCGCGTTTGTCGTTTTGCGGAAGTATTTGGACTGTGGCGCATATATACGTGTAACCTGTGCTCTATGAGCTCAGAAACAGACGTTATCATTATTGGTGCGGGATCATCCGGTTTGTCGGCGGCCAAGGAACTGGCCCGACTTGGGCTTAGCTATACGCTGGTCGAGGGATCACACCGTATCGGCGGGCGCGCGTATTCCGAAGAACTCGCGCCCGGCGTTTGGTTCGACCTGGGCTGTGCCTGGCTGGTTGGGGGCGCTACCAATCCTTTCACGACCATCGCCGACAATCTGGGCATTGCGCTGAGCAAAGACAAAAGCCATTTGTTCGAACAAGGCGATCACAGGTTCCACCGAAATGGTGCCCCGCTCAGCGCTGATCAACGCGCCGCCTGTATCAAGTTTTATGACCATAGTTACGCGGCAATCGCGGCTGCGGCCAAAGAAGGTCGGGACGTTGCCATAAGCGACGTTATTGATATCGAACACGAATTCGCCCCACCGTTTCTGTGTACCCTCGAGTCCGGATGGGGCATGGATGCGGATATGGTTTCAACCACCGATCACGACAGCGCCGTTGGTGAATTGGGCTTTCAGGCTCTGCAAGGCTACGGCAGCCTGGTGGCGGCGTGGGGAGCGGATGTGACCGTATCGCTCAACACCCGGGTTGAAAAGATCGACTGGTCGGGTGCTGGCACCCACGGCGTACAGGTGGAAACCGCCAAAGGCACCATCAAAGGGCGCGCGGCGCTCTGCACCGTATCAACCGGCGTTCTGGCATCAGGGGAAATCGATTTTGCCTCTGGCCTGCCGGACTGGAAAATCGATGCCATCAATAATTTGCCCATGGGCACAGAAAACAAAATGGGTGTCCATTTTGATAAAGACGTGTTCGGGCCAGATGGCCGAGGTCATTACAGTATCTGGAACGACGGCGGCGAAGCCGGTAAAATCGATGCCAGCGTTATGGGGGTTAATGCGGCGGCGGTGTTTGTGGGCGGCCGTCACGCCGTCTGGCTTGAAAAACAGGGCCAGCAAGCCTGTCATGACTTCGCCGTGGACCGGGTCGCCGACGTGCTCGGCAACGATGTGCGAAAACACGTGACCCGCACCATTGTTACGGCCTGGAGCACAGAGCCCTGGGTTCGGGGATCATGGGCATGTGCCAGCCCCGGCCAAGCCCATCAGCGCGCCAATCTGGAACGCACCGTGGATGATCGGCTGTTCTTTGCCGGTGAAGCCACCCAAATTGGCGGCCAAGGCACCTGCCACGGGGCCTACCAGTCGGGTATCATCGCCGCCAAAAAAATTGCTGAACAGTTGAATGTTGATACCTAGGATGCGGTTTCATGCCAAAATCTTCACATGATGACACCCGACCAGTTCAACGAATTTTGCGCCTCTCTGCCCGCCACCGCATACGTGATGCAGTGGAATGGGGGGCATGTTTGGAAGGTTGGTGGGGCTAAGGGCAAAGTGTTTGCTGTGGGGTGGTGGGATAACGGTAAGAATTCCGGCATCACCTTTAAAGCCAGCGAGATCGCTTATGAGGTTCTCAGGGGTCAGGACGGTTTGCGGCCGGCACCTTATTTCGCCTCGCGCGGCATGAAGTGGATACAGCATTACGCCGAGCCGGGGTTATCCGTTGCTGAGTTGAAAGGGTACCTGGAAACATCACATTATCTGGCATCTCGGAATTTGACCAAAAAAGTACGCCTCGACCTTAACATCGACTAACCCTTTATTCCTGTGGCTTATTCTTCTCTGGCCCATTCCCCTCAGGCCGTTAAACTGGTGTTTAACAAAGAAAGTTTGGGGGTATATGAGCGATTCACAGCCAGAATTAGCCAAAGAGCAGGGCGACAGCCCGTCTTTTGAGCTGGATACGGATCAGGTCGATGAGATCGTTGATGCGCTGGACGCGGCTGACTTCGCAGCAGTGCGGAAACTGTGCGCGCCGCTGCACTATGCCGATGTGGCCGATTTGCTGGAATGGCTCAGCACCGCTGACCGGCTGCGCCTTCTGGATGTTCTGGGTGATGATCTGGACCACGATTCGCTGGCCGAGTTGGATGACAATGTTCGCGATGAAATTCTTGAGCATTGGGGTCTGGATAACATCGTTCAAGCGGTGACCAACCTGGACAGTGATGATGCGGTCGATTTCATCGAAGATCTGGATGAAGAAAATAAGCGCAAGGTTCTGGACGCTATACCGGCCGAAGACCGCACCTTTATCCTCGAGAGTCTGAAGTACCCCGAAGACAGCGCCGGTCGTTTGATGCAGCGCGAGTTGGTGACCGTGCCGGAATTCTGGACCGTGGGTAAAACCATCGATTTCATGCGCCAGAGCGCCGAAGATGCACCGGATTCTCTGCCTGAATTTTTCTATGATATTTACGTGGTAGACCCACAGCACAAACCTATTGGTGCGGTGGGATTATCCAGCCTGTTACGCACCCGCCGGCCCGTTAAAATCACCGAGGTGATGTGGGAGCAGATGCTCATTGTGCCGATCACCATGGATCAGGAAGATGTGGCGTATCTGTTCCGGCAACGTGATCTGGTATCGGCGCCTGTGGTGGACGAAAACGGGCGGCTGGTGGGCGCTATTACCATTGATGACATCGTTGACGTGATCGATGACGAACATGAAGAAGACATGATGTTGCTGGCCGGTGTGGGCGAGGATGATCTGTATGATGCGGCGCTTGATACCACGCGGTCACGTTTTGTGTGGCTGGCGGTGAATTTGTTGACTGCCGTGCTGGCATCCGCCGTGATCAGCTTGTTTGAAGCCACCATTGAGCAGATCGTGGCGCTGGCGGTCCTGATGCCAATTGTGGCGTCCATGGGCGGTAATGCAGGAACCCAAACCCTGACCGTGGCGGTGCGCGGCCTCGCCACCAAGGAGCTGACCGCCACCAATGCCACACGCGTTATTATGAAAGAGCTTCTGGTGGGGTCCATCAACGGTGTGCTTTTTGCGGTCATCGCGGGCTGTGTGGCGTGGTTGTGGTTTGATGATATAGCGCTTGGCCTGGTGATCGCGCTGGCCATGGTTGTGAATATGACCATTGCCGGGCTGGCTGGTACATCCATTCCCATACTGCTGGAACGCGCCGGGGCAGACCCCGCTATTGCATCCAGCGTGTTCGTGACCACGGTCACCGACGTGGTCGGGTTTTTTGCCTTTTTGGGGCTGGCGGCGCTTATTATGTTATGAGGGCTATACGCCCTGGTTCTGATGTAAGGGGAGGCGCTTCACATGTTTGATCTATCGAAAGTTCAGGCGCGGTGGCCTTCAGAACACCCGGACCGGATACAGCTTTATTCCATCAATTCGCCGAACGGGATTAAAGTTGCCTGTATGCTGGAAGAAACTGGCCTTTTGTATGAAGCGCACACCGTCAATTTGTTCAAAGGTGAGCAGCACGACCCGGCGTTTATGTCCATCAGCCCCAACAGCAAGGTCCCCATTCTGATTGATCCCAATGGACCAGTAGATGCGCCCATGCCCGTGCCCGTGCGCGTCATGGAATCCTGTGCGATCCTGATATATCTGGCTGAGAAATCCAGACGCTTAATGCCGCAAAACCAACCAGCTCATACCGAATGTCTGCAATGGCTGTTCTTTCAGGCCAGCCATATTGGGCCCATGTTCGGGCAGTTCGAGCACTTCCACCGGCGCGGCGACGACAATGCCAAAGACCTCTATGCGCTTGAGCGGTATGAGGCGGAATCACGACGCCTGATGGGTATTCTGGATAATCGACTGTCGATCTTTGATTACATGATGGGGCCGCATTACTCCATTGCTGATATCGCCACGTTCCCGTGGGTGCGGTCGCTCGGTCGTTTAATCGATGATGATGGGTTGCGGGCGGACTTTCCGGACGCCATGCGATGGTTCGATTCCTGTATGGCGCGTCCGGCATCGGAAATTGCGCTCACCGTTTGCGCTGACTATGAACGCTAGTATGATAGGTTACAGTATTCGTTCTGATTAGGTAGCTCGCCCATGTCCTCCAGTAATCCTATTGATTTCTATTTCGATTTTTCATCACCCTACGGCTATTTCGCGGCGGAGGGGCTTGAAGATGTAGTCGCACCCTATAACCGGACCATCCGCTGGCATCCTATCCTGATTGGCGTTGCCATGAAGGAAACGGGCGCTGTGCCGCTGGCCGGTGTTCCGGTCAAGGGCGATTACTTGCTGTATGACTGCGCCCGCTTGGCACGCTTTATGGATATTCCATGGACGCTGCCGGGTGACTTCCCGATCTCCACCGCCAATGCGGCGCGGGCATTTTACGTGATAGACGATGTGGATCCGGATCAGGCCAAAGATTTTGCCCGGGCCGTGTACCGGACCTATTTCGGTGAGGGCAAAAACATTCAGGGTGTCGAAGCCGTGGCGGACATTGCCGACTCGGTTGGGGCGGACCGGGGTCATGTTCTTGATGCTATCAAAACACCCGAGGCCAAAACCCGGTTGAAGGATGAAATTGATACATCCATTGAGCGCGGCGTGTTCGGCTCACCATTCGTGATTGTTGACGATGAGCAGTTCTGGGGATCAGACCGGTTCTGGATGATCAAACGCTGGTTGAGAAGTGGCGGCTGGTAAATCCATGACGGTTCACATCATCAAGTTATGCGTGGGCGTGGACGAGGTTTCACAACTGCGTGACTGGCAGGAACACCGCCGTGCGGTGGCGGCGGCTGGTGGAGAGCCGTTCGTGCTGAAACACGTGACGCGCAACACGCCCAGGCGCAAGGATGAAGTGCTGGACGGCGGATCACTGTATTGGGTGATTCGCCGCTATATCCAGGTTCGTCAGGAAATCATCGGTATTGAGCCTGATATCCGCGAAGACGGCAAACCGGCTTGCGCGCTTATTCTGGGGCCTGAGCTGGTTGAAACACGGGCATATCCACACCGCCCATTTCAGGGCTGGCGATACCTGCCCGAAAATGATGCTCCTCCAGATGCCGCCGGGATGACGGGGCAATCAGATGTTTTGCCTGCCAATATGAAGGAAGAGTTGCGATCGTTAGGGCTGCTTTGACGGGCAAATCCACATAAATTTATGGATATCAATAGGATAATTACGAACAATTGATGATTGAGTAAGTAATACAATGGTACGTATAGTACGTGCTAGGGTTTAGGGAGCCATAATGTTCGAACGGGAGAAACCAAGAGTATGGTCGGCTACAATCTAGAACGGCTGAAAATACTGATCGTCGATGACAACATGCACATGCGGTCGATGGTTCGATCTATTTTGTACGCACTTGGTGTCCGTGATGTGGAAACGGCTACGGACGGTCTATCGGCCTTCAATCAACTTCACTATTTCTCCGCTGATGTGATCCTGTGCGACTGGAACATGGAACCTATGAATGGCCTGGATTTTGTGAAACTGGTCCGCACGGATACCGATACGCCGAACCCTTACGTCCCCATTATTATGTTGACGGGGTATTCGGAGGAGGAACGCGTGATTGAAGCGCGAGATTCCGGGGTCCATGAGTTTCTTGCAAAGCCGGTCTCTGCTGACAAGTTGTATAACCGCATAAAGGCAGTGATCGAAAACGAACGTATTTTTGTTAAGGCCGGTGGTTATTTCGGCCCCGATCGTCGGCGTCATGACAGTCCGAATTTCACTGATCCCGACCGTCGGAAGCCCAAGGTGGAAAACTAAATAAATAACTACTGACATTAAATACCTGTGATGCACTGGCGAATATCTGAAGCAAGTATTATAATCGTATGGTCAGGACGGAGAACGAATTACAATGGCAAGTGATGACGAAGTGGAGATCATTTCTCCTCCGACCCAGTTGAGGGACAAAGTTACGGTTGGCGGAATCAGTGCTGTTGATCCGGCTGCCATTGCCCGTGCAGAACAGGCCATTGCGGACCTGGCTGAGAACTATCTGGTCTGGGCCCAGACTGATCTGACCAAAATACAGAACGCGTATGCTCGACTGGATACGGAACGTGGCGAAACTCGTGATGAAAACCTAAAGAAGATTTTTTCTGTGGCGCACGATATGAAAGGCCAGGGTGGTAGCTTTGGTTTTGACTTGGTTACGTCCGTTGGTAATCATCTGTGCCGTCTGCTGGAACGGTTCGATGGCACGGTTGATCCGGCAACGGAAAATGAAGCCATCCGAATTCACATGGATGCCATAACCCTGATCATCAATAACGACATGAAGGGCCACGGCGGCCCACAGGGCGAAGCCATGCTGAAAGGCATCCAGCAGATGGTCGCCAAGCTGGTTCCTGGTGTGTAAGAAACCGGCCTTCTGATTATTTCAGCTATTTATGAGTGGTGAAGTCTTCCAACCATTGCACCCGCAGGCGGGCGAGTTCAATATCATGGTCAAGCCAGCTGGCAATATGGCCTTCGTCTGCGGCATGCGTGCGGCGCAGTTCAGACAGGCGAACCAGCTCATTCTCAGCATAGTCCGTCAACATCAGAATCTGGCCCTGTTGGTCCGTGGCATCCAGCACGTGAAGGAACCGGAATTTGAGGGCAATGATGAGTTTATTGAGTTCCGTGGCGCCCATCCGAACAGGGGCCAGTAGCAGGGTCTTTAACGCGTCACGCCCTGAACCCGTAATAACCAGAAGTTCATCGTCTTCGCCATCATTCTGGATGAAATCCACAAGACCTTCGTAACGCAGTAATTCAATGGATTGCCCCATCACATCCAGCGAAGGGCCAATCACGTGCGAAACAAAATGTCGGATGGATTCGGCTAGTGCCCCATAGGGCATAGAAGACTGGGCCCCATAGGACATAGAAGATTGGGCCCCATAGGGCATGGGCTGGATGCTTAGAGTGCCCAGCGCACAGAGCCTGACCGCTTCTTTCGGCGTGAGAGTGTTATCTGTATACATGGTGTACGAATTATACGCTTAAATAACGGTTCAGGCCACCGCCTTCAATCCGTGGAAGGCCCAAACTTCTTTCAGGGCTTCCAGCAGGTGTTCCATGGCGGCATCGGTATGTAGCGGTGTGGGTGTAAACCGCAACCGTTCGGTGCCCCGTGCGACGGTGGGATAGTTGATCGGTTGCACATAAATACCGTGGTTTTCCAGCAATCGGTCGGAAATGCTTTTACACAGGACCGGATCGCCCACTTGCACGGGCACGATATGTGAAACCGACGGCATGACCGGGAACCCCGCATCGCCCAACAGGCGTTTCAGCGTGGCTGCGCGTTCCTGATGGTGTGTGCGTAGTTCCGGGTGGCTGCGCACGTGTTTCACACTGGTTAATGCAGCAGCGGCCACGCTGGGCGGCATGGAGGTGGAAAAGATAAAACCGGCACCATAGGAGCGAATGAAATCACAGAAATCTGCGCTACCGGCCACGTATCCACCAACAACACCGAAGCCTTTGGCCAACGTGCCTTGAATAATGTCGAGGCGCTCCATGACACCATCGCGCTGGGCCACACCAGCACCTTCTTCACCGTAGAGGCCAACCGCATGGACTTCATCGATAAAGGTCAAGGCATTGTATTTTTCGGCCAGATCACAAATTGCTTCGATGGGTGCAATGTCGCCATCCATGGAATACAGCGATTCAAAAGCGATCAATTTCGGTCGATCAATGGGCTGTGCAGCCAACAGTTCTTCAAGGTGCTCAAGATCATTGTGACGGAAGATAATCCGATCGGCCTTGGAATGACGGATGCCTTCAATCATGGAATTGTGGTTGAAAGCATCAGACAGGACGAGACAGTCAGGCATCATGGCGGCCAGAGTACTAAGCGTGGTCATGTTGGCAACCCAGCCCGAGCCGAAGATCAGCGCCGCTTCAGTACCGTGCAGATCGGCCAATTCACGTTCCAGCAACACATGATAGTGGTTGGTGCCACTGATATTTCGAGTGCCACCGGCGCCAGCGCCACATTCGTCGATAGCTTTGTGCATGGCGGCCATTACATGTTCGTTCTGACCCATGCCCAGATAATCATTGGAGCACCAGACAGTGACCTCTTCCTTGTCGCCATCATGATAGCTGTGCGCATAGGGGAACTTTCCAGCCCGCCTGGCCAGTTCGGCAAAGACCCGATAGCGACCTTCTTCCCGAAGGTCGTCCAATTTATCCGCAAAGAAGGCTTGGTAATCCATAACCGGTAATCCTGATGATATTCAACAACTTGACTGTAACATTAAGAAAGCAGCCCTTCGCTTTTGGCCCAAACGGTGGTGTCATCCAGTGCTTTGCCAAATGATACCATCATTTCCTCAATTTCATCCTCGGTGACAATCATAGGTGGGCAGAAAGCAATGGAATCCGCAATCGGGCGCGAGATCAGGCCATGCTCACGGGCGCGGCCCACAGCATAAGCACCGACCATGGCTTTGGGATCGAAACTTTCTTTGGTTTCCTTGTTGGCGACCAGTTCGATAGCGCCGATTAATCCGACCCCACGTACTTCCCCCACCAGTTCATGATCGGCAAAACGGCGCATGCCATTCTGTAGTGCTGGTGAAATCCGGCGGGCGTGACCCAGAATATCTCGTTCTTCGTAGATGTTCAGGGTTTCCAGCGCCACAGCTGCACTGACCGGGTGTCCGCCATAGGTCGACCCATGGCCGAACAGGCCTAGTTTTTCGCTTTCTGATACCAACGCCTGATAGACCTTGTCCGAAATCATCAATGCCGAGATCGGCAGGTATGCGGACGAAAGCTGTTTTGCGCACGACACCAGGTCAGGCTTCAGACCAAAAGTCTGGCTGCCCCACATGTTACCCGTGCGGCCGAAGCCGTTGATAACTTCATCAGCCACCAGCAGAACGTCGTACTTCTTCAACACGGCCTGAATTTTTTCAAAATACGTGGCGGGGGGCACAAGAACGCCGCCGGCGCCCATGATGGGTTCTGCAATAAAAGCGGCAACAGTATCCGGACCTTCGTCCAGGATCATTTGCTCAAGATTAGCCGCGCAACGGGTGGCGAAATCTTCTTCGCTCTCACCTTCCAGACCAAACCGGTAGTAGTGGGGGCAATCTGTATGTTTGATGCGATCGATGGGCAGATCAAAGTCCGCATGCAGGTGCGGCAGGCCCGTCATGCTGGCCGCAGCCACCGTGACGCCGTGATAGGCTTTGATGCGCGAGATGATCTTTTTCTTTTCCGGTTTGCCGATGGCATTGTGGTAATACCAGATCAGTTTAACAGCCAGATCAGTGGCTTCGGAACCTGAATTAGCATACAGGACTTTGGAAATACCGTCCGGCGCAACACCGACAAGCTTTTCGGACAAATCAATAACGGTATCGGCAGCCATGTGCGCAAAACCATGACAATAGGACAGGTTACGCATGGCGTTGGTCGCCGCTTCGATCAGGCGCTCTTCACCATACCCCAGGCCTGTGCACCATAATCCGGCGAGGCCTTCGATATAGCCCTTTCCGTTTTCGTCATAAACGCGCACGCCCTCGGCTCTTTTGATGATGAAAGGCCCCACATCCTCATGTTTTTTGAGGTTCGTGTAGCCATGTACGTGGTAGGCGATGTCGCGGCTAGCCGCGGAGTTACCAACTTGCGCCATTTAATTGCTCCTGAACGATGTAAACGAGATTTCACGGTATATCTCAGCAATTTACAGGGTGCAACATAGACTGTACGGAATTTCGAGGAAATGATCTCGCTCAAGTGCACATTAACTTTGTTATTGCTCCAGAGTTCTCGGGTCCAGCGCGTCTTGCAAGCCGTCGCCCACGAAATTAAAAGCGATCACCGTTACGAAGATCAAAAGCCCAGGATAGCATGCCAACGCCGGGGCTTCCCAAATTAATTCCTGCGCATTGGTCAGCAAATTACCCCAACTTGGGGTGGGCGGCTGGATACCAAGGCCTAAGAAGCTGAGCACGGATTCCAGTAGAATAATATTGCCCATGGCCAACGTTGTGGACACCGTAATGGGCGATACCAGATTGGGCAGGATATGCACCAGCATGATACGCAAGTTGGATGCACCGCTGGCGTGCGCGGCCAAAACGAAAGGGCGTTCTTTCAGGCTGAGTGCGCCGGCTCGCACAAGCCGCGCTGTGGTGGTCCAGCCGAACAAGGCAACAATAACGATAATTCGATATAGATTGATGTTCTGATCATTGATCAGGCCCTCGGGCAACCCCAGTTTTGAAATGTCCAACGCTGCCAACACAATAAGAAATGGTAACAAGGGCAGGGCGATCACCCCATCGGTAACCCGCATCAAAGCCTCGTCGAACCGGCCCCCCATATAGCCTGCGGCCAGACCTATACCGGTACCAAAGAAGGCCGCGATGATGGCGGCAGTGGCACCCACAAATAATGAGACCTGGCCACCGTACAACAGGCGCACCAACACATCGCGCCCCAACTCGTCTGTGCCCAGTGGGTGTTGCCACGACGGCGCGGCAAAGCGACCAAATAAATCCACATGATCGGCATCTGTGCCAAGGAATGTCTCAATAAGGGGGGCACTCAACGCCCCCAATATGAGGATCATCAACACCACGGCACTGATGACCGCGAGACGGTGGCGCAAGAATCGCCGGTACGCCAAGGTACGCGTAGACGTGCCGGATAGGGTTGCCGTCATATTCATGTGCGCCGCCCCTGCAACTTGATACGGGGGTCCAGCAACACGTAAGCCCCGTCGGCCAGCATGTTCCCGGCCAGTGTCATACACGTGGCAAATAACAATGCCACCAGCGCCAAATTGAAATCATTACCCATGATGGCATCGAAAATCATTTTCCCCATGCCGGGGTAGGCAAAGATGGTTTCGGTGATCAAGGCACCTGAAAACAACGCACCGAAATCCAGCGCCACAATGGTGGTCACTGGTAGCAGCGCGTTGCGTAAGGCGTGACCAATCAGAACTTGCCGAGGTGATAAGCCTTTGGCATGGGCTGTACGGATGTAGTCCTGTCGTAACGTCTCAATCATGGCGGCCCGCATATATCGCGTGTGGCTGCCCACACTGGCAATGGTCAGGCTGATTACGGGCAAGACCAGATACTTGGCATTTCCCCATATGCCCGTTGCCTGGGCGGTGCCCATACCACCAGCAGGCAAAACACCCCACACAACGGAAAACAGCAGGATTAGCAAAATCGCCAACCAGAACGGTGGCACCGATATTCCAGCAAAGGCAACGAAATTCACGGTGTAATCGCGGGTGCTGTTCGGCTTGGACGCGGCCCAGATACCAGCGCTCAGGCCAAGCACCACGGACAAAACGAAACTAATGCCGAGCAACAGCGTGGTCGCCCCAAGAGCGGGTAACAGCACGTCCAAAACGGGTTTTGAATGGATGCGCGAAAACCCTAAGTCGCCACCTGACAAGGCACTCAACCAATTCAGGTAGCGCGCTGAAATGGGTTGATCCAGACCATAGAGGCTACGCAGTCGGGCGGCATCTTCGGCGGTAATGTCGGGATCGGATGAAATCAGGATGTCCACCGGATCACCCGGCATGAGCCCCATCAATCCATAGATCACAAACGACATGATCAGTAGAACCATGGCCGCCTGAAACAATCGTGATGAGGTGTAGGTGATCATTCGTCCACTTAGTCCACCTGGTTAACCGGGGGGAGCTGTATTAATAGCCCAGTCAGAAACGGACAAGGTATGCCACCACGTATTCACGCGGGGGTAATCGATCAACATGCTGGCACCTTCGGGGCTGGCCACGAAGTAATGCATCATCGCGATACTATACAGGTCCGCCAGGGTGATGGTTGTCCCGATCAAGCCCGGTCCATGGCCTGTGAGAGCTTCAATTGACGCCAGACAGGTGCGGGCCCGTGGCAGAGCAGCTTCGATTTTGGTTTCGTCCGGTTGGTCTTGGTCCAGACGTTCAACGGCAATGTCCCATACCCAACACCTGTATACGTAGTTGTCCATGATACTGACGATCTGATTGATGTGGGCATTTTCCTGCGCATTGTTCGAAAACAGCGAAGGCGCCGGGAAAACCTCATCGATGTAGCGGCAAATTGCCCCGGTTTCGAACAGGTGAAATGCATCATGCCTCAGGGCGGGAACCTTCTGGAACGGGTGCTCATCAGCGTATCCATCCGGCAAGCTGTCGGGTGAGAAGATATCAACCGGCTCGAACTGATACTCAGTACCCTTGATGGCCAATGCCATTCTGACGATGCGGGTGTAGACGCTGTAATCGGCTCCATAGACGACGATACTCATGGCACTACCTTCCAGTTTTCGATCCACAATGTGGTGGGGTATTGGTGACCGGTGGGTTTGATGCCCTGTAACCACGTTGGTAGCAGAAATGCATTGGCGCGGAAAAACAGGGGAATCACGGGCACTTCGTTCACATAAATTTCCTGCAGGCGCCGCCACAAGGCACGACGTTTTTCGAAATCCAGCTCCACTTCGATGGCATCGAGCAGCCCGTCCACTTCGGTGTTTTGAAAACCGGTATAGTTCTGGCCTTCGTAACCGTTGTTTGCCGATGGCACGTAGGCGGAATGAAGCGTGGTACGCGGTACCGATTCAGGTGAGCTGATCCACGCGTACATGCCGAGGCCTGTGTATTTTCGCTGGTCCAGCGTTTCACCGAAGAACACCCGGGCGGGCTGGTTGATGATCTTGACCCGAATGCCCAGCGACTTCCACTGGCTTTGTAAGACCTGTTGGACCAGTTCCCGTGTGCGGTTACCCGCTGTGGTCATGAACTCAAGGGTCAGTGTGTCGCCTCGTTCATTGACGCGCACACCATTTTTCATGGTACCCCATCCCGCATCTCGCAAAAGCTGGGCTGCTTTTTTTGGATCATAATTCAACCCCGGCACGTCGCTTGCGAACACCCGGTCCAATGGGTTCACATTGCTGCGGGCGGTTGGTTGCCGTCCGGCAAATAACTGGGCGCTGATGGCCTCGCGATCAATGGCATGCACCAACGCGCGGCGAACACGGACGTCGGTGAGTATCGGATTATCCAGATTGAGATCGATGTGTTCATAAATCAACCCGGATTGATACAGCACGCGGTATTTGGCACCATGACGTTTATCAAAGGAAATTGCCTGATCTAGTGAAAGGCCCAGCTCACCTGCGATCATATCGAGGCTGCCTGAAACCAGATTGGCTTCCAGTGCGGCAGTATTTTCCACCACCCGCACAACAATGCGATCAAACTGGGGTCGGGTGCCTTTCCACATGGGGTTTCGTTCCAGCACCACATGTGACCCGATCTCCACCCCGACGACAACATAAGGCCCGTGATACAAACCCTCGTTCAGGGTATCGGTGTCGTAAGCCGTTTTGTTGCGATAGGCCTCCGGATCGGAAAAATTGATACGCTCAATATGCTCAGGCAACAAATCCAACCCGCCTAGGTCGTTGTAATCAAAGGTCAGGCGATCCACGTGAAGGGTGAACGTCTTCTCGTCCACTTCATCAATTTTGAGAATACGGCGATAAAGCTCAGCGCTGCTGATACCTGTCTTGGGGTGCCTTCCCACCTGCCATGTGAACACGACATCTTTGCTGGATACGGGCACACCATCACCCCACGTGGCATCGGGACGGATGGTGAAGGTAATCGCCACACCATCGCCACCTTCAGGGGTGGTTTCTCGAACCGCCAGCCCGTTCTCGATGGTGGGGACTGTAACGCAGAGCATGCACACCAGGTTCCAGTCCGCATCATACGCCGTCATCGGACGACGGGTCATGGCCAGAATGTAGGTCTTGGCCATCATGGCATTGATTGATGGATGGAACGTGGCTGGAAACTGGGTAATGCCAATCACCAAACTTTCTTTTGCCAATGCCGTAACTGAAAAGACAGCAGAGGAAAGGATTGTGCAGGCGACGAGAAACAGGCCGGTGGTGAGCATTCTGAGTTTGGTTTTCATGAAAACCAGTTTACCACTGTTTATCGATGGGCCGCATCCATCATCAACAATTGCCACAATTTTACCCTATTTGAGACAATCTCTGGCCCAATTGATTCGTTAAAACGTCATCATCGACAGATTTTATTGTATGGAGATGATGAGATGGGAAATACCCGAAAGACGTGGACGACCTCATGCCGAGCTATTGCACTGACATTGCCGCTGTTGGCGGGATGTACCTATGCCAGTGTGGGGGAGGTTCGAGAATTGACACCAGAAGGCAGCGCTTTTGCGGGTGCCTTATCCAGCGAATACAAGAAACTGGCGCTCTATGAAGCCGATCAGATGACAGACTGGATTGATGCCGAGCACTTTGCTGACAAGGGTATGGACGCTGCCCGTGGTCAAGTGCGCGGACCTGATATGATCAATCAATGGGATATCGAAGATGATAAAAAACCCGAACTCAACGCCGCGCGTGAACGCCTGGTCACATTCTTGAATGCCGGTGCCGGTGACCAATCACCGATGCAAGTGGCGAAAGCACAAGCCAGTTTTGATTGCTGGTTGGAGCAACAGGAAGAGAAGTGGCAAACCGATCACATCGCGCTTTGTCGGGATGCCTTCTATGCGGCTATTGAAAACGTAGAGCCGATTATTAAGCCTCAAGCGACAATCCACTTTGGCCTGGATAGCGGTGTCATGGATAACGATGCCCATGCAGCGTTGAACAAGTTTGCGAATTATGTTCGCAAGTTCGATACCGGCGCTGTTGTCATCGACGGCCACGCCGACCGGGCCGGAACGGACCCGTACAATCTGGATCTATCCCAAAAGCGGGCACTCGCTGTACGCAAGCAGCTGATCCGGGCAGGTGTTCCGTCGGACCGCATTCACATCAGTGTTTATGGCGAAAGCAGCCCGGCGGTGACGACGCCGGACGGTATGATCGAGCCGCTCAACCGGCGTGCGGAAGTGGCGCTCAGGTTACCACCGCTTTATGCCAATATCGCACCGCCGACAGAACTGGCGACAGTTTCGGAATAACAGGTTACAGGCGAGGGGGCTTTATGCCCCTTTGCCGCCGTTTGCCACGGACCAGCCAACCGGATCGGCCAGGAAGTCACGAACGCCGGCAATTTCGGCTTCGCTGAAATACTGACCTTTTTCAGCTTCGGCCAAAACTTCGTGCCACGTGGTGAGATACCGCAAATTCACACCGATGTCCTTGAGGCTATCCAGTGCGCCGGGAAAGACGCCATAGAAGAATACCACAAAAGCATCGGTTACTTTGGCACCGGCTTCACGCAGGGCATTGACGAAATTGACTTTGGATCCACCGTCGGTGGCCAAATCTTCCACCAACAGAACCCGTTGGCCTTCTTCCAGATTGCCTTCGATCTGGGCATTGCGGCCAAAGCCTTTTGGCTTCTTGCGCACGTACTGCATGGGTTTGTCCGTAGCGTGTGCGATCCAGGCACCGTAAGGGATACCTGCGGTTTCGCCACCGGCAACCGCGTCGATATTATCGAAACCGATATCGTTTTCCAGCATGTCAACGGCGTGTTCGATAATGCGGGTGCGGGCTTCGGGGAACGAGATCACCCAGCGACAATCAATGTAAACCGGACTGGCCCAACCGGCGGTGAGCATATAGGGCTCCTGCGGGCGGAAGTTGACGGCTTTGATGTCCAGTAGGAATTTCGCCGTCTCCAGTGCCGCCGCATCGCTTGGTTTGAGTGATGTATCTGCCATATTAAGGTGTCCCGTTTTGAATTTCGTTGCTTATCCGTCACCTTGTTTAGTGCCCAGACGAGCAATATTCAATTTCCAATCTGTACTTTTCTTGCACATTTAGGGGATTCCGGTTGACCAAGGGGGGCGATGCTTCGTTTATTCATGCCATGAGCCAATCACGTAACCAGTCACGTAACACGAGTGAGCAGCCTAGCATATGGGTGTTGCTGGATGACCGGGCCGGAAACCGTTCCCAATGCCTGGGCGTTGCCGGGGCGTTGGGCTTGCCATTTGAGGTTCGCGAACTGTCATACACGGCGCTTGCAGGCCTACCTAATGTCATCAAGGGGGCAAGCTTTCTGGGGCTGGCAACTGAGTCTATCTCAGCACTTACACCACCATGGCCAGATATGGTCATCGCGGCTGGACGTCGGACGGCAGGGGCCGCGCGCGCTATCAAACGGCGTAGTGGCGGCAAGACAAAGATTGTGCAGATCATGTATCCGGGTAACGCAGGCATTAGCGAGTTCGATCTGGTGGCCGTACCCAGTCACGACAGACCACGTTCAGGGCCACGTTCAGGGCGCAATGTCATTTCCATGTTGGGCGCACCGCACGGGGTTACGGCCGATGTGATCAGTGCGGCTCGAAGCAAATGGATGCCAAGCTTTCACCAACTGCCCGCACCATGGATTGCGGTGTTTGTGGGCGGCAGTACCCGACGCCGGACGTTTACGGCTGATATGGCATCCGCGCTGGGCAAGACCGTCAACAAGATGGCTAAAGCCGCCGGGGGCGCATTGTTGATATCCACCAGTCGCCGCACAGGTGACGCCGCCATGGCCGCGGTCATGGCCGAAATTACCGTGCCGCATGTTGCTTATCACTGGGGTGATGAAGGCGATAATCCTTATCTTGGGTACCTGGCATCGGCGGATGCCATCGTGGTAAGCGGCGATTCCGTTTCCATGTGTTCCGAAGCTTGCGCCGGGACCACCCCTGTATACATCTACGCACCCCCGGGCTTTGTGGTGGATAAGCATGCCCGATTGCATCAGGCTCTATATGACGGTGGGTTCGCCAAACCGTTGGGTGAGACCTATTCTAACTGGACACATGCACCGCTGAATGCGGCATCCGATGTGGCCGTAGCCATTAGGGCCATGTTGGACCGTTCATAAGATGATCCGTTTAGCCGCTAATATTTCCACCATGTTTGGCGAGCACCCTTTTGAGGACCGTATTGCGGCTGCGGCCCAAGCGGGATTTCGGGCGGTGGAATGTCAATTCCCCTATGATTGCGAAGCGGCCACGATCAAATCTCGATTGCGCGAAACAGGCATCCCCATGGTGTTAATGAATGCGCCGCGCGGTGATTCTCGTCGTGGCGAGGTGGGGCTGGCGGCCTTACCCGGTCGGGAAGCTGAATTCCGTGACACGATTGGCAGGGCGGTAAAATATGCCAGCGAGATCGGCTGTAAACAATTACACGTTATGGCGGGCGTTCCGGCGCAATTATATGATCAAGATATCTGTCGTCAGATATTCATCGACAATATTCGATGGGCAGCGGATTTGGGAAAAGACAGGGGAATTCGGATCATGATTGAAGCCATCAATCGGGTTGATGTGCCGGGCTATCATTTGAATGGGGCCGATGATGCCGTATCGGTTCTGAATGCTGTCGAGCGCCCTAATGTGGCCTTGCAGTTCGACGCCTATCACAGCCATCGCATGGGTGAGAAACCTGTAAAGAAACTACTGGAATACATTGGTATGATTACCCATATACAGGTAAGCGGGTTTCCCGGGCGGCATGAGCCATTGGATGGCGACATTCCATACCGTGAATTCTTCGCGCAGGTTGAGGCGACTGGCTACGACGGATGGGTGGGGTGCGAATATGTGCCGAAAACCGACACCGTGGATGGTCTGGATTGGGCCGCTGAATATGGAATCGGAATAAAGGCACATTCCGAATAAGTGAGAGAGAGTTTTATGAGCGGCGAAAAAACCTTAGAGGAACGTCTCGCTGATCTGACCAAAGTCTACGTGGCGTCTTTGCCCAAGCGTATGGCGCAGATTGAAGTCGCTGGTAAACAATGGGCCGACAGTGAAATCGGCAGTACAGGCGCAGATCCTGAGGCGTTAAAAGCCTTACACAATGAGGCGCATAAACTAACCGGATCTGCGGCCACATACGGTTTTCCCGATTTGGGCAATATTGCTCGTGACCTTGAGATAGCCTGCCAACAGCAAATGGGTGATGCGTATGATGGCATGGACCCGCCCGGTGTACCGGCCATCATGGCATTAATCGAGAACGTGGCGAAACAGCTAAACATCGTAACGAATGACGCACCCTTGGTGGGTACAGAGACAGAGGCCGCATCCACCCGAAACAATTCCAACCCGGTCATGCTGGTGACGGCCGACACCAAAGCGGGTGCCGAAGTTCGTGCTCGAATGTCAGATTATGGATACCAGGCCACCGTTTATGCCACACCCGAGGCCCTCTTGCATGCCGCCGAAAGTCGTACACCAGTGGCTATCATCATCGATGGCGAGCTCGAGGGTGACACGGTAGTGGGGGCCCATTTTGTGCAGGGTATCAAGGCGTCTTATGAGGGCGTGCCAGAGGTTATTTTCGTCTCACCGCGTGACGATCAACCGGCGCGCCAAGCTGTGACACAAGCGGGTTTTGAGCATTTTTTGCTCGGGCCACTGGATGCTGCGGTGATCATTGATGTGCTGGAAACAGCCATAGAAGGAAAGCGCACGGCCTGATTAATCCCGGTTCATGCCCAGTTCAGGCCCAGTTCAGGTCTAGTTCAAAAACGGAATATACGGCAATGCTTCTGATAGGGCGTTAATCGCTGATACAGGAAAGTCTGCGGTTGCCAGTGCAAGGGCTTTGTCGGCCTCGTCACGTAAAGACTTCTCATGCGTGCCGGCATAGAGCGCCCCTTGAAGTCCTGCTCTCAGGCCGCATTTCACATCACTGGCTTTGTCACCGATGACCCATGATCTGCCTAAATCGATGTCCAGCGCCTGCTCAGCAATTTCAATCATCCGCGTGTTGGGCTTTCGGCCTGGATGGCTCGGAATGTCATAAGGTGGCTTCGCCTTGGCGTGAAAAGGGCAGGCAATAACCATGTCCCAAACCGCGCTGTGCTGCGCCAGTTCTTGGTGAATTTTTGCCTGAACGGCAGCGAAGTCGTCCCAATTGAGGTACCCGCGTCCCACGCCAGACTGGTTGGTGATGATCACAACCGCTACACCGGCTTTGTTGGCAGCAGCAATCAATTCAGCGGCACCGGGCAGAATGACCACGTCTTCGGGCTTACTGAGGTAATGAACGTCATCGTTGATGACACCATCCCGGTCCAGAAACAGCGCAGGCTGACCGGTTGGAATGGCATCTGCGTGGGCGTATTTTCTCACCCAGAGGCCTGTTTCTTCCAAATACCCCTCACCAGGGGCAGGTGTGTTAGAATGTGTTGCCGGTAATTTGATCATGTTATTAATACAATCCTTACGGAAAGGGCTGATCTTGTTAGGTGAATGGGTATTATGTGCATCTTGCTGTATCTCATTCAATACATCACGCTAGACGAGCACCATGGAACAACATTCTGACGACGTTAATGCCAATGCATTACCTGATATAGCAATCGAATCACAGCCGGTTTTGCGGTGGGGATTGTTTGCGTTTGGTCTAACCATGGTGGCCATGGGATTAATTGGTGTTGTTGTGCCAGGCATGCCTACCACGGTCTTCCTGATTATTGCCGCTTGGGCCTTTTCGCGCAGCTCGCCCCGATTTCAGAAATGGTTGTGGTATCATCCCCGTCTGGGGCCGTCGTTGCGGAACTGGTATCATTATAAGATCATTCCCATGCGGGCCAAATACTTGGCCATTTCCATGATGAGTGGCAGCTTGCTGATCATTGCCTATTTTACCAATGAGAATTTAGTGCCGTTTATGGTCGTCGCCGCGATGTTGATTCCGACGGCCATTTATATTTGTACGCGCCCCAGCGATCGCCCGGTACAGGTAACCGTTTCCGTTCGTGAAGAAAGCTAGAGGCCAGGTGCCGGAAAAATGAACAGTTTGATTGTCTCCAGTGTTTTGTTTGTGCTGTCGCACATGGTATTGTCGGCTTATCCCGTGCGTCGGCGGCTGGTGAACCATATGGGCATCTGGCCGTTTCTTGGCGTGTATTGCCTGATTGCGGGAACGGTGTTCTGGGCCATGCTCAATGCCTATCTCGACTCTCCTTATGAATTGATCTGGCAACCGCCAATCGCGTTTCGTCACTTGGCCATCAGCGTCATGCTGCTGTGCTGTATTTTCCTGGTGTCGGGATACACCTCGGCCAATGCGGCGGCGGTGGGGGCCGATAAAACCGTTGCCCTGATGGACCAGCCAAAAGGTATTTTCCGCGTGACGCGGCATCCGGTGATGTGGGCTGTGGGTCTGTGGGCAACGACGCATTTTGTGGCAAACGGCACGTGGGCCGCCATGTGGTTTTTTGGCACATTGGCGTTTTTGGCTTTTGCCGGTGCTGTTCATATGGATCACAGAAAATTACGGGAACGTGGTACGGATTGGCAGGATTATCTGAACCGCACCTCCAGCGTGCCGTTCCTGGCCATTGGTCAGGGCCGTCAGCAATTCCTGTTGGGTGAAATCGGTGTATGGCGATTGGCGATTTCGGTTTTGCTATACGGCGGCCTGCTGTTGATACACGAATCGTTCACAGGGGCCTCACCGTTGCCGCTTTGACGCCCCTAGTCGTTATTGGGGTCACTATTGAGCGATCTGTTTCGCGATTGCAGAATAACCAAAATCAGACAGCCGTCCACAGAATGAGAATGGTGGGTTGATCCGGGCTCAAACCGGGCGAATTCGCCAGCGCGGAAAACGTGGCCGTCACAATCGGTGAGTTCACCTTCCATCATCAAAAACTGTTCAGCCGCCATATGCTCATGCGGCATGCTTTGCGCGCCCGGTGCGAATCGCAACAGGAACAAGTCCACGCCCGTGGTACTGTCCAGACTAAGGGGCAGCCACGTCATACCGGGCAGTTCGACCCCATACCGATCGTACGGGCGGAAATCCCCCGCCTCGGTGTTGATGATCGACCGTAAGGCCGGATCCAGAATGTTACCGACTTTTTCGGCCAGATCATTAGCGGCACTCATGGCTTAAGCTCCGGTAAAGGCTTGCAGGCCGGTTTGCGCCCGACCCAGGATCAGTGTGTGAATGTCATAAGTGCCTTCATACGTATTGACGGCTTCCAGGTTCATCAAATGGCGGATGACGTGGAATTCGTCCGAAACCCCGTTGCCGCCGTGCATATCACGCGCCATTCGGGCAATATCCAACGACTTGCCACAGCTGTTGCGTTTCATCATTGAGATGTTTTCAACGGGGCACTGATCCTCATCCATCATGCGGCCCATACGCAGGCAGCCTTGCAGGCCCAGCGTGATCTCGGTTTGCATATCAGCCAGTTTTTTCTGGACTAATTGAGTTGCGGCCAACGGGCGTCCGAATTGCTTGCGGTCCAGCGTGTATTGCCGCGCGGCGTGCCAACAGAACTCCGCCGCGCCAAGCGCGCCCCACGCGATGCCAAAGCGGGCTTTGTTCAGGCAACCGAACGGCCCTTTCAGGCCTGTCACGTCGGCAAACATATTTTCTTCCGGCACGAACACGTTTTCCATAACGATTTCGCCGGTGATGGACGCGCGCAGGCTGAACTTGCCTTCAATCTTTGGCGTGCTCAGACCTTCCATGCCGCGTTCCAGCACGAAACCGCGAATAACGCCGTCCAGCTTGCCCCAGACCACCATGACATCGGCCATGGGAGAATTGGTGATCCACATCTT
>JABJGO010000052.1 GCA_018662225.1 Rhodospirillales bacterium | reverse complement strand
GACGGGATTGTCCTCGCCAACATAGTCATCAAGACGTTCGGGGAGCAAAGTGCTTTGGCTACGGTCTTCACCTTCAATAAAACGCTTCATCAAATCCTCCCGCTAACACCATGGGAGAATCATATCATGCATCACGTTTTTACACAGCCTGGACCCGAAACGGACATTGAACCGCAATGGCTGCCCGATTGTCGGAACCATACTTGACGGAGCCAGTCAATCTCGCTCCCTCCCCCATTTCCTAATTTCTTTCTAGCAAATTACATGGCAGATTACGGCTTCCCAAATGTAACACGCTTCGTTACACCATTGTTGGCCCCCTCAACAAACGGCTAGCTTGAACACAAGGTTTTTTAGCGTTATGACACCATTGATATCCATCATCATTACTACCTATAACTGGACAGAGGCGTTGGAACAGGTTTTGTCCTCATTGATGTTGCAAAAAGATGGACGCTTTGAAGTCATTATTGCTGATGATGGATCGAAAGCGGAAACCCGTGAGTTGATCGAAAAATTTGCGGATCGTGCATCCTTTCCGATAAAACATTTCTGGCAGGAAGATCGGAGTTTCCGGGTGGCGCGCTGTCGCAACGGCGGCGTATCCCTAGCTACCGGAGAGTATCTCATTTTTTCAGATGGCGACTGTTGTTTTCTGCCGGACTTCATAAGCAACCACCGCGAACTAATGGAAGACGGTCAGATGGTGACAGGCAAGCGGTGCTTCTTAAAGAAGAGGTTCACGAATCGTGTCTTAAAGAACAAGACGGCATTCTACAGCTGGCCAAGAGCGATATTGTTCATTCTTGGATTGTTCGGCGCCTGTAATCGAGCTTTCCAGATTCTCCCCATCCCACAAAGTGACGCGCAACGGAAACGGGTGCCACTTGAATGGCGGAATGCTCAGACTTGCAATCTCGCGGTGTGGACAAAGGACTTTCAAAGAGTTGATGGTTTTGATGCCAGCTACGAGAACCATGGCATGGAGGATTCGGACTTCATTTTGCGCATCATTCGATCCGGTGTTACTCGCAAGACTGCTAATTATACTTCGCCGGTATTGCATCTGTATCATCGCCGCGGCGATGATACAGGTCGGTTCGATACAGATGGTCAAAATTATAAACGACTTGCCGCGTTGGAGGCTGATGTTGAGCGTTATACGCCCATTATCGGGTATTCTGAATGCCATGGGTGACGTGCAGAAGGGCGTGTTTCCATGACACTATGTTCAGGGATGGGTTTTGACGCCTTCCGAATGTCCCCTTATGGCTGAGTCTGTTGAAAAAGTCTGATTAGACGGTGTTTTCTATGCCCGCTATTGTCTATAGCGGACGCTTGGTTTCCGCACCGGCTTAAAACCGATGCGGTATTTGCTTTCTTGGCTATGTGGCGCCTGTTTTGGTTATTATTCAGGCCACCATCGGCTGTGGCTGTGGCGGCGGCGTGGTGCTGTGATTGGCAAGCCTTTTGAGGTTCTGGACGGTAGCTGTCAGCAAGAACTCCTCCTTCGCTCCGCTGAGACCGCGTAATCGTAAACGAACCATGGAGAGAATGTTCTTGGCCTCACCAAACAGTCTTTCGATCTGTTTGCGATCAACGCCCGATTGGTAATAAGCATCGGTTTCCATTAAAGCCTGGGCGTGATCCCGAGCTTCCTGATTGACGTCTCTTGATATACGTCGTTCCCGGCCCGTGGTGCAATTGGGTTTGAGTGGACATCCTGAGCAGTCAATGCGTTTAGCAATATACTTGATAGTGGTTCCATCATGGGCGGTGCCCGACGTTCTCAATTCTTTGCCACCGGGACAGACATAGAGATCACGTTCTTTGTTGTAGTCAAAGTCGGCACGGACGAACTTGCCTTCTGCCGCCACACGGCTCTGATCCCACACGGGAATGTACGGAGTGATATTGCGTTCGACCAGCCAGCCGAGCATCTCACCCGTGCCATAAGCCACATCGCCTGCAAGACGATCAGGCTTCAGGCCAAAGCGATCTTCTGTCCGCTCGATCATGGTCTCGGTGGCGTCGGCCTCCTTGGAGATGCGTGTGGGTGTCGCCTCTACATTAACGATGACGGCGTTCTCCATGTCCATGAGGTAGTTCAGGCTGTAACCGAACATGATTTTGTTACGGCCACGCGCCGTCCATGCGGCCATTGGATCAGTAGGTAACACGGCCTTGGGATTAGTTGGTGGATTGTCGCTCTCCAACGCGCTCAGTATTCTTGAACCGGGCGACTGGTTAATTGTTCTCCGTCCATTCCACCTCGCTGCCCTTGATCCGTTGGAAACGGTTGGCATTGGCTTCAATAACCGAAGCATCAACAGCAAACCCTTCGCTAGCTCACTACCATCACTTACACGGCATATATTCCCATCCGGTTCGATCAAATCACCATTGAGGATCAAGAAGGTCTTGTCAAAACGGTGGGCATGCGAGACTAGGCCTGCGGAAGGCCTAAACCTGCTCGTCCAACCGATCCGTTGGCAGTGGCGGCATACGGCCCAAACCGGATATTTCAGCGCGCAGGTCTGCCGTCATGTCTATATCCACGGCTTCTAGTGATGGTCCGAGTTGTTCCAGATTTCTGGCACCGATGATGGGGCTTGTTACCGCCGGGTGCGCCGCGGCCCAGGCAACGGCCAGGCTGACCGGGTGAATGCCCTTTGCCTCGGCTAGGGCTGTGAACTTCTCCGCCGTTTGAATCACGTCGTCTTCGCCGTACCGGACGGCATAGGACTCGCTGTCAATGATGCGTCCTTTAGCTGGCTTTGCACCTTTGGCGTATTTGCCGCTCAGCAATCCGCCGCCAACGGGGCTATAGGTAATGACGCCCAGGTTTTCGGCTTCGGCCAGGGGCAGGATTTCAACCTCGACCTGACGTTTGACCACATTATACATGGGCTGGAGAACGTCGAAGCGGTTCCATCCATTGCGCGCCGAAATACCCAATCCCCTGGCGATCTGCCATGCGGCATAGTTACTGGCGCCGAGGTAATGAACTTTGCCTTGGCTTACCAGTTGCTCCAGCGCGCGTAGGGTTTCTTCCAGCGGTGTATCGTCGTCCCACTGGTGCATAAACAAGACATCCAGATGATCCGTTTTCAGGCGTTTGAGGCTGTCCTCAACAGATTTCAGGATATGCCGGCGATTGCCACCCTGAGCGTTAATATCGTCACCCATCTTGAAATAACACTTTGACGTAACAACCAACTCGTCACGATCCTTGGCAATCAGGTCTCCAAGAACCTTTTCAGACTCGCCCCTGTTGTACACATTGGCGCAGTCGAAAAAATTGATGCCTTTGGCACGACAGGCCGCATACATCTTGGCTGATTCTGATTTGTCGGCATCACCGCCGAATGACATGGTTCCCATGCAGAGTTGCGAGACCTGGACGCCGGTGTTTCCCAGTAAATTGTACTTCATGATTTCTCGCCGCCCCAATCACACCCAATCAGAAAGCACCCGGTTTCTGTGCGTGAATTATGGTGCGTGCCCGGCTCATAGTGAACAAAATCGCCGCGTCCCAAAACCTTCCCATCCGGCTCGATCAAATCGCCGTCGAGGATCAGGTAGTCCTCGTTAAAACGGTGCGTGTGCGCGATTGTTTCGGCGCCGGGTTCCATGCGAATGACGTAGACGCCCATGTTGTTACCGTCTTTGTTGTGGGTGAGCGGCAGGTAGCTCATATTTTCCTGCACCGGACCTTCCATATCATAGGGCTTGAGGGGCGTTTCGTAGATATTGGTGACTGTGCGTTGATCACCGTACTTGTTGCTATCTGTCATGGGGGTTTCCTGTTTGGGCCAGTTTAGAATTGTGTCGCTGGGATGAAAACTAAAGTCGTTAATGGTGGGATTTTTGCGGCTATTAACCTACCATACACGTATAAACAGGCGGTATGCCATCATTGGGATATGACAGCCGGTATCGGCAGGGAAAACGTGGTGAGAACCAGCGGATGAGCAACATCATTGAAACAGCTCGAGAGCGGGCACTGTGGCCCGGTTGGCGCAATGGGACCGGCAGTGGTCCGAGCAGATTGCCATCGGGTGTAGAGCGCTACCGCATCGCCGGTGGTGGTGCCATTACCGTTGCGGTGGAAGCCGGTGACAAGCTGTCCCTGATCGACGTAGAAGGGGCGCAGACCTGCGAACTGGTCGCTTTTGATACCAACTGGCGGGCCAACCCCGAAGTTGTTGGCGTAAAGGTATCCGGGCGCGGTGACGGTATTCGCGACTGGTTGGGGAGTAACCCTGATAATCGGGTGCTGGCAAACCGGCTTTCCGGTATGGGCGCTGATCTGAATGATGTGAAATCCAGTGTCTTGTTCGGTCCGGATAGTCAGGCCGGCGATCGCATTGAGTTCGGAGCCGTAGAAGACAGTGTTCTGGTGGCGGTCGCCCCCGGTGCTCCCATGCGGGTGGACGAGCAAAACCCGCCGACCGAGATCGAGTTACAGATTGTGCGCGCCAAGTCATTGGATGAGCGCGAACCGGTGCTGCCCGATCCGTTGGCTGATCCCATTCTGGATTTCAGGATCGACCGTGCAACGGCTACGTCCTATGAGGTCAAGGCCGGTGATTATATCCAGATCATTGATATTCAAGGCCAGCAATGTTCGGATTTTCAGGGCTTCACCGTGGCCGGTCTGGATAAAGGGATTGAGCGTTGCGTGGATATTACCACGACCAGAACGCTCATGGGGCAGGGTTATCCCGGACCAGGGTTGCAGGCCAAATATTATGATCAGGATATGCAGCCGTTGGTGGAGGTCGTGCAGGATCATTGCATGCGCCATGATGCTTTCGGGCTGGCATGCACATCCAAATATTATGATGATCTGGGCTATCCCGGCCATGTGAACTGTTCTGATAATTTCAATGCGGTGCTGTCGCCCTATTCCATTGCCGCGCGGCGTGGCTGGATGGCCATGAATTTTTTCTATAATACCGGTATTGATGACGCTAATCAGTTCTATCTGGATGAGCCCTGGTCCCGGCCCGGCGATTATGTGTTGCTCAAAGCCCTGACCGATATGGTCTGCGTGTCGTCGTCGTGTCCCTGCGATATTGATGCGGCCAATGGTTGGAACCCCACCGACATACATATACGAACCTATTCACCCAACGAGAGTTTCCGCCGTTCAGTCGGATTTCGGAAACGCCCTGATGCGGATGCACACATGACCAAAGAAACAGGTTTTCATTCTCGCACATCAGCCCTGACCCGGGACTATGTTGAATACAACGGCTATTGGATGCCAAATAGCTACACCAATCATGGTGCCATTGCCGAATATTGGGCGGCGCGTGAGAAGTGCATCATTATGGACCTGTCGCCACTCAGGAAGTTTGAGATTCTGGGCACGGACGCCGAAGCGCTGGCCCAATACTGCCTGACCCGTAATGTGCGGCGCATGGCTGATGGCCACGTTGTATACACCGCTATGTGTTACGACACCGGCACCATGGTCGACGATGGTACGCTGTTCCGTCTGGGGCCGGATAACTTCCGCTGGATTGGCGGCAGCGATTATGGCGGCGAGTGGATGCGCGAGAAGGCCGCCGAATTGGGCCTGAAAAACGTGCGCGTGAAATCGTCCACAGATCAGCTACACAATCTGGCAATTCAGGGACCTTTGAGCCGCGAAATTCTGAAAGAAGTGATCTGGACACCACCCAAACAGGCCAGCATGGATGAAATGGACTGGTTCCGGTTCGCCGTTGGTCGCATTGGTGACTTCGACGGCATTCCCATCATTGTGTCACGGACCGGGTATTCCGGCGAGTTGGGGTACGAAGTATTCTGTCACCCTGATGATGCGCCTGCGGTATGGGATGCGATCTGGGCTGTGGGCGAGCCGAAGGGCATGCTGCCGCTGGGGCTTGAAGCGCTTGATATGCTGCGCATCGAATCCGGACTTATTTTTGCCGACTATGAATTCGATGATCAAACTGATCCGTTCGAGGCCGGTATCGGTTTTACCGTACCGCTTAAATCCAAGAACGAGAATTTTTCCGGGCGTGATGCGCTTATGCGACGTAAAGAGGCACCGCAACGTAAACTGGTCGGGCTTGAATTGGTCGGTGACGAACCCGCCGCCCATGGCGACTGTGTACGCGTGGGCAAGCATCAGGTCGGTATCGTCACAAGCGCCATGCGATCACCGATTTTGAAAAAGAATGTGGCGCTTTGTCGCATGTCGATGGAGTACGCAGAGTTGGGGACGGAGGTCGAAGTGGGCAAGCTGGATGGTCACAGCAAACGCCTGCCGGCTACCGTTGTAAGATTTCCGTTTTATGACCCGGATAAGGAACGTCCGCGGTCTTGACCCGCACGGGATTCACGATCAAATTAACCACATAATAATTATGGAATATCCAAAAGGGAGGTATTAAATGACACGAGTAGCAATTTTGGGTGCAGGCCCATCCGGCCTGGCACAAATGCGGGCGTTTCAGTCCGCGGCCGCTAAAGGCGATGATATTCCTGAAATCGTCTGTTTCGAGAAGCAGGATGATTGGGGTGGTTTATGGAACTACACCTGGCGTACCGGCGTTGACCAGTATGGTGAGCCCGTGCATTGCAGCATGTACCGGTATCTGTGGTCCAATGGTCCGAAAGAAGGTTTGGAATTCGCTGATTACACATTCGATGAGCACTTTGGTAAAGAGTTCGCCTCTTTCCCACCGCGTGCTGTGTTGTTTGATTACATTGAGGGCCGGGTGAAGAAAGCCGATATTCGTAAGTGGATCCGGTTTGAGACCGCTGTTCGCCGTGTGGAATATAACGATGATACCGGCATGTTCACCGTAACGGTCCAGGACCTTCCAAATGATCGGGAATATTCGGAAGAGTTCGATTATGTGGTTTGTGCAACGGGGCACTTCTCCGCACCAAACGTGCCGCATTTTGAAGGTTTCAACAAATTCGGTGGCCGCGTGTTGCACGCCCACGATTTCCGCGATGCGCTGGAATTCAAGGATAAAGATATCCTGATTATCGGCACCTCTTATTCAGCCGAAGATATTGGCTCACAGTGCTGGAAATATGGCTGCAAATCCGTGACCGTTTCCCACCGTACCGCCCCCATGGGGTATGGCTGGCCGGACAATTGGGAAGAGGTCCCGCTTCTGACCAAAATGGACGAAGACACAGCCTACTTCAAGGATGGCACCAGCAAGAAAATAGACGCCGTTATTATGTGCACAGGCTATGTGCATTCCTTCCCGTTCATGCAGGAAGGTCTGAAGCTGCGTACCGCTAACCGTTTGGCGACGGCAGACTTGTATAAAGGCGTTCTGTGGGCCGATAACCCCAAGCTGTCTTATCTGGGCATGCAGGATCAGTGGTACACATTCAATATGTTTGATGCGCAAGCCTGGTATGTGCGCGACGTGATCCTGGGCAAAATTGATGTGCCTGATCAGGCTGCGCGTGATGCAGACGTGGTGGATCGTATTGCCCGCGAAGACGCGGGTGAGGATGATTACGATGCTATCCGGTATCAGGGCGGTTACGTGCAAGAGCTGATCGATGAAACGGATTATCCCAGCTTCGATATCAATGGTGCCAATGAGGCTTTCTTTGAATGGAAGAAGAACAAGAAGAAAGATATCATGACCTTCCGAAATCTATCACATACGTCTGTGATGACGGGCAAAGCTGCACCGGCGCATCACACGCCGTGGAAAGATTGTTTGGATGATTCCATGGAAGACTATCTGAAAGCCTAGCGTTCCGATGCATCCATAGTGACAAACCGCCGTGCTGCCTAAGTCAGCACGGCGGTTTTTTTATACAAGCCAGTTGGCGTCTTCGCGGACCATGATGATGGTCGGGCCTTTACGGGCCATGGCTTCTTTTAACGCGGATCGGAATTCGGCCTCGTTGGTAGCTTCAGTCCCCGCGCAACCAAAAGCCTCAGCCAGTTTTATGAAGTCAGGCCCACGCGGGGTGACGCCGATCTCGGGAATGTTTCGTTTGCGCATGCCGTCTCTGATCATGGCATAAGCATCGTTGTTCCACAGGATGATAGGGATGGTCAGTTCCTCTTCCACCGCCGTGGCCAGCTCATTAATGGTGAACATGAAACCACCATCGCCCACCATGGCGACCACATCGCGATCTGGCAGGGCAATCTTGGCACCAATGGCATCCGGCAGTGCGCAACCCAGCGTGCCGAAACCGGCCGGATAGAACCATGTGCGGGGCAGGTAAGTGGGCATGGCCGGGGTGCCGGTATAAACCAGCTGGGCGATATCACCCATCATTATGGCATCGTCGGGTAAGGTCTCCCGCATCAGGTTGAGCACTCGAATGTGTTGATTTTCCACGGGCGTGTAGTCCGCCGCTTGTTGGGCGGCTATCTGACGCACGTCGGCCTGTGTGGTCTTGGCACTGCCATCAAAGCCACGGTCTTTCAGGGCCACGATCATCATTTCTGCCGCTGCACCCGCGTCGCCTTGGACGCCCACAGTGGCTGGGTACTGGTCGTTAAACCGGGCAGGGTCGATGTCCACGCGGATCATCTTGCCGTTTACGGGCAGATCGTAGATGAAGCTGTCGGCCTCGGCGATTTCCGTACCAATTGCCAGGATCACATCGGCCCGACCCAGGTACTGATGCACGGCGGGGCTGATCACGCCGCCGGTGAGGCTTAAGGGGTTTTTGTCTGATACCACACCCTTGCCCGCATTGGAGGAGATCACGGCCACATTCAACAACTCTGCCAGCTCAGTTACCGCGTCGCTTGCGTCTTGCGCGCCACCGCCCACCATCATGACCGGATGGGATGCTTCGCTGAGCAGATCGACAGCCGCCTCAATAGCAGCCTTGCCGGGGACAGGCTTGTCAGGAATGGTGCGGACACTCCAGTCTCCGGTGGCCGGCATTTCCATCACATCAATAGGGATGGCGATATGAACCGGGCGCGGACGGCGCGATCCGAACACCGTAAAAGCCTGCGCCACCAGTTCGGGAACTTCCGATGGGTTATGAACCATGGCGCTGAACACGGTGAGTGGGGCTGTAATCGCACACAAATCCGTTGTTTCGTGCAGGCGCCCCCATCCTTTGCCCAGCGAGGCTGAATCATTAGCGCTGGAGATCACCAGCATGGGGATAGAATCGGCGTAGGCCTGTCCAATACCAGTAGCCGCATTGGTTACACCGGGGCCGGTAATAATGGTGCAGACACCGGGCTGCCCCGTCACCCGGGCGTAGCCATCGGCCATGAAGCTGGCACCTTGTTCGTTGCGGGGGGTGATATGCCGCACGTTACTGCCCTCAATGCCCCGGTAAAGCTCCAGCGTGTGTTCGCCCGGAATGCCAAAGACGGTTGTGACGCCGTATCCTTCGAGCAAGTGCATTAACGCTTCGCCGCATGTTTTTGTCGCCATGTCGATTTTATCCGATTCCATCTATCCCTTAATGAGCGCCGATCTTAGCCTGATCAAAATAGCTTCGTCAACAACTGTGATCACACTTGACCCGATCCATTTTCGGCCTTAAACGTAAGGTTCGTTTCCACATCTTCAGGGACCTAAGTATATGACGATCCAATCGAAGCCGGGCTTGAAGGAAATCGGATACTATATGGTCGGCATTTCCAAGCTGCCGGGGTTTGATCAGCCGATTAAGCTGTCATCCAACGAATCAGCGCTGGGTATGAGCCCCAAAGCCATTGACGCCGCCCGTGACGCTGCTGCCGGTGCGCACCTGTACCCGGAAGTGGATACCGATCGTCTGGCCGTGGCTCTTGGTGATAAATTTGGGCTGGAGCCCGACCGCATGGTGTTCGGACCGGGGTCGGATGAATTGCTGCAACGTATCATCAATACCTTTGTTGGGCCGGGTGAAGAACTCATTCACAGCAAGAACGCCTATATGCAGTTCCCCATTTACGCCAAACTGGCGGGCGCCACACCGGTTGCGGCAGAGGATCAGGACTTTCACTATGACGTGGATGCGATCCTGGGTTGTGTGACAGACCGTACGCGCATTGTTTTGGTGGCAAACCCGGATAACCCGTCAGGCACGCATCTGAGCGCGGTTGAAATGCGTCGCCTGCATGCGGGTCTGCCGGAAAATGTTTTACTAATTATCGATGCCGCCTACGAAGAGTTTGCGCTGATTGATGACTACGAGTCCGGTACCGCACTGGTCCACCAATTCGACAACGTTATCGTCACCCGCACATTTTCCAAAGTCTACGGCATGGCAGGGCTGCGGCTGGGCTGGTGTTACGGCCCGGCCTGGGTTGCCGATTTGCTGACCAAAATCGGGCCGTCGTTCCCCATCAATGTGGTGGCCCAGGAAGCCGGTCTGGCATCGGTTCTGGATAACGACCACATGCAGGCCGTCCTGAAACACACCACCATGTGGATTACGAAATTCAGTGAAGCACTTCGTGGTATGGGACTGATTGTTTATCCCAGCCAGACGAATTTCGTACTGGTCAGGTTCCCACCAGAATGTGGAAAAACGTCGGCTGAGGTTAATACGTACCTGAACGAAAATGGCATCATCCCGCGCCAGTTTGCGGTGGATGCATTCGGCGACAAGCTGCGCTTCACCATTGGTCGAGATGATGAGATGGAAAAAACCATACAGGTGCTCGGTGAATTTTTGACCTGAGGTAGTGTGAGGCGAGCATCAGTTGACTTACTGAACGCAACATGCGCCTTTTAAGCGGAAATAACATAATAGTGGGTCTCCTGGGCGATGATCAGTCCGATTTCTTTCCGCAAGCACGCGCGTGTCTTTGGCTGTACGGCATTGATATGCACGGCATTACTTGCCCTGACGCACCCTGCACATAGTGCCGGATCCGGGGTGTATGACTTTAGCCATCTGTACCCTGAGTATTCTCAGGCGGTGGCGGCACCAGTTGTATCCTCAACGCGCGTGAGTGCCTCGACCCCTGTTTCCACCTCTGTCACAGAGCCGGTTTCCGAACCTGTTGATTCTTACACGGGTATTGCTGACGGTTACTATGTGGGGAGCCGGTTGACGTTGTCTGTGGCCGATCTTGATGGCATAGAACTCCACAATGGGCGTGGGTACACATTTCAGGAAAACGGCGAAGATTTTGACGCCACAATGGGCATTGGATTTCTTGTGGGATATGCTGGAAAAGCGATGGCATTCCAATCAGAGCCGAGCTGGAGTATGCGTATCGATTCCGGCACGATTCTGATACGATCGAAATTGGCCCGAATGCGGCCCTCGGAAACATTGGTTACAAAAACAATCTGAGCACACACTCGCTCATGTTGTCGGGTTTCTATGATTTCGATATTTCTTCAAAATGGGAACCATACGTCGGCCTCGGCGTCGGCTGGGCCAGGAATCATTCTGAATACACCCGCGCACCCAATATCAATAATCCGGACCAAACGATTGAAAGCGATGTGGATAATTTGGCCTACAGTTTTCAGGCCGGTGCACGGTACCCGTTTTCTTCTGAATGGGTTGGTGAACTGGGATACAGGTTCATCAATTTCGGTGAAGTTGACTCAGGAACATTCAGTGGCGGTGATTCAGTGACCGCTGATCATCACTATTCCCACGATATTGTCCTCGGCATGTCATACTTGTACTGATTGCTGCTGAGGCGCAGGTATCTAGCGTTCCATTTCCTTAAATGTGTGCGTGCTCCAACTGATGTCTTTTTCCATCAACTGGGCGGCGCGGTCCGCGTCACGGTCGCGGATGGCTTTCGCAATTTCGGTGTGCAGGGTTTGCCAGTCTTCAGGCATATCCTGATCGCGGACTATATGCGCCAGGAATGGTCCGGTTTGTGCCCATAGCCGTTCAATGGTCCAGAAAAGCTCTTCATTCCCGGCAGCCTCGTATATTGCAAAGTGGAAGTTGCAGTTCCGAAGAATGTAACTTTCGTTGTCATCTTTTTCGATATCTTCCACCATCTGACGGGCCAGTTCTTCCAACTGATCAATCTGACCGTTTGTCATATTTGGTGTGGCCAGCATTGTGGCGATGCCTTCCAACCGAGCCCGCACAAAGAACTGATCAGCCACCCGTTTCGGCTCCAGATCAGCGACCCGATAGGACCGGTTTGTGGCCGATTGCAATAACTGTTCGGATGCCAGTCGGGTCAGGGCTTCGCGCACCGGCATGGCGCTGGTACCCATCTTTTTTGCGACCTTGCGAATGGATAGCGCGCTACCCGGTTCGTATTCGCCAATGGTTAGTGACCATTTCAGATTCTGGTAAATCTGGTCACTGAGCGGTGTTTGCGCGAGGCGCTTTAAATTACTGTTTTTTCGGTGTCGCACTAGTTTTCCTCAACCTTACTGTCGTATGGTCTTCATGCCCCGGAGATATCTTCTTTTCGTTTCGCCATGTAGGCTTGCAATTCTTCTTCGATGGCCTGATCGATGGGCGGTTTTTCGTAATCAGCCAGCAGCTGTTTCCAGATGCCGTTGGCGCGTTCCGTGGCGGTTTTTGATCCGTCTTCCTCCCAGGTCTCAAAGTTCCGCCAATCGGATACCAGCGGTGCGTAGAAGGCCGTCTCGTACCGCTCCAATGTATCGGCGGCGCCAAAGAAATGTCCGCCGGGGCCAACTTCTTTCACAGCTTCGAAGGCCAACGTACTTTCGTTCACTTCGATGGGCTCCAACACGCTTGCAATCAACTGAAGCATTTCGGCATCCAGAATCAATTTCTCAAATGATGCGGTTAGCCCCCCTTCAAGCCAGCCAGCAGCATGCAGAACCAGATTGGTGTGGCCCATTACGGTACCCCAGATAGACATCTCGCTCTCATATGCCGACTGTGCATCGGCGACGGCGGACGCGGTGGTGTTGCTGGACCGGAATGGCACACCATAGAACCGCGCCATTTGGGCCGATGCCAAGGTGGTTTTGGTGTATTCCGGTGTCCCAAATGCGGGTGACCCGGTTTTCATATCCACATTGGTGGCAAAGTGTCCATAAACACAGGGACAGCCACGGCGTACAGCCTGAACCAGTGTGAAGCCGGCCAAGACTTCGGCGTTTTGTTGGGCGAGGGTTCCTGCCAGCGGAACCGGGCTCATGGCACCGGCCATGGTGAACGGTGTGATATCCACGGGTTGACCGGCTTCGGCCATCACAACCAGACCTTCGGCCAGATCAGAATCCAGTAACAATGGTGAATTGGTGTTTACGCAAGCCGCAATGGTTGGCGTGTTGGAAAGCTCTTCACGGCTGATCCCCAGTGCGATGCAGGTCATTTCAATAACGTCTTCGGCCCGTGATCGGCTGTTGAGCCAACATGGCTGCCAGCCTTTGTCGGTCAGGGTGATCTGGGCATACATCATATCCATGTGGCGGGTTTCAGGGGGGAGGTCCATCGGCTCGAAACCGCCACCACCGTCCTGGTGGATGATATTCAGGCCATGCGCCACTTTGATGAAATCACACAACTCATCATAGGTGCCGGGTCGACGCCCTTTATCCAGATCGCTGACAAACGACGGGCCGACAACGGTGGAAAAGATGATGTTATTGCCACCAACGGTCATGTTCTTGTCGCGGTTTCGGGCCAAAGCCGTGTATTCCGATGGTAGGTCCTTGATCAGTTCTATGACCAAATCGGGATCGAATTTCACCATCTCGGTGCTCTCAACCACATCGCAACCGATGGCTTTCAACCGACGCCGGGAGTCCGGATCGGTTACACGCATGCCGATTTCTTTCAAGATACGCAAGGAGGCGTGATGAATGGCCTCAACCTGATCCTGCGACAGAATTTCGATAGGTGAATAGGGATTTTTAAGGGGGCGGAATGGCATCTGTGCCAATCCGGCGCTACGTTCTTGTTTTTCCCGCCGTGAGCCGCGTCTTGCCATGACTGAATTCCTTCGCTTGTCCTGTATGCCACATGTAATCGGTATCATCTTCGCAAATCATATTTGCAAAGCAGGGCGGCTTGAATTGTTCACTCAAAGTCGGCATGGCGAAGTTGCTCATCAATACTGAAGAATACTGTGATCACAGATATCAGTAGTAATCAATGTTTCGGCAATTTACAATGATGAAGATGATGCTCAACTTCTATTCCGGCGATCTTTCTCGGGCTTGTCTTCCATGACATTTGGAATCATTTGGTCCATAAGCCGGAAAGAGTTTTGGCAGGCCTTGTGAAGGTTCTTCTCGAAATCGCCACTGGCGGATTCGCTGGATGCATCTGACAATGTTCGGATGACCACAAAAGGAAGATTGTTGAGCGTGCAGGTATAACCAAATGCAGCCCCTTCCATTTCCGTTGCCAGGGCTGCAAACTCACGCTGCAGCCAACGCAGCATATCCGTGTCCTGCACAAACCTGTCGCCTGAAGCTATCGTGCCAAGCATTAGATTTGGCTCCGTTTTGTCGCCTGAAAACGCAATATCAAATGCCGCGGTTGCCTTGCCCACCAGGTCGGGATGGCACTCGATCAGGCGGTCACGCCCGGGCGTCTCGCCATGACGTCGACCAAATGCGGTCAGGTCCATATCGTACTGGACAACATGGCTGGCAATAATGATGTCGCCTGCTTGCATATTCGGCAATAATCCACCGGCTACACCGCTGAATATCAGCTTTTGAGGTTTGTACATGTCGATCAGAATTTGGGTGCAAATGGTCGCGTTGACCTTGCCAATACCCGATTGCGCCAATGCGATTTCGGTGCCCTTGTAGCTACCATGGGTCACAGTAATTCCCGCATGAACAGATTCACTTGTATCTGTCATTTCATTAAGCAAGAGCTGAACTTCCTCGCTCATGGCACCAATAATGCCTAACATATGTATCTCCTGTAGACCGGCGGAATATTCTCACGCTAACACAGGCCCAACTTAGTCGTCGTTATAATTATTTGTTTTTGGGGGCCACATGCCCCACCATCACAGCCTGAAATTAAACCTGATGCACTGGACCAGACTATAATCATGGGCGGGGAACTCGTTGTTATGAATATTGCTGTGTTCGGCGCAGCAGCGTTGCAGTCTGCGACGGGCATTGGTTTTGGGATCGTGGCCGGGCCCATTATGCTGATGGTGTTGGGTAGCGGCGATGCCATCCAAATCAGCATCATTTTGAATATCCTGATTGCAGGCTTCCTGATGCCATCGGTGCGTATCCATGCAAACCAGGGCGTATTGATGAAGTTTCTGCTGGGCTCCGCTATTGGCATCCCTGTGGGTTTGTATGTGTTTCTGAGCGTGGACATTGTTCTGCTCAAAGCTCTTGCCGGAATAGCCGTCTTGATGACGGTGTTCATCGTGTTGCGTAAGAACGGCCGTGTGAAAACGGGAAATACAGACATATCGGAAAATGGTATGGCCATACCCGTGGGGATCGTATCCGGGGTGATGGGGGGTAGCCTCGGCATGCCTGGCCCGGTGCCAGCCGCATGGATGGCATCTACCGGATTTAGTAAGGAAGCCATTCGCGGTACAGTTCTGATGCTGTTTGTGTTCTCCTATGCTGCGGCCTTCATGTTGCAGATATCCGTGCCGGGAATTAGTGCGGAGACAATCTGGACCAGTATCTATCTGGCACCGTCCACCATCGTTGGCATATTGTTCGGAAAGGTGCTGGCAGGTTGGCTGACTGAGCGGGGGTTCCGGTGGTTGTTGGTGGCTATTTTGGTATCGACAGCGGTGTTGCTCTTTTCATCGGTTTTGTAAGGGGAGAATATTGTGAGCATCAATGTTGCGTTGCCGGGTGATCTGGGGCGGTTAGCTGAGATATCAAGAGCATATTTGTTCTCCGGGCCAACACCGCTTCAACCCATGCCGAACCTGACCCGAGCCTGTGGCAGTTCAGGAAATTTGTTTGTGAAACGGGATGACTGTACGGAACTGGCGTTTGGTGGCAACAAGGTTCGACAGCTTGAATTTTATCTGGGTGAAGCGATGGCCCAGGACGCCGATACAATATTGATAACAGGTGCGGTGCAATCGAACTTTGTCCGCCTGGCCGCCGCGGCGGCACGCAAGTTGGGCATGGACTGTCACATCCAACTGGAAGAAAGAGTCGCCAAGAATGACCCTCTGTACCGGACCTCCGGCAATGTGCTGCTGGACCGGTTGTTGGGGGCCACCATGCATTCCTACCCCGAAGGTGAAGATGAAGCCGGAGCAGATCGTCAACTGGGCGTTATTGCGGACGGTCTTCGCCGTGAAGGCAAATCACCCTACATCATACCACTGGGGCCCGGCCACGCGCCGTTGGGTGCGTTGGGGTATGTGGTCGCCGCTGCCGAGTTGTTGGAACAAATCACTGAACAGAAACGCCACATCGACGAAATAGTGCTGGGATCAGGTAGCGGCGCCACCCATGCCGGCATGTTGTTTGGATTACGGGCCTTGGGCTCACTGATCCGGGTTACCGGGATCTGTGTGCGACGTGATGCGGAACAACAATTTGACCGTATCCAGAGCAGATGTCAGGAAATTGCCGATTTGTTGGATGTGGAAGCCTGCGTGAGCAACGACGATATCGTGCTAATCGATGACTTCCTGGCACCCGGGTATGGTAAAGCAGGTGAGGACTGTTTACAGGCCATCGTATTGGCTGCGCAAACGGAAAGCCTGATGCTTGATCCTACCTATACGGGTAAGGTCATGGCCGGTTTTATTCGCGGCGTCAAAGAGACCGCAGACGATGATCAGCGCGGCATGGTGTTCCTGCACACGGGCGGCACACCAGCTATTTTCGCCTATGAAAACGATCTGGATATGGCGCTCTCGCCCCTGCCATAATCGGGGCCTTAATCGAGGCCCTAACTATCCAGTGCTGTGGCAAAGCTCTTTTCAATGGCACCCGCGAAGAATTCAACATCGTGCTTTTGAATACACAGGGGGGGCACCATGCGTAGTACATTCTTATAAGCGCCTGATTTGCTCATGATGAGGCCCATCTCACGGGTTGCTTCAAACACGGCGGCGGTTTCCTCTACGGCTGGCTCTTTGGTCTTTCGGTCGCGAACCAGTTCGATCGCCAGCATCAGACCCTGCCCACGCACATCGCCAATGATGGCGTGTTTCTGTTGTAAGTCTTGCGCTACGGCCAGCAGATCAGCACCAACGTCTTTTGCATTTTGTTGCAAACCTTCTTCACGGATGACCTGTAGCACGGCACGGCCAGCCGCGCATGCCACGGGGTTTGCTCCATAAGTGTTGAAGTAGAATTTATCTGCGAGTGCTTCGGCGACCTCCCGTTTGGAGACGACGGCGGCCAGCGGAATACCATTGCCGATTCCCTTGGCCATGATGACTATATCGGGTGTGACCCCGGCATGTTCGAACGCCCAGAAGTTATCGCCAGTACGCCCAAAGCCGGATTGAACCTCGTCTACCACGCAGAGCCCGCCAGCGGCACGAACCCGGTCAAATGCGCCGCGTATGTATTCGTCGCCAATACTGACAATGCCGCCATAACCCTGAATGGGCTCAACGATCATGCCGGCCAGATGCCCCGGTGTGCTGGTTGTGATGGCCCGGTCAAGATCATCCAGATAGGCCTGTGGGTTGTCACCGTGCGCCCCCCGATAGGCATCCGGATTAGGCACGTGATGAATGCCACCCATGAGCGGTACGTTGTGGCGAAACCCGCTAATACCAGTCAATGACTGCGCCCCGAAGGTGGCACCATGATAGGCATTTTGCAGCGCCAAAAAGTCAACATTGCCCGTATAACTGCGCGCCATCAGCAGCGCCAGATCGGCGGCTTCCGCGCCGCTGTTCATGAAATGCACAACCCAGTCTTCACCCTTCGGCATGGTCGCGGTGAGTTCTTCGGCGAAATGGGCGGGGACAGGGTGATAGAACATGGTCGTGCAATGGGGCAGGTCTTCCACCTGATCCTTGACGGCCTGAACGACGGTAGGGTGGGCATGACCGACAGAAATGCATAAATTCATACCCAGCATGTCCAGATACTTGTTGTCGCATTCATCCCACAGGTACTGACCCTGGCCCCGTTTGGGGATCAGCGGCTTTTTGTAAGGCACGAACGCCCGCTGGGAAGCGGCGTAATACTTGTCACGTTTGGCGACAATGCTGTCGGTGCTCCAGTCCACGTTTAATGGGCCATGGGGGGCGGATTTGTCGTTTGAAGAGGTCATGCGGGATATCCTGTATCAACTGCCGTCATACTTTGCTTTGAAATTGGACACATGTGACGTTAGCTTGTTTTAAGTTAGGGACCTACAAGTAATTTGTTCTGAATTTTTCGCAATTTCGGATGTCCAAAATATGGCTGGGAGAACATTACGGTGACGAGTACAAAGACCAGAAAGTCTCGGGGACGAAAGTCGCGCCGCGTAACTGGAATCGACCAAACGCCGCCCGCACCCTATATTCAACGCCAGATCGCCACCTACGATATTCTAAACGAAGAAGGTTTGTGTCTGATAGAAGAAAATGCGGAAACCATTCTGCAGGAAACGGGCATGGAGTTTGTAGACGATCCGGAGATTTTGGAAATATTTCGCGATGCCGGTGCTGATGTTCAAGGTACCCGCGTGAGATTTGAACATGGTATGTGCCGTGGTATTATTCGCTCGAACGCTCCCGCCGAATACACCCAGTATGCCAGAAATCTAGACAAGTCTGTTCAGATTGGCGGCAATAATACGGTGTTGGCACCCGGCTGGGGGCCGCCCTTTGTCCATGACCTGGACCATGGGCGGCGCTATGGAACGTTGGATGATTTTCAGACCTTTATCAAAATCCATCACATGATCCCACACCTGCATCATTCAGGTGGTGTGGTGTGTGAACCTGTGGAACTACCTGCCAACAAACGTCATTTGGATATGTTGTACAGCCACATCAAGTATTCAGACCGTTGTTTTATGGGCGCATTCATTGGCGAAGAACGGGCAACGGACGCCGTTAATATGGCCAAGATTTTGTTCGGTGATGATTTCGTGGCCGACAACTGCGTACTCTATAACGTAGCCAACACCAATGCTCCGCTGGTCATGGATGCGGCTATGTCAGGATCGCTCAAGGTCTACGCTCGCAACAATCAGACTGTGGCCGTGACACCGTGGACACTGGCCGGGGCCATGAGTCCCTGTACGGTGGCAGGTACACTGGCCCAGGTTCTGGCCGAGGCCCTCGCCGGACTGGCGTTGGTTCAATTGATTAAGCCGGGTGCGCCGTGCCTGATGGGCAGCTTTGCCAGCACGATTTCCATGCAGTCGGGTGCACCAACGTTTGGCACGCCGGAAAGTGGCAAGCTGGTCCTGGCTGCCGGGCAACTGGCCCGTCGATTGGGTGTGCCGTTTCACACCGTGGGCGCGTTATCTGCGTCCAAGATTCCGGATGCACAGTCACAACAGGAAGCCACCTATAATCTGATGATGAGCGTGCTGGCCGGTGCCAATTTCATTAATCACGCCACGGGTTGGCTGGAAGGCGGCTTGGTTAATGGGTTGGAGAAAACCATCATTGATGCCGATCTGTGTGGGAATATCGCGGCCTTTGCCGAAGGCATTGACCTGTCTGATAATGCGCAGGCCATGGATGCCATTCGCGAAGTCGGGCCCGGTAATCACTTCCTGGGCTCTGCGCACACACAGGAAAACTTCAAGACCGCATTCTACCGGCCCCAAGTGGCCGATGCGAATTCCTATGAGCAGTGGCAGGCGGATGGCGAGCTCGATGCCGCCCAGCGCGCCAATAAGCGGTGGAAACAGTTATTGGAGGAATACGAGCAACCACCACTTGATCCGGCCATCGATGAAGCGCTGTTGGCGTATATAGCCAAACGCAAGGAGAGCATGCCGGATTTGAGCTATATCTAGGCGTGCCTGGTAAATATCGCACGACTGGTGCCCGAGTTACTCAACCGTTAATTTGTCCAATTCAATCCGGGCCGCGTCAAATTGCCGGAACATGGTCATGCCGGTGATAAATCGCATGGCATAGACGGGGGCGGTGCCCGGTTCGAACAAAAGAATAGCCGCGTTGGCGATAGCCGCGATCAGGGCAGACGCCATAAAGAACCGGCGCGGATCAATGCGGTCGGCCAAGCTGAAAATAGCACTGGTCAGGGTGCCGATCACAAACCCTGCCTGCACCATACTGGTGAACAGGGACGCTTGCGTGGCGGTCAGCGGATATTCCGCCATCATAGACGGCACCACGGCGGAGGCGGAAAACCACAAGGCCATGGCGGCAACCTCGCACACAGCAAGAATCCCCAGTGCCCGATATTTTCCTTCAAGAGGCTTATCGTGTTTGTCTATATTATCATTCACCGGTGCAGTGTCTCATTCACACCATATGTTTGGCTATAGCTGGACTATCAATTTTACTTGAATAGGCTAATTTGAGCCTTAAGTTGAGTATGAATACAGTTGTAACCACCAAGTTGGAATAATCGATATGTCAGATGATATGAGCCGCCTGGAAATGTGGCACCATGGCGAAAAAGAGTTCTCACCATTCTCCGAAGCCGAAATGATGCGTCGCCAGAATGACGTGCGCGGCTGGATGGTGGAAAATGATGTGGACGCGTGTTTATTCACCTCCTATCACTGCATCAACTATTACGCCGGTTTCCTGTACTGCTATTTTGGCCGCAAGTACGGCATGGTTATCGATGGTGACAAAGCCACCACGATTTCGGCTGGTATTGATGGTGGCCAACCCTGGCGTCGCACATTCGGCGACAACATCACCTATACGGATTGGCGCAAGGATAACTTCTTTTTCGCGGTCCAGAGCCTGACCAAAGGCGTGAAACGGGTGGGGGTCGAGTTCGATCACCTGAATTTGGACTATATGGAACAGTTGAAAGATGCCCTGCCGGGTGTCGAGTTTATTGACGTGGCGCAACCGTCCATGTGGATGCGTGCCATCAAGTCCAAGGAAGAACAGGATTTGATCCGCATTGGTACGCGGACCTGTGATCTGGGTGGGGCTGCCTGTGTGGCGGCTGTAGCGGCTGGTGTGCCGGAACATGAAGTGGCGCTGGCCACCACCAATGCCATGGTACGCGAGATCGCCAAGTCGTTTCCGTTTGTGGAATTGATGGATACATGGACCTGGTTTCAGTCTGGCATTAATACCGATGGCGCCCACAACCCGGTCACCAACAAACTCGTTGAAGAAGGCGATATCCTGAGCCTGAACACGTTTCCCATGATTTTTGGCTACTATACAGCGCTGGAACGCACCTTGTTCTGTGGCTCGGCCTCCAATGTTGAGCTGGACCTATGGGGCAAGAATGTGGCCGTACACGAACGCGGGTTGGAGCTGATCAAACCCGGTGCAAGGTGCTGCGATATTGCCATAGAACTCAACGAGATGTACCGCGAGTGGGATCTGCTCAAATACAGGTCGTTCGGTTATGGTCACTCATTTGGGGTTCTAAGCCACTATTATGGCCGCGAAGCGGGAGTTGAGCTGCGCGAAGATATCGATACGGTGTTAGAGCCCGGTATGGTGGTGTCTATGGAGCCCATGATCATGATCCCCCATGGCGAGCCGGGAGCTGGCGGCTACCGAGAACACGACATCCTGATTGTGGGTGAAGACGGGGCCGAGAACATCACTGGTTTCCCGTATGGCCCGGAACACAATATTATCAGGAACTAGACTTTCAGGGTCGCTAATTTTTCCGCAACTTCGGCTCGTTCCACGGCAATGCGTTTTCGGTTTCTGTTAATGCGTTCCCAATCCGCGGCGAAAGCTCGATCTGTACCGCTGCGCTCTAACTGATCACGGTACCGACGTTGTTGGTGCTCGAATTCGGCATCTGCATAGTGTAATTCCCGGTCCAGGGCTTCCAGCCGGGCGATTTCCTGCTCTGTGCCGTCATCGGGGTCTTCATCAAGTTCCATGCGAATACCTTGCGGCCTCAAGCCATTTGACGCAAGATCATGGTATCTTCTTGAATATAAGTCAGGTCCCCCAACCATGGCGCTCAAATTCGGATTTGTTCTGCTGCCGCACTTCACGTTGACGGCATTTTCCACCTTTGTGGATGCGCTGCGTCTGGCGGGCGACGAAGGTGATCGGTCGCGTCCGGTGGATTGTCAATGGGCCTTTCTGAGCGATGACCCCACCGGTATTACCGCCAGTTGCGGCGTGCGCATACAGCGCGAACAGGACCTCAGCAAACCCGAACAGTACGACTACATCGTGGTGTGCGGCGGCTTGTTGCACCGGGGCGAGGTTCTGAGCGACGGCGTGCGAGACTTCCTGCACGCGGCGGACAAGGTCGGGGTCACGCTGATCGGCTTGTGTACAGGATCGTTACAATTGGCCCGGGCCGGGCTGATGGCTGGTCGGCGGTGCTGTATTAGCTGGTTTCATTACCGTGAACTGGCCGAGGAACTATTGGGTGAGTTAGGCGACGTAACGCCGGTGGCGGACCAGTTGTTTGTCGTCGACGGGCGGCGCATCACCTGTGCCGCCGGGTTGGCCTCTGCGGATTTGGCAGCATGGCTGATTGAGGGACATTTCGGTCGGGCGCGGGCACAAAAAAGCCTGCATATTCTGGGTGCTGATCACGCACGAGCGGCCAGCGACCCGCAACCGCACCCCCCGCTGGGCGTGACGGCAACCAATGATCGTGTCAGGCGCGCTACTATTTTGATGGAACAGCACTTGTCCAATCCATTGCCGATTGAAGAGATTGCCAACCGCGTAAACATTTCCCGCCGCCAGCTGGACCGGGTGTTCCGTCAGGAACTGAACCAACCACCACAGGTCTTCTACCGGGCTCTGCGGCTGGAATTTGCCCGCCATTTGTTGAGCCAGGGCAAATACACGGTGACCGACGTCGCCATGGAATGCGGGTTTTCCGATGCCGCGCATTTCTCGCGCCTGTTCAAGGAAGTGTTCGGTCATTCCCCCAGCCAGGAATCAGCGAACGCACTAGCGGGCAATTCACCGGCGGGTAATGAACACCGACAGGATGCGCCTGTTTCTATCGGACCTGCCAGTAGCAAGCTGCATTAGGAGGGTGCCATGAAGCTGGGCAACATCACCCTTCAACCCGTTTTAGACATGAGCCATCCATATATGAATTCAGGTTTAATGGCGCGTGAGTAAACCCCCGAACACGCCCCCGAACACGCCCAAGGGCAAAAAAATGTCAGGCGACCAAACCAAATTTGATACCGGTGACCGCTTCGGGCTGGCGATCTTTCTGATCCTTTTGGCCATGTTCCTGTTTGATGTGCAGGCCGCCATGATCAAGCACATGGGCGACCGCTATCCGGTTCAACAACTGGCCGTATTTCGTAATATATTCGGAATTTTGCCCAATCTGGTTGTGCTGTTTTTATCGCGCGACTGGCACCGGCTGGGGCGACCCCTTTGGATAAGACAGTGGAAGTTGGCGCTGGGACGTGGCTTGTTCGTGACCATGGCCCAGTTCTTTTTCTACACCTCGCTGATGAAGCTGGAATTTGCCACCGCGGCCACGCTGTCCTTCGCCGGGCCGTTGTTCGTGACCACGCTTTCCATCCCCGTTCTCGGCCACCGGGTGGGGCCATGGCAATGGGCGGCGGTGGCTGTTGGGTTCATCGGTATTATGCTGGTGATGCAGCCGGGTTCCGACATCTTTACGATCTACGCATTGTTGCCGGTCGGTGCGGCATTGGGCTATGCGCTGACCAGTATCAGCGTGCGCCTGATTGACCAGTCGGTGCCCAGTGCCACCATCAATCTTTACTCCACCGCCGGGGCGGTGTTCGGTTCCACTGTGCTGATGGTGACGACCAGCGGGTTCGTGCCCGTGGAATTAGCCGTGGACTGGTTATGGCTGGTGGCTATGGGGACGGCGGGCGGCTTGGCGGTGTTGGTGATGATCATGTCGTACCGGCTGACCATGCCCAGCAATCTGGCGCCGTTTGAATACTTCGGCATCCCGTTCTCATTTGTTCTGGGCTGGTATTTTTTTGGCGAAACGCCATTCGACGCCCTGTTCCCCGGCGCATTTTTTATTGTGGCGGGTGGCCTGCTGATCGTGTGGCGGGAACGCAAGAAACACACCGAAAACGCGGAGAAAACCGAGGATTAACGTAACGGCCATGCATCATCGATGATGGCATCCTGTTCGCGGCGATCCTGTTCGCGCCGCTCCACGTCGCGCCGGTCTTGTATCTCGCGCCGCTGGCTGGCCCGGCGCTCAAAGCCTTCCCATTTCGATGTAGCTTCTGATCGCCGGTCATCAGAACGCCGTTCGTCATCGCGCCGATCGTTATCTCGGCGCTCAGAGTCCCGGCGTTCTCTATCTTTCATGAATCGGGCATCAATCAGGGCTTCATAAACAACAGTGCAAAGCGATCTGTGTTGCCGGTAACGGTCTTGCGACCCACTTCATAGCGCAACTCATCATCGGCTTTGAAGAACATATCGGACCAGTCAACAAACTGGAACCCGGTGGCTTGGACCTGCTTGATCAAATCGACCGGATCGACCCGGCGGCCGTTTTCCGCATTGTCAGATTCCATATGACGGCGGGTATGATCAATGATGCAGTAATATCCACCGGATTTAAGCGCGGCAAACAGCGCTGCACTCAACTTGGCGGCACCTTCGGTATCGAAGTTATGATACTCGCGAATATTCAGCGCCAGATCAGCATTCTTCATATCGAAGACGATATCGCCCACATCAAACCGGTGCTCGTCTGAAACCCAGCCAATATCGATAGGATGCTTTTTCACCGCACTCATAAAATCACGGGCCAGCAAATCATCCAGCCGCTCCAGCCACTTGGCTTTGTTGGCGATATAGAGCGCGCCTTTTTCCTGTAAGACCGGCCCCAGAATTTCGGTGTACCAGCCGCCACCGGGGCCAAACTCGATCACCGTCATATCATCCCGCAAACCACAGAAATCCATAGCCTTCAACGGTTCCCGGTTATCATCGCGCGCGGTGTTCTTGTCACTACGATGATCCATCGCCATCGCGGCTTTCAGCTTTTCCAGCGTGGGGGAAAGCTCAGCGGCCTGGGTGGCGGGCGCGCCGAGCAGGGTGATGAGGGTTAGGGCGATTAGGGTAGTGCGGATCATGAGGGGGCTCCCGTATAGGTTCTTGTTGAGTTGCCGGAGTATAGCAGCACCAATCACTTTGTCGTCCAGTCACATTTTAATAACAATATATAACAATCTTTGTTATAATAAGCATATGAAAATAGATGAGGTGATTTAGTATGAATGTTTCACTCACGCCCAAGCTGGAAGAATTCATCCGAGGCAAGGTGGCGAGCGGACTCTATAACAACGCCAGCGAAGTGGTGCGGGAAGCTATGCGCATGCTGGTGAAGCGCGACGATCTGCCCGCTGAGGCACCGTCAAAAGACCTGATCATGGCGCAGTTGCGCGGCCTGGAACCAGTGCTGCGGGAACACGGTATCACCTCCGTAGCGTTGTTTGGCTCCGTCTTGCACGGCACGGCGGGACCGGACAGTGACATTGATGTGCTGGTAGATTTCAAACCCGACAACCGGGTTAGCCTTGTTGATATGCTGATCATCAAGGATTTGATCGCCGAGGCGCTCGGTCATCCGGTAGATTTGGTCACACGGGACGGTATAGAACCGATCATTCGTGACGATGTATTTCGTGAAGCCGGAGTTGTTTTCTGATGGTTAAAAACACCAGCGTCTACATTGAGCATATTCTTGAGGCTATCGCCAATATCGAGGCAGATATGCAGGGATTGGATTTTGAATCCTTTCGAAACGATCGCCGCGCCCGTCAGTTGCTGGAACGCAATCTGGAAATCATATCAGAGGCAAGCCGAGGTCTGCCTCAGGAATTCAAAGACAAAGAACCCGATATTCCATGGAAAGCCATCGCTGGAATTGGAAATGTGCTACGGCATGATTATCACAGCACCTATCCTGTGGTGCTTTGGGAGACGGTTGAGAAGGATTTGAAGCCGTTGAAGGTGGCGGTGGAACGTATTCGAGCGAGCCTGTAGCTAAAAGCTCCGTGCCCAACTACCCGGCGGATACAATAAGCGGTAGGATTTCCGATATTGCCACAATCAGGGCGATGGTCGCCGTGAGCAGTGGCAGGGATTTACCCGACCACAAAGCGCGCCGTGCCATATGCCCTATCGCATCGGGAATGGGTGTCCTGTCGCCGTTTTCAAATTTCTCCAGATGTACCGCGAAGTGTTTTAACCAGGCCGGTAACTGTGCCTGCACGCCGGTATATAAATGGAATGTAAAATACACAAGAATGCCGCTCAACAAGGCCCAGATGAGCAGCGCCATGGTCACATCAATCTTGTACCCAAAAGGATCCAACGTGAGTAAATCCCAACCCGGAATCCAGGCCAGCACCAGGATAATACCCGCCACCGTCATAACGTGACGTCCATGCTTTAAAGTCCGGTCCGAAAGCGGCGGCGGAATATCTTTTACGTTCAGCTTCATTCGGTGCCCGAGTAATATTTGCGGAGACAGTATTCTGTCAGGATATTTGGAATAGTAAACTGTCAGCCATGGTTGAATTGTTAATCACGTCCCATTCACCCCCCATACCCGACTGGTGTATTCATGCTCTAAAGAGGCGGAATCTGGTTATCTTGGGTTGGCTGGTGGTGTATGCTCCCGGCCTTGAACTTGAGTTATTGGAACAGGATCGCGGGTTATGGCTAATCCCAAAAGTAAGTACTCCATTTTTTCACTCGTGCGTAATGCGCTGAGCTATCATGAAGGTTGGGAGGCGCAGTGGCGCAGTCCGGACCCCAAATCAGCCTATGACGTGGTGATCATCGGCGGCGGTGGGCATGGTCTGGCGACGGCTTATTACCTCGCGAAGGAGCACGGCATCACCAATGTGGCCGTGCTGGAAAAAGGCTGGTTGGGTGGCGGCAATACGGGCCGTAACACCACCATCGTCAGGTCCAACTATCTGTGGGACGAGTCTGCGGCTATTTATGACCATGCGGTGAACCTGTGGGAGAACCTGTCTCAGGAACTGAATTACAACGTCATGTTCAGCCCGCGCGGGCTTTTGCATCTGGCGCATAACGTGCACGACATGCAGGAAATCCAGCGCCGGGGTAATTCCAACTTTATGAACGGTATTGATGCCGAAATGCTGACCCCCGGCCAGTGCCAGCAGTTGGTGCCCTTTATGAATTTGGGTTGCCGCTATCCGGTCATGGGCGGCGTGTTACAGCGTCGCGGCGGCACCGCCCGCCATGACGCGGTGGCGTGGGGCTACGCGCGCGCGGCGGATGCGCTGGGCGTGGATATTATCCAAAAATGCGAAGTGACCGGCTTTGATATTGAGAACGGCGTGGTCCGTGGCGTTCAGACCACACGCGGCAACATCGGCGCCGGTAAAGTTGGTGTGGTCACGGCCGGCCATTCCGGCGTGACGGCTGAAATGGCGGGCTTCCGCCTGCCCATCGAATCATTCCCGCTACAGGCTTTTGTGTCAGAGCCCATGAAACCCGTCATTGACGTGGTGGTCATGTCCAACACGGTGCATGCCTATATATCCCAATCAGATAAGGGCGAGTTGGTCATCGGCGGGTCGGGTGATCCGTATATATCCTATTCACAGCGCGGCTGTTTCGATCAGGTGGAACACGTGGTCGGCCCGGTGATTGAACTGTACCCCATATTCTCCCGCGTGCGCATGATGCGCCAGTGGGGCGGGATTACCGACGTGACCATTGATCGGTCCCCGGTTATCACCAAGACGCCGGTTGAGAACATGATGTTCAACGTGGGCTGGGGTACGGGCGGCTTTAAAGCCACGCCGGGTTCCGGTCATGTGTTCGCCGCATCGCTGGCAAAAGGTGAGATGCATGACATCGCCGCACCGTTTGCCATGGACCGGTTCCACACCGGTGCACTCATCGACGAAGCGGCAGCCGCCGCCGTCGCTCACTAAAGCGGGGAGATAAGAAATGCTTACAATCAAATGTCCCTGGTGCGGTGATCGCGACCTGACAGAATTTGCCGCCGGTGGTGAAGGCCATATCGCACGGCCTCTGGAACCCGCAACCCAGAGCGATGCAGAGTGGGGTGATTACATCTACACCCGCAAGAACACCAAAGGCATTCACTATGAACGTTGGATGCATGCCCAAGGTTGCCGCCGTTGGTTCAATGCGGTGCGTGACACGGTGTCTGATGAGTTCCTCGCATTCTACAAGACCGGCGAGCCGGCACCCAAGGTTGAAGGAGACGGTTCATGAGCCAATCTTATCGTCTGGAAAGCGGTGGCAAGATTGATCGCGCCAAACCGCTCAGCTTCACTTTTAACGGCAAATCCTATGGCGGGTATCAGGGTGACACACTGGCGTCCGCACTGATTGCTAATGGCGTTAAGCTGGTGGGCCGTAGTTTCAAGTATCACCGTCCACGCGGTTTCCTGTCGGCGGGATCGGATGAGCCTAATGCGGTCGTACAGTTGGAAGAGGGTGCCTATACCGACCCCAACACCCGCGCCACCGTGGTTGAGTTATATGATGGCCTGAAGGCTGCCAGCCAGAACTGCTGGCCATCGGTGAACCATGACGTGGGTGAAATCAATTCCCTGTTCGCACGGTTTCTCCCGGCCGGGTTCTATTACAAGACCTTCATGTGGCCGCCCAAATTGTGGATGTGGTACGAAGAACGCATCCGTCATGCCGCCGGTATGGGTGTGTCGCCCATGGAATCCGACCCGGACAAGTACGAGAACCTCTATACCCACTGTGACGTGCTGATCGCGGGTGGTGGCCCGGCTGGACTGGCTGCGGCACTAACCGCTGGCCGTACCGGTGCACGGGTGATTATTGCGGACGAGCAGGATCAGATGGGCGGCGCATTGCTGTCTTCACATGATGAGATCGACGGTAAACCGGCCATGGTGTGGGTCGAAGAAACGCTTGCTGAATTGGCCACTATGCCAGAAGTCCGCATTCTGCCACGGACCACGGTAACCGGTTATTACGATTACAACTGGCTGACCGCGCTTGAAAAAGTAACCGACCACAAGGGCCCCGGTAACGGCGGCGACTCTGTGCGTCAACGGTTCTGGAAAATCCGCGCCAAACAGGTTGTGCTGGCCACGGGTGCCATTGAGCGTCCACTGGTGTTCGCCGAAAACGACCGGCCCGGCATTATGATGGCCTCAGCCGTGCGCACCTATATCAATCGCTATGGGGTGTTGCCAGGTAAGGAAATTCTGGTCTTTGCCAATAACGATTCAGGCTACCTGACGGCTATTGATGCCATAAAGGCCGGTGCACGAGTTTATGTGGCCGATGTACGGGCCAACCCACAGGGCGATTTGGTGAAACAGGCTGAGGCCCTTGGTGTCAAAATCTATCGAAACACGGCCATTACCGGCACACGCGGACGCAAGGCCGTCACGGGTGCTGAAGTGATGGAGTTGAACGAAGACGGCACGGATGTGGTCGGATCACACTATTCCATCGATTGCGATATCATCGCCATGGCCGGTGGCTGGAATCCAACGGTGCATCTGTTCAGTCAGTCCCGTGGCAAGCTGCGCTGGGATGAAGCCGCCACCATGTTCGTTCCGAAAGAAGGCGTGGCGATTAATCCGTCCCGGTCTGTGGGCTGCTGCAACGGCACCATGAATTTGGGTGCGGTGCTAGCCGAAGGTCTGGGTGCTGGTGTTCGCGCCGCGCGTGATGCCGGGTTCGGTGATGGCTCTGCCCCCGAAGCACCAACCGCGACGATTGTAGCTGAAGAGCCGGTCCGCGCCATGTGGGAAGTACCCTGTCATGGTCACAAGAAAAAGTTCCACGAGTTCCAGAACGATTCAACCTCGGCTGATCTGCAACTGGCCACCCGCGAAGGCATGTTGTCGGTGGAGCACACGAAACGCTACACCACAACCGGCATGGGCACGGATCAGGGCAAGACCTCAAACGTGACGGGGTTGGGTATTATGGCCGCTGCACAAAATCGCGGAATCCCGGCGGTGGGGACGACAACGTTCCGTCCGCCTTATACCCCGCAGGCCTTCGGGGCCATCACGGGTCAGAACCGGCGTGAATTGTTTGAGCAAAACCGCACCACCTCCATGCAGCCCTGGCACGAATCCCATGGCGCTGTATTCGAAGATGTGGGCGACTGGAAACGACCGTGGTATTTCCCGAAACCCGGCGAAAGCATGCATGACGCGGTTCAGCGTGAATGCAAAGCCACCCGTGACGGCGTGGGCATCATGGACGCATCCACGCTGGGCAAGATCGATATTCAGGGTCCTGATTCCCTGCAACTCCTTGAGATGCTCTACACCAACGCATGGGCGAAGCTGGGCATTGGTCGCTGTCGTTACGGTGTCATGCTGAATGAACACGGCATGATCTTTGATGATGGTGTGACCACGCGCCTTGGCGAAAATCATTTCCACATGACCACCACCACCGGCGGTGCCGCCCGTGTGATGGGCTGGTTGGAAGAATGGTTGCAAACCGAATGGCCTGACATGCAGGTCTATTGCACCAGCGTCACCGAGCAATGGGCCGTGGCGACGATTTCAGGCCCACGCGCCCGCGCCTTGTTGAGCGAGTTGACGGATATTGATCTGGATGTGGACAGTCTGCCGTTCATGGGTATGACCGAAGGTAATGTGGCCGGTGTTCCGGCGCGCGTCTACCGGATCAGCTTCACCGGTGAGGTGGCGTTCGAAATCAACGTGCCGCAGGCCCACGGCCTGCATCTGTGGGAAACCCTCATGGCGCTTGGTGAAAAATACGATATTTGTCCGTATGGCACGGAAACCATGCACGTGTTGCGCGCCGAAAAAGGCTTCATCATTGTGGGCCAGGACACGGACGGTACCTGCACGCCCATGGATGTGGGCATGGACTGGATCGTATCCAAAAAGAAAGAAGATTTCTTGGGTAAACGCTCGTTCAGCCGGTCCGATAACATCAAGGGCAACCGTAAGGAACTGGTGGGCCTGCTCACCGAAGACCCCAAAATAGTGTTGCCGGAAGGTGCACATATTGCGGCGGAGACTGACCCCAAACCAGCCATGGGCAAATATACAAAAGCCGCCGGTCATGTGACGTCCAGCTATATGACGCCCAATATAACTGGACCGGATGGCGAAGGGCGCTCTATTGCCCTTGCCGTGCTCAGAAATGGGCAAAGCCGCCATGGCGAGACGATTACCGTGCCGCTCATGGATGGTCGTATGGTTAAAGCCCTGGTGACCGAACCCATATTCTTCGACAAAGAAGGAGAACGCACCCGTGGTTAATACAACATTTGATGTAAGCAAAATCTCACCGCTGGATGGCATGGTGCCGCCGGTGGGTGGGGTGTCCTTGCGTGAAAAATCATACGTGGGCAAGATCAATCTGCGCGGCAATGTGGAATCAGGTGACTTCGGCCATATTGTTGAAAGTGTGCTGGGCGGCTTCGTACCAACAACCCCCAATACGGTTGTGCACTATGGCGATCTGACCATTTTCTGGCTGGGGCCGGATGAGTGGCTGATCCACACACCAGAAGGCGGGCAGGGCGACCTGATCGACCGCTTACGCGCAGCCCTTGGCGATACGCATAGCGCGGTGACAGATGTCAGCGATTATTTCGTGGTGATCGAGATGCGTGGAACTGATTGCCGGGACGTGCTGGCGCGTGGTTGCTCCCTTGATTTCCACCCGCGTAGCTTCGTGGCCGATCAATGCGCGCAAAGTCACTTTTCTCATGCTAATGTACTCATACATCAAATCAATGATACGGATTTTGATGTGCAGGTGCGCTGGACCTACGCCCAATATCTGTGGGGCTTTCTGGCGGAAGCAGTAGAGAACATGGCGGCTTAACCGTCAGGCTAATTTTAAATCGACCCAGTCGCGGAAACGGTACCAATTTCCGATGATGGGGATGAACCACGGTGTTCCGGAGTAAAGCGGCTGGGTGGGGAAGGGTAACCCTTCAAACGCGCTTCTTTGGTTTTGCGTTCCCAAAATTCGTTGGGCGGTCTGGCGTCCCAGCCAACTCATCATCACAATGCCCGCACCGCCATTACAGCCGATGGCGTAGTGCACGCCATCGTGAATACCTGTTTTGGGCAAAAAATCGAAGGTGAACGCCATCAGGCCTGCCCATGTATTAGATATTTTCACGTCATGCAGGCTGGGGAATACATCCGTCATTTGGCGGTGCAGCAGGGCGGTGCTTTCGCGTTCATCAATAGGCGTGAACTTTGCCCGACCGCCAAACAGGATGCGTTTGCCGTCCGGTGTGGGGCGGGAAAATCGGATAACCCGCCTTGAATCAATAATCGGGCACATGTGGGGTAACAGACTACGAACCCGGTCCTCGCCCAGTTCCTCGGTTGCAATGATGGTGCTGGACATGGGGATGATTCGTCGCTGATGCCAGGGCGATGCGTGGTCAGTATAACCGTTGGTGCACAGCGCCACATTCTTTGCACGGATAGAACCCTTGATGGTGGCGACCGTTTTTTCTGTATCAGTACTGTGAATGCCCACCACGCGGCAATGGGACAGGAACTGAACGCCCGCGGCCACACACAGGCTGAGTAATCCACGATGATACTTGGTTGGATGGATGGAGCCCGCCTCAGGAATGAACGTGCCGCCATGATAGACATCACTGTTGATATAGGTGCTCTGATCGCTGCGTGATACAAGCTGGAAATCATCTGCACTACCCGTATTGGTTTCGGCGGCTTTGGCTTCCAACTTCTTGTACGCACCCGGGGTAACCGCCGCTGCAAATCGCCCGCAAGGTCGGAAATCGCAATCTATGTTTTCATCAATCAGGCGTTTTTGCAGGAATTCGAAGGCATCACCCGCTTCATCCAGCATGGCGCCAGCCCGTTCGACCCCGACGGCAGCCCGCAAGTCGATCTGTTTGCCCACACCGGCACGTCCGGAAACAAACCCGGCGTTTCGGGTACTGCCGCCAAACCCGATATCATCCGCATCAATGACGATGACCGCACCGCCCGCCTGCGCCAGTTCCAATGCGCAGGAAAGTCCTGCATATCCCCCGCCGATCACAACAACATCTGTTTGGTCGGGAACGTCCTTTAAACCCGTGGGGGCGGGGGGCATGTCACGCCACCACCAAGGATTAGTTGAGAAATCATCCGCGAATAAGTTATGATGCTGTGTGGGGGGCAAATTGAGCTCCTGACTTTACAACGCGTGTATTCAACAGGCACTATTTCACAATGCAAACCTTTAGGGAAATCGAGATTTCAGGCGACGCGCACCAGCGCGGTGTGATGCATGGCGAGCAGCTGAGTGTTGAGATCGCCGAGGCGATTGCCATCTATGGCTCAGCTTTTGGATTGAGCGAGAGTGCGGTGTTTGAACAAGCCGCGCATTTCAGTCAGGTCATTGCCGACTTCAATGCTGACTACGCCGCTGAGATAGACGGCATTGCAGAAGGATCAGGACAGGATGTGCGGTGGATTACGGCACTGAACGCCCGTACGGAAATTCTGGCACTCAAGAATCTTTCAACGGCACGGGTGGCATCCAACGAATGCACGTCCATGTGCTTTGGTGCAGCGCCCGTTTTGGGCCAGACCTGGGATTGGGGTCAGCCGTTGGAAGTCCTGTGTGCCATGTTCCGGATTGAGCGCCCCGATGGTCATGTGATCCGGATGATGAGCGAGCCCGGCATTATTGGCAAAATCGGTATGAACAGCGCAGGCGTGGGCGTTTGCCTGAATATCCTGACACTGGTGGGTTACCGGCTGGGCGGTGTGCCCATTCATGTGATGTTGCGGGCTATTCTGGATTGCACATCAACGGCCGAGGCCGCTGCCATGATTGACAGTGCCGCGGCGGGTAAATCCAGTAATGTTATTGTGGCTGATAAAACGGGGGATTGTTTTGATCGGGAATTTGCAGGCCCTGAGACCATGTTGCCAGACCGTTTTAACGGCAACCTGATCCATACCAATCATTACCTGAGCCGTGAAATCAATGGTCACGATGATCCGCTGTTCTTCAATTCGCGCACCCGTATGGCGCGGGCCATGAACAGGGTTTCAGCCGCTGAGGAGCCGACCGCTTCGGCCATGATCGATATTTTGTCAGATCGTACCGATAACCCGTTCCCCATCTTTCGGGAATACCTGCCTGATGAAGAATTCGGGGCCGTCGGTACAGTGGCCACCATTGTTATGGATTTAGCCGCAGGCGAAATGCATGTGCGCAAAGGCAGCGATCCGGAAACCGGATTCAAAGTCTATCAGGCTTGATCACCGGGGGCAGGTTTGCGAGTATTTTCGGACTATTTATGTATGAGGAACCGTTATGAAACCCAAAATGACCAAAGCTATGATGATGGCACTGTTTATTGGTGTCAGTGCGATCGCCACCGTTGCCTGTTCACCAGAAGTGGGCAGCGAAGAGTGGTGTAGCGACCTGAAAGAGAAGAGCAAAGGCGATTGGACAGCGAGTGAGGCTGGTGATTTTGCCAAGAACTGCGTTCTTTAGACTGTCCGTTCTTGGTTGATCAGGTCGGCCAGTGTCTGGCGTTGATTACCTTCATCACTGAAATTATCAGCGCTTAGCCAAGCCTGAAAAGCTGCTTTGGTGGCCGGCCATTCGGTATCCAGTATGGAATACCAGGCCGTGTCCCGATTGCGGTCTTTGTAAATTGTGCATTGTCGGAATATGCCTTCGAATGTAAGGCCTAGTCGCCCTGCGGCCCGGCATGAACGGGCATTGAGGGAATCACATTTCCATTCATAACGGCGGTAGTTTAATTCATCAAAGGCGCGTGCCATCATCAGGTACATGGCTTCTGTGGCGAGTGGGGTTCGTTGCATGGCGGGGCCGAAATTAATGTGGCCTACTTCGATGCTACCTGAGTTGGGATTGATACGGAGATAGCTGGCAACACCAACGGCCCGGCCAGTGTTTAAATCAAAAATGGTATAAAACAGCGGGTCATCGCCGGTGCAGGTATTAGCCATCCAGCTTTGAAATGCGCCGAAATCAGCAAATGGTCCATAAGGAAGGTACGTCCAGATCCGGTCTTCGCTATCGGCCACGTAAGCGTCGTACAGTTCCTGCGCATGGGCATTTACATCAAGAATTTCCAGGCGGCAGTATTGTCCGACCATGGATGTGCGTGGTGGTAGGTTCAGGCCGTTCCAGCCGGGGACAGGAAAACCAATGGGGAGGCCAAGGTCGCTTGAATGTTCGCTCATAACAGTGATGCACCAATCCATGATTGTTGATTCAGGGAACTACTATGCGCTCAGTAAGGTGAGCGCACAAAGAGCCAGTTTTGCCAAGTTTCAGGGCCAGTCACGGGTCAATTGCGGTTGCGGGCATCGCACCAATTCGTATCGCCATACAGTCGCCGATATTCAATATACGGGCAACGATCCATGATCACATCAAGGCCTGCGGCTTCGGCCTGGGCCGCGGCAATATCGTTACGCACGTCCAACTGCATCCATATGGACTGAATGCCCTTGGCACCGGCCAGCGCTATGGCGTCATCCACAATTGGCCCTGTGGCTTTCGAGTGGCGGAAAATATCCACCATCTGAAAGTCGCCGGGGATGGCATCAAGCGACGAATACACCGTCTCGCCCAGAATTTGTGATCCGGCTTCAGCGGGATTTACAGGAATGACGCGATATCCCTTTCGTTGCAGGAAAGCCATAACTTCGAATGAGTCCCTGACGCGCTTTGGCGAAGCGCCCACCATGGCAATGATACGCGCGCCTTCCAGCACGTCCCGGATTTTGTGGTCGTCGTATGACAGTTCCATGCTATGGCGCGGGTCCATCTTAGGCCGCGGGCCGTGTTAATAGCGGCAGGAACAGCGAGAACAGTTCGGCCTGTGACGATATGTGCAGTTTGGCGTAAATATTCTTGCGATGCACTTTCACGGTGCTAACCGATATATCGAGCATAGAGCCAATGGATATTGACGAATACCCCCGCAGGATCAGGCTGACCACTTCGGATTCGCGGTTGGTAACACCGGCGCGACTCCCCCGTGTAGCGGCTTCCTGCACACGAATGGGCAGGGTGTCGAAGCGGTCGCCTGACGGGATTGTCTTGATTTCGGCGATTTCCGGATACCGCCAGTGTTGGATCACGGCTTCGCGAATGACCAGTTCAACAGACTCGAGGCGTTCGATTTCTTTCTTGCCGAACGGCTTGCTATCGCATTCGCGCTCGATGGATACCACCACCATGCCGCCGTTGCTCATGGGTATAAAAATCCCAAGCTCGTCCACGATCTGTGTTTTGGCATAATAGGTTCGGTAGTATTCGCTTCTGAAGAAATGATCGGGGGTCATGTCCCTCAATCTGTATACACCGGGCAATATGCCGCGACGAAGGCATTGATAGAATGGGTCCAGCAGATAGGCGCCGGATTGGTACTCTTCCATGCTCATGTAGCTCGCGCTTTCAGAGCCAGAACGATACAGATTTATGGGCGCTTGATCACCGTTGTAGGCCAACGCCATAAAATTGTCGAAGCTGGCTACATGGGAGAGCATTCGCTCGAGCGCCGAGCCAAAATCAGGGGTGTTAATGGCCCGGATCAGGTTGGCTGAGTCTTCCATGCATTGAGACAGGATGCCCACGCGGTTTACCACTTCGTTTACAGTGTCTACAGTTGCCACGGAGTATAAGCCCTTGGGGGTATGGAGCGTCCAGCCCCCATGGCAAAAAATGATAAAAATGTGTTTTCGAGGGGTATCAAAGGGAATGACCACTAAACCACGAGCACGGGACTTAGGGGTGCCTTTTGATGGGGAAACCGGGCCACTGAACGCCATTACAGATGTTGCTGGCGTTGAGGTAGGCTTTACCACGCTGATTGAAGGCGATGGCGCCTTACAGGTTGGCAAAGGACCGGTTCGCACGGGCGTGACAGTCATTCACCCGCGCGGCAAAGACCGTGTGTTTGAAGGGGTGTGGGCCGGATATTTTTCCCTGAACGGCAATGGGGAGATGACCGGGGTCCAGTGGATTGATGAAGCAGGGGCTTTTTCAGGCCCCATAGCGATTACCAATACCCACAGCGT
>JABJGO010000051.1 GCA_018662225.1 Rhodospirillales bacterium | reverse complement strand
GATTCATCGGCGCATAAATCCACCGGGCATTCGTAGCCAGCCAGCACGTGATCATCCGCCGCGGGCAGGGGTTGTTCAATCATCTCAACACCCAGATCGGCCAGCGGTGTGGCGACCTCACGCAGGGTTTCTAAATCCCATGACTCGTTAGGATCAATGATCAGGCGTGCTGACGGGGCGCCGTCGCGCACCGCCGCCATGCGGGTGATGATCATATCGCGGTTCAGCTTGGCCTTGATCAGCGGGGCGTCTTTCAGATCACGGGCCGCATCGCCCATCTGGTCAGGATCACCAATGGAGAGCGTTTCTGCGGTGATGGTGGGTTCCGGGGCGGGTAGACCAGCCAGTTCCCAAACCCGCTTTCCAGCCTGTTTCGCCGCCAGGTCCCACAAGGCGCAGTCCAACGCATTGCGCGCCGCACCCGATGGCATGGATTTTTGAAGGCTGCCTGCGTCCAAATTGTCTGCGTGTTCGTTAATCTGGGCAACAACACTGTCGATGGATTCGTCATATCGTGGATAGGGCACACATTCGCCCCAGCCCTGATGACCGTCATCATCGGATAGTTCGACCACAACCACATCGGCGGCTGTCTTGGTGCCGCGTGAAATAGTGAAAGGCTTGGCCAATGACCAACGTTCAGGTCGCACATCGCGTAATTGTATCAAACCAGTGCATCCACGATGGCGGCAACGCCTGTGCGTACCGGATCAACGCACGGCATACCGAATTTATCACTGTGTTCCTTCATGCAGGCTTCGGCTTCGGCATCGTTCATTTTTGATGTGTTGAAGGCCAGCGCCATCACGCGGGCTTCGGGCGCAGTCAAGCGTGCGCATTGCTCATTCAGTGCGATACAATCTTCCAGCGAGGGTGGGGAATGATGCTTCACCCCACGCATAATCTCACGCCCCGGTTCGTGACACATGACAAGGGCATTCGCTTGAGCGCCGTGCAGCAAGCCTAAGGACACGCCGGCAAAGGATGGGTGAAACAACGACCCTTGCCCCTCGATCATGTCCCAATGATCATCGCTATTGGCCGGGCAAAGTTCTTCCACCGAACCGGATATAAAATCAGCGACGATGGCATCCACAGAAATACCGTCACCGGCAATGAAAATACCGGTCTGGCCGGTGGCACGGTAATCCACGTTCATGCCACGGGCTTTCATTTCATGCCATATGGCGAGCGTCGTATACATCTTGCCCAACGAACAATCCGTTCCCACGGCCAGTAATCGATTGCCGCGGCGCGGCGCACCCGTGCCGATGGGGAAAGATTTGGTGGGATGGCGCACATCGAACAGATCGCGACCATGTTCCTGTGCCGCGGCCAGAACGGTGGGGATATCGCCCAGCTTGTTATGCAGACCTGATGCCACGTCCATGCCCAGCTCAATAGCGCGCACCAACGTGTTGCTCCACACATCCGAGATAATACCACCCCGGTTGGCAACGCCCACGATCAGGGTTTTGACACCTGCCTCGGCGGCTTCTTCCAGCGTCATATCCGGAATGCCCAGATCAGCGTTACAACCATCCAGCCGCAACTGTCCCAGGCACCATTCCGGTCGCCAGTCCACAACGCCTTGCGCGGTTTTTGCGGCTAACTGGTCAGCCGCATCGCCGACAAACATGAGATAGGGAGTGCGTAGCGACATAACAAAGAATCCTGTGAACGAGAAAAGATGGAAAGAGGGTTATCTCAAATATCCGGGCCGAACGCCAGAAGAGTCAGCTATTTGATGTGGCTTTGGTCGTTACGTGCAGCCATGCGGGAGCAGCGTCGGCGAAGCTGTGGGATTCAGGAATGTGCGAGTCTGGGTTATCCAGGGTGGCCGTGGTCATGCAGATTGTGTCCGCACCATCATCCAGTGCGAAGAGTGTGCCGCCGCACTGCGTGCAGAAGCCTCGTTTCGCCATTTCGGAGGACCGGTACACCGAAGGTTCACCGCCCGGGCCGTCCCATGACAAGGCGTTACGAGGGAAATCTACCCAGGCAACCACGGGGGCACCTGACCATTGCTGGCACATTTTACAACTACAATAGTGGGGACGCGATGGCTCCCCTGTTGCCGTATAGCGAATGCTGCCACACAGACAGCCACCTGTGTATGTAGTCATGGCGTGGGTTCCCTTACGATTTGATCCGTTCGTTCTTGGGATCATACATGGGGCGCAGGGATGCGTCTGCTGCAAATCGTTCGCAGGCCACTTCGATTTCGTAGGTGCCGCTGTTCACGTAATCTGCATTGACGCCGCCGCTTTCGATGGGGTTGTTCACATAGCCTAGACCGACGCTGCCGCCCAGTGTATGGCCGTACATGCCGCCGGTGATATAACCGCAAATCTCGCCATCGCGCACGATGGGCTCGTTGTGGTAGATCATGACCTCCGGGTCTTTCATCAGGAACTGAACCAGACGTTTGCTGACCACACCGTTTTCTTTCTGTTTCAGCAATGCGTCACGGCCAATAAAGCCACCCGGCTTGTCGTACTTAACGGCAAAACCGAGGCCGGCTTCGATGGGCGTGTCTTCGTCGGCAATATCATGGCCCCAGTGACGGTAGCCTTTCTCTAAGCGTAAGCTGTTCATGGCGTGCATGCCCACGTTGGCAACATCGAATTCTTCACCAGCTTCCATCAGGACTTCGTACACGTGCAAGGCCATTTCGGATGGTACCCACAGCTCCCAACCCAGCTCGCCCACGTATGAAATGCGCGACGCCCGAACTGTGGCATAGCCAACTTCGATCATGCGAGACGATCCGAACGGGAAGGCTTCATTGGACAGGTCTTCGGGTGTGACCTTCGACAACAATGCACGGGAATTTGGTCCCTGTACGTTGATACCGGCATAGGCTGCGGTCACATCGGTCAGCACCGCATGATCTGTATCTCCGATGTTATCTTTCAGCCAATGGAAATCACGGGTGTGGCTGGAAAACGCCGTCATCACCATATAGGCATCTTCGGCGGTGCGGGTAACGGTCAAATCGGCTGAGATGCCGCCTTGCTGGTTGAGCCATTGGGTATAGACCATATTGCCGGGGTCCACGGACATATCATTGGCGGAAACCTGGTTGATGATCTTTTCTGCATCGCGGCCCTGAAGCATAAACTTGGAGAATGTGGAAATATCCAGAATGCCCACGTTTTCGCGGATGGCGCGGTGTTCATTACCGGAATATTCATGCCAGTTCTGTTTACCGTATGAGTATTCGTATTTGGGCTCGACGCCTTCAGGGGCGAACCAGTTGGGGCGTTCCCAACCACCGGCTTCGCCAAAGCAGGCATTGGCCGCTTTCAGCTCATTGTAAAGCGGGGTGCGGCGAATGCCGCGCGCGGTTTCCGGTTGTAAGAAAGGCCAGTGCATGGCGTACAACAAGCCCAGCGATTCCGTTGTGCGGTCGTGCAGGTATTTCATGTTGGACTGGAAACCCAGAATACGGCGGGAGTCCACATCCCATAGATCCGCTGGTGGATGGCCGTCTCTGATCCATTCCGCCAGCATCTTACCAGCACCACCGGATGATTGAATACCGGTTGAGTTAAAACCAGTTGCAACAAACACGCCTTTGACCTCGGGTGCTTCGCCCAAATAATAGCGGTTATCCGGTGTGAAGCTCTCTGGGCCATTGAAGAACGTCTGAACACCGGCCGTTTCCAGGATCGGCATGCGGTGCATGGCCTTCTCTAACATCGGCTCGAAATGATCGAAGTCTTCGGGCAGCTCGTCGAAACAGAAATCTTCCGGGATGCCATCGCCGCCCCATGGTTTGGCGACCGGCTCGAACGCACCAACCAGCAACTTGCCCGCATCTTCCTTACAGTAAAAACACGATGACGGCTCGCGCAGCACCGGCAACCCACTGGGCAGGCCTTCGATAGGTTCGGTTACAATGTAGAAGTGCTCGGCACCATGCAGCGGAATGTTGACGCCGATTTCCTTGGCAAAGTCACGCGACCACAAGCCACCGGCGATAACCAGATATTCGCACTCGATGGTGCCTTTATCCGTGGTCACACTTTTGACCCGGCCGTTTTCCGTCGCCACACTGCGAACGCAGGTATCTTCCATGATGGTGGCACCGTGCATACGGGCACCCTTGGCCATGGCCTGGGTTACGTCGATAGGGTTGCACTGGCCGTCTTTTGGCAGGTAAACGCCGCCAATGACATCGTCGATGTTCATGATGGAATAATGCTCCTGCATCCATTCAGGCGTCACTTCTTCCACGTCCACACCAAACACCCGCGCCATGGAGGCACCGCGTTTTAATTCTTCCAAACGACCTTCGTCGGTGGCGACCGAGATGGAACCGTTTTGTTTCAGGCCGGTGGCCTGTCCGGTTTCGTTTTCAAGGCCTGCAAACAGTTCAGCCGTGTACTGGGCGATCCGGGTCATGTTCTGGGTCGCGCGAAGCTGTCCTACAAGTCCTGCCGCATGCCATGTGGTACCACAGGTAAGCTGGCGGCGTTCCAGTAACACCGTATCTGTCCAGCCTTGCTTGGCCAGATGATAGGCAACGGAACAACCGACGGCACCGCCGCCGACAACGACAACTTGTGCTCTTGATGGAACGGTATCAGCCATGGGACTCTCCTAAAAATAAATCGAATATTTCATTTGTTAATAACGGGGTGGGGACATGGTCCAGACCACCCTGGCAGGTGTGCTGTCCGGGTTGCCCGATTTGTGGGGTGTGGCACCATCAAAGGTGAGGCAATCGCCTGTTTCCAGCATAAAATGACGTTCGTTGATCCAGACCTCAAGGCGACCTTCGATCACCAGCGCGGATTCCTGACAGGGCCGCGCATAAAGGTCGTCTCCGGTGGTGGCGTGCGCCGCATAGGTGGTCATAATCATCTCAAAATCACCGCTCAGGTTAGGTGACAGCAGCTCTTCCTCTAACCCTGATCCGGTAAAGGTCAGCTTGCGACGGTCACCGCGACGAACCACCAAGTCGCGCTCATGGACCGGGCCGGTGGCACCGCCCTGAAAAAACCAGGTGATCTGGACTTCCAATGCTTCGGCCAGCTCTTTCAACCGGTCGATGGATACCGGCGAAATTCTGCGCTCGATCTGAGATACATAGCCCACGGACCGGCCAATGCTTTCGGCCAATTGCGTGATGGTCATGCCCTTGGCTTTGCGCAGGTCCCGTATCTGCTCACCCACGGGCGTTCCATCCCTGGTGAGGGTGGCGTTGTCGTTAACGCTGTCGCCATCGCCATTGGACGCTTTTTTACGCGGGGTTGTCTGCTTTGCCATGGATTTTCAAACAGTGGACAATTGGATGATGAAGGCAGTCTAGTGAACAAAAATGAAAAAAGGAAGGTGAAATTTCATTTATTGTTGGTCGATCAGGGCAGCGCCAATTTCCAACTATCCTTCAGGATGCCCGGCGCGTTCTTGATGCCCAGACGCCACAGCAATCGTGCATTCTGTTCACTGTCCGACAGTTCAATAGGAATGGCACTGTGCAGGGTCTGGAACAAATCGACCAGCGTCACATCGCCGATGGTATGCCTGTGGGTGAATTGATATTCAGGTTTCAGCGCGTGGGTGCTCAGCGATTGCAACAGTTCAGCCGCCTCATCAGCCCTCATACCTTCAATGCCGGTAGTGAACCCGGCGACGGCATACAATGATTTATGCCCCGTGTGCGGATGCCGTATCACCAGCGGATGCCGCACGGGTGGTAACCGGTTTTCCTGAGCTAGCGTTTTCAGAGGCGGTGCTGTCACGTCACCATATCCACCGGCGCTGTACAGGTGATGAACCACCAGCTCATCGATCCTGTCTTTGGTTTCCTGATCCAGATCGTCATAGGCGCTGCGCAAATCAGCGAACATTGTCTCGCCACCCTGGTGGGGCATCTTGATGGCATACAGCACAATCATGCTGGCCGGATTTGCCTCGTAACACTGGTCGGTGTGCCAGAATGCGGCACCGTTGCGCACCCGTTCGTCCTTGTCACGTTCCTGCGTGTTGCCAATCGCCTCGATTTCCGGATACCCGGCAAGCCGCAAGTGCTCCAGCGGATGCGCGCCCGGCGTGCCTATTTTGCGGCCAAAGTTGAGATAGTTATCTTCGCTCAAGGTTTGGTCCTTGATCACGACGATGCGGTGCTCATACAACGTGTCCAGAACAAACCGGATGGTGTCATCAGTGGAATCAACGCTCAGGTCCAAGCCATGAACCTCAACCCCGAATGTGGCACCCTCAATAGATTTCAGTTTCATCACGGCACCCGAGCCGGTAGACGTACTGTTACGCGAAGCCCGCCACCATCAATATTACATAGTTCAATCGAGCCTCCATGGGCCTGAACAATTGTCCGTGCGATCGCAAGGCCGAGCCCCATACCGCCCGTATCCTGGCTGCGGGATTCTTCCAATCGATAGAACGGCTCGAATACGGTTTCCAGTCTGTCAGCCGGAATACCAGGGCCTTTGTCATCGATGGTGATGATCACGTCATGGTCGTGTTCCAGTGTAACCTTGGCCGCCGTACCGTACCGCACGGCATTTTCCATGAGGTTCCGCAATGCCCGTTTAAGCGATACCGGGCGACAACTGTAGGCGGCGACGCCCGGGTCATCATAGTCGACGGTATATCCCATATCACCCAGATCGAGGGCAATGCTGTCAATCATGGAACCCAGGTCGGCGGCGCGGGTGTCTTCGTGTGCGGCGTCGTCACGGGCAAACGCCAGTGTGGCCTCGGTCATGCGCTGCATCTCGTCTAACGTGGTCAAAATTTTCTGTTTATGCTCACCGTCCGGCAACAATTCCGCCCGCAGCCGTAAGGTGGTCAGGGGCGTGCGCAAGTCATGGGAAATAGCGGCCAGCATACGGGTGCGATCATCCACAAACCGGCTGAGCCGGTCACGCATCTGGTTAAATGCGGTGATGGTCTGGTGAATTTCCACCGGGCCGCCATCATTCAGATCGGGACCAGCCTCACCCCGGCCCAAGGCTTCGGCCGCCTTGGACAGTCGAGCCAGCGGTCGCGTAATTCGCCTCACCATAAAGAATGCAACAAGGCATACCGCCATCCCGGTTAACCCCAGAACAAGAAACGTGGCCTGTGCCCACGGCTGCGGACCTCGCGCAACGGCGTAGGTTACATTGAGCCACCGATCAGGTGACAGCTGCAGGGCCATGGTGATGGTGGTTTGGCGCATGTGCCAATGATGGTCATCACCACCTTTCCACGCATCATCGTCGTCGTCGTCATCATCATGTTCATCATCACTGCGTTCCTGCTCGTGTTCTTGAGCCCTGTTCCAGCGATGTTGTTGATCCACCTGCACAAGAATTGCGGATGATGTCGGAAGTTCAAGTAACCGCCGTAATCGGCTGGTAAATCGATTGTGGGCATAATCCGGGTCATTCACATCAACACGACTGGTGTCATCCATGCTGAATTGCAGTTGCCGGGTGCTGGCCGCGCGCAAGACCCGTTCAGACATTTCGTCGGGAGTTTCGGCGAGCACCCGAACGATGGAGGCCGTCCGCCCCAATACCTGATCCCGCTTGGCTGATTCAAGGCCCATGCGATGTTCATCGGCCAGAATAACAAAAGCCGTTGCCTGCGCCACGACCAGTGCCGCCAAAAGTGCCAGCATTAGTTGGCCGGTCAGGCTTTTTGGCAGGAACCGTCTCATGCTTCTGTTACCTTGGCCGTGAAGCTGTATCCACCACCCCAATGGGTCTTGATCAGCACAGGATTCTTAGGGTCGTCTTCAATCTTCTTTCGAAGGCGGCTCACCTGATTGTCGATGCTACGATCAAACAGGGCGGCATCACGCCCACGCGTAATATCCAGCAACTGATCCCGGCTCAAAACAATGCCGGGCCGTTCCAGAAAGGTCGTCAGTAGCTGGAATTCACCGGTGCTGAGGGATATGGCGATGTCATCTGCGCCGCTTAATTCCTGGCGGTCTGAATCCAGTTTCCAGGGCCCAAATTTGAAACACGTGGCTGTCACCGTTTGCTGTCTGGGGGGTAGGGCATGGGTGCGTCTGAGCACTGTCTTGATACGGGCCAACAGTTCGCGTGGGTTGAAGGGTTTGGTGATGTAGTCATCTGCCCCCATTTCAAGTCCCACAATGCGGTCGGTATCTTCGGCTACAGCTGTCAGCAGGATAATCGGGATACTGCCGTGTGATCGCAGGTCACGGCACAGACTCAAACCGTCTTCACCCGGCATCATAATATCCAGCACCACCAGATCGAACGAGCCACTTTTAAGCGCTCGACGCGCCGTTTCGGCATTCTCGGCCAGTGTGATGCGATAGCCGTGCTCAACCAGATACGCCTTCAGCGAGTCCCGAATATCACGGTGGTCATCAACTACCAGCAGATGCGGTGCGTTTTCGATCGTGTCCATCACTGCACTATGCACGGTCTTGTCATTGATGGTGCAAAAAAAAGTGTACCCAAATGTATCAGATATCGGAAACGCCACAATTGGCGACAAAACAGGGGAACGGCGACAAACTTCTATGACATTCATGATGTCAGATGGGCTTGTTCAACAATCAACACATTCATGAAGGAACCGAGAAATGGATAAGACGACCAAAACATGCAGACGAAAGATCTCTCATAAAGCCCTCGCCATTGCTGGCATCGGTGCCATCGTCGGCGGCGTCGCATGGGCGGGAATGGCCCATGCCGGGAACTGGGCACATGGCGACGATGATCACCGTGGCAAGGGCAAGCACATGACCGAAATGTTCGAGCGTTTTGACGCGAATGGCGATGGCCAAGTCACAAGGGCCGAAATCGAGTCCACCCGCCAGACCATGTTCGGTGGTGCCGACAATAACAGTGACAGCAACCTCGATTTACAGGAATTCGAAGGCCTGTGGCTGAATCACATGCGGCCCCGCATGGTGGACAAGTTCCAGATGCTGGATAACGACGGCGATGGACAGATCACCGAAGCCGAGTTTGCCAAGCCCATAGCACACATGGCAGAGCGGCTGGATCGAAACGATGATGGTGTGATCGAAATGAAGGAGCTGAAGCGCAAGCATTTCGGTCATGGCGACGACGATGATGAGAATGACGACGACTAAGTTATCCGAAACACGTCAACAAAAAACCCCGCGCAGAATGTTCTGGCGGGGTTTCTTTTGGCCTGTGGACGCCCAGAGACAGGGCCACAAAAAATGCCGCCCGGCGAACCGGACGGCATTAATGAAGTCAGCATTTTGACCTAAAGTTTTCCGGCTGTCATCTGACTGGCAATATAGTCTGCTTGCCGAATGGCTAAAGAGACAATCGTCAGCGTTGGATTTTCAGAAGCGCCTGTTGTGAACTGGCTACCATCAGAAACGAATAGGTTACTGATATCGTGAGCCTGTCCATGCTTGTTGACAACGCCATCACGAGCCTTTGCCGACATCCGATTGGTACCCATATTATGGGTTGATGGATATGGCGGCGTTGGCATGGTGCGAATGGCACCCGCAGCATCATAAACAGCCTGACCTTGTTGATAGGCATGGTTGCGCATAGCAATATCATTTGGGTGATCAGAAAAATTAACATTTGGCACAGGTAAGCCAAACTGATCCTTAGTATCGGGGTGAAGGGTAATGGCATTGCTTTCCTGCGGCATATCTTCACCGACAAGCCACATACCAGCCATATTCTCATAGCCATCCATAGCGCTGGAGAATTCCCGTCCCCATGCCCCTGGATTAAGAAATGCCGCCATGAATGGAAGACCGAGTGAGAGGGTTTCCATTTCATACCCGCCAACGAATCCGCGAGAAGGATCGTTTCTTGATTCATCCGTGATAATCCCAGCCATGGTCGTGCCACGCCACATGCTCACAGGTTGTTCAAATATAGCGTATACAGATCCCGTCATGTGCCGCATATAATTGCGACCAACCTGGCCTGAGCTATTAGCCAGACCATCGGGGAACATAGATGAGGCGGAGTTCAATAGCAGGCGGGGGCTTTCAATTGAATTACCGGCAACACAGACCGCACGAGCAGCTTGGCGGTGTTGATTGCCATCCTTATCAGCATAGACAACACCAGACACCTTGCCATTATTGTCATGTTCGATGGTCAGAACATGGGCATGTTCACGGACTTCCAATTTGCCCGTTGCTTCGCCCGCAGGAATTTCTGTGTAGGCCGTTGACCACTTGGCGCCAAACTTACAGCCCTGGAAACAGAAGCCTGCCTGTTGACAGGCACCCCGACCATCGCGCGGCTGGCTGTTAATAGACATACGACCTGTGTGACAATCTTTATATCCAAGTTTGTCTGCACCGGCTTTCATCACCTTGAAGTTATTGTTACCGGGAAGTCCGGGAATGCCGTTTGTCCGGGTTGTACCCATCTTGTATTCAGCTTTGTCGTACCAGGGCTCCATTTCTTCCAGCGTAATCGGCCAGTCGAGAAGGTTTGCGCCAGGCAGGTCGCCATATTCTGTACGAACCCGGAACTCGTGTTCCTGGAACCTTAGTGAGGCCCCGGCCCAATGGACGGTTGATCCGCCCACCGCTTTAACAATCCAGGCAGGCAAGCCTGAAAAATCCCGGCTTACGCGCCAATCACCACTGGTTGTGCGAGCGTCCAGCCAGGCGAGCTGTCCGAAACTGGGCCATTCATCATTTATGTAGTCATCGGGTAAATGGCGGCCACCGGCCTCCAAAGCCACCACGCTAATACCTTTTTGGGCCAATTCATTGGCGAGCGTACCACCGCCAGCCCCGGTGCCAATTACAACGACAACACTATTGTCATCCGTCTTATAAGGTGCAGACATTTTTTATTTCTCCCTTGAGCTTAAAGCCATGTGATGTCGTCAAAACCACGTTCCAGATAACCACCCTTGGAGAATGATTCACCCTCATAGCCAAAAATTGGCCAAACTTCTTTTTGGTTGTACAGACTCACAACCAAGCCACCGCGGATGGCCTGAAAGAATGGAGAGTCCTCGATCTGTTTAAGCAAGGCAACACGATCAATTTCCCAGCCCATTGCCAGATAAGACGAGGCCCCAGTAGCCACCGCCATTGAATTCAATGTGGCGACACCATCTTCCATAAGGGTCTTGTGCGCTGCATCTTCAGCGGCTTTGTCATCGTGCCCCTTAACAGCGATTGCGTAATACTTGTCAGCAAGTTTGTCATGAGGGTAGGTATCTCGAGCTACCTGAATGATTGCAGCCATTGTCTCAGGGCTTAGTGCTTTAGACTCAACCGCCCATGCATCATTCGCGTGCGCGAGGAACCCCGCCCCTACGATAAACGTTGCACCTAGTGCGGTTCCTCGCTTCAATAACTCACGCCGCGATAGACCGCGTGGATCTAAATATTCACTCATCTTAAAGTCTCCCAACTTCAATTCTGTTTGTTTTTGCACCCTGAATGGGATGCGTACTCATCGATAACGCCCATGTTTTTGTAAAACTTCAATCTTGTATCCATCAGGGTCTTGGATGAAGAAAAACCGGGCCATCAATTCCCCGTCATTTCGAAATTCGACGATATCTTTTGGTTCCAGGCCAGCTGATTTAACGCGCTCGTATTCAGAATCGAGATCGTCAACGGCGAAAGCTATATGACCGTAGCCCGAGCCATGCTCGTAGGGTTCTTGGGTACCCTTGTTGATGGTAAGTTCTAGCTCAAAATCAGCTTCATCATTGCGCAGATAAACAAGCGTGAACCCATCGAAATCGAAGCGATCTGCCACTTTTAACCCAAACGCTGTCGCGTAAAAATTAACCGAAGGTGCCTCTTCGAGCACACGGATCATGGAATGAATAGCTTTTGCCAAGGTAGCCTCCAGTAGTAGATAGAACTTCTACATACTACTGGAGTCGCTTAAAGGTGTGGTGTTACCGGCATACTACTCGGCTGCCGCTGGCATATTTGATGTGATCTGACCCGTTCGCTCCATATGAATCAGGCACGCACACCGTAGTAGCGACGTAAAGTTTTGCGCTTCACCATGAATCTCAAGAACCTCAGAATGAAGTTTGGAAATAAACTGAGGAACCGAAAGTGATTCATTTTCGGCTATTTCATTGAGCACATCCCAAAAAACACGCTCCAACCTGATACTTGTAGACATTCCATTCAAACGCAGAGAGCGTGTCTCGCTCTCATAATTATCGGGATCTTGCGTAGCGAAAATCTGACACATGATGCCTCCCTAAGATCATTTTTTATTTGGTAAAAGATTTTCTCAAAAATATCGAGTTAATGCAAATGTTTGTAGCTTTGAGATTCAAAAGGACAGGTATCCCAACCTTCAATAATACTTTCAAAATTCTAAAGCTAAGGCCAACATTAAGACCCTGGAAGGTGAACTCTGGAGGCAGCGCTCATTGCACACTGTTTCTGGTCGCGCGAAAGCGGCGTGGTGACATTCCGGTCACGGTCTCGAATGCACGTGTAAATGCACTACGGCTCGAAAACCCAACCCGTTCCGCTATACGCTTAACAGGAAGGTTGGATTGCACCAGCATTGAGCATGCCAGATTCATTCGCAACCTGCGTAAGAGCTTCATTGGTCCACTGCCATACGCTGTGGAAAACCGCTCGGCAAAAGACGAACGGCTCATCCCGGCGACATCTGCCAAGCTCTCGACGCTATGACAGTGTCCCGGATTGTCGAGCATCAAGCGCAGGGCGTTCCAAAGCCCTTCATCAATCAATGCTGTCATCCAGTTGAGCGCTGTATCTTGCGCAACCAATCTCTTTCGCAGCAGGTAAATCATACATTGAAGCAAGAGTGCCCGGACCATCGCCCTGCTCCCGATTGTCGGTGAGGCTAGTTCGCTCAGTAATTGTACGACAGATGTATAGAGGGAGCTGTTCTCGTCGATATGTTCCACAATTGGTTCACGAATAAGATCCACCAAGCCGCTGGCCCCCCGCAGACCGACTTTAACATCGCCGCAAATGGCCAGCAGGACACCATCAGATTCCGTTCGAGCATCTTTTGCAAGGTGCCGTTCAAGGTCTAACTCAGCGGGACGGCAACTGGGAATAGGCTCCCCCGTTTCCCCAAAACTACGCAAAGTGTGAGCCTTGTGCGCGGGTACAAGCACAAGCGAACCCTGCTTGATCGCAATACGAGGCTCATCCTGGAAAATGATTTCGCCGCGCCCTGACAAAATGTAGTGCAGAGTTGCGCCGGACAGGCGTCCTATACCCAAGTCGCATTTGCCGTGCAACTCGCACAATGCGAAAGGGGTAGTGTCAATCTGCATTTCATCGAATATATGTTCGTAGGACATTCACGCACAATACACGATTCTGGATGAAATAGAGCAAATTATATTAATATCACACATATTTCGGACTAAAAGGCACCTTAAGGCAGGCATGATCATTAGGTTATTGAAATTGTTCAACAGATAGAAACAGGAAAAAATTTATGTGCAATAATCATGTCAAAGAAACAATCAATCGACGTCAGGCCCTCAAGGGTGGTGCGGCGGTCGCAGTAGCAGCAGCGGCATATGGCACGACTGCTACAGATGCTATGGCAGCTAGTGATCCTTATGCCGACCCCAAAGAGCCCGCGTTGCCACCGAGTGATATGGAGCTTGATTTGAAGCGAGCTGCCCTTGTGGTAACAGACCCACAAATAGATTTTCTGAGTCCCAACGGCGTAACCTGGGGCGTTGTTGGCAAAAGCGTAGAACATCACGGCACGGTAGAAAACATCGAACGACTGTTCGTCGCTGCCAAGGCCCGTGAGATGACGACGGCGGTTTCACCTCACTACTACTATCCCACAGATCATGGGTGGCGGTTCGAAGGTGCGCTTGAAAAACTGATGCACAAAATTGGTATGTTCGACAGAAAGGACGCATTGTCGATCGAAGGCTTTGAGAACTCAGGCGCCGACTGGATGCCGCAGTACAAGAAATATATCAACGACGGCAAAACCATCGTCACCTCGCCCCATAAACTTTACGGCAATGAGTCGAATGACCTGGTCTTACAATTACGGAAAAACAAGGTCGATCAGATAATCCTTGCCGGGATGTCCGCTAACCTGTGCACGGAATCACATATGCGTGAATTGCTGGAACAGGGATTTGAAATCGCGGTTGTAAAAGACGCCACGGCCGCAGCAATGCTTCCTGAGGGTGACGGCTATCTCGCCGCCTTGACCAATTTCCGCTACATGGCAAATGCGGTATGGACCACGGAAGAGACCGTTCAGAGAATTAGCACGGCTAGTTGATCATGAAGGGCGCGTACCTAGGTAAGGTGCGTGCCCCAGATTGAGTACCAGCAAGTTTGTACTTCTTGCCAAATAAAAAGCGGCGGCACCCTGTAAAGAGTGCCGCCGCTCGGTCGTTATTAAACGTGGGTTGTGACTAAACGTCAGACCCGCGGGAGAAGTTGAATGCGGCACCTTCGCGGATGCCGGAAGGCCAACGTGAGGTGACGGTTTTCAGTTTGGTATAGAAACGCACGCCTTCCATGCCGTGGATGGAGTGATCGCCGAACAGGCTGTCTTTCCAACCACCGAAGCTGTGGTAAGCAACCGGTACAGGGATCGGCACGTTAATGCCAACCATGCCGATCTGGATATCGCGGGCGAAATCGCGGGCTGTATCACCATCACGGGTAAAGATAGCGGTGCCGTTACCGTAGGCGTGATCGTTGATCATGGATGCGGCTTCACCATAAGTCTTGGCGCGGACAACGCTGAGAACCGGGCCAAATATTTCTTCTTTATAGACATCCATGTCCGTGGTCACGTTGTCGAACAGACAGCCGCCCACGAAGAAGCCGTTTTCGTAGCCTTGCAGGTTTACTTCGCGGCCATCGACCACAAGGTTAGCACCCTGTGCGATACCGGTTTCCACCAGACCCAGAATTTTCTGCTGGGCTTCACGGGTCACAACCGGACCCATTTCTGTAGCCGGATCATTGTAAGGGCCAACTTTCAAATCACGCACGCGGGGTGCAAGTGCTTCGATAAAGCGGTTGGCGGTATCTTCGCCCACAGGCACAGCAACCGAAATTGCCATGCAGCGTTCGCCAGCGGAACCGTATGCCGCGCCCATGGCGGCATCAACAACCTGATCCATGTCCGCATCGGGCATGATGACCATGTGGTTCTTGGCACCACAAAGGGCCTGAACCCGTTTGTCGTTGGCGCAACCGGTTGAATAGATGTAGCGGCCAATCTGGGTTGAGCCCACGAAGCTGATGGCTTTTACGTCAGGATCGGTGAGCAACGCATCAACGGCTTCCTTGTCGCCATTGACCACGTTGAGAACGCCAGCGGGAAGACCAGCTTCGATCATCAGTTCAGCCAGTCGGATGGGGCAGGAGGGATCGCGCTCAGACGGCTTCAGAATGAACGTGTTGCCCGTGGCCAATGCCATGGGAAACATCCACATGGGGACCATGGCCGGGAAGTTGAACGGCGTGATGCCGGCACAAACGCCCAGTGCCTGACGGGTGGAATGGACGTCCACGCCATTGGCGGCGGCTTCGGTAAATTCGCCTTTCAGGAGGTGCGGGATACCACAGGCAAATTCCACAACTTCGAGGCCACGACCGATGGAGCCTTTGGCATCATCAAGTGTTTTGCCGTGTTCACTGGAAACCAGTTCGGCGATCTCGTCCATATTTTTGATCAGAAGATCACGGTACTTGAACATCACCTGCGCACGGCGTGCTGGTGGTGTGTGGGACCATGTGGCAAAGGCTTCCTTGGAATTTTCCACGGCGGCGCGAACTTCGGCGGCGTTGGCAAGCGGGGTCTGGCGAATGACTTCGCCGGTGGCGGGGTTATAGACATCGCCAAAACGGCCACTGGTGCCCTTTACGCGTTTGCCATTGATAAAATGTTCCAGTTCCTGGGGCATGTGTTCGTTCCTTGAGTTTGATTGGTTTAGGCCCCGGATACGGTTTATATCCGGGGCCTTATATTAGCTTGCGGTGATTGAAGCCTAGATGGCTTCGAGGGTTTTCCGCAATTTGTCGATGATTTCGTCAATGTGGCTTTTTTCCGCAATGAACTGCGGAGCGACACAGCCGGTATCGCCCGTGAATTTCACGTGTAAACCGCTCCAGAACAAATCTTTCTGGGTTTGCGTTCCCAGCGCGCCGGGGTTGCCTTTGGCTTTAAGCTCAACCGCGCCCAGCATGCCATAACCACGAATGTCTTTGATGCAATCCAGGTCTTGCAGACTGAACAGACCGTCCAGGAAGTATTCGGACATGTCGGCGGCCTGCTTGAAGCTGTCTTCCGCATCAAAGGCGTTCATGACGGCAATACCGGCGGCACACGCGGCAGGGTGGCCGGAATAGGTGTAGCCATGGAAGAACTCAATGGCGTTTTCCGGTGCGGCATCATTGATCGTGTCATAGATTTCGTCGCGAACGGCGACGGCACCCATGGGCTGTGCGCCATTGGTCAGGGCTTTTGCCATGGTGATAACATCCGGGATCACGTCGAATTCCTGTGATGCAAATGCGCTGCCGGTACGGCCGAAACCACAGATGACTTCATCGAATACCAACAGAATGCCGGTTTCGTCACAGATTTCACGAAGGCGCTTGAGGTACCCTTTAGGCGGCAGCAACACGCCTGTGGATCCGGCAATAGGTTCTACGTATACGGCGGCGATGGTTGACGCGCCGTACATTTCGCAGAACCGCTGCAAGTCATTGGCAAGCTCTACACCTTTTTCGGGTAGGCCGCGGGTGAACGCATTTTCCGGATCCCATGTGTGACGCATGGCCACAACGTTTGGCATAACGCTTGAGAACGTTTCACGGTTCTTGACCATGCCGCTCAAAGATACGCCGCCGATGTTCACGCCGTGGTAGCCCCGTTCGCGTGATACGAACCGGGTGCGCTGGCCGTCGCCACGAGCACGGTGATAGGCCATGACCATTTTCAGGGACGTATCAATTGATTCCGACCCTGAGTTGGTGAAAAACACATGGTTCATGGGTTCGGGCAGGAGGCGGGATACTTTCTGGGCCAGTTCGAACGCGCCGGGTGTGCTGGTCATAAAGGGAGAAGCGTAGGAATTTTCCAGCAGCTGTTCGTGAACCGCATCGGCAATATCCTTGCGGCCATGGCCGAGCGGACAGCAAAACAGACCAGAAGACCCGTCAATGACGGTACCGCCCATGTGATCTGTGAAATAAACGCCTTCGCCTTTAACAATCAGGCGGGGGCTGGCTTTGAATTCCTTGTTGGAAGTGAAGGGCATCCAGTGGTTTTCAAGAGAATTGGCTGTGTACTGCATGGAATGATACTCCGCGTCAGAATGAGGTTGTTCAATTTTCGATGTGTAGGGGGCCGGACCCTGTGGGGCGGACTGTTCCCTATGATCTGAGAGCAACGTATGGCGAATCACCGCCAGACGTTAGGGCCAGATAGAAATTGTTTTTGGGGCCAGATTAAGTCCAGGTCGCCGCCGCCACGCGTCGGAAGTTTTCGCCCAGGATGCCGCGAATGTCGCTGTCTTCGAAACCGTGCTCAAACATACGGTCTACCAAGGCCGGGATTAGCGGTGGGCCGCCGTGCCCGATGTGGGGTGTGTCGTATTGTTGACCCTTGGGCCAAAAATCGGGGCGGCTTTTCAGGATTTCGGTTACGTCCAGTTTCATGTCCGGGGAATAATCAAACCCGAGGCCTACATGTTCCGGCCCCACCAGTTCACACACGTAACAGATATGCTTCATAAAGGCGTCCACGCTGATGTCGTTGTCGCCTAAGAAAATCCCCATGCCGTTCATGCCAATCACGCCGCCGGTGGCAGCGCAGGCCTTGATCTGGTCATCATGGATGTTGCGCTGGTGATCCCAGATCGCTGTTGGGTTGGAATGGGAAAACACGCACGGCCTGGTGGATGTTTCCATGATGTCCATGGTGGTGTGATGGGCGGCGTGGCTGCAATCCACGATCATGCCGAGGCGGTTCATTTCCGTCACAATCTCATGGCCGAAATCTGTCAGGCCCATATCCGTATCGTGACACCCGCCTGCTGCATCATTGTTCAGGTTATAGGCGAACAGCATCTGGCGCACACCAAGCGCATAATAGGCGCTGACCATGTTGATATCACTGTTCATGGCAACCATGCCTTCGATATCAAAGGACACGGCCAGTTTGCCGCTTGCCCGGGCCGCGTCCACATCGTCCATGGTACCGGCCAGAACGAACTTGTGGTCATTGGCCAGTATCCAGCGGCGGTAATGCGCCAATGTTGCCATGGTCTGCTGCCAGCCCATGACGTCGAAGCCCACGTTAATGCTGATATAATTGGCGTTGTTGTCGCGCCAGTCGTCGAGCAGGTTTAAATCCACTTGCGGGCTGGGGAAGACACCGGCGTGGGCATCCCAGATAAAGGCGTTGGCACATAAGGCTTCAGAACGGTCAGACATATAGGTTTCCATCCAAAACTCTGGTGGCGACCCCACCAACCTGAAGGCGCTGTATCTTTGTACCATCCATAGCTACCACGGAGCGTATAGAGCTGGGCCGCTCGATCTCGTGTCCCTGTTCGGCCTGCACCACAATTTCCCCCTTAACGTCGGGCGTAACCATTTCGTGGCGGATCAGATAGCTGGTCAGCGCCGCATTGGTGGTGCCGGCGGCGGCTGATTCCGCCACGCCAACGGCCGGGCAGAAATCCCGTACATGTATCGTATAACCTTCTTGTTCGACTTCCGTACTGAATACGGCAACGGTTTCCAACCCGGCTGTGAGACAGAATTGTTTGATGCCGCCTAAATCGGGTGTGATGCGTTGCATGGTCGCTAAATCCTTCACCGGCACCACCAGATGGATAAAGTCCCCAGCGGCGGTCTCAATGGGCAGGTCATTACGATAGTCGCTGTCCGCAATCCCCAGATACCCGGCTAACTCAACCAAATCCAGATCGTCTGTACGGAATGTGGGCGATTTTATATCCAACATGACCCGCGCCCGGCCATCGTCGCGGCGGCTGAGTTCTACCGTGGCTGTATTTTTAGGCAGGTTCAGCGTTACCACGCCTTCTCCAACCATGCCGAGATCCAGCATATGGGTCATCAGGCACATGGTGCCGTGTCCGCACATGGGTAATTCCATCACCGTAGAATAAAACTGAGCGGTCACAGAATGCTGATCGTAGGCAGATACGAAACTGGTGGCTGGTGCGCCGATCTCGCGGGCGATTTTAATCCGCGTATCCTCATCAATATCTGCTGCATCGGTAATGACACCAGCTTGTGACCCGCCAAAAGCCATATCGGTAAATGCGTCGTAGAGGGCAAATGGGACAGTTGTCACGGCTGCGCTACCTCATGGTTCGGGGCGGATCAATCCGGCGGTGTTTCAACGAATGACTCAGGTCGTGGCTGGGTGTCTAATGGTTCGATTGACTCATTGTCGACCCTTGGTTGCCGCATTTTGTAAATAACCCACAGGTCCAAGATAGCCAAGGCTGAGAACGCCACCAGGAATCCGAAATTGCTTCCCGATAAATTGAGAATGCTGTCGTCAACAATCACCCACACCAGAACCACATTTATGGCAATACACATGCCAATTTCAAGCCACTTAGCCATCTCAATTCCCCGGCGCCACTGTATGAACCCGCGCCAACCATACCCATACATTTACTGTAGCGTAAAGATGCTGTATGACAATTGAGTGCCTATTGATGTCTGTGGTTCAATTTTCACAGACATAGGGCCAGTTTCATCGTGATTTTGAGGCCAGAGTGTTTTAGGCTCTCCTCATGCAAGACGTTATCTTCCATTTGAAGCGGGACGGCACATCCAGTATTCAGGCTGAACTACGTCAGCAGTTAGTGGCGGGCATTTTGGGCGGACAAATTCCAACCGGCGAGCCATTGCCATCATCCAGATTGCTGGCGAAACGATTGAGCATCTCGCGCAATACCGTGAGCATCGTTTATCAGGCCCTGGTGGACGACGGATATCTGTTGTCCATGGAGCGGCGCGGTTTTTTTGTGAACCCGGATATTCGTGACGCATCTATGACGGCGCGTTCTGCAAACAATGGTTCGGTGTCGGAATCATCTGCTGCCCCCTCGGCGAACGCCCCCGACTGGCCATCGATGTTTCAGGTTCTGCCCAGCGCCCAACGCAATATCAACCGACCGTCCGATTGGCAATCCTATCCCTATCCGTTCATTTACGGACAGGTGGATAAAGATCTGTTTCCAATCGTTGAGTGGCGGGAATGTTCTCGCCAGGCCTTGGGGCGCAAGGGTTTGGACGCATGGGCGGCAGATTCCTACAATTCGGATGATCCGCTGTTAATCGAACAGATCCGCACCCGGTTATTACCGCGCCGGGGTATTATGGCCGATGAGGATGAGATTTTGGTCACGCTGGGTGCGCAGAATGCGCTTTATCTGTTGAGCAGCCTGCTGGTCCGCCCGGGCGTGAAAGTGGCCATGGAGGAGCCCGGTTATCAGGCCGCACGGAACGCATTCTTGCTGAAAAGCAATGATCTGCAATCCATGCCACTGGATCAGGAAGGCCTCATTGTGGACGAACGCCTGAATGATTGCAGTTTCGTTTATGTCACACCAAGCCACCATTATCCCAGCACCGTGACCATGTCGTTGGCGCGCAGGCGTGCCCTTTTGGATGCGGCGACCGACTATGGTTTCGTGATTATTGAAGATGATTATGAATTCGAAACAAATTATCTGTCCGAGCCCATCCCGGCGCTCAAATCTCTGGATCGGGATGACCGGGTTATCTACGTAGGTAGTTTGTCCAAGAGTCTTTTTCCCGGTTTGCGCTTAGGGTACATGGTTGGACCGCGCCAGTTGATTAGTGAGGTGCGGGCATTACGGCGTCTCATGCTGCATCACCCCCCTAATAATAATCAGCGCACAGCCGCACTGTTCATGGCCTTGGGCTACCATGACACCCTGATCAAGCGTCTGCATAAGGTGTACCGGGAGCGCTGGCAGAAAATGGGCGAGGCGTTGGAAAAACATCTGCCCAATTCTTCGGATGTGCCGTCTTTTGGCGGCACCAGTTACTGGGTGCGCGGCCCCAAAGGACTTGATTCAGAGGAACTGGCCGCCCGCGCCCTTGAAAAAGGCGTGGTGATTGAGCCCGGCCACATGACTTTCGCCCGTACGCGGCCGCCAAAGAACTTCTTCCGTTTGGCCTTTTCGTCTATTTCCGCCGAAAAGATCGAACCCGGAATCAAGATCATCAGGCAATTGATTGACGAGATGTAGTTAGAGCAAACCATCCAGCGCGGCAAAAAGTCGGGCGTCGTCGAAGGGCTTGGTCACATAGCGATCACATCCGGCCAGATGAGCTTCTTCGTGACCATCCGCGGTGGAATCGGCGGTGAGGGCTACGATGGGCGTGTTTTTTGTATCGGGGTGCGAACGGATCACGGGGATGGTTTCCCAACCCGTCATATCCGGCATGTTCATATCCAGAATAATGAGATCGGGCTTTTCAGATCTGGCCATATCGACAGCCGAGCTGCCTGAACTTGCCTCAATGACCTGGTGTCCTTTTGATTCCAGCAAGGCGCGTAGAATACCACAGATGACTTCATCATCGTCCACTACAAGTACCTTTGCCATTTTTCAATTTCCTTACCGGTGTGTATCGACGGTTGTCATTGTATTCCAGTGACGCCACCATTGTGAAGCCCCAAATATCTTGCGCCCCACTACTGGACCATACCAGTTTAGTCGACTAGGGTAGTCCAGCTATGGGGACATCACATGCGAGACGCACTTTTCCGTATTGAACGAAATACCGGATTCAGTATCCAGAGCCAGATCAGGGAGATGCTGGTGTCTGCTATTCTGGCTGGCCAGCTACCCACAGGCGAGCCGCTGCCATCGTCCCGACGCATGGCGAAAACGCTGGGTGTATCGCGCAATACAGTCATTCTGGCCTATCAGGGTTTGGTGGATGATGGCTATATGGTGTCACGAGAACGCAGCGGCTTCTATGTAAACGATGCCATCCGTTCCGGTGTGATTCCGGATAATATGCCGTCGATTGAACAGCTTTCTGCGTCAACAGTACCTGAAAACCCACCTGACTGGGCCACCCGCCTTCGCATGCGTCCGGCCAGCCAGGTCAATTTGAGCAAGCCCGACAACTGGCAATCATGCCCCTATCCGTTCATCTACGGTCAGGTTGATCAGGGCCTGTTTCCCATCGCAGCGTGGCGTGAGTGTTCCCGTCAGGCATTGGGCCGCAAGGGCATGGATATATGGACCAGCGACGCCTTCACCCGTGATGATACGTTATTGATTGAACAAATCCGCACCCGGTTGTTGCCCCGCCGCGGCATTATGGTGGGCGAAGAAAATATTCTGGTCACCATGGGTGCACAAAATGCGCTGTATATGCTGGCCAGCCTCCTCACTAAACCCGACACTGTGGTCGGTATGGAAGAGCCGGGCTATCCCGATGTCCGCAATATCTTCAATCTGCGTACAGACCACATTCGCCCCATTCCGGTGGACCACGATGGTTTGTGTGTGGGTGGCGGCGCGTTGGATGGTTGCGACATTATTTACACAACACCCAGTCACCAGTTCCCCACGACCGTGACCCTGCCCATGGAACGCCGCAAGGCCTTGTTGGCGGATGCCGCAACCTATGACCGCATTATTGTAGAAGACGACTATGAGTTCGAGGCCAACTATGTGTCCGAACCCACACCGGCGCTCAAGTCGTTGGACCGTGACGACCGGGTGATCTATGTGGGCAGCCTGTCCAAAACCCTGTTTCCCGGCCTGCGTATGGGATACGTGGTGGCGGCCAAAGAACTGATTGATGAGATGCGCGCCGTGCGCCGCCTCATGCTGCGCCATCCGCCCAACAACAACCAACGCACCACGGCGCTGTTTTTGTCGCTGGGCCATTATGACTCGTTGGTTCACAAACTGCACAAGGCCTACCGGGCTAGGTGGGAGGCGCTGAGTTCGGCCCTCGACAAACATCTGCCGGGGATGAGCCAGGTCCCGTCATTCGGCGGTACCAGCTTCTGGGTCACCGGGCCTAAAAGTCTGGATACAGAAAAGCTGGCTGAAAGGGCATTGGAAGAAGGTGTGGTGATCGAGCCCGGCCATGTGTGCTTTGCGCAAAACCCGCCACCTAAAAACGTGTTCCGGCTGGGGTTCTCATCAATCGCACTGGAACGAATCGAGCCCGGTATCGAGATTTTGGCGCGACTTATTCAGCGTTGAATGGGAGGGGTGGGCCGATACATCCTACTAACCGGCGCGGCGGTCCAAACCCTCGAAGGCTTCGTCCTCGTTATTTCGGCGATCTGGTCCAAAGAAATTATCTGTGTGGATGAATCCACGCAATCCGCCAAGGGTGTCGGCCGTCGAGCGGGCATGATCCAGAAGCAATTCAATCAGGCCCCTGACAAACGGGTCAGCGTTCGATATTTTTTTGTTTATCATCTCTCTTGTAATGACCATCACGGTTACGGGGCCAATGGCCCTGGCCGTCGCCATTCGTAGCTTGTCATCAATCAAGGCCATTTCGCCAAACATTGCACCTTCTTCAAGGACACCAATGACAACTTTGCCATCTTCGGTCTCTCTGGTGATTTCTACGGTTCCTGACTGGATGATAAATGCCTGCTTGCCGGTTTCGTACTCACGAAAGATGCAACTGTCCAGATATTCCCTGGTTTTGGCTTCACCATCTCGGCGGTCGGTGCTGCTGCGTCTTTGGGAGTCGTCGCGTTGTTCAATGAATTGATCTTCTGCCGTTTCCAGTATTGTTTCGTCGAATGCAGGTGTTGGCTGTGCGTCAGGCATTGGACCTCCAGATCAATGAATAATAGCCCTTATGTTATTCATTTGATCAGGCCAAATCTGTGATATTCGTCACACCCAATTTTTGCTGCTGTGAGATATCTCGCCGATTGTTGGGCTTACCAGACGATTTCACTCACGTCTTCAAAGTCCAACACGCTATTGTCATCGAACTGAATTATGCCTGATGCGGATTCTTCGAACACGATCCCGGCTTCTGTTTCGGTGAAGTTAATATCCTCGCCAACATCAAGTGTCCAGTTTGCATCGTCATTGAACGTGCCGGTGACGCCTTCTAATTGAACTGTGTTGGTCCAGTCGCCATCTCCGCCGATAAAACTATCCTTACCGCTGTTGGGACCAAAGATGAACAGGTCGTTGCCCGCCTCACCATAGGCCGTATCATTGTCGGCACCACCGATGAGAGTGTCGTCGCCCTCGCCACCATACAGCGTGTCTTTCCCGTCGCCGCCCGAAAGAACATCATTGCCTTCACCACCGTATAATTTATCCCTCCCTTCATCGCCATACAGCGTGT
>JABJGO010000050.1 GCA_018662225.1 Rhodospirillales bacterium | reverse complement strand
CCACACCAAGATTGAAAGCACTATCAAATACCTTGGCATTGAAGTGGACGATGCTTTGGATATTTCCGAGAAGGTAGATATCTGAACTCAGGGGCAGAGCAGAAATGTTCTGCCCTTTTCGGACATGTCCGAGTACGGCCATTAGCGGAAGTTTGGAGAACCTAAAGGAAGCCATGCATTCAAGCCATTGTGGCGGCATTGCAATGGGCATTCAGATTAATCCATACTACAAAAAGGGAGCGGGGACAGAACAGGGTACATCTCCCGGTTTTTTTGATGCTCGCTGAACTCATGTAAGATCGACGGCATGAAGTTCTTTGGTGGGCAAAAAGAATTGAGATTAATGAGCAGAGAGTATCCCAAAGTAGTAGATCGTAGTGGCATATTATCGAGAGAAATCCTCTACTGAGAGGATCTTCCTTCGATTGACTCCAGAACTTTCGTGATTCTGGCTTGGGCGACTCTCAACTCATCCGTTTCTCCGGCCATGAATATCCGCCCGGACGCTCCCATCATTTGAATATCAACGATCGTAGCACCTGGCGCTGCTTTCTCCGCCTCGTTTGCCGCAACAGCGGCAAATAGGGCTGGTGCCATTTCATAGAGCAGAAGTGATTGTCCTGGCAGGATCATGGAAGCATTGCGCATGCGATCCAGAATAATTGCATGCTGATCAGCAATATCTTCGATGATATCCGTGTACAGCGTTACCGGTTGTAATTGGTCTTTTTCTTTTGCCCCGATGCCATCCAGGATCGCCTTACCAGTCTCATGGACTTCATCTTTGTCTTTAGAATGAAGTTCAAGAAGTCCGTATTGGCGTTCGGTAAATAGAATTCCCGGTTCCATATCCGGTGAAGCTTTCAAGGCCAAATCAACGATCCGGTGTATCGCAAGTGCGGGCGCTACCTCTATAATCAGGCTGTGTTCTCCGGCAAATGGCGGGTACCCGCGCGCGCGCGTTGGCGTGCTCATATAGGCCGCAAACTGCGGCTGAAGGTCTTCAATGGGGAGATATACGCGTAGTTCAGTCATTCTGGTTCCCCACTCTCCTGTCAAACAGGATCAGCATGGTTACGATCCAATTTTGGTTTGGCTGGCACCAAAGTTATGCCAGCCAAGTTCATCAGCCTAGGCTTACTTCTTTGCTACGGCTGTAGCGAAGTGGTTACCAAGATCCGGATGCGGACGCGGGATTACGTGAACGGACACAAGTTCGCCTACCTGACTCACAGTCTCAGCACCAGCTTCCGTTGCCGCTTTTACGGCGCCAACATCACCGTTGATGATGACAGAGACAAGACCGTCACCCACTTCTTCGCGACCGACAATAGTTACATTAGCGGCTTTGACCATGGCATCTGCGCCAGCAAGTGCTGCAACATATCCCTTGGTTTCGATCATTCCGATTGCTTGGTTTGACATAACGTTTTCTCCATCAAGTAGTTAAAGTCGTGTGGTTTATAATATTGTCGTGTTTTCTTTGGCTGCCGCTATTCGTCTTCGTCGAGTGATCCGATAATCAGCGCATCTATAGGCGCCTTTACCGTCTTAAAGTAGCCAGCGGCAACAGACCCTTGTGTAATCATCACCTGCTCGCCCACACCACAACCAAGTGGATCATAGGCAATTAGGACGGTGCCATTTTCTAACTCCACATCGAGCAATGCACCCTGCGGCATGTCATCAATTCGTTTTGTGGCCCAACACCGGCCTTTTACGCGACCTCTGATCATGACGCCTTCCTTTCAATCCTGATGCCCCGTTGCCTCAGCTTATCTTTTGCCAAGGGTGTGAAGCGTACAGCCTTGTTAATCAAAACAACTTCGATATCGTCATTCAGTGCGTCAATTTGACGCTCATTAATAAACCCTTTGTCAAAACCGGTAACTCGGTCTGCCCGCGACGATTCCGCTGGTGACCGTTGGGCGTCATGCATTTGCGATGTTCCTTTATCGAGCTTGAATGCATGTCGCCCTGCTGCCATGTCAGCCCGCGTCTGTTCATCGCGTGATGCCGTTGCGATGCGTTTTACAAAAGCTGCCAACTCCTGATCGTTCGTAATTCTGACTTTCTCCTGTCTTACCATTTCCTGTGTCGATGCCGACGTTGGTGATGTTTTTGCCTGATGTTGTCCCAGTTCATCAGCGAGAACAGAACGGATCAGGGAACGTATTTCGGTCCTTTCCACTTCGGGCTCCTAATTCGCGCCAAGATTACGCAAGGCGTCAACGGCTGCATCGCGTGCATTTCGAATTTCTGCCTCGTTTCCCGATAGATACAGTCGCCCATTGGCTCCAATCATACGGTAATCGATAACTTTGATATTTGATGCTTTTTCAGCCTCATTGCAGGCAATGATGGCATAGGATGCCGGCTGCATTTCCAGCACAAAAAGCGACTCTCCCTCAATGACCATAGAACCAAGTTTGTTACGGTTGATGAGGAATGCATGTTGCGCATCGATACGGGTCAAAATCTCTGATGCCAGTATTTGTGGCTTAAGTGCATCTTCTGGTCGGGCTCCCAAGGTATCGAGAACAGCGCTTGCCGATGCTTTAACCTCGGCTGGCGAGCGGGAGTGGAACTCCAGATAACCGAACTGCCTTTCGACAACCAAGATACCGCCACCCACGTTGGAATGCTTCAAGGCAATATCCGTAAGCGCTTCAATATCCAGCCCCGGTGCCACTTCGATGATCTGAGCTGCCATGTTGGAGCGTGGCAAAGTCCCCCGCATCCAACTGGCGATATAGCACAGCGTCTGCGGTTGGAGCTGATCAATGAAGATGGAGGACCGTAGTTCAGCCATTGTTATGCCTTTAATGCTGCGCGAAGTTCTTCGACGATAATTTGGCGAATTTCATCACGTGAAATATTTTGGGAAGATCCAGCACCCTGAGACACAGGTGAGGATTGTGGTGCTACTTGCGGGCTTCGACCACCGCCATAACCACTAATGCCATCGGCCGGAGCCTTGACCAACGGACCCTTGTGATGAACCTGCGTTGTTGTGTAGTCACCCATGGTTTCTGCAGGATCGTTATTGTAAGCCAACTTGGTCCAGTGCAGCAGATGTTGCGGTCCGATATTTTCACCAATGGAACTGCGACCATAGAACCCGGTTCCAATGGTAAAGGATGGTGGCAGATTCGTAGCGAACCCGGCAGCGCCCTGACTACAAGGCGCGTTAACGACAACCCGATAGGTTTCTACGGCAGAGGCAAAATCAATAGCCGCCTGCGCGTCCTGACTATGAATTGAGGCAGAATGGCCAGCACCGGACATTCTCAGCAGGCCACGCGCCTGGGCAATAGCCTGATCGTTGCTACTGGCCACATAATACCCCAGTACAGGGCAAAGCTTTTCGCGCGACAGGGCCTCATCCACACCAATTTTGGTGATCGGGGCGACCAGAACCGTGGCACGTGTACTGATCTTGAAGCCGGCCTGGCTTGCGATCCAACTGGCGTCGCGGCCAATGGCTTCTACGTTGAAACCACGTTCATGGAAAAGATACTGCCGCAAGGCGTCGGTTTCTTCTTCAGAACACATATGTGCGCCAGCGGACTTGAGGGCCCGGCGTAATCCATCATCCACACTCTGCAATGTAATAACCACAGACTCGTTGGTGCACAAAATTGAGTTGTCGAACGACTTGCTTTCAATAAGGTTCTGCGCTGCCTGTTTTATGTCTGCCGTAGCGTCTACAAATGCTGGCGCATTGCCCGGTCCAACTCCGATTGCAGGGTTCGAGGACGAATACGCCGCCCGAACCATGGCCGAGCCACCTGTCGCCAGCGTAACGTCTGTCTTGTCTGAACCCATATATGCTTCGATCAGGGGGACCGTGGGCTTGCGGACGACCTGAATGATGCCGTCTGGTGCACCAGCTTCAATCGCGGCGGCCGTCAACGTATCAAGGGCATCCGTACAGCATTCAAGCGCTGCCGGGTGCGGCGAAAAGACAATAGCGTTGCGGGTCAACAAAGCCGAAATCACCTTGAAGTAAACCGTCGCGACCGGGTTAGTCGACGGCGCAAGGGCGAAGACAACGCCTGCGGGGCGTGGAATTTCGATAATCTTGCGCTCTTCATCAATGCGCGGGTTAACAAAATCCCAGTTTCGGTAATAGTCCAGTAACCCAAGACTGGAGAGTTCGTTTTTTAGCTTCTTGTGCTCAACGACACCAAAGCCCGTTTCACGAACGGCCCATTCCGCATATTCCGCTGCTTTACTGTGGGCGACACGGGCGACAGCTTCAGTGATCGCCAACGTTGCGTCACGATCATAGCGCTGATAAACCTGTGACGCCCAACGGGCACGTTCCAGAACCATACCCACCTGCGCGTTCAATGCTGCGGGTGAGTCCGTAATATCGATCAGAACTGATGCACTCTCAGTCATTAGGCGACCCTCCGGCGGGTTTCACCGAATACTTCGCGCTGGGCCAATCCAACGGCGACTTCAACACGGCGCAACATTTCCTCACACATTTCCTGAGTCATGAGAATGCCGGGTTTGAATTGCAGAACACTGGGGTCCAGCGTTGAAAATATTGCCCAGACACCATGTTCGTAAAGGTGTCGCATGACAGGCTTGGCACCTTCCGGATCATTGAACTCCAATCCCATGATCACGCCGTTCTGCCTGATACCAATAAAGAAATCGGGATAGAGAGCTCTGATTTCATCCAGACCCGCACGCACATAATCAGAAATGTAAGTGACCATGGAAGCCACTTCCGGTCGCTGGGTGATTTCCAGGACCTTCATGGCAACGATACAGCCGAGTTCAGCACCACCGGCCGTTGACATGTGAGCAAAGCCATCCTGCTTGAGCCATTGCCCCGCCCGCTCATTGACCACACAACACGAGATGGGATACATGCCGCCAGTAATACCCTTACCTATAACCATGATGTCTGGCGTGACACCGTATTTCGTGATGCCCCACAAGGAACCAGTCCGCATAAGGCCCGTCTGGACCTCGTCAGCGATATACAAGGAGTCATAACGCTCGCAGAGCCTCTTGACCTCAGGGAGATAACCCTCGTGGGGCATAGGAAAACCATAGGTCGCTGGAATGGTTTCCATGATGACAGCAGCGACATCACGACCCTTCAGCGCATCTTCCATGGCGCTCAGATCATTGAATGGCACCTGCACAAACTCATCCAATAGATCTTCTGATAGAAAGGTTTTCGAGAACCGCTCATCACCGGCCTTGACCGACAACCCAGAATGGCCGTGGTACGCCTTGACAATGGAAACGATCTTTCGCTTCTGCGTGGCATTTCGGGCGGATTTAATGGCGAGTTCAATCGCCTCGGCCCCGCCAGCCCCATAGATTGTGTATTGCAGTCCCTCCGGTGTGCATTCGGCTAGTTTTTCGGCAAGAGCCGTCCGCGCCAATGCTGGGAAATGGTGATTTCCCATGTCGAAGCGCCGTCCACCAGCATTGAGGACTTCCAGCAATTCGGCATTTCGGTGTCCTAAGTTGTATGTGCCACCATTTAGGTGGACATCAATCAAACGCTTCCCGTCCATGTCGTACAGGTGATAGTCTTCGCGGCGATCAATAACGAGATCGACCCCGGCATCCTGCCAAAATTGGGTCTTATTAGGGTTCCAAAAGGTCTTCGAGCGCTCTAGAAATTCGTCTTTTTGCTGACTCATGATAAGTAGCCCTGCTTTGAATGTTGCTAAGAGTGTAGCAATATAAATATGGCATATGCAACATTAATGTTTCATGCCACTTTAATGAAACTGGACATAAGGTGCGCGAACGATCAACAATCAACCCAGACAGAACCCAAAAGGCGTATTCATCTATGGCGGAAGGCAAGAAGGAGAAACGACGCGAGCGGTTGATCGTAGAAATCACCCGTGATCCCGGCATCCTGATCCGTGACCTGGCCGCAAAGTTCGATGTATCGCGAGAAACCATCCGGCGGGATTTTGACGCCCTGTGCGACGAAGGCCGATTGCAGCGACGCTATGGGGGTGCTGCCTTCCTGCCTGCCGGCAATACATTGAGCTTTGTTGCCCGCAAGGATAGGCACCTGAGGGAGCGCCGCGCCATTGTGCGGCGGGCACACACCCTTATCGACGATGACATGGTCATAATGCTGGGGCCGGGGACCACGGCGCTGTTGTTTGCAGAAGAACTCAGCACGACCTCAAAACGGCTGACCGTTATAACGAATGGTGTGCAGGAAGCGCTCAAACTGGCCAAAAGCGATACTATCCGAGTGATGCTGGCACCGGGAGAGGTGGACCGACAGGAGGGCTTTGCCTGGGGACATGAAACCACTGATTTCATTTCGAAGTTCTCATCCGATTTGGTGGTCTTCTTTGCCGATGGGTTGTCAGCGGGCGGCGTATGGGAAGCGGATTCGAGAACCGTATGGACGGTGCGCACAATGATTGGGCAGTCAGCAAACAAGATGCTGCTGATCGATCATTTTCGGTTCAATGAAACCGGTTTGGAACAAATCTGCACCTTATCCGATCTGGATATGGTAGTAAGTGACCGGAAACCTGACGCGTTACTGCTCAAAGAGCTAAAGGCCAATGGAGTCGCCTTTCACGGCACCTGATCATCCTCAATAGAGTGGCCGAAGACTCTCAAACAGCAAATGATATCGAGCGTAGGCATCGTCGTACTGTGCTTTACAAGCGGGGTCCGGTTCTATTACGCACGCAACAGAACCAACATTGGTCACGGCGGACGGAACATCCGGATATACACCAGCTGCGACAGCCGCAAGGATCGCACCGCCCATGGGGGCAGTATCGGTCAAGACAGGTATCTCCACGGGCAAGCCCGTCATATCGGCACGGATCTGCGTCCACAGGCGACTCTTGGCACCGCCTCCTAACGCCACGATACTTGTCACGTCCACACCGAGACTGTTCAAGCGCTCCATCACATCCCGCATGGCGAAGGCCGTACCTTCCAAGGTCGCACGGGCCATGTGCCCAGAACTGTGTGCCGGCGTTAGCCCATAAAAGCACCCCCGAGCCGACGCGACCCACTCTGGTGCCATGGTCCCGTTCAATGCAGGAAGAAAAGTCAGTTGGTCACAACCCGGCGCGATGATTTCAGCCAAAGAATCAAGTTCCACAAAATCGTCAAGCCTGAGCAGATTGCGTAACCAGGTAAGGGCTCCACCCGATAACCAGCCCGGGTTCTCGATAAAAAAGGATTCGCCTGCGTAGGCGTGAGTTTCAACCAAACCGGTTTTGTCGATAACGGGGTGAGAATGCAAGGCTCCTACGACTTCAGCCGTTCCCAGAACGCAGGTCATTTTGCCTGGTTGTACGATCCCAGCTCCCAATGGGGTCGTAAAATCATCACCTGTTCCAACGGCTACTGGAATGCCTGTTGGCAAGCCACATAGCGCCGCACCCTCGCGCGACAAACTACCTGCACAGGACTCGGCATCTGCGATGTTCGGCAAGTGCCCTCGATCGATGCTGAACAGGTCAAGCAACCATGGGTCAAGATCTCGGTTATCTAGTGAATACAACATGGTTGTTGACGCCAAGCCATGATCCATGACGGCACGACCCGTAAGCTTGTGAACCAGATAGGAAACCGGGAAATGAAAAAGGTGTATGTGCTCAGGATTGGGCAAATTGTGCTGTAGCCAGCGGATCTTTGCTGCCGGATGGGACGCATCCGTAATTACGCCTGTACGGTCCCGTATTTGCTCGACCGGCAACCCTTCAATTTCCTGCTCGGCACGCCGGTCCATCCAGATTAGGCATGGGTAAAGGGGCTTGTTGTTCCCATCAACCGCGATACAACCATCCAACTGCCCGCCAACGCCAAGGGCCGCTACATCAATTGGTGCCACACCAGCGGCATCGAGCGCGCTGGCAATTGTAGGCGCGAGCGCCTGCTCCCATAGAACGGGGTCCTGCTCCGCCCAACCAGGCTGCGGAAAGTCCGGCTGGTATGGTGTCGAGGCTTCTCCCATCACTTCCATGGCAGAGTCTACAACGACGACCTTTAAACTTTGAGTGCCAATATCAATGCCAACAAACATGCCTATATATCCGTCATGAACAAGAAAGAGCTAAGGGGCAATAAGCAACTGAACGCGGGCATCGCGTATCGTCAAACCCAAATTACGGGGCGGTGGACTGTCCACGATCACGCTATCCAATTGAGATATGTGGCAAACTGTGCTGAACAAGCGAACATCATACTTACTGTGATCTAGCAACAAAATTGATTCCGTTGCTCGTTCGATCATTTTTCGTTTAACCGCGCTAGCTTGGAAATCAACGTCTGTTACGCCATCGCTCGCAATACCGCCTGCGCTAATGACCGCCTTGTTAGCCGAGAAGCGATCAAGATACGCTACCGTTTCTTCCCCATAGAGCCCGCCCTCTGTCTCCCTAAACTCACCAGGGCACAACATTACCCGAATACGTGACACCGGCCCAAGCGCATAGGCAGCAGGCAAGCAGTTAGTTAACACTGTTAACTCAATATCACGCGATGCTAGCGCCCGGGCAAAATGCAATGTGGTTGATCCCGCATCGATCATCACAACGTCACCTGGATCGATCAGTGACGCGGCGTGCAATCCGATGCGTTCGCGTTCAGCTACGTGTTTCAGCCGTCGTTGTTCCATGGCAGGCTCACTGGAAAGCGATCTACTTGCCGCACCGCCATAGGTGCGATCCACCAAACCTTTGTCTGTCAGGTTATCGATATCGCGGCGAATGGTTTCCGTGGTCACGTCGAACTGTTCTGCGAGTGTTGAAATTCGAACCGTGACGTCACTGCCCAGACGTTCGAGTATACGTTCTTGTCGCTGCGGCTTGCTCAGTCGATCACTCATGAAAAATCCTACGATATCTCCGCCAACAATACATCAACGAATTCTGCGAAGCCAAATCCACCGGGCTGGCGGGTAATCCACCTAGGCTCGGCGTCAAGCGAGCCTGAAAATTCCCTAATATTAGCTACGCCAACGGAAAACGGGAAGTAGTCGAACATAGGCGCATCATTTGGAGAGTCCCCCACAAAAACACAAGCTTCGCGATGGTCATCCACCTTGAAATTGAATATCTCATCCAGGAAACGCCGACACATTGTCAATTTGTCATAGTCACCGAACCAACCATTTACATGGATGGAGCTGATTTTTGCCACAGCACCTTCTGCCTCGAACAATTGAACGATTTTCTGGACATTCGTATTGCTCAAAGCTTCCACATCCTCACAGAAATCAATGGCTAAATCGGCTTCTCTGTATGCCTGGTCAGACGCAATGCCGGCTCCGGGTACCGCTGTCAGAATCGTATCTGCCAGCCCGTTCAGTTTATCCCGATCCATTTTGCGTTGCGCATCCGACCGCCAGTAGCGTTGCCGCATCTTTTTATTCTGTTTGTCATAGTGGAAGTAAAAGGCGCCATTTTCACCGACCACGCCGTCCACCGGCCACATGCGAGCAATATGGTCGCACCAGCCACCCGGACGACCGGTTATGGGGGCGACGATCAGACCTGCATCTTGTAGTCGCTCCATGGCTGAATAGGCCACAGCCGGCAGGCTTCCCTGCCAAGTGAGCGTATCGTCGATGTCACACAGGACATACTTCACCGATTTCAGTGTTTCTAAAGGGCATTGTGCAATGGGGTTCATTTTTGTCAGTTACCCTCAGATTAAATCTTCAGCGGTCAGCATGCCGCTATCATCGGCCAGATCAAGAAATGTATAACGGTTCCGTATGGTGCGGGCATAAGTGATTGCTTCGCAAATGAAACTACGATCAAGGCCAATGTCTGCGTAACTGGTGGGGGCCCCAGCGTCGCCCAGCGCGGTAGCAATTGTTTCAGACGGTACGGAAATAGCAGAGACCCGTTTAACGACTTCGGGCCAGCATTCTGCCAGACGGGCATTCAATCGATCCGCACCTTCTTCATCTAGGTGTTTGTGGGTAAATTCCTGCCAGCACGCCGCACCGATCGAAGGGCCAAAGTGTGCAAGAATAGACGCTTCATTTATCTTTGTTGGCGATACTTTTGGGACGCCGCCGGCTAGTATGCGTTCCTGTAATCGTGCCATGATCAGAGTCGTTACAGCAATTTGCTCTCCATGGAACGAATCAGGCATGTCCGTTGGCCTCATCATTTCAACATAGTGGCTGATCAGATGCTCACCCTGACTCGCCGGATAACTACCACCACAAATAGTCATGCCCATCCCGGACAGGATCAACGTTCTCGCCAACCCCCCGACGGCCAACATATCGTTGTTTACCAAAGCGCTAGCATTGGCTAATAGAGGTCCTTCCTCGGCCATCAGCAAGTCAAAAGGTAGTGTATTATAGGTACTGTTATATAGAATATGGTTCATTAACCAGTCTGCCTGCGCCATTGGCCGACACACGGAGTCGCCAAGGCCGGATTGGATCATACGTTTCGGCGCTTCGCTAAGAACCTGTAAATCCATAAACACACCTACAGGGGCCACTGTAGTCAGTGATTTTTTGAGGCCGTCAACAGTGATGGCGGCGCTAACCGAAGTGTAGCCATTCATAGATGGTGCGGTGGCAAATACGGCACATTCGATACCATTCTTTGCCGCAGCATATTTGCAAAGGTCGTTAATCGTACCCGAGCCCACAGCAATTATTGAGCCGGCATCGGCGGTGGACTCTGCTACCATATTGGCTGTTTCTATATCAGCATGCGGGTGTGCTGGGAGATTGATAAAAATAGTCTCCCCCAGTTGTGCCAGAGCCTTTTCTACTCGGCCACCAAGAACACGGTGCGTATCCGGATCACTGATAACCGCGAAAGGGCCAGGGAAACGTAGCGCACGAACAACATCAGCCTCTTTGCCGGTTAGGTCAGGTTGAATATGGACCGAGCGGGCTAGAACATCCAGTGCTGGCTGACCCGCGTGTTGGTATCGGCCTGATATCAAATCATCAATAATGGTCATGTTACCCCTCACAAGCGGCCAGTACGTCCCGGCATTGAGATTGGATCGCGCCCTTATTGGGCGAGAACGAGCCATCAAATACAGCGGTTCCAATGGTAAAGGCATCAGCACCGGCACCTGCCAGTGCGCGAATTCGCTCAGGCGAGTCCACGCTGCCCGCCACAATTAGATAACCACCATTCATTGAGCCTTTAGCGGCTCGCACCAGATCAAGCGGATCACAGTCCGTTGCCCTGTACGCCAACAGGTCTACGCCAGCGCATCCGGTGGCCATCATGTTTTCACAATCGCGGGCAATATCGTCGGGCGTACCGCCCAGTTTGGTTGGGTGGCCCGCTGGCTTTCCCGGGAACGGGTAATATTCAGCCCCACAATCTTTGAGTATATCGAGGGCCTGACCTACATCTTGTCCTCCTAAAACACGATCGACGCCCAATTCGGCCGCCACAGCCAGTGAATTGTATATATCTTCAGATGTGGTACTCACAACTTCAATGTAGGAGGTGGCACCAATTTCCCGAATTCGATCGGTTAAAGAAATTAACGTCTGTTTGTCGACACCCACATCCTTGAAACCAATGTGCGTAACACCACATTTCGCAATTGTATCAATAACTTCTATTCCATCCAAGATCGTTTTATCGCCGCGTGTTAACATAAAAATAAAATCCATTGTGCAATCTCCAGCAAGTTGGTGTATCCGAGACGCTACTCTTTAAATGTGGCACTTTCAATAATTATGTTGAACTTCACAAAACGCTGCGTTAACGTCGCCTTATCCGACTGATTAAAAGTCGGCGGTGAACGGGTGAGGCAATCCATTATATCTTGTCTGACGATGTAAGGTTAAATCGCATTTTCGGATCGAAGGTCAAAATATTGCTTTGTGCGGTCAAGTGGCGCGTCGTTACCCGGTGCATCATGATGTAGTAGAACGTAGGCATGTTTTTGTCGAAAATGATTTTCGACAGCCTGGTTTAAATATTTTGGGAGATGAAAATGAGTGGCTTCAACAGAAGAAATTTTCTGCAAACAACAGGCGCATTTGCGCTCGCTGCAGCGCACGGTGGGGCATTCCCCGGCATAGCAAACGCCGCGCGCACCGATGAACTGAATATCTACTGCTGGGAAGGTTACAATTCCGATGACGTCCTTGACCCATTCCGCCGTGAAACCGGTGCAAAGGTTCGTGCCGAGGGCTTGACATCTGATCCGGATGCTGTGAACCGGTTGCGCGCCGGTGAAACCAAGGTTTGGGACCTGATCAACCTGAATAACCCGTGGGCTCGCGAAATGATGTGGCCAGAAGGTCTGATCAAGGAACTGGATCGGGATCGTTTCGATCCGATGTTTAACGACATGATGCCCGCCTTCCATGCACCTTACGAGTGGGCCATGGATAAAACCGGGGAACACCTGTTGGGTATGACCCAGCGTTTTGGTCCGTTCAACTTTGTTGTTAATACCGATAAAATTTCCCGCGCCATGGGTGAAGATCAAGGATTCAACATCTTCCTTGATCCTGCCATGAAGGGTAAGTACGGCATCCTCACATATGATAACTGGAACATTTATCATATGTGTGTGACAGCGGGCGTTGATCCGTTCAAATCACACTCCAAAGCCGAAATCGATGCTTATGCCAAAGTTTGTAAACAGATTTTCAACGGTGCGAAATTGTTGACGGATGATCTGGTTGCCATGAACCTGGCGTTGATCAACGGTGAAATCGACGCTTACTTCACCGGTGGTACCTACACAGCCTCTCCGGCCCGTTTTGACGGTTCCAAGCAGGTTCGTGGCATCACGCCTAAATCCGGCCCCATGAATGGCAAAGGCGGCATTGTGTGGATTGAGCTTACCTCATTGGTGAACAATCCTAACCCGTCAACCATCGCCGAAGACTTCCTGGCCTATGTACAGCGCCCGGAAGTTTCCAAGAAGGTGGCGTTCGCAGAAGGCACCTACAACCCTGTAACCCAGATGGGTTCCAAGGAAGTGATGGCGCAGTTCAACAAAGATGAGCTAGATGCCATTCAGTGGGATACGCTGGAAGAGGAAATGTCAAACTCGACTGATTACGATATCAATCCCGACTATGCGGAAATGTATGATATCTATTCAGCAGCCAAGCGCGAGCGGGAAAGCTAGATCGCTCGCCTGCGAATTGATTGATAAAAGAAAAGTACTGTTAATTAAGATGACGCGACCCAGGGGGTTTGATGAGTAGTGAAATAAGCGAACCTGTTCTCCAGCTTCGGAATATCGTCAAAAAATTCGGTGATTTCACCGCAGTAGACGATATTAATCTCGATATCGGGGATGGAGAATTTTTCACTATTGTCGGACCCTCTGGTAGCGGCAAAACGACGATGATCCGTATGCTTGTTGGCATGGACCGCCCCAGTTCGGGGGATATTATCCTGCGTGGGCAACGGATCAACGATGTGCCAGCTAACAAACGACCGACCTGTATGGTCTTTCAGTCGCTGGCATTGTTCCCGCACAAAACTGTGGGGGAAAATATTGAATTTCCCATGAAGATTGCTGGTGTCGAACCTGGCAAGCGCCGCGAGCGTGCTGACGAGTTGTTGGCTCAATTGCGTCTGCCTTTGGCGTACTACTCGAAAGGCGTCAACCAATGTTCTGGCGGCGAACGCCAACGAATCGCGCTGGCGCGGGCATTGGCTTATGACCCCGACATTCTATTTTTTGATGAACCACTCAGTTCACTTGATTTCCGCTTGCGCAAGACGCTGGAGAAAGAACTGAAAGATATCCACCGCGAAACAAAAAAGACCTTTGTTTACATCACGCATTCGCTGGAAGAAGCCATGGTCATGAGTGATCGTATCGGCATCATGAATGCAGGTGAAATGATCCAGGTCGGCACGCCTGCGGAAATCTATGACGCCCCACGCAACAAATTTGTGGGCGAATTTATGGGCGAGGTTAATACCATCGAAGTTGAGCGCGTAAGTGAGAAGCATGTGCGCTCTTTGTCAGATGGCACAGAATTTACCGTGGCCCGCGAGCCCGATAATTTTGAACGGGGCTACCTGATAATTCGCCCCGAAATCGTCAAGATCGGTCGACCGGCTGAGGATCTACCGAACAGGGTTCATGGTACGGTGTTTAATGACTACTCACTGGGATCACGCATCCAATACCAGATCAGGAGTAAATCTGATCAATATCAATGGCTGGTGGAGCGATTGCAGGACGAGCCTTATGAAGGAAAATTGGATGACGAGGTCTACATTGGCTGGCAGTCCGAAGATGCCATCCTGGTGAGCGATTGAGTGCGTTGAAATTATGGTTATTCACTTACACAGAACAGTTTCTGCACAGCCTAGAGGATACCATCAGATATGATTAGATGGTTGATGCAGCCGGGCGTGCGAGCCGCCGTGCCAATCTCAATTCTTTTGTTGCTTGGGTTTATTGGCCCACTATTGATGGTTACCGGTTACAGTTTTATGCCACCGCGTACATTCTCGCTGACCGGCACGCCGACGCTGGCAAATTTTATTTCGATTATCAGCGATAGCTACTACATTTCTTTTCTGTGGTCGGTAGGTTTGGCTGCCATTACTGTTTTAATCCTATTAGTGATTTGTTATCCGGTATCCTACGGTATGGCAAAAATGTTTGGCCCATGGGCCAACCTGGTTACCATGATCATTGCGGTGCCGTTACTGGTGTCTGAAAACATTCGATTGTTTGGCTGGGTCTTGTTCCTGCTCAAGAACGGTATTGCCGACGGATCCTTGCAATATCTGTTTGGTATCCATCTACCCAGTATTCTTTATAAGGTTCCAGCTATTATTCTCGGTCTGGTTTACGTCTACCTGCCATTCATGCTGTTTCCACTGGTTATTGGACTTTCCATGGTTCCCAATGCGGTTAAGGAAGCCGCATTCGATCTGGGTGCATCTCGCTTCCAGGTGTTCCGTGAAATCGAAGTGCCGCTTGCCATGCCCGGTATCTTGATTGGCAGTTTGCTGGTGTTTGTGTTGGCGCTGGGTTCTCTGGCCGAGTCAAAAATTCTTGGCGGTCAAGCCGTTATCATGATTGCCGACGATATCGAGTCTGCATTTACCTTTGCCCAGAACTGGCCGAAGGGAGCGATGCTCTCATTATTGCTGATATCATCTTCGGGTTGTCTCATCTTCTTCCTGTTCAAGCGGATTGATCTCGACCGCATCATTGGTCGTCGGTGAGGGTGTAATGCAGGCAGGAAAAACCAATTTTGCAAAACCGCTGATCCTGGTTTGGACAGCATGCATTGTGATATTTCTTTATACGCCGATGGTATCTGTCGTTTTGGCATCATTTTCCAGGAAACGGTATTTCAGTTTTCCAGTGGAGAACTGGGACACCCGTTGGTACGAAAAAGCCTTTACCTCCCTTTCGGTTCGCGACTTGCTATTCACATCTTTCAGCGTTGCCGCACTCGTCACTATCTGTTCCGTCGTGCTGGCCTTTTTCGGCGCATTGGCCTTTGCCCGTTACGACTGGAAAGGCCGCAAACTGTTTCAGAAAATTGTTTTGCTCCCTATCTTCTTTCCCCAGGCGGTTTTGGGCCTGGCGTTGCTGTTGTGGTTTTCAGAACTGGGTATCATCACAAGTTGGGTGACCGCCGTTTTTGCCCACATGATATGGATTACACCCATTGTTACACTGATTGTATCTATCCAAGTCTACAGTTTTGATCCTGCACTGGAAGAAGCTGCTATGGATATGGGCGCAACACGCCTGCAAACATTACGAGATGTGACCATCCCAGTCCTTTCGCCGGGCCTGATTTCAGGTGGCGTTTTCGCCTTCCTGCTTTCATGGGGGAACTTTCCGTTGTCGTTGTTTACAACGGGCGCAGATCAGACCGTGCCGGAATGGCTGTATGCCAAGATGGTGTCGGGATACACGCCGATGGTGCCCACATTGGGCTCTTTGATGATGGCTGGTGCGGCGATCAGCCTGTTTGTTATGTACATCCTTTATTCACTCTACAAGATGCGCCAGAAGCGGCGATTTGCTGCATAAGTTGGTATTGCCATCAGTGACGAATGAAGATCAACGACAATCAATTTTGATATAAGGAGACGATCATGCTGACACCAATTTCCGGAAAATCAGTCATTGTAACGGGCGCAAGCAAGGGCATCGGAAAAGGCATTGCCCGTGTTTTTGCCAAACACGGTGCTAACATCATGATTGTTTCACGCAATGAAACGGATGCTGAGGCTACAGCAAAAGAACTGAGAACGTTTGGCAGTGGTGATGTGTCAGTCTTCGCTAGCGATGTCTCCGACTGGGACTCACAACAAGCCATGGCATCGGCCTGTAATGATCGTTACGGCAGTATCGATGTTTTGTGTGCGAATGCTGGTGTCTATCCTCAGACCCTTATTGAAGATATGGACCCATCCGAATTCGAAATGGTTCTGAATACAAACATCAAGGGCAATTTTCTGGGTGTGAAAGCCTGCCTACCGTTCATGAAGAAAAATGACTATGGACGAATTGTTCTGACGTCATCAATTACTGGTCCAATTACAGGTTTTCCGGGGTGGAGCCATTACGGCGCATCCAAAGCCGCTCAACTGGGGTTCATGCGCACGGCCTGCATTGAAACGGCAAAATACAACATTACCATGAACAGCGTGCTACCCGGTAACATTGCGACTGAGGGCCTAGATGACCTGGGCGAGGATTATCTGGCAACGATGGCTAACTCCATTCCATTGAAGCGGCTGGGTGTGGTTGAGGATATCGGCTATGCCGCGCTGTTCTTTGCCTCACAGGAAGCAAATTACATTACTGGACAGACTATTGTGGTTGATGGCGGACAGACCCTGCCTGAATCGCTCGAGGCCTTGGAATAACCTTCGGAGTTTCCAAAAAACCTAATTCGTTCACAATGAAAGACACCGCCATGCCCTGGAAAACAGCCTATCGATCGCTCTACTATCAAGGCGCACCAGAACCGGAAGACCCTGAACTGCTTCACCACGAAACGGCTCTGCTGACGATCGATATTCAGAACGAATATATGGACCGCCCGACCCGAAGCAGCCTTAGCACAGACGAGCAGGCCACCTATGACCTGTGGTCCCCGTTTCATGATCGTATGCATAGTACGGTTATACCGACCACACAGAAACTGCTACGCGCCTGTCGTAACAGCGACGTGGAAACCATGTTCGCCCGCATCGCTTGTCTAAAATCGGATGGACGGGACCGCTCCTTGAGCCAGAAGAAGCCGGGGTGGAACTATCTCCTCATGCCTCATAAGACACATTCATCCCAGTTCATTGACGAACTGAGCGCTGAAGATGAAGAAATTGTTGTGTGTAAGACCACGGACAGTGCCCTGACCGGCACGAACCTTCGGCTGGTCCTGCAGAATATGGGAATCAAGAACGTCATTGTTGCTGGTATTTTCACCGATCAATGCGTTTCATCCACGGTTCGCAGCCTGGCTGATGAAAGCTTTAACGTTATTGTCGTCGAAGATTGTTGTGCTGCTGGTGATCATGAATTGCACGACAAAGAGCTCGAAGTGATCAACATGATTTATTGCCACGTCATGTCGTGTGAAGAGCTTGCCGGGCTAATGGGCCTGTCACTGTAAAAAAGGGAGAAGACTGTGACGACTGCACATGGTAATGAGGGGCAAGATGCCCTCTTACAGCGATTGGAAAGTGTGGCGCATAAGGCATCAGGCCTTGTTGACTCTAACGTGGTATTAACTCCTCGACTGATCAATCATTCCGAAAATACAACATATCTACTTAGCGACGATGCTGGCACCGAACGAAAGATCCTCCGTATACATCGCATCGATTACCATTCACCCGCGGCCATCAAGTCAGAGCTGACCTGGGTTGATGCTCTGCGCAACGAAGCAGGTGTACACACCCCGCAAATCTTGCCTGGCTGCAGTGACGATCGAATTCAGTTCATCACCACAGATGATGTTCCTGAGGGGCGACAATGTGTGTTCTTTGAATACTTAGCTGGCGAAGAACCGGATGAAGACAACCTGTTGCCATCATTCCCCAATCTTGGCGAGACAACTGCCCGTATGCATCGCCATGCCCGTAACTGGACCCTGCCGGATGGCTTCGAGCGTTTCCACTGGAACGTGGATACCGCTTTTGGCGGTGCCCCTCACTGGGGGCACTGGTACTATGGCCCAAACCTGAATAATGAACGAAACCAGTTATTCACCCGCCTAGTTTCATGCATGAGCGATCGTCTCAACAAATTTGGAACCGCACCCGACCGATATGGACTGGTTCATGCAGACATGCGGGTGGCGAACTTGCTCATCCATAATGGCGATACACGAGTTATTGATTTTGATGACAGCGGTATTAGCTGGTACCTGTACGATCTTGCGACGGCGCTTAGCTTTATCGAGGAACGCCCCGACGTGCCGGACCTGATTGGGGCGTGGCTGGAAGGGTACCGACGGGAAGAGGAAATGTCTCAGGCGGAAGAAGATGAAATCCCAACATTCCTGATGCTTAGACGTATGCTAATTCTGGCTTGGATGGGCTCGCACTCGGAAACGGACTTAGCTCAGTCTCTCGGGGACGAGTACACCGACGTGTCCTGCGACCTGGCAGAAATTTACATGGCTAAGTTCGGCTAAGTCTAATTATCGATTTGGTGACGGTACTGGCTCGGCGATATGCCCATCCAGCGTTTGAAGGCACGGGTAAAGGCACTGAGTTCGGAGAACCCGAGTAAAAAGGCAATCTCGGTAAGTTGCAGGTGGCGTTGGTTCAAATACGACAACGCCAGTTCTTGCCGTGTACCCATAACCACCTCCTTGTAGCTCTTGTTCATGGATTCCAATCGGCGTTGGATCGTCCACGATGGCATGTTCAAAGCATCAGCGGTCTGTTTCAGTGTGGGGCATCCTTCGGGTAACTTGAGCAGCAGGAAGTCTCTGATCTGGTCATAAACGGAATGAGGCTCGTCGGACTGAAACCCTACTTGTCGGAGGCACTTGATCAACACTTGCAATAATTGTGGATCCGTTGTCGGCATATTGGTGTTCAAGCTTTCCTTTTTGAACAATAATGAATTGGCCCGTTGACCAAAAAACACAGGTGCCTGAAAAGCTTTGTCGTGGTCACGCCAATCCTGGGGCTGCGGATGTTCAAAGTGAACCTCTTCAGGAACCCACGCTGGCCCAAGACAATGATGAAAAATGTTCAGGAACATGCCAAGTGACAATTCTGCATCCTGCCTGCGTTCGAGAATGTGACCATCAAAGATACGGTAGTTGAGGCTTAACAGCCCCCGCGATTCTGTCAGAGATAACTCGGTTGATTGCTGGTGATAGGGAAACAGATTGACAAAATTGAGCAATGCATCGTGCATGTTCTGAGAATGGATCGCGACATAGCTGATTAACCCCAGTTCTGTGGCACCAAATTGTTGGCCGAACCAAAGGCCGATATTGTCATTTTTTGTGGCCTTGGCAGCAGTCTCGAAAAGGCCACAGTAAGATTTTAAGCTAATATTTGTGGTTGGCCCAATATCTTCAGGATCAATACCTGCATTACCAAAAATACTGTCTGGGTCCCCGCCGTTCTGAACAATAAAATCCTGGGCACCACTGGCGGCGCTGGCCAACACACCAGTGCCTGCAACGGTCTCGCCGTACGTGGGGCTTCTATGGAATTGCGCCATGAACCTCTACTTTGCACTCATTTCCAGCAAATCCGACACTGGAACAGTTCTTCTATTGAAGCAGATAGGTATACTAGACACTATCGAATGACAAAGTCACATCAATAGATTTGTATTGTACAGGCAGCGACAGGAAAACTCATAACATTTCTGCTTCTCTGGGCGGTCAGGCAAGATGAGTTTGTCCCACATTGTTGGACCTACCAACAAGTACTGCATCGAGGTGATAAGCCACCTTGGGCATATATGTTAAGCGGGATAATTGGGTAAACAAACTATGAAACCAACATAAGAGTGTTTGCACCAAAATGTTGCAATTGCAAAAAATATGTTGAATGTACAACAAAAATTGATGATGATATCTTGTCTACTTGTGTAAAATACAAGCACGGTTCTTGCACGTAAGAATTCGAGGGAGGCTTCGGGACAGGAGTGAGTCTCATTGTTACTCATAGAGAGCCCTATTTCGGTTTTCTATTACCCTATTAATGATTGTCATCTCAGTCCGACCTAATGCCCCGCCTCTCAAATAATAATTACCAGGGAGAAATAGTATGAAACATAAATACAGTAGTTTTTTCGCCGCATTGGCGATGGTTGCTCTAGCGTTTTCTAGCACCGTAAAGGCCGGAGAACTCACGGTTTACACATCTTTAGAAGAAGATGATGCAAAGGTTTATCTGGAAGCCTTCGCTAAAGTCGAGCCTAGCATTAAGGTGAACATGCTACGCCTGTCCACCGGGGATTTAGGAGCCAGAATGCTGGCCGAAAAGAGTAATCCACAGCACGATATAATCTGGGGCTGGGCTGTAACCCAGATGGTTGATTCCCGGATCATGGAAATGCTCGAGTCCTATAAACCTGCGGGTATCGACAAGGTGAATTCCAACTTTGTAGACCCGGGAAACAAGTGGTTTGCGACGACTGGTTATTTTGCGGCTTTCTGCGTCAATACAGAGGTTCTGGCCCAGAAAAATCTACCCATGCCGAGTTCGTGGCAAGATCTATTGAATCCAGTGTACAAAGGGCAACTGATTATGCCTAACCCGGCCAGTTCCGGCACGGGCTATCTGCAGATTTCCAGTCTTCTACAGATGATGGGCGAAGAAGACGGTTGGAAGTTCCTCCATGACCTGGACAAAAACATGGGCCAGTACATCAAGTCCGGCTCCAAACCTTGTAAATTGACCAGAGTTGGTGAATACGCGGTCGGTGCATCGTTCGCGTTTGTCGGCGTCAAGTCCATTGATAAGGGCTTCCCCATCAAGCTGGTCATCCCGAGTGAGGGTGCAGGTTATGAAATGGAAGTCAGTGGGCTTATGAATTCCTCAGGCAACAAAACAGACGCCAAGAAGTTCCTTGACTGGCTTCTGACAAAAGATGCTGGTGCCCTGTACGGTCAACGGGCCGCCATGTCTGTGGTTCCGGGCGCAGTACAGACCCAGAAAGCACGCGATGCTGGATTACCTGCTGATGTTTCCACGGTCCTGTACAATATGGATTTTGATTGGTCAGCGTCGAACAAGACGCGAGTCATCAATAAGTGGAAAGCTGAAATCGAACGTTAAGATCGAGTACCACAAAACTTGAACGGGCGGCCTGCTTGAGTGGCCGCCCGTTCCAACTCGAGATCACATCTCAATCTTTAATTGTGTACAATAAAAAATGTTTCTGAAATTACAAAACGTGACCAAGCGGTTCGGTGATTTGGTAGCGGTTAAGACCGTTAGCCTGGATATCCCCGAAGGCGAATTAATTTGTTTCCTCGGACCTTCCGGATGCGGCAAAACGACATTACTTCGTCTCATTGCTGGTCTGGAAGCATTGGATGATGGTGATATCCTACTAAACGAACAAGATTTGACACAGACCCCCGACCGGGAACGTAATTTCGGCATGGTGTTTCAGTCCTACTCCCTGTTTCCGAATATGACGATTGGAAACAATGTCGCTTATGGCCTTGAATGCCGGAAATGGAACAGTGAACGAATTAAAGCCCGGGTCACCGAAATGCTTGCCTTGGTTCATTTGGAAGACCAAATAGACAAATTTCCAAGCCAGCTTTCAGGCGGCCAACAACAACGTGTGGCGCTTGCACGGGCACTGGCCCCTGAACCACACGTCCTGCTGCTTGATGAGCCACTATCGGCACTGGACGCCAAGGTTCGTGTCGCTTTACGGTTGGAGATACGCCGGCTGCAACAAAGCCTGGGTATTACGACCATTATGGTCACCCACGATCAGGAAGAAGCCCTGACTATGGCAGACAGGGTCGTGATCATGAACGAGGGTGCCATCGAACAGGTTGGGGCGCCGGTCGATGTTTATGGTGATCCGTCCACATCATTTGTCGCAGACTTCATTGGCACCATGAATTTTCTGAATGTTACGATCATCGATGATAAAATGGTCCAACTGGCGGGAAGAAAACTGGCGTGCGATCATTGGCATGCGGATGCGCTTTCAGGCCAGAAAGTTCGCATGGCCATTAGGCCGGAAGATGTCCGGATTCAGGCAGAAGGCCCTCCCGGTGACAACATCGTCGAAGCACGGATTGACTGGATAGAGTTCCTGGGTTCCACCTATCGAATTGATCTGACTCTCGAAGGTGCAGGAGAAAAACAGAATATGAAAACAGAGTTGTCCGCTGCCTTAATGCGGGATCTCGACCTTGCGATTGGAACCAAAGTTCATGCTTTGCTGCCTCGGGAGCAGCTGTGGGTTTATCCATGAACAGGTTGCACGGAATGGGCTTGGTGCATTTAAAATGAGCGACCGGCATATCAAAATAGGCATGACAATGGCGGCGGCAATACCGCTGCTGACCTTCGTGCTTTATCCGCTGTGGGCGATTCTAAAAATGAGTTTCCTGCTACCCGATGACAGTTGGGGGTTGGGAAATTACACGCGGTACTTTTCGGATCCAGGCTTTATCCAAATTGTTAACAATAGCTTCGTCGTCTCGATCAGCTCGACTGTGGTCACGATTGTTATTGCTTACATTTTTGCATATGCGCTGCATCGATCATCCATCCCCTACAAAGCAGTTTGGAAGTTTGTCGCGATGCTGCCCCTGTTTGCACCATCTCTCGTCCAGGCCTTAGGCTTTCAACTTCTGCTGGGGCGTAACGGTGCGGTTAACCGTATGTTCGGCACGGAGCTCGATATCTACGGGTTCTGGGGTATTTTCTTATCAAACACAATGTACGCCTTACCGCATGCTATCCTGATGCTTTCGGCGGCACTGGCTGTTGCCGATGCCAGATTATACGAATCAGCGCGAATGCTGGGTGGGTCCAACTCCCGCATATTCCTGACCGTTACCCTTCCCGCAACCCGTTATGGTTTGATGTCGGCTGTATTCATCGTCTTCACGATTGTCATCACTGATTTTGGTAACGCCATGGTCATTGGCGGTGATTACGGTGTTCTGGCCACGGAGATCTACAATCAAGTATCGGGACAGGCCAATTTCAATCTGGGGGCCGTGATCGGTATGATCCTGCTGCTGCCAGCGGGTATTGCGGTGATCGTCGAACGTTGGGTTTCAAAACGCCAATCAGCGGCGATCACCTCAGGCTCTGTACCACTTACAATCAGCCCAAGCCGTGGTTTTGACACCGTGATGTTGGCATTTGTAGCGTTGGTTTGTCTGGCAGTGCTGACGATTATCGGCATTGTGATCTTTGTCAGTTTCGTCAAGTTGTGGCCTTACGACATGTCATTGACCCTGGCGAACTATGACGTTGATGTTCAGGGAGGATACGCGCCCGTATGGACCAGTATATGGATGTCCGGCCTAGCTGCGGTGATCGGTGTTGTCATGATAACCACCGCGGCTTTTGTTATCCAGAAGCTCGCTAATCCTCTTACCCAATTTCTGTACTTCCTGTCTATCCTGCCTGCAGCTGTTCCTGGCATGGTGCTGGGGCTGGGGTATATCTTCGCCTTCAACAACCCGGCAAACCCCATCTACATCATCTATGGTACGGTGTTGATGCTGGCGATCAATACGGTCTATCACTACCACGCTCAAGGTTTTCTTATAGCAACGACCAGCCTTAAGCAGATCAGCAACACTTTTGATGAAGCATCGGCCATGCTGGGCGGTGGATTCCTATATACCATGCGCAAAATCACCCTGCCGATCATCTGGCCAGCCATGATCAGTCTTGGCGTGTTTTTCTTTATGCGCGCCATGGTTACCCTTGCCGCCGTGATCTTTCTTGTTAATCCAAGCAATAATCTGGCGGCAGTTTCTGTTCTGTTGCTCGACGATTCCGGGGAAACCAGTCAAGCGGCGGCGTTTTCAACGCTCATAATGGTTGTTGTTGTAGGTGTACTCGTCATTTTCCAAGGAGTTCTACGGATTTTCAAGGTGCGTAATGTGTCGTTGATTAGTTGAGTGCGTTATTAGGTGTTGCAGTCCTAAATGGCTACCTTGGGGCGAAAGCGGGAGTTCTT
>JABJGO010000009.1 GCA_018662225.1 Rhodospirillales bacterium | reverse complement strand
CCCGCCAGTGCGGTAGCTCATGTTCTGGACCAGGTTGACCTGATACTGGTCATGACCGTAAACCCCGGTTTCGGTGGACAGTCCTTTATGGAAGATCAACTCGATAAGGTCACCACATTGCGCGAGATGATCGGTGACCGCCTCATTGAGCTGGAAGTGGATGGTGGCGTGAATATGGAGACGGCATCACGCTGCATTGCGGCGGGCGCCGACGTGCTGGTGGCAGGCAGTGCTGTGTTTAATTCAAGTGATTATGCAGGCAACATCGCCGCATTACGTGGTTAGGCACTCGTCTAAATTATTTTTCTGAGGTCACGTAATGCTATCGATTTCCTCATCCGTCAAGCCACCCGGCACAATGGTGATGGGTAAAGCGAACTTACCGACCATTTTATTGACGATGTGAGAGACCAGTGGTCCGGGGCCGTTGTCGCCTGTGGATGATCCCAAAACCAAAACCGACAGGCTTGGCTCTTCTTCGGCCAGGTCCATAATCACTTCATGGGCTTTGCCGTCCCGGATGTAGATCGTCGGCATCTTGCCGGTACGACGCATAACCACATCTGATACCACCTGGCACATTTCTTCTGCTTCTTCGCGGCTTTCCGCCTGCATGCGATCGCCAACGCCGAGCCAATGCTGAAATTCAGCCGGTTCAATCACATACAGCAGCGAAATGCGACCGCCCGTATTGTTCGCGCGCGCGCAGGCAAACCGTAACGTGGGGCCAAATTCTTCTGAGCTGTCCACAAGACACAGGAACGTGCGTTCATCCGCCGCTGCGTCGCTGGTTGTGTCATTCTTTGTGTCATTGGTTGTTGGTTCGTCGCTCACAACTTACCCCTCACTAGCGTTTCTTGAAGGCAGCGTTTGCCAGCCACCCTGCCGTCACGGCAATGATGACCGCCAGTATACCGTATGCAGCCGAGTTGCGGTGAGCAAAATTATAAATTTCTGCTTCAAGACCAAATTTACGGACGTTCAACAGTGACGTCTGGTTTTCCACCAGTTGTCCGTCCTGGAACAGATAGACATCTATACCATACGTGCCCACAGTCACGTTGGCCGGGAAATGCACAGATGTTCGAAACAAGCCGTTGCCCAGGTAGACCAGATCGACGGCATCACCAGAATACAGGCCCTTGGCTTGTTTTATCCGGATCAAGGCCTCTTTGTAAGCGGTGATATCGTCCACCGGTTTTTGGTGTTCGGCGGGCGTGAAAATGATTTCATGAACCCCGATTTGATGAATACCTGCATCAACCCCGTCAACAAATTCCGAGATCGGGCGATTGGCGGCAAGCGCATAGAATACCGGGATACCCGCAAAAGCAACTTCATCCGTATTGACCCAAACACCGGCAATCTGTTCTTTGTAGCGCACCACATGCTCCTGTTGCGGGCCGCGCACAACCACAACCAGATCACCTTCGTCCCTGGTGGCACCAAACAACAACACGTCTGTGCCCGAGAACCCGGCAGTAATGGCCACGATAGGGTCAGACAGATCGATGACCAAATCCTGCGCGCGCAACAGGGGGATGGCAGCGAGACATGCACTCACCGCAATCAAGCACCAAAACAGGGGGCGTTTCGTAATGCGCATCAGTGCCCTGACCCCCGACCAAGTGAATAGAAATCATCGGGTGTAAGGACCAGATCCAGCGTCAGCTTCAGACATACGCCCAACACCATGATCGCCAGTAACCCGCGCAATTGCTCGCCGGGTAACTTGGCACCGGCACGGGCGCCAAACTGTGCGCCGATAACGCCGCCGGTCAACAATATTAGCGCCAGCACCACGTCAACGGTCTGGTTACTGATGGATTGCAGCAACGTCACGTTGGCGGTAACGAAAATGATCTGGAACAGCGAGGTGCCGACAACCACCGACGTGGGCATGCCAAGGATATAGATCATTGCCGGCACGATAACGAAACCACCGCCCACACCCATGATAGCGGCCAGTACGCCCACAAAAAACCCGATGATCAATGGCAGCAACGCGCTGATATAAAGCTTGGATTTACGAAACCGCATCTTGAAGGGCAGGCCGTGGATCCATGAATGGCTACGGTGTTTGGGGGCGGGGGCACCACCGGACTTGCGGCTCACCAATATCACCTTGACGCTCTCGAACAACATCAAAAAGCCGATAATGCTCAAGAAGACAACATAGGACAGCTTAATAACCAGATCGATCTGACCAAGCTCTGTTAAAAATGTAAATAACCAGACACCGAATGTGGAACCAGCCACACCACCAGCTAGGAGCACGCTGCCCATTTTGAAATCCACGTTGCCACGCTTCCAGTGTGCGAGAACGCCCGACACCGATGAGGCAACAATCTGATTAGCTTCGGTTGCCACCGCTACGGCAGGGGGGATGCCGATGAACATAAGCAATGGCGTCATCAAGAAACCACCACCCACCCCGAACAGGCCGGATAGAAAACCTACGCCGCCGCCCATCCCCAAAATTAAAAAGATATTTACCGAAACTTCGGCGATGGGAAGATAGATGTCCATGGTGGCTATAGAACCCGACCTGTCAGTGTCGGGCATAAACGCAAATTCGGCTTGTAAATCATTGCATTAGGCATGTCATATAACTAAACGAAAGCCCACCTCATTGATAGGGGGCAACAATAATAAATTAGTATACCAGTTCGTCGTCTTCGCCGCCTGTGGAGATGACGATTTCACCGGCATCAGACAGCGCCTTGGCCACCTGAACTACAGCGGACTGGGCTTCATCTACATCCTTGAGGCGAACAGCCCCCCCATGGCTTCCATATCCTCGCGCAGCATCTTGCCGGCACGTTCCGACATGTTTGAGAAAAACAGGTCCTGTACGTCATCGGACGCGCCCTTGAGAGCGATGGTCAATTGATCCTTCTCGACCTGGCGCAGCAACAGTTGGATACCGGTGGCGTCAACCCGGATCAGATCGTCGAAGGTGAACATCAGGCTCTTGATCTGGTCGGCAGACTCGCGATTGCGTTCTTCAAGCCCGGTCATGAACCGGTTTTCAGTGTTGCGATCGAGGCTGTTAAAGATATCGGCCATGACCTCATGGCTGTCACGTTGCGCCGTACGGGCCAGATTGGTCATGAATTCAGCGCGCAGGGTCTTTTCAATATGGTCCAGAATTTCCTTTTGCACCGATTCCATACGCAGCATCCGCATGATCACTTCCATGGCGAAGTTTTCAGGCAGCACCGACAACACCCGTGACGCATGATCAGGCGTGATTTTGGACAACACCACGGCCACGGTCTGGGGGTATTCGTTCTTGAGATAGTTAGCCAGCACGGTTTCGTTCACATTAGCCAGCTTTTCCCACATGGTCCGACCGGCAGGGCCGCGGATTTCTTCCATGATGGTGCCCACACGGTCACCGGCCAGCGCGCCCCGCAGCAAGCGTTCCGTTGAATCGTATGACCCCACCAAACCACCGGCGGAACTCAGCTGATCGGCAAATTCGATAAACAGGCTTTCAACCATGGACGCATTGATGGTGCCCAAGCCTGACATGTGCTGTGACATCTCGCGGATTTCATCGTCGTCCATACGCTCGAACATTTTCGTGGAATGTTCCACGGCGATGGCAAGCATGAACATGGCTGCTTTTTGGGGGCCTGTGAGGCTACGGTAGTCTGCGTTGGATGCCATTGCTTAATTCGTTGTTTGAGTAAAACGGAAGCAGCGTCTGCTTCATACAGGATTTGTTAACCATGAATTCTTATCATGGTAATGTAGAGCATCCGGCACCGTATCATCAATGTTCCTCATTCACCGGGTGAGGCGAGGTTTGAACACGTGACAAAAACAAGACCCCTTATTCTATCACTCGCCACCTTCCTGATGCTGTTCGGGCAAGTCACTTTCACCAATGCACAAGAAAACACGACCCAAAATCAATCAGTTACAGTAAGTGACCAGATTTTTACGCATCCAGAAAAAGGCTTTCAGGTGCTGGTACCCGGCGATGCAGATTTTGCGCTGGGTGAGGGCAATATGGATATGGCGATCAGCTCTCGTAAAGGGTGGGGCGTTAATATTCAGTCCGCAATGGCGAATCCGAACACCACGGTGGAAGAAATGATTGGCCGACTTGAGGCAGGTTACTTGGGTAACGGCAAGCCCTGGACGCAAAAACTGTCTGGTGGAAAAATAATGGTACTGGGGCGTCAGGGGTACAATGGCACATACGAGGGTTCGGGAATGAAAGTCCAGGTCTTGTTGCTGCGCACAGATGCCTGGGATTTCGTCGTTATGTTCATCGCACCACAGGAAGCATTTCTGACGGCCCAACCGACGTTTGACCGCATTTTGGCATCATTCAAGCCGGGCAATGCCGCCGCCGGTTCAACCGCCTCACAATCACCCCCCCAACCGGACGTACCCGCTGCCACGGGCGCATCGGGTGAACTGGTCCGTTATAACGACAGCAACCTTGGTTATTCCATGGTTTATCCTGATAACTGGAAAATTAGCCGACCTAACGACTCAACGACGGTGTTTACCGGCGTGCCGGGCAGCCCATCGGCTTATGCAGCCGTGGCGGTACAGAATGTGGCCCCGGCAGGGTCCAGCACCGACAAATTGGCGGTGGACGCTGTTGTTCAAGATTTACGGGCTCAAATGGCATACAGCCTTTCCAACGTGAACCACGTGCAGGGCCAACCATTTGTTCTGCCATCCACCATGGGGCCCATCCAGGTTGTGCAGTTCGTATCGGATTACCGTCGTGGGCAAGTGGACTTTCGCCAATGGACGCTTGCCATGGCCCGCCCCGGTACCGCCGACAATCAAGGCGCTAGCCTGATTCATGTGTGGACCTATATAGCACCATCGGACCAGTTCGAAGCATCCCGTGATTTGGCTGAACAGATGGCCGGCTCATGGACAGTCATACCCGTGGCGCGCTAAGCTAACAAAATGCTGTGTATCCGATTGAATTTAAATGGCTTTTTAACTGTTATTGGCACCATTTCGGTGATGGCAATACTTTTGTGCAAGCCCGCGCAGGCAACCGATCCCGGGCCCACTGTGGAAGACCTCCTACAGCAATTTGACGTCATTATTTTTGGTGAAGAAGCCGGACATGACGAACGGTCCGACAAGATTATTCGCTGGGAACAAAGCCTTCGCATTCGGGTGGTGGGCGAGGCAACCGCCCTGAACAACAAAATTTTGCGGCGCCATGCTAACACCCTACAGGGCCTCACCAACCGCTCAATCCGGTTCGTGACGGGAACCGACGAGCCAGAAAACGTTCGCGTTGTCTTCGTTGCGGCCATGGAAATGGCTAATTTACCGGGCGTACCAGTTGATCAAAAGATGCTGAATTTGTTAGCCGCTCCGCGCGGGTGCTATTTTCTGTCATTTCCCGACCAGCATGGTGAAATCGGTCGCAGTATCATCGTGGTTAATGCCGAGCGGGACACAGAATCCACCTATCATTGCCTGTTGGAGGAACTCATCCAGAGTATGGGAATTCCCAATGACAGCGACTTGATCAGGCCTTCGGTTTTTAGTGATAAGGACAAACTAACCAAGATAACGCGTAGCGATGAAGTGTTGATCAGAACGCTGTATGATCCCCGTATGCGTACCGGAATGGACAAAACAGAGGCACTGGACACGGCACGGATCGTGATCACGGATTGGGTTGCCAGGATTCCACCTCGTTAACCACAGAAATGCGCAGAATCATGCGTCTTTGAGCTCCCGAAAGATAACTCTTTATTAAGGCCGTACTGTTACACATATGGTGGTGCGGAATAGGCCTCGCCGCGGGTGTATCTTATTTTTCAACGGAAGATGTGAGTTGGCAACGGCAGCAATCCGAAATTTCTTTGGCAAAAAACAGAAGGTCGAGGGCGATGCTGCACTCGGGGCCTTCGCCTATATGCCAGGTGGTATTTTCGATCTCGTTCTGGCATCCGTGTTTATCAACATTCTGGCATTGGCACTGCCACTAACGTTATTACAGGTCTATGACCGCATCATTCCCAATGATGGACGGGAAACCCTGTCACTCATGATTATCGGAGTCGGTGTTGCACTGGCACTTGAAGCTATTCTCAAGTTAGGACGTTCCTACGTCAGCGGCTGGATGGCCGCCCGGTTCGAGCATCTCGCTGGTTGCAATGCCATGGAGCGGCTGCTGCACACGTCCATCATTGATTATGAGCGCCAGGGCGCAGGCGTTCACATGGAGCGCATGAATTCGCTGAGTGTGCTTAAAGAATTTTACGCCGGTCAGGCTGTTTTGGCCATGTGTGATCTGCCGTTCGCCGTCATTTATCTTGGGGCTATTTTCTATCTGGCCGGAAACCTTGTTTTTGTACCCATCTTATTGATCGTATTTTTCATAATCAGCGCTGCGACGGTCGGTAAGAAGTTGAAAAAATCTCTTGAAAATAGAATGTTTGCCGATGATCGTCGCTACAGCTTCATCATTGAAGTGCTCAGTGGGGTTCACACCATCAAGGGCCTCGCCATGGAAGAGCAGATGCTGCGGCGGTATGAGCGTTTACAGGAAACCTGCGCCGGTGCCGAACGACAGGTGGCTTTGAACAGCGCCTCTGCTGTCGGTATCGGGGCCGTGTTTTCACAACTCACGATGTTTTCTGTTGTTGGCTTCGGTTCAACATTTGTGGTGGATGGGGCGCTGACTGTTGGTGGCCTAGCCGCATGTACAATGCTGGCTGGCCGTTCTATGCAGCCATTACAAAAGGCGGTGGGGATATGGACGCGGTTTCAATCCATCTCACTTGCCCGCGAACGATTGCGCGACCTGTTTAAACTGAACACAGAACCCGTCGGACACATCACCGATATATCAGATATGCATGGCGAGCTTAAAATGCAGGGAATCTGGTTCGATTTTGGTCAAAGCCGGGATGGCGATGATCTACCGCCAGTGTTTGAAGACCTGTCGTTACACGTACCTGCCGGGGCCACGGTTGGTATTCGAGGCGGTAACGCCAGTGGTAAGACATCATTGTTACATTTGATGAACGGCTTGTTGTTGCCGGTCAAAGGCACCGTGACGGTAGATGGCGTGGATATCACAGAATATGATCCCGCGGTCCTTCGCCAGGAAGTGGCCTACCTACCGCAAGAGGGGGTGTTGTTTAACGGCACCTTGCTCGAAAATCTGACCATGTTTCGTCCCCAACTGAATGAGACAGCCTTCGATATGGCTCGGTTGCTGGGTCTCGATCAAGTGGTCGCACACATGCCGTTTGGTTATGATACCCCCGTGGGGGATGGCGCAGGTGATACCATGCCGCGCGGAATAAAACAGCGTATAGCTATAGCCCGGGCACTGGTCGATAAGCCGCGTGTACTTCTGTTCGACGAAGCCAATACAGCCATGGACAGTGCCGGCGATGCCATGTTGAAGGATTTGATGATGCGGTTGCAAGGCCGTGTCACGTTGGTATTGGTGACCGCGCGCCCTTCATTGTTGGAATTAGCGGATGTGGTTTACGAGATTAGTGATCATGCCCTGATCCCCTGGGTTGATCCCCGGTCTCTGTCCAATGGCGGGAGTACCTGATGCCGGCAGAGTTCACCAAGATTGAGGGCGCGGCTGGTGAACCCGGTGATCATGTGAATCCTGCTGTTATCGGAATTCTTACAGAACAACCGTTACCACCAGCACCGGCGTCTGACCGTCCACGTAAGAAAACAACAGCGGCTCGCCTGCGTGAGCAAAAACGGGCGCGAGATGCCAGCGATGACGTCCTTCCGGTTCCCCCTATTCAGATTGCGGACGATAACAATCAACAAAACCCTTTGTCTCGGCTGCCCGAACTTGGCGTTCAATTACCCGATCTGTCGGAAGTTCCGACACCCGAAGTGGCACCAAATGAGCGAACAAATACCGTGGACGAAGACGTTCTGGAAGGTGATCTTCCCGAACTTTCCGATACCGACTATCTGGAACACAGTGATCTGGCTGCCGCTTTCCACAGCCTGAAATACATGACGGATATCTCAAATTGTTTGGTTCCGTTGCTGGTCAACATGGGATGGCGGGGCCACCCCCGTCACGTGGCTGAAGCCATTCCCCACTTTGTGGATGAACTGGATATCACCGCATTTCGCAATGTGATGGCGAATTTACGGTACGAAAGCTGGCCATTAACGCTGTCATTAGGCGAAATTGATAACCGACTGACACCATGCTTATTCTTACCGGATAATGCCGATGCAATCGTTGTGCTCAGCAACGAGGGCGGCAAAGTACGGTTCTTTGATGGTGGCACGCAGCAGGTCAAAGTGGTGGACACGCCGAAGGTACAGGGCACGGCGTATATATTTCACCAATTGGAAGCTGACCTGACGACCGCGCAACGATTGAAATCCGGCTGGTTCCGCGTGGTCATTGAGCGTTTTCGTCCGTTGATCTACCAAACTTTGATTCTTACTTTTGTGCTCAACCTGTTTGCGCTCGCCACACCAATATTTGTAATGGCAGTGTATGACAAAGTGGTGGCCACCGGGTCAATGGAAACGCTCTCGTATTTTGCAGGCGGGGTCATGCTGGCGCTCTGCGGTGATATGGTTCTTCGCAATCTACGCGCCAAGGTTTTGGCACAGATCGGCGCACGCCTTGATAACATCGTAGGTAATGCTGTGTTCCAGCGCATCTTGTTTCTGCCGCCGACCTTTACCGAACGCGCTACTGTTGGGTCCCAGGTAGCCAGAATTAAAGACTTCGAGAATGTACGGGAATTCTTCACCGGCAATATGGCTCTCACGTTCATTGAGTTACCGTTTAGCGTCATTTTTATTACTGTTATCGCAATACTCGGCGGACCCGTTGCATTCGTCCCCATGGTGATGATGGTTCTGTTCTTTCTGCTGAGCCTGGTGATGCAGCCGCTCATCCAGAAAAGCGTTTCACGAGCATCGCGCGGTGCTGCACGGCGTCAGGAATTAGTTGTTGAAACGCTCAGCACCATGCGTGCGGTCAAATCGTCGGGTGGTGAGAAGGTATGGCTTGAACGTTACAGGGATGATTCGGCACGGGCATCGCTAAACGGGTTCTATACATCCCAGTACGGCGCGTTGGTCCAAACTCTATCAAGCACCATGATGACCGGCGCCGGTCTGGCGACTGTTGCATTCGGTGTTTTCCGAGTGCTCAGCGGAGACATGACGATCGGCGCGCTGGTTGCCTGTATGATTTTGGTTTGGCGCGTTCTAGGCCCTTTGCAAACAGCCTTTATATCACTCTCCAGGCTCAACCAGGTTAAATCCAGTATCGGTCAGATTAATGCCCTGATGAACTTGAAATCCGAACGGGAACCGGATGCCGTTATCAACCCCCTCAACCGGTTAAAGGGCAGGATTTCCTTTGGCCGGGTATCCATGCGTTATTCACCGGAAAGCGACCCGGCTGTTGTTGGTGTCAGCCTTGATGTGGAGCCGGGTGAGGTTATCGCCATCATTGGTGGCAATGGCTCAGGCAAATCCACGCTCCTGAAGCTGTTGGCCGGGATGTACGTGCCGCAAGCGGGTAGTATCCGCATCGATGATCAGGATCTACGGCAACTCGATATGATTGAACTGCGCCATGCTATCTCCTATGTGCCTCAAACCATCGAGTTTTTTTATGGAACCATCGCACAGAATCTTCGCCTCACACACCCCACTGCGTCGGACGAGGAACTGCATTGGGCGGCAGGCGAGGCAGGCGCGCTGGATGACATCCTGGCATTGGAACAGGGATCTGGAGAATGGAAACGCACCGGGTTTGACGTTCGCCTGGGCGAATCTTCATCCAACCAGTTACCCACAACTTTGTTACAGAAGCTAAACCTCACACGTGGTTATCTGAAACGTTCACCCATTATGTTGTTTGATGAGCCGGGCAACGGACTGGACTATAAAGGTGATCAGGATTTCATGGCGAAAATCGAGCGCATGCGTGGCAATACAACAGTCATAATCGTCACGCATCGCCCCAGCCATATGCGCATCGCGGACAAGATTGCCTGGATGGACGCAGGCCACTTGCGGGCATTCGGGCCGACAGAAGCTGTGATGCAGCAGTTACCCAAAGACTTCGTATAATGATAAGATGAACATAATGGCACAAAAACCAGCGACAGATACAGTGGCAAAGACCGCGGCGCCTGACAAGGCCAAGGAAAAAGCCAAGGAAGGCGTGCGCCGGGGCGACCGACAAACGCGCTATCTGGCCCAATCTGTCATTCTGGAAGAAGCGGGCAGTTCAGGGCTGGTACGCACGGCCATTATCACGGTTTGTATCATTATCGTAGCCTTCGTGATTTGGGCGCATTTGACCTCCGTTGATGAAATTGCGGTGACATCCGGTGAGGTTGTTCCCACCGGCCAGGTGCAGGTCGTCCAACACCTTGAAGGCGGTATTATTTCAGCGATTATGGTTCGTGAAGGCGACATTGTCTCAGCCGGCGATATCCTCATTCAATTGGATCGAACGATGGCCCAGGGAGAATTGCTCCAACAACAGGCCCGCCTTATGTCTCTGGATATACAAACCGAACGCCTGCGCGCCGTGGGAGAAGGTAATTTCCCGGATTTCAGCTTCGCTGGTGTGGCGTACCGCGACATGGTCGAGGATCAACTGAAAATATACAGTAGTGCGCTGGAGGCCGCCGACAACCGGCGGAACGTCCTGATTGATCAGAACAGGCAACGCGAAGCCGAGTTATCCGCATTCCGTGAAGAAGAAGAAACACTTTTGCGGAACCTGCAAATTCTTGAGGAAGAGTTTGTCATGCGCGAAACGCTCTACAATCAGGGGCTTGCCACCAAGGGGGATTATCTGGATGTACAACGCCAACTGAATGATGCCATTGGTGATCTGGCAAAGCTGACCAGTGAACGTAAGAAAGTAGCCGAGGCGTTGGAAGAATCCCGTAGCCGTTTGATCGAGCAGCGTTCAGATCAACGTGAAATTGCATTGGCCGAAATGGGCGACTTGATGGCAGAAGTTGCTGCTTTGCGTGAAAGTTTGGCCCGATCAAGCGACCGGGTTCATCGTCTGGATGTTCGGGCACCTGTACGCGGTATTATCAAAGGATTACAGGCGAACACCATTGGCGGCGTATTGCCCCCGGGCGGGCAATTGCTTGAGATTGTGCCGCTCGATAAGGAATTGCTGATTGAAACTCGGATCACCACCCGAGATGTGGGCCATGTTAAGGTCGGCCAACCCGTGAGTGTTAAGGTGACGACCTTTGATTTTGCCCGTTACGGCGGCATTACCGGGTCTCTGAAAGATATATCGGCGGCCACATTTGTCGATGAAGAGGGCAACCCGTATTATAAAGGTATGATAACGCTGAATCAGAGCTACGTGGGGGGAGATCCCGAACAAAATAAGGTTTTGCCAGGCATGACGGTTCAGGCTGATATCAATATCGGGCGCAAGACCCTGCTGGAATATCTTCTGAAACCAATTGTGTCGTCTGTAAACGAATCTTTCCGTGAACGGTAGGTCGGAGCGATTTTCATTAAATTTGATTCTTGAATTCAAGAATACACGCGTGCTTTTTGATCTCATCCGATTAGAATAGCGATCACTGAGGAGGGGCCGATGACATCCGGATTGATTGATCGACAGACAATTGCCGCAGGATCTTTTGTGTTTCGCGAAGGCGAGCCCGCCAACTGTGCCTATATTGTGCAATCAGGCGAAATTGAAATCGTAAAACAAGCTGATCAAGATTTTGTTGTGATAGCGACGATTCCGGCCGGCGGCATCTTTGGTGAAATGGCGCTTATCGATGATGCACCGCGCATGGCCGGGGCAAGGATGGGGGTTGGTGGTACGCTAATTGTTGTAAACCGAAATACTTTCGAGACAAAGATGGCAGGGTGTGATCCATTTGTACGAACACTGCTCAAGATTTTTGTTGATACAATTCGCCGCCTGCAATCGGGCGATAAATAATAAAGAAATCATAGATGCCAACCAGCACCCCTAAACCCGCGCCGGCCGTTGGCCAGCGCATCCGCACCTACTTTTTTGCCGGTATTTTGGTCACTGCGCCATTGTTTATCACCGGTTATGTGGCGTGGTTGTTCATCAATTTCGTTGATGACAGCATCACCCCGTTAATTCCACCAGCGTACAATCCGGAAACCTACCTGCCTTTCGCATTGCCTGGACTGGGACTGGTTGTGCTGTTTATCAGCATGACCATGGTGGGGATGTTTATGGCTGGGTTTATGGGACGGCTGTTTACCCGCCTTAGCGAAAGCCTGTTGAACCGCATGCCGGTGATCAGAAGCGTCTACAATGCCGTAAAACAGATTCTGGAAACAGTTTTAGCCCAGCAGTCCAAGGCATTTCGCGAAGCTGTTCTGGTTGAATATCCCCGCCGTGGCATATGGGCCATCGCTTTTATCACCGGAACCACCGAAGGCGAAGTTCAGAGCATCACCGAAGATGATTGTGTGAACATCTTTTTGCCCACAACGCCAAATCCAACCTCGGGCTTTCTGTTGTTTGTGCCGAAAGAAGACCTGATTCCTCTTTCCATGTCGGTGGAGGAGGCCATTAAAATGGTGATTTCGGGTGGTATCGTCACCCCACCGGACAGGCGATCCACCGCAGACAAGAGTGTGGCACTTACGTCAGCCAAAGTGTACGAGAACGTGGAGGTTCTGCGTGAAAAAGAAGGCATCACCGTATTGGTGGGTGAGGGCAGTCGACCCGGCGAAAAGTTGGAACGCGCCACGGGCAGGGATATCCTGCAAGAGATTGAGGAAGCGGGCCTGAAAGAACCAGATAGTTCATCCACTAACCAGAACGAAGATTCCTGATCGCATTATCCCGCTCGAACAGATAAAGCAGAACCCGCAGTGATTGACCACGCGGCGACTCCAACTCAGCATCTTTCTCCAGAATAAGCTGCGCATCGCGCCGGGCGGTGGCTAGTAAATCCCCGTGCTCAGCCAGATCGGCCACCTGAAAAACCGGCAAGCCGCTTTGGCGCGTCCCCAGAAGCTCCCCGGCGCCCCGTAGTTCGAGATCCTTCTCGGCGATAACAAAGCCGTCGTCTGTATCGCGCATGACCTTCAGGCGTTGTTTTGCCGTTTCGGTTACGGGTGATCCATACATTAGTACGCAAGCCGATGCCTTCTCGCCCCGACCAATGCGGCCCCGTAACTGGTGAAGTTGGGCGAGGCCGAACCGTTCGGCGTGCTCGATGATCATGACAGAGGCTTCCGGCACATCGACACCAACTTCGATGACGGTTGTCGCGACCAAAATGTCCAGGGAGCCGTCTTTGAACGCGGCCATCACAGCATCTTTTTCGGCACCCTTCATACGACCGTGAACAAGCCCCACGCGGTCTTCACCGTATTGTTTGCGCAAGTAATCAAAGCGTTCTTCAGCAGCAGCCGCGTCGATCTTTTCTGATTCCTCCACCAGTGGACAGACCCAGTACACCCGCGCACCCGTGGCGATAGATCGCTTCAGGCCACTGGCCACATCGGCAAGGCGGGTGCCCGGAATAATGCGGGTATCCACCGGTTTGCGACCGGCCGGTTTCTCGGTCAATCTCGAAACCTCCATATCACCATAGGTGGTCAGGGTCAGGGTGCGCGGGATGGGCGTTGCCGTCATAACCAACACATCGACCGTCTCACCTTTACCGGCCAGCATGAGGCGTTGATGGACCCCAAAGCGGTGCTGTTCGTCAATAACGGCAAAAGCCAGATCCTTAAATGCAATATCATCCTGAAACAGGGCATGTGTGCCAATGATGATTTGCGACGAACCGTCGGCAATCGACTCCAGAACAGCTTTTCGGGCTTTTCCTTTATCACGCCCTGTAAGCACTACGATGTTCACGTCCGCATCAGTACAGAGTGCTGTGATCGTCGCATGGTGCTGTCGCGCCAGTATTTCGGTGGGCACCATAAGACAGGCCTGATGGCCAGCTTCTACCGCGTTCAACATGGCCATGAGCGCAACCACGGTTTTGCCACTGCCTACATCACCCTGTAACAGGCGCAGCATGCGTTCCGGCTTGGCCATATCACCGTTGATTTCCTGATAGGCGTTCTGTTGTGATGTGGTCAGGGTAAAGGGCAGGGCGCGGGTGACGCTTTCCCGTAAAGTCCCGTTACTGTTAATACTGCGACCCTTGAAATTTCGGGCTGATCGCCGCACCACAGCCAGGGCTAATTGATTGGCCAGCAATTCATCATAGGCCAGTCGGCAACGCGGTATGGCTTGCGGGTCTATATCATTCAGGGACTGGGGGGCATGAACCTGTTCCATGCTTAGCTTCCATGGCGACCACTGTTGTTGCTTCAGGTGGGCCGGGTCGAGCCATTCAGGCATCTCGGGCAGGTGCGAAAGGCATGCCATGGTGGTTTTGCCTAAAACCTTTTGCGATAACCCGGCGGTGAGCCCATAGACGGGCTCTACTTTCTCCAACGTTTCGCGTTCTTCCACCGTGACCACGTGATCCGGATGGGTCATTTGAATTTCGCCACTGAAATCCTCAATGGTGCCACTGATAATTCGGGTTTCACCTTCGGGCAGGATACTTTTAAGGTAATCCTCGCGGGCATGGAAGAACACCAGTGTCATTTGCCCTGTATCATCGTGACAGGGAATGCGATAGGGCGCACGTTTGTTGGGTGCTTTACGATGCTTATCCACGGTCACGGTAATGGTGGCGATGGTGCCGGGGATGGCTTCTTCGATGGTCGGTGTATGCCGGCGGTCGATGATACCTTGCGGGAAATGCCATAACAGATCAATGATGCGGCTGTTACCGCGCAACGTTTCAATGGCTTTGGCAATGCGCGGTCCTACACCGGTCAGGGTGGTCGTGGGGGCAAACAGATCAAAAAGTATTTCAGAGCGCATAATCTACACATGACAGTTGGCGTTTCTCCCCTTATATCCTACCCACGAAACATTTGGCACCGTTTGGTTAGGTAATTCGTCACATGGATGATCGTCGAAAGCGTTTGTTGTATCAGGCAAACCATATGGGCATGAAGGAAACCGATACCCTGTTGGGCGGCTATGCTACGCTCGAGCTTGAAAGTATGGATGAACCTCAGGTGGCGGCGTTCGAACAGATCATGAAAGAAGGCGACAATGATTTGATGAACTGGTTGCTTGAGCGTGAGCCATTTCCAGCGCATCTGGATGAAACCATGATGCAAAACCTTATCCAGTTTAAAAGTCGCTGTAGACCGTGAACCTTATTCAACGCATTCAGGATACAGACGGCCGCTTTCAGATGAATGGTGTGCCGCCGGGGCACGACGCCTTTATCATCAGCCAGTGGGCCGCATCACAAGGCCGCATCATGGTCATTACGCCTGATGATGTGTCCATGGTCCAGTTGGCAGCCACCATTGCCTTTTTTGATCCGGCCATGCCCGTGCTCAGGTTTCCGGCATGGGACTGCCTGCCGTATGACCGGGTGTCGCCCAGTGGCGATGTCCTGGATCAGCGCATACGGGTGCTGGCGAAACTGATCGAAGACACCGACACATCCACACCGTGCGTGGTGGTGACCACGGTTTCCGCCGCCTTGCAACGCCTCGTGCCACGCGCAGGCCTTGATGGGCGGTCACTGGTGATTACCAAGGGTGCCGAGGTGCCGGTGGATGACATCGTGACGTTCCTCAGCCGCAATGGGTACGTGCGGGCTGATACTGTGTTAGAGCCTGGTGAATATGCCCGGCGGGGCGGGATTTTGGATGTTTTCCCGGCCGGGCATGACACACCCGTCAGGATGGATTTCTTTGGTGATGAAATTGATGTATTGCGTCTGTTTGATGCAGAAACGCAGCGTACCACCGGTGATACTGACAAGGTCCGTATCATTCCGGTGAGCGAAGTTTTTCTGGACGATGCGTCCATATCGCGCTTTCGAAGTCGCTACCGCGAAGAATTCGGCGTCACGGGTGATGATGATCCGTTATACGAATCCATTTCCGCCGGGCGTCGATCGCTTGGCATGGAGCACTGGCTGCCATTCTTTCATGATCATCTGGACACGATCATGGACTACGTGGGCGACATTCCAATTGTTATGGGCCATCAGGTCACCGAGGCTGAAGTGTCACGGTTGGAACTGATCGACGATTATTACACGGCTCGCCGGGACGTTCCGGGTGGGGGCGTATCCACCGGTGCCGCCCCATACCGTCCAGTTGAAAAATCCATGCTGTATCTGGACGCCACAGAATTTGAAGCCATGATATCGGGCCAGCCGGGTGCTGCGCTATCACCTTTTGATGCACCCGAATCGACCACCACAGGCCCGATGATCGATGCAGAAGGGCGACCCGGGCGGGATTTTGCCGATATTCGGGTTCAGCCCGAAGCGAATTTGTTCGATGCCGTCATCGACCATATCAAGGAACAACATTCGGCAAAGCGGCGCGTGGTGCTGTCTGCCTTCAGCGAAGGATCGCACGATCGTATTCGCAAGGTTTTGACAGAACATGGCTTCGACGGTCTGGTCGATGTAGCTGGTTGGCAAGAAGTTCAGTCCCTTAAACCCCAGCTCACATCCCTATGCATCAGCGAGTTTGAGCGTGGGTTTGTAGCGCCCGGCATCGCGCTTATCACTGAACAGGATATTCTGGGCGAGCGCATGAGCCGCCCCCGTCACCAGCGCGTGAAACCGGAAAACATTATCGCCGATGCGGCTGCCCTGAATGTGGGCGATCTGGTGGTTCATGCTGATCATGGTATCGGCCAGTTTGATGGTCTGTTCACCATCGAAGCCGGTGGCGCGCCACATGATTGCCTTCAACTTACCTATCACGGTGACGACCGGTTATTCTTGCCCGTTGAGAACATTGAGCTGATTTCGCGTTACGGGTCAGAAGACGCAGGCGCTCAACTGGACCGTCTGGGTGGTGCCGCATGGCAGGCCCGTAAATCCAAACTGAAAGACCGCATTCGGGAAATGGCGGCTGAACTGATCCGCGTTGCCGCCGCTCGGGCACTCAAAACCTCAGCGCCCCTTAATCCCCAAACCGGAATATTCGATGAGTTCTGTGCCCGATTCCCCTTTGTCGAAACGGAAGACCAGCAACGGGCTATCGATGCGGTGATCGGTGATTTATCCAGTGGTGGCAATACGGATCGTTTGGTTTGTGGGGATGTGGGCTTTGGTAAAACCGAGGTCGCGTTACGGGCGGCATTCGTGGTGGCAATGGAAGGTAAACAGGTTGCCGTTGTCGTGCCCACCACATTGCTGGCCCGTCAGCATTACGAAAATTTCGTTGAACGGTTTAAAGGGTTTCCTGTGGAAATCCGGCAGCTATCTCGTCTGGTTTCTGCCAAGGACGCCAAGGAAACCAAGCGACGACTGGAAGAGGGCACCGTCGATATTGTGATCGGTACCCATGCCTTGATGGCTAAAGATGTGGCGTTTCGTGATTTGGGGCTGCTGGTCATTGATGAGGAACAACACTTCGGGGTGGCCCATAAAGAACGCCTGAAACAACTTAAAGCCGATGTGCATGTGGTGACGTTGAGTGCGACCCCCATACCCCGCACGTTGCAACTGGCGCTGTCTGGTATCCGGGACCTGAGCCTGATCGCCACACCACCTGTGGACCGGTTGGCGGTGCGAACTTATGTATTGCCCTTTGATCCAGTGGTCATTCGAGAGGCGATCCTGCGCGAACGATACCGGGGTGGTCAGACATTCTATGTATGCCCCCGCATCGCTGATCTGGAAAAGATAGAACGGGAAATCCGTGAACTGGTGCCGGAAATCACCATAACCGTGGTCAACGGCCAAATGCCACCGAGCGCATTAGAAGATGCTGTTACGTCATTTTATGACGGCGGGTTTGATTTGCTGCTGGCCACTAATATTATTGAATCCGGCCTCGACATGCCGCGGGTGAATACCATCATTATTCACCGATCAGACCGCTTCGGGTTGGCGCAGTTGTATCAGTTGCGCGGTCGCGTGGGGCGGTCCAAGACCCGGGCTTATGCTTATCTCACGCTACCACCCGGCATGAAGCTGACGCCAGCGGCGGAAAAACGCCTGGAAGTCATGCAGACACTGGATCATCTGGGGGCTGGATTCTCACTGGCGAGTCACGATCTGGATATCCGGGGCGCGGGCAACCTGTTGGGTGATGAACAATCGGGGCATATCCGTGAGGTTGGTTTCGAGCTTTACCAGCAAATGCTGGAAGAAGCCGTAGCCGAAGCCCGTGGGCTGGTCAGCGATGATCCTACCAGCGATGACTGGAGCCCTCAGATCAATGTGGGGCTGGCCGTGCTGATTCCGGATTACTACATAGCCGACCTGCCGGTGCGGATGGGGCTGTACCGCCGTATCGCCAAGCTTAGTGATCGTGACGAGATTGATGGGCTGGCCGCCGAAATGATCGACCGGTTTGGACCACTGCCCGAAGAAACCGAAAATCTGTTACAAACCGTCGCCATTAAAGCCCTGTGCCGGGAAGCAAATGTTGAGAAAGTTGACGCTGGCCCCAAAGGGGCTGTCATCAGTTTTCGAAACGACGACTTCGCCAATCCAGCAGGCTTGGTCAGCCTGATTCAGGAGCATCGGGGCACCGTTAAATTGCGGCCCGATCACAAGCTGGTCTTTATGCGCAAGTGGGATGACGTGGAAGCCCGTCTGGCCGGGGTGCGAAATATGCTGAAATCACTGGCCACAGTAGCCATGCAAACGCCTTGAAATAACCGCATTCATCCCATCTCATGCATGGACAATAAGCGGGGGGTTTCATAAAGTCCGGCATTATTGATTTGAACCGTTCCGTTAGTCTTAGAAAGTAGTTCCATGCGCCTATCACGTTATTTCTTGCCCACGCTGAAAGAAAACCCTTCCGAAGCACAGATTGTCTCGCATCGTTTGATGCTGCGCGCTGGCATGGTCCGCCAATCCAGTGCGGGTATCTACTCGTGGTTGCCGATGGGGCACAAAGTGCTGATGAATATTCAGCGCGTAGTCGAAGAAGAACAGGCCGCCATGGGCTGTCAGCAAATGTTGATGCCAACAATCCAGCTGGCTGATTTATGGCGGGAAAGTGGGCGCTATGATGCCTATGGGCCGGAAATGCTACGCATTCAGGACCGCCATGGTCGTGATATGCTGTACGGACCCACCAACGAAGAACAGATTACCGAAATTTTCCGCGATGCGGCCAAGTCGTACAAAGAGCTTCCGAAGATGCTGTATCATATACAGTGGAAATTCCGAGACGAAGTGCGGCCACGGTTTGGTGTCATGCGGGGGCGTGAATTCTTGATGAAGGATGCCTATTCATTCGATATAGATGACGCCGCCGGTCGCGTTTCCTATAACAAGTTTTTTGTGAATTACCTGCGTATCTATGACCGGTTAGGTCTGAAAGCCATTCCCATGAAGGCGGATACAGGTCCAATCGGTGGTGATATGAGCCACGAGTTCCTGATCCTCGCTGATACAGGGGAAAGCGAAATCGCCTGTCACCGAGATTACATCAGCATGGACTGGGTCGGTACAGACGTGGACTATGACAGTGATCTCCAGCCGATGGTTGATACGTTCACATCCAAATACGCCGCAACAGATGAAATGCGGGATCCGGAACAAGAAGCGGCGCTTGGTGATGATCTGATCACCGCGCGCGGCATCGAAGTGGGCCACATATTCCATTTCGGCACCAATTATTCCGAACCGTTGGGGGCCAAGGTAACCACGGCGGAAGGCGGTGAAGCCACTGTGTCGATGGGCTCATACGGTGTTGGCGTATCTCGCCTGGTTGGTGCCGTGATTGAAGCATCCCACGATGATGACGGCATTATCTGGCCGGAAAGCATTGCGCCGTTCAAGGTCGGCCTGATCAATTTGAAAACCGGTGACGAGGCCTGCGATGCCGCCTGTGACGGTATCTATAATGATCTACAGACGGCCGGTGTGGAGGTTCTCATGGATGACCGGGAAATCAGAGCCGGCGGCAAGTTCGCCGACATGGACCTGATCGGTTTGCCATGGCAGATCATCGCCGGTCCACGCGGCCTGAAAGACGGCATGGTGGAATTGAAAAACCGCGCCACTGGTGAACGGGAAGATTTGAGTATCGAATCAGCTCTTTCCCGCATGACGGCATAACGGCACAGAAAGGATATCCATGTTCTCAGCCTTTGAATGGATGTTAGCCATGCGGTACCTGCGGGCCCGCCGTCAGGAAGGCTTCATCTCGGTTATTGCATGGTTTTCTTTGCTGGGAATCGGACTTGGCGTTGCCACCCTGATCATCGTTATGTCGGTTATGAACGGGTTCCGAGAAGAACTGCTGAGCCGTATTCTCGGCATCAATGGCCACCTGAACGTCTCAGCGCAATCACGCTCTCTCACCGATTACGAGCCATTACGCGAGCGACTTCAAGCCGTTCCCGGTGTTATTGCTGTCAGTCCGCTGGTCGAAGGCCAGGTCATGGCTACCCACAACGGAGTGTCACAAGGTGCAGTTGTGCGGGGACTGGAACCCAGTGACCTGCGCGGACGCGAACTGGTGGCAAGCAACATCGTCGCTGGCGACCTAAGCAGCTTCGAAGGAAATAATAGCATCGTTATCGGCAGAAGGTTAGCCCGCAAATTAGGGGTGCCGGTGGGCGGCAACGTTAATCTGATTTCACCCAAAGGCACGGTTACAGCCTTCGGCACGGTGCCGCGCATGAAGTCGTACCAGGTTGTGGCGTTGTTTGACGTGGGCATGTACGAGTACGATTCAGGTTTTGTGTTCATGCCTCTTGAAGCCGCGCAAGTTTATTTCTCCATGAAAAAAGGGATCAGCAACCTGGAGGTTTTCCTGGACAATCCCCAGGACGCGCCATCCATGACCCGCGATATCGCCAAAGTTACCGGACCGTCCATGCGCATCCATGATTGGCAGCGGGCCAACGCCAGTTTCTTCAACGCCATTCAGGTAGAGCGGAATGTGATGTTTTTGATTCTGACCCTGATCATTGTGGTGGCTGCCTTCAACATCATTTCCAGCATGATCATGCTGGTGAAGGACAAGGGCAGCGATATTGCCATCCTGCGCACCATGGGGGCTACGCGTGGCACCATCATGCGAATTTTCTTTATCAGTGGGACCAGCATTGGGGTGATAGGCACATTGGGCGGTTTCGTCGCCGGATTATCATTTGCCGCCAATATCGAAACCATCCGCCAGTGGATTCAAGGCCTGACCGGTAGCGATCTGTTTGCCGCCGAAATTTACTTTCTGTCACAGCTACCCGCCGTTGTTGATCCAGTTGAAGTCACCGCTATCGTACTCATGGCCTTGGGGCTATCCATTTTGGCAACGCTCTACCCATCATGGCGCGCCGCCCGTACCGATCCGGCTGAGGCCCTGCGATATGAGTGAGGTACAAAACGATATTGTATTTTCCCTGCAAGGGGTAAAGCGCACCTTCCGTCAGGGGCGGACCAAACTGGAAGTGTTGCGATCGGTCGACCTGTCTGTACGAGCCGGGGAAATGGTGGCCCTTGTGGGGCCGTCAGGATCGGGCAAATCCACCCTGTTACATATTGCTGGCCTGCTTGAACAACCGGATGCTGGCCGTGTTGTTGTGTGCGGCGAAGAATGTGCCACCATGAACGATGATGAGCGCACTCGTATCCGCCGTGAGTATCTGGGTTTTGTCTATCAGCACCATCATTTATTGCCGGAATTCTCGGCGCTTGAAAACATCATTGTACCGCAAATGATCACCGGCCTGAAAAAATCAGAAGCCCGCACCCGCGCCGCTAAGCTGTTGAAGCTAATGGGGCTTTCCGAACGGGCCAAACATCGGCCGGCCCGTTTGTCGGGTGGTGAACAACAACGGGTGGCCATGGCGCGTGCGTTGGCCAATGCCCCGCGTGTTCTGCTGGCCGATGAACCCACGGGTAACCTGGATCCTGATACGTCGGGTGAGGTTTTTGCGCTTTTGGTGAAGATTGCGAAAAGTGCCGGACTGGCCTGCGTTATTGCGACCCACAATCCGGAACTGGCTCGATCCATGGACCGCATTGTGCGGCTGGAACATGGGACTCTTGTCGATGTCTAGATCAGGTTTCTGAGCACCACCACACTTGCCACACCACCCGCAATAGCGACCAATGTTGGAAATCGCCATGCCAATGCGATTGTGATCAATGCTGCCAGACTTTCCGAAAACCCGGTCGCCAATACCATGGGGGCGACAATCGCCGTCAACACGGATGCAGGCACGGCAGCCAGAACTGATTCAGTACGGGCGCTCAATCGCCGCCTACCCAAGGCCCAGTACCCCGAAAACCTTGTGGCCGACGTAACCACCGCCATGCCAACCATGACTAACCACGGGGCAACGCCCGCATCACTGTATAGTTCCTGAAACAGACTCATGTCATTCATGGCTCGGTTCTCGGTATGTTATGATAGCCGTCAGAACACCAGCGACGCTGCCGGCAAAGATATACCAGGTCCCGGGTAATACTTCGCGGGCAAGCAATGCGATCATGGCGCTGACAATGATGGGTAGCAAATGCCTGTCCGCTTTCCAGAAACCGAATATGAGGGTTACGAAAACAGCGGTGAATACGAAATCAAACCCGTATACCGCCGGATCGTTGATCACATCCCCGATCTGGGTGCCAACGTAACTCCAGACCAACCAGTTCAAATAAAACGGCAAGGCTAAACCGGCTAGGTATGCGGGCCCGAGATCGTTGTTCACGCGCGCTCGCCTGATGGTCATGGCCCAAGTCTCATCAGCCATCACGTAAAGATATGGATACCGGACCCAGGGCGTAATGCCACGAATGTGTGGAGCGGCGGCGGCCCCCATGAGGATATGACGCAGATTGACCATGAGCGTGGTGCCGATAATGGCCAAAGCCACAGATCCCGGTAGCAGGGCACTGGTCCACATATCAAGGGCAATGAACTGGGCCGCACCGGCAAACACAACAGCCCCCATAAAGACGATTTCCCACGGTTCAAGACCGGCTTGAATCGCCATGGCACCGATGATAACGCCAAACGGGGCTGCACCTACGGCCATTGGTAAAATATCGAGGCATCCAGAGAAAAAGCCGGCGTGAGCCTCTTGTTGTTTTAATGAATCGGAGTGGGGGCGATGAGTCTTCACAAAAAAATCCCGATAAAATTAATGTGATGAATGACTTAGCCCGTTCCCCTTGCATGTCAACGAAAGTATTGTCGCCGTGACAATGGTCTTTAACAGGTCACTTATCGTCCAGTGTATTCGACTCGATCACGACCGTTTTCCTTGGCGGCGTATAACAATTTGTCAGCCCGGCCCAGCACGGAAAGAATATCGTCGTCGTCATCTTTCAATTCACTAACACCGATGCTCACGGTAAAACTCACACTGCCTTCTGACGTATCCAGCACTGCGGCACCAATGGCAGCACGTAGCCGTTCGGCTAGCACGCAGGCGCTCTCGATACCTGATTCTGGCAGGAGGGCCGCAAATTCCTCACCGCCAAGTCTGCCCAGCGTGTCTTCTGCGCGCAGTGCCGAGGTGAACGTATTCACCGCCATCTTCAAGGCTTCATCACCGGTGCCATGACCATAATTGTCGTTGATAGATTTAAAATCATCGATATCCATCATCAGAATGCTGAGTGGGTTTTTATACCGCCGACTTCGGAGAAATTCGGTCTGCCCTACCATCATGAACTGGCGACGGTTATTGGTTCCGGTCAAGGGATCGGTTGCAGCAAGATGCTCCAGTTCACGTTGTATTTGATGCAGCCGTAAAACGTTTGTGACCCGGAAACGGACAACTGAGGGCGAACATGGCTTTTTGATGAAGTCCACTGCGCCCATTGCAAGTCCACGCTCTTCATCATCCGAACTATCATTTCCGGTTATGAAGATAATCGGAATCTGGGATGTTTGCGGAATTTCCTTTAGTCGCCTACAGACTTCATACCCATCCATGTCCGGCATGGAAATATCGAGAAGAATTAAATTCGGCATGAGTTCAACGGCAGCCGCTACGGCCATTTTGCCATCAGAAGCCGTATGCACATTGGCGATATCGTTGAGAAAACAGGATAATACCGTACGGATTGTTTTTTCATCATCAACAATCAATATAGTTTCTTGCGCCACAGGCTTATTCACGGCCACCGTCCTCAACACACTCTGTTTTAGCTTCCATTTCGAATTCGAATGCTTAATCACCGAAAAAGCAAGCAATTACAATGGATGCACATGGAATAGTGTTAAAACAGCAGACCGTCGTACTCAATCAGTCGGGTGTGGACCGTTCAATGGGTGTTCTTCATCAGGCATCGGAAATCTCGCTTTTGGGTTCGTATATCTATTAAACAAAACGGCCCACCGAATAGGCGGACCGTCATTGTCTTACATAACCATCATCTTAGGCGTCTTAGGCAATGCCGGCATCAGGCCAGACGAACACCGGCCTCAAGAGGGGTGCGAATAACGGCGGTCCGGGCATTGGTTGTGTTAAATCCCATATCTGCCAGCAGGTGGGCATCAAATTTTGCCAGGTCGGCGGCAGCAGATGGGGCAACGAAGTTTTTGAGTGCTGTTATCAATTTCATGGCATTAATCCTTTTGGCAAATATGTTGAGTGTGAATAGGCTGCATGAGTCTTTGAACAAGCAACGCTGTTAACCAACATGTACGACGGTTTGTGTATTTTCACTAATGCCATTATTACATTTCAGATATGTGATGGCGGCATAGCTGCTTGCTAAAGAATTAAGGGAGCAACCTTGGTGACGTCCGCAGATCTAATTTTTAAATGCCGACATTATATTTGCTGCGCCATGCGGTGTGCGGACCGGTTGGTGGTTGGTGTTGGACTAGCGCTCGTGATCACGGCGGGCAGCATGGGCTACCTGGGTTACGAATACACCGCCACGAATGGCATCGGGTTCCACGATGCGGATGATTTGGTGCTGGATGACCGCATGGCTATCAAAGCCAGAAAAAAGGCATTTTTCGACTTTATGCGCCCTGTGATTGAAGCTGAAAACGATCTCGTTCTGGCGTTAAGGTCACGAATACTGGTCATGAAAAAAAATGGCAAGAACGCCAATTGGCTAACCAACGTGGCCTCTGACTACGGTGTGGATTGGACAGGGAAAGAGTGGACGCAACTCTTGAAACGCGTTGACGCTGTTCCGCTTACGCTCGTTCTGGGCCAGAGTGCTAATGAATCAAGCTGGGGGCAGTCACGATTTTCACAAATGGGCAACAATATGTTCGGGCAGTGGTGCTTCCAGGCAGGCTGCGGCCTGGTTCCCGACAGGCGCGATGAGGATAAAAACCACGAGGTCGCCGCTTACCGTTCAGTTAACGATTCCGTCCGAGCCTACCTCATGAATATCAATAGCACCCGGGCCTATAACCGGTTACGTAAAATCAGGTGGCAAGCACGCCAGCAAGGCCGGACAGCCACAGGGATAGAACTGGCTGTTGGTCTTGAATCGTATTCCGAGCGTGGTGATGCGTACGTGCGAGAAATTCAAGCCATGATCCGTACTAATCGCCAGTTAATGGTTGGCGATTAGAGCACCAAAAACAAAAACGGCCCGGATCAAATACACCGGGCCGTTGATAAATTTCTTGAGGGTACTGAATTAAACCAGGCGAATACCCAGATCAGCAGGCATGCGAACACAATTGGTGCGCGCATAAGCGGTGCTGAAACCAATATCTGCCAGTAGGTGTGCATCGAGTTTTGCCAATTCTTCGTTGGCAGAAGGAGAAACAATATTTTTGATGAATTTTACGAGTGCCATGATTTTAGTCCTTTTCGGTAAATGAGGTGAACAGATGTTTGTTCATGAAGTGATATGTAAGGTAATTGTCAGAAATGCACCAATGCCATGTTTGCACCACAGGTATGCAATCAACTCATAGCTGGCGTCACGGCCCTAAGGGATTCGCCATTATTCGAACCGTTGGGGCGTTGTTTCAGAATACGTGTTGGGTTTTGGGCATTCAACAGGGCCCGACAATGTGTTGAATCCAAACCTTATCCCCAGAATTCACAAGCCGAGGGCAGAATCCCGCAAGACTCCGGCACCGTAGTGTGGAATCCTTATGCATGACCAAGCATGCTGATTTCGTCCATTTACGAGTGCATTCCGCCTATTCCCTGTCGGAAGGGGCTGTGCGTCTGAAGGACCTTGGCAGTCTATGCCGGGATGCCCACATGCCCGCGGTCGCCGTAACAGACAGCAACAATCTATTTGGTGCCATGGAATTTTCCGGTGCTGTTGTAGGCAGTGGCATACAACCCATCATCGGTATTCAGTTGTCGGTCCGGGTTGAAGGCGAAAAATCCAAAGCTAACACCGCTGTGGCGGCTGCATTCGGCCAGGATGATTCCATTACCCAACCTCTGGTGTTCCTAGCCAAAAATGAGACAGGGTATGGCCATATACTGAAGCTGTTGAGTGCCGCCTATCTGGAAACGGATGATGCACATGATCCGCATGTGACGTTCGATCATCTAGCCCAATATAACGATGGCCTGATCGTTTTGACCGGCGGGGCGGAAGGCCCGGTGGGTGAGTTATTGCGGTTTGGCCGCAAGGTTGAGGCGACGGCTCTCATGGAGAGGTTGACCGAAACCTTTAAAGGCCACCTGTATGTTGAGTTGCAACGCCACGGTACCGAGGCGGAACAGGAAACAGAAGAGGCCTTCCTGGCATTTGCCTACGACATGGATTTACCACTCGTGGCAACCAACGAGGTCTTTTTCCCCAACCGTGATATGTATGAGGCGCATGATGCGCTGGTTTGCATTGCCGAAGGGCGGCACGTGGCAGAAGCAGACCGTCGCCGACTGACTCCTGAACATTACTTCAAATCCGCTCGCGAAATGCGTCGACTGTTTGATGACCTGCCCGAAGCGATCGATAACACGTTGGTCATTGCCCAGCGTTGCGCCTTCAAGGTGAACAAGATTGATCCGCTGCTACCGCCTTTTGATTGTGGTGAAGGCCGCAATGAAGTGGATGAGTTGCGTGCTCACTCTATTGCTGGTCTGGACCAGCGCCTTACTGACCATGTGTATACAGAAGGCATGAGCGAGGCGGAAAAAGAAGAAACCGCAAAGCCGTACAGAGAACGCCTGGATTTTGAGCTTAAGGTGATCTCGGATATGGGATTCCCCGGATACTTCCTGATCGTTTGGGACTTCATCCACTGGTCCAAGGAACAGGGCATTCCGGTTGGGCCGGGGCGTGGTTCCGGCGCCGGATCAGTGGTGGCCTGGTCGCTCACGATTACGGATCTGGATCCATTGCGTTGGGGATTGCTGTTCGAGCGGTTCCTAAACCCTGAACGTGTGTCCATGCCGGATTTCGATATAGATTTCTGTCAGGACCGCCGTGACGAGGTCATTCGTTACGTGCAGGAAAAATATGGTCGCGACCACGTGGCCCAGATCATCACCTTTGGTAAATTACAGGCCCGCGCCGTACTTCGCGATGTGGGGCGGGTTCTGGAGATGCCTTATGGGTACGTTGACCGTATCTGTAAGATGGTCCCCAATAACCCGGCAAACCCCGTCACGCTGAGCGAAGCCATAACCAGTGAGCAGGAGCTTCGCCGTCTGATCCGTGAAGATGCGGATGTGGACAGGTTGATCAAAATTGCGCTGCAACTGGAAGGCCTGAACCGGCATGCGTCGACCCATGCGGCTGGCGTGGTGATTGGCGACAGGCCGTTGGACAACTTGATTCCGCTTTACCGGGACCCGCGTTCCGACATGCCGGTAACCGGCTATAACATGAAGTACGTCGAATCGGCGGGCTTGGTGAAGTTTGATTTTCTGGGTCTCAAGACCCTGACCGTACTTTCCACGGCGGAAAAGCTGGTGCGTGAACGGGGCGACGGCTCAGACGTAGATGTATCCAAAATCCCACTCGATGATGAAGATAGCTTTACCATGATGGGGCGCGGGGAAACCACTGGTGTATTCCAGTTGGAAAGTGCGGGCATGCGCGATGTGTTGCGGAACCTGAAGCCCGATACGTTTGAAGATATTATTGCTGTGGTGGCCCTGTACCGACCGGGGCCCATGGACAACATCCCCAGCTTTATCAACCGGAAACACGGTGTTGAGGAGCCCGATTATCTCTACCCCAGTCTGGAAGGCATCCTGACTGAAACCGGCGGTATCATCATTTACCAGGAACAGGTCATGCAGATCGCCCAGGTGCTGGCGGGCTATACTCTGGGCGGTGCCGATATACTACGTCGGGCCATGGGCAAAAAAGACAAGGCGGAAATGGATCAACAACGGGCCATTTTTGTGAAAGGTGCTTGTGAAAAGGGTGTGCCTGAAAAGCGGGCTGATGAAATTTTTGATCTGGTGGATAAGTTCGCCGGCTATGGTTTCAACAAATCACATGCGGCGGCTTACGCTTTGGTTGCCTACCAAACCGCTTATATGAAAGCCCAGTATCCGGTTGAATTTATGGCCGCATCCATGACCCTCGATTTGGGCAACACGGATAAACTGAATATCTTTCGCCAGGAACTGGACCGCCTAGGGATCAAGTTGCTTCAGCCAGATGTAAACAAATCCAAGCCCATGTTTGCCGTTGAAAAAAACAGCGATGGAACCAGTGCGATCCGATACGCCCTTGGGGCGGTTAAAAATGTGAGCGAAGCCGCGATGTCGTCAATGGTGGCAGAACGTGACGAAAATGGCCCATTCGAAGACCTGAGCGATTTCATCAATCGACTAAATACCAGTCACACCAACAAACGGCAAATCGAAAACCTGATCAGGGCAGGGGGGCTCGATTGCTTTGGCTATAACCGACGCCAGTTGAATACCAATGTTGAACTGATCATGCGTCATGCCAGTTTGGCCATGAGCGAACGTACCGATGACCAGATGGGATTGTTTGGTGGTGAAGGGGCCGAGGTTCCTGCGATTGAGTTACCCAATATCGCTGACTGGTCGCCCATGGATAAGTTGCGTGAAGAGTTTGATGCCATCGGGTTTTATTTGTCGGCCCACCCGCTGGATGCTTATGACAGTGTTCTGAAACGCCTTCGTGTTCGTCCGGTGGCTGATATCCTGGCGGCTGGCGAAGATGGTGCTGTCACTATTGCGGGTACAGTCATCGGAAAAAAAGAACGCGTGTCGGCTAAGGGCAACCGGTATGCGTTCGTGCAAATGTCGGACCCCACCGGGGTATTTGAAATCACGGTGTTCTCTGAAACGCTTAATCAGGCCCGTGACATTCTTGAGATCGGGCAATCGTTGTTCGTGAAGGCGACGGTACAGTTCGAAGGCGAAATGCCGCGTTTTACGGTTCAGCTTATGGAACCGCTGGACGAACGGGCGAAGAACACCACGGCGACCATGCGTGTGATTGTGGATTCCGAACACCCCTTGTCACCCTTGAAAGAAGTTTTGTCCTACGGGGGAAAGGGGAAAGGCAAAGTGGAGATCGTGGCTAGAATTCGCGACAAGGAAGGCGCCTGGAATGAGGAAGACGTCATTATCCCCTTGAAGGATCGTTATATGGTATCGCCGCAGGTCTTGATGGCGGTGCGGTCCCTGCAAGGGGTTCTGGATGTGCAGGAAGTGGAGCGATAGAGCATGGCAGGAGACGATGCAGCCAAGACAGGGCGTTGCTTGTGTGGCGCTATAACATACGCGTTCAGCGGCCCGGTAAACTGGTGCGCTCATTGCCATTGTGAAAGCTGTCGGCGAAATACAGCGTCGGCCTTCACCACGTTTATTGGCGTACCAAACGAGGCCTACAGCTTTACCAGCGAACAACCGGCAGCCTATGCGTCATCAGAAGGCGTGCGCCGTTTATTCTGTTCTACCTGTGGCACGCCCATGGCTTTTACCGCCACACGCTACCCAGATGAAATCCATTTCTATCTGGCCACGCTGGATGAGCAGCATGCCGATATCAAACCGCAAGGACACGTGCACTGGGATGAACATGTGGATTGGGTAGAACTGGCTGATGATCTGCGTCGTAAGGGTACCAGTGACACGTAAATATGTGACGCGTGAATATGTGAACACGTTGGGACAAAACGTTTTCACTCGCCAAACGTCGCGCTTCCGATACATTGACTTCCCATGAAGACACTCACCCGCGCAGATATGGATACGGCCTCGACCATACTCACATGGTCAGATGGTCGGTCATCGCAATTTCATCATATTTGGTTACGCGACAACTGTCGCTGTACCGATTGTGGTGAACCATCAACGGGGCGTCGTTCGTTGCGCCTTTCCGAACTCGATTTGAATGTTGCGCCCGAAGTTGTCGATATAGGTAGCGGCGATTTACAGATTACCTGGACCGATGGTCACGAAAGCCAGTTCACGGCTCTTTGGTTGTCACGGCATGCCTATGATGACGATGCACGTCGTGCTCGGGCCTTTGTGCCCACATTATGGGATGATGATTTTCGGGCAACCCCCGCCAGCATGTCATTTGATGCCGTCAATTCAGGCGACAGCTCGTTTCTTGAAATGCTGCACCATGTGCGAGATTGCGGACTTTGCTTCCTGAAAGGGGCTTCCGCTGAGGCGGGGACGCTGGAGGCATTCGCTGGCAAGGTCGGTTATATCCAGGAAAGCAATTTTGGCCGGGTGCAGGATCTGGTCGTGGATCACAGCAAACAAAGCGTTGGCAACAGAACAGTTGCCCTGAAAGCTCACACGGATGAACCCTATCGGGCCTCTCCATCCGGCATCCTGCTTTTCCATTGTGTTGAGACCGACGTCACCGGGGCCGGCTCGTCCATCTTTATGGACGGCTTTGAAATTGCCGATGTTTTACGGACCGAAGACCCCGAGGGTTTTGCGGCGTTGGCCCAAAATCGACAGATGTTCAGACGACATTTTGCCGATGATGTCGACCTGATTGCGGAATTCCCGGTCATATCGGTGGATGAGTTCCACAACGTCACCGGCATTCGTATCAATGATCGGGTTGCCGCACCGGCGTCTATATCACCGGATCAGATACCGGCCTATTACCGCGGCATGAAACGATTGTTGCAGTTGGCCGAAGACCCGGACCGCATGATCCACTTAACGCTGCAGCCCGGCGATATCGCGGTGTTTGATAACCACCGTATTTTGCACGGCCGCACGGACTTGACCGTCAATGGCCGCCGTTGGTTACAGTGGATACAGGTAGAGCGCGGTGATTTCCACAGCACCCTTCGGATCACCGCAGATCGACTGCAACAGGATCGGTCCATTGATCCGCTACTGCGCGGCGCGTACAGTTGACGCCACCGTTGAGTAAAAGAGCTTCCCTGGAAACCAACCGGATGTTTTGCAAGTCGTGACTCTTGATCAGAAATTCCCGTGCGTCTCAGATATGGAGCGAATCGCGAAAAAACGCATTCCGAAGTTCGCCTATGATTATCTGGTGGGTGGAATTGGTGACGAGGCGTGCTTGCAATCAAACCGGTCTTCCATGGCCGATATCAAATTTAGCCCGCACTATTTGCGGGAAAGCACAGATAACCCGGATTGTAGTCATGCCTTGTTCGGGCATGTTTACGACGCACCTTTCGGGGTAGCGCCCATTGGGTTTAGTGGGCTGATCTGGCCTAAATCGCCTGAGCACCTGGCCGTTGCCGCCAAGAACCATAATCTGCCCTTTACGTTAAGCGGTTTTGCCACGTCCAGTGTGGAAGACATCGCTGCGGCGGCGGGAACCTGCCACTGGTTTCAGATCTATATCACCAAGGACGATGATGTTAATCAGTCGATTATTGAGCGCGCGGGCGTTGCCGGGGCTGAGGTCCTGGTAGTGACGGTGGATATTCCGACCACCACAAGGCGCGGTCGCGACATGAAGAATGGTTTATCGGTGCCGCCACATTTCGATTGGCAGACAATTTGCCAAATCGTTCAGCGTCCTGCCTGGGCCTTGGCGAGTGCGGCCGCAGGCGTGCCTCAGTTCCGCACATTCACACCTTATATGCCCGTGAATGCCAGCCTCGATTCAACAGCGGAATATTTGGCCGATCTGGTGAATGTGCCGGTGACACAAGATCGCCTGAAACGGTTTCGTGATTTGTGGCCAGGCAAGCTGGTGGTCAAAGGTTTGCTGGATCCGTCTGACGCCCAGTTGGCAAAAAGCATTGGTGCCGATGCCATTATCATTTCCAATCATGGCGGGCGGCAACTGGATGCTGCATTGACGGCACCACAACTGATCTCGCAAATGCGTGAAGCGGTTGGCCCTGAAATAGCGCTGTTGGCTGATGGTGGTATTCGATCAGGCCTTGATGTAGCCCGTATGATGGCCAGTGGGGCAGACTTCGTCTTACTGGGCCGGGCCTTTATGTTTGCTATGGCTGCCATGGGGCCAAAAGGGGCGGATCATGTGATGAACGTGTTGAAGGCCGAGTTTGAGATAACCTTGGCCCAGATTGGATGCATGCGTGTGTCCGATTTGCCCAAATTTTTGATCTGATTTTCAGTTAAGGGAGTTTATATGTCTGTTTTGCTTGTAACCGGCGGCAGTCGGGGGATCGGGGCGGAGATTTGCCGAGTGGCTGCAACCAAGGGGTGGGACGTTGCTGTGAATTATGCCAGTGGCGCAGACCAAGCGCAGGTCGTGGTTGATGACATCATGAATGCGGGCGGAAAAGCGATCGCTGTACAGGCCGACGTGTCTTCTTCTGATGAAGTCGAGGCCATGTTTGCCAGTGTTGATGAACAACTCGGTCCGGTAACAGCCCTTATCAACAATGCGGGAACATCGGGCAGCACCGGTCCCGTTGATGAACTGGACGTGGCTAAAACGAAGCGACTGATGGAAGTCAACGTGCTGGGGCCATTCATATGTGCCGGTGCGGCTATTCGACGCATGGCAAAACGACATGGCGGAGGTGGTGGTGTAATCGTCAACGTCTCATCGGCGGCGGCCAAGCATGGCGGGGCGGGGTCCTACGTGGACTATGCGGCTTCAAAAGGAGCGGTGGATGTGTTTACCGTCGGTCTCGCGCGCGAGCAGGCGGCCGAAGGCATTCGGGTCAACTGCCTGCGCCCCGGAGCAACCATGACCGAGATGAATAAGAAATGGATGGTTGAACATCCTGAATGGCTAGACTGGGTCATGGCGCAAGTGCCCTTGAAACGCCCGGGTGAAGTTCGTGAAATAGCAGATGTAGCCATGTGGCTGATTTCGGATGAATCATCCTATGTTACCGGCGCTATTTTGGATGCCAGTGGCGGTTGGGTCAGCCCCTAATCCCTCATGCACTGCTTGCTTCTCACACCAATCCATGAAAACGGTGCAGTTCTGATCGACCCCAATCTTGAGCAAGTGTCCAATGACCACGCCCACACCGGATGAATTAGGCCATACCACAGCGCCTTCGGTTCCCAGCAAAAAGGAAGAAACTTCCATATTGCTGAAGATTGCCATGCCGTTGGTGGCCGCTTACTTGGCCGAAATGGCCATGTTCATCACCACAAAAATCGTGGTGGGCCGGTTGGGGTATCAGGAACTGGCCGCGGTCGGTATCGCTGGTGATTTCACCATGGAACTGGTTGTTGTCATCATGGGCTTGCTGTCCGTGGTTGGTGTACTTGTGGCGAATGCAGAAGGGGCGAGGGATAAGCCCGCCGGCGGCCATGCCACACGGCAAGGCTTGTTGATCGCAACCGCCATCGGTATTCCGGCCACCATACTGGTGTGGAATTTCGGACCTGTTCTGACGATACTGGGACAGGCCCCCGAAGTTGTCGCGTTGGCAGAACAATACCTGCCTCCCATCAGCTTGATGATTTTGCCAACCCTGTGGTTCACCAGTTTCCGCAACTTCACCACGGCCATCGCCAAGACAGGTGTGATTATGGTGATTACGGTTTCCGCCGTTTGGCTGAACTATGTGCTCACGGTCGCGTTGGTCCATGGCCGATTTGGTTTTCCTGAGCTTGGGGTCGCGGGGGCCGGTTGGGCCACATCCCTGGTTGCATGGGCCATGTTCATTTCATTGGTGGGGTATGTTTATCTGACCCCGGCGCTTCGTGGGTATGGTCTGTTTCGGGGGCGCATACGGTTCGATGGCGCTGTGTGCCGTGACATCATCAAGCTTGGCATTCCGGTCGCTGGCATTGTTGCTTTGGAAGCGAGTTTGTTTTTCACCGTCTCAGTCATTTGCGGCACGCTGGGTGCAGATATTCTGGCTAGCTATGAAATTATGAAGAGCTGGTTTGGTGTGCCATTTATGGCCGCGTTGGGATTGGCAGAGGCCGCCATGGTCCGTGTGGCCTTTGGCATTGGGCGCGGTAGTATGGAATCAGCGCGCCAGTCAGGCGTTGTCAGCATGGTCATTGGTGTCGGTTTTCTCATCTTATTGATGTTCATACCCCTGAATTTCAGCCGGCAAATTGTAGAGATTTTTCTGGAAACAGACGACCCCGGTTTTGAGTTCATTTCAGATACTTTCCGCAGCATGATCTATGTGGTCAGTATTTTTCAGGTCTTTGATGGCCTTCAGGCTATTGCATCACGCGCGTTACGCGGTATTCGGGACACCATTGTGCCGTTGTGGCTGGCTGCGTTTGGATACTGGGTGCTGGGCATTGGTGGCGGCTACATATTCACGTTTCCGATGGGGTACGGCTTTACCGGTATATTTACTGGACTGGCTGGCGGACTGGTCGTTACCGGTACGTTGCTGGCGTTCAGATTTGTTCGCCTGGCCCGGTAATAGCCCGGTAATGGAACCGTAAAGAAAACCCTCAATATCTCCTTGCAATATGGGAGAGAGAGCAGTAAACATCGCCCTAATTCGCACGCAGACATGCGGCGCCGACGCAAATTCGTCGGACCGTCGCTCCGGTGTTCATCATGTGATGAACTCTTCGTCTGCGGAGGCATAACCGGAATAGGAACTAAAACATGGCACTGCCAACATTTACTATGCGCCAATTGCTTGAAGCTGGCGTACACTTTGGTCATAGCACCCGTCGTTGGAACCCGAAGATGGCTCCGTACCTCTTCGGCGATCGCAACAAAGTTCACATTATCGATCTACAGCAGACTGTCCCCATGCTTCACGCGGCGATGAAAGCCGTTCGTGATGTTGTGGCCGGTGGTGGTCGCGTTCTGTTTGTTGGCACCAAGCGCCAGGCCGCTGACCGCGTCGCCGAAGCCGCACAGCGCTGTGGTCAGTACTACGTCAACCATCGCTGGTTGGGTGGTATGATGACGAACTGGCAGACAATTTCCAATTCTATCCGTCGTTTGCACGAACTGGAAAAGCTGCTGGCTGGTGACGAACTGGCCGGTATGACCAAAAAAGAACTTTTGAACATGACCCGCGAGCGTGACAAGCTGGAACGTGCCCTTGGCGGTATCAAGGATATGGGCGGTCTACCGGATATTCTGGTCGTTATCGACACCAATAAGGAAGCCATTGCGGTTAACGAAGCTGGTTGTCTGAACATCCCTGTGGTCGGTGTGATCGATTCAAACAGCGATCCAAAAGGCATCGCGTACCCCGTACCGGGCAACGATGACGCCATCCGCGCAATCGACACGTATTGTGAATTGCTTTCCGGCGCTGTGCTGGACGGTATTCAGGAATCCATGACGGATCGTGGTGTCGATCTGGGCGAAGCCGAAGAAGTACCGGTTGAGGCTGCTGTGGAAGAGGTTGTTGTAGAAGAAGCTGCTCCTGAAGCGGTTGTAGCGGAAGCTGCTGTTGCAGAAGAAACACCTGCTGAAGCCCCCAAGGAAGCCTAAGTTTACCGGGTAACCAATTGTACTGTGTCGCTCATGAGAGCGGCATCTGAACTTATGAATGATATGAGGTCTTGAAATGGCTGCAATAACGGCTGCTTTAGTGAAAGAACTGCGCGAGACATCTGGCGCAGGCATGATGGATTGTAAAAAAGCACTATCCGAAACAGATGGTGACCTGGAACAGGCTGTAGACTGGCTCCGTACAAAGGGCCTTGGCGCTGCGGCCAAGAAAGCTGGTCGTACAGCGTCCGAAGGCCTGATCGGCGTTCATGTGGATGGTAATGCTGGAGCCATGGTTGAAATCAACGCTGAAACGGATTTCGTTGGTCGTAACGAAACCTTTCAGCAGTTTGTGCTGACCGTCGCCAAGGTTGCTCTGGAACAGGGTGGCGACATGGATAAAATCAAAGCCGCAAGCTACCCCGGTGAAGAACGCAACGTTGAAGAACAGCTGACACACCTGATCGCCACGATTGGCGAGAACATGTCTCTGCGACGTGCAGAAGTTGTTTCCGTGGACGAAGGCACAATGTCTGCTTACCTGCACAACCAGCTGGTACCGGGCATTGGAAAAATTGGCGTTCTGGTAGCCTTGAAATCTTCAGGCGACGCAGATGTGCTGAGTGGCCTTGGCAAACAGATCGCCATGCATATTGCGGCATCCAACCCGGCATCGATCTCTCGTGATGATCTTGATCCGGCACTGGTTGAACGCGAACGCACCGTGCTTTCTGATCAGGCCCGCGAAAGCGGAAAGCCCGAAGAAATTATTGAGAAAATGGTCGAAGGCCGTATTCGCAAATACTACGAAGAAATCTGTCTACTGGATCAGGTATTCGCCATTGACGGTGAAACTCGGGTCGAGAAGGTTCTTGAAGGTGCCGCCAAAGACGCTGGCGCTCCGGTTGTTGTTGATCGCTTTGTTGCCTACAAACTGGGCGAGGGGATTGAGAAGGACGAATCGGATTTCGCGGCTGAAGTGGCCGCCGCCGCCGGCGGTTAACGGATTTAGGAAAACGCGCCTTCGGGCGCGTTTTCCATTTCTGAATACCTGTTCGTCCAAGCGTGCTATAAACGCTTAACCACTGATTCTGCCGTGGTTAAATAACAGTAATGGATAAAAATATGGCTGCACAACCGGTCTACAAACGCGTTCTCCTGAAATTATCCGGCGAAGGTCTGCTTGGCGAACGGGAGTACGGGTTGGATCCGGATACCGTCGATCGCATTTGTACAGAAATCGCTGCAGTTCATAAAATGGGCGTGGATATTAGCCTGGTCATCGGTGCCGGAAATATATTTCGCGGGGTATCCGGTGCGGCGCAAGGCATTGAGCGCACCACAGCCGATTACATGGGCATGTTGGCCACCGTGATTAACGCATTGGCCGTACAAAGCGTGCTAGAGGCAAAGGGCGCACCAACCCGGGTCATGTCCGCGATCCCTATGTCCATGGTTTGCGAGCCCTATATTCGCCGCCGTGCTGAGCGGCACATGGAAAAGGGGCGAATCGTTATCTTTGCTGCCGGTACAGGGAACCCGTTTTTCACAACAGACACCGCCGCAGCACTACGGGCGGCAGAAATGAATTGTGATGCGCTGTTGAAAGGCACACAGGTCGACGGTGTGTACAGCGCTGATCCACATCTCGATCCAACCGCAGAACGGTATGAAGAACTCAGCTATCAGGATGTGCTTAGTCAGAACCTGAAAGTCATGGACACATCAGCAATAGCGCTGGCACGCGAAAATGATATTCCAATTTTGGTCTTTGCAATCCACGCCGAGGGATCGTTTGCCGATGTGGTCTGTGGTCAAGGCCATTGTACCACCGTAAAATAGCGTGCACAAAATAACCCGCCCCTAATAACACACAGGCGGAATTGTTGGCTCCCGGTGAATTGCCGGGTATTATTAGCCAAGAAGATTTCAGGGAGAATAAAGTGTCAGATTTCAATTTTTCAGCCTTAAAGAAGGACACTGGCCGCCGTATGGACGGTGCCATTGAAGTCCTGCATCAGGAATTTGGTGGGTTGCGTACCGGTCGCGCAGCGACAAGCCTGTTAGAGCCAATTTCGGTTGATGCCTACGGCAGCCCTACGCCTATGAATCAGGTCGGGACCATCGGTGTACCGGAGCCGCGATTGCTCACGGTACAGGTATGGGACAAGTCGCTGGTTAATGCCGTCGACAAGGCTATCCGCGAATCGAGTTTGGGGTTGAACCCGCAAATCGATGGCCAGACCGTTCGTGTGCCGATTCCCGCGTTGACAGAAGATCGCCGTGCCGAATTGGCCAAAGTGGCTGGCAAGTATTCAGAAGAAGCCCGTATCGCCATACGAAATGTGCGTCGACATGCCATGGATGGTTTGAAGAAAGCTGAGAAAGATGGCGATATATCACAGGATGAACACAGGGATTATGATCAGGAAATCCAGGACCTGACGGATGCCAGCATTGCCAAAATTGACGAGACTCTTTCCAACAAAGAAACTGAAATTATGCAGGTGTGACCCTGAACCATGACCACGGTAAGCCTCAAAACTTCTGATCCAGCGCCCGCGCCGGTACACGTGGCCATCATTATGGATGGTAACGGTCGCTGGGCGAGGGCGAGGGGATTACCACGTATTGAAGGCCACCGGCGTGGAGCAGACTCTGTACGGGCCGTCGTCCGGGCCGCGACGGAATCCGGTGTTCAATATTTGACTTTATTTGGGTTCTCATCTGAGAACTGGAAACGACCGGCAGAAGAAATCAGCGACTTAATGGGATTGCTGAAATACTACCTGCGTAAGGAAATTGCTGAGTTACACAAGAACAATGTGCGTTTCCGCGTCATCGGCAATCGTGCCGCGCTGGGCGATGATATTGTTGCCTTGATCGAAGATGCCGAGTGCCATACGGCTGACAACACCGGATTGACCCTTGTGCTGGCATTGAGTTACGGCGGCCGGGATGACATTGTTACCGCTGTTCAGGCCATTGCTGCGCGTGTGGCGGCGGGTGAAATTTCTCCCGAAGATGTGGATGAGCAAATGATTTCGACCAATCTGGCCACGGGCGAGATTCCCGCACCGGATTTACTGATCCGGACCAGTGGTGAACAACGCATCAGCAATTTCCTGTTATGGCAAATGGCGTATACCGAGCTTATGTTCCTCGATTGTCATTGGCCGGAGTTCGATGAGGCGCAGTTCAATCAGGCCCTCGGTGCCTTTCAGAACCGCGAGCGCCGATTTGGCGCGACCAGCGGCTAATCAAAGGACGGCCCGTGCCACCACTTCTACTCCGCGTACTCTCCTCACTTGTCATGGCGCCCGTTGCATTGGGGCTCGTGTATTTGGGCGGAGTCTGGTTCCAGGCCCTTGTCGCCATTGTGATCCTGATCGGTATCATCGAATGGTTCAGCATGTGCGCCCATGAGGCTGATAAATCAAAAAAATTGGTGTGGCTGATCACGGGCGTGACCTATTTGATTATATGTGGGTTGTGTCTCATATGGCTCAGGCAGTCGGATGATACCGGGTTGATTGTTGTGTGCTGGTTATTTGCGCTGGTATGGGGAACCGATAGCGGGGCTTATCTGGCGGGCTCCACCATTGGCGGGCCGAAACTGGCACCACGTATCAGCCCAAAAAAGACGTGGGCGGGCCTTATCGGCGGTATTGTGACGGCGGCTGGTATTGGATATCTGGCCTATCGCTATTTCGGAGCTTCTGACTCCGCAGTCCGTATTGTCATGATCAGTATTGCGTTGGCCGTCGTGTCGCAGATCGGCGATTTGATCGAATCCCACGCGAAACGTCATTTCGGCGTAAAGGATTCAGGTTCCATAATTCCAGGCCATGGCGGCGTGCTAGACCGCATCGATGGTCTGGCTGCTGCAGCCATTGGTGCAGGCGTTGCCAGATGGGCGTTTCAGGACCATAGTGGGTTATGGTTATGAAGCCCTCAGCAGACCCGCAAATGGGCCAAAGAATGGACCAAAGAATGGAGCAGAATGTTACGCCCCTACATGCGACAGCACCGTCGGTTGATCGAAATTGCAAGCCACGCAGTGTAACGGTCCTGGGGTCCACCGGGTCTGTCGGGTGTAACACCCTTGATCTTATCGAGCGCTCCCCTGAACATTTCCAGGTCAAGGCACTCACCGCCAATACCAATGTGACATTGCTTGCCGAGCAAGCCAGGCGCCTCAATGCGGAACTGGCGGTTGTGGCCGATGACGCGAGCTATGGATTATTGAAGGATGCCTTGTCAGGAACCGGTATTGCGGTTGCAAGTGGTCGGACCGGCGTGCTGGAGGCTGCATCCCTTGATGCTGATTTGGTTATGGCTGCGATTGTGGGCTCGGCCGGTTTAGAGCCCACACTACGCGCTGTACAACGCGGGGCCTCGATCGGGCTGGCCAATAAAGAATGCCTGGTTTCAGCAGGCGATCTGTTCATGCGTTACGTTCAAGACAACAACGCCACATTGCTACCCGTGGATTCAGAACATAACGCCATTTTTCAAGTGTTTGATTTCGACCAACCGGAAACCGTTGCCAAAATCATTTTGACGGCATCCGGTGGACCGTTTCGAACCAGTTCATTGGACGATATGTCGAAAGTTACCCGTGAACAGGCACTGGCCCACCCGAATTGGAGCATGGGGGCCAAAATATCCATCGATTCAGCCACCATGATGAATAAAGGGCTGGAACTGATCGAGGCCTATTACCTGTTTCCGGTGTCATTGCACCAAATCGAAATTCTGGTTCACCCCCAATCGGTCGTACACAGCATGGTCGAATACGTGGATGGGTCGGTTCTGGCGCAAATGGGGGCCCCAGATATGCGTACGCCCATTGCCTATGCCATGGCATGGCCGGACCGCATGACCACGCCGTCGCCCCGATTGCGGTTGAGCGATATCGGGACTTTGACCTTTGAAGCGCCGGATACAACGCGTTTTCCCTGTCTTCAACTTGCCCGTCAAGCCATGGAGCAAGGCGGCAATACCCCATGTGTGTTGAATGCTGCCAATGAAGTTGCAGTTGAAAGCTTTCTGAAAGGCGCAATTGGCTTTCTTGATATCGCCAATGTGGTAGAAGGTGTGCTCTCACGGTGTGAAAATCAGGCCATTAGCGCGCTCGAAGACGTGTTGACGACTGATTTACAGGCTCGAAATGAAGCTGCTGCCTTAATTAAATCTAAATTCGTGCCTATATAACATAGTGATTCGTTTTGACCCGCCTTCTGGCGCCCTGGTAAATGGCTGAATTTATGGAACTATCTGATATCATTCCGTTTTTGATCGTGTTGACGATTTTGGTTTATGTGCACGAATGGGGCCATTACTGGGTTGCTGTTAAAAGCGGTGTCCGCGTGGAAGTTTTTTCGATTGGTTTTGGGCCCGAGTTGTTCGGCTGGTATAATAAAGCTGGCACACGTTGGAAAATCAGCGCGATCCCCCTCGGTGGTTACGTAAAAATGTTCGGCCAAAGCGATAGCGAGGCTGATGATGACGTGGGTGAAGACCTGACGGACGAAGAAAAAGGCGTTTCCTTTGCCCACAAAAGCCTCGCGAAGCGGGTGGCTATTGTGGCCGCTGGGCCTTTTGCGAACTTTATCTTCGCCATCGTGGTGTTTTTCCTGCTGGCGTGGGTGGTGGGAACGCCTGTTCCCCAAGCAGGCGTGGGCCAGGTTATGCTCGATAGTCCGGCTGATCAGGCGGGGGTTCTGTCTGGCGATACGATTGTTGCGATCAATGACGAAGAAATAACGTTGTTCAGCGATCTTCAGCGCATTGTTCGCGAGCATCCGGAAACATCCATTGACCTGTATATTCAGCGTGGCGGCGAAAATGTAACCGTATCTGTACGGCCACGCGGTATTGTGGGCGACGACGGTGTATCTTACGGCCAGCTTGGCGTTTCACCTGATCCAGAACAGGTGCACTACGAGCGGTCCGGTTTTTTTGAGGCTGCCGGATTTGGTGTCACGCGAACCGTGGGCATGATTACCGGCATTTTGCAGTATCTGGGCGATATGATCAGCGGTAATCGCGGCACAGAGGAGTTGGGCGGCCCGCTCAGAATTGCGCAAATTTCCGGTGATATGGCCGAAGGCGGGATCATCAGTCTGATCGTATTCATGGCCGCATTATCGGTGAATCTGGGACTGATTAACCTGTTTCCTATTCCCATGCTGGATGGTGGGCATCTGGTTATGTATGCGGCAGAGTTTGTTCGCGGAAAACCTTTAGGTGCAAAAGCGCAAGAATACGGTTTCGGTTTTGGTCTGATTCTGCTAACTCTGATCTTTGTATTTGTGACTTGGAACGATCTTGAGCATTTCGGGGTCATTGAGTTTTTCAAAAACCTAATTGGTTGAATCGTTTAGTGAATTTTTGGATAGGCAGGATGAAACACATCCTTGGAATCGGGCTGTTCACAGCCTTTATGCTTCTCACCGCTCCCACTATAGGCGCGGACCAATTTCCTGTTGAACTTGCACAGACGACCCCGATCGTCAAAAGCATCGAGTTCGAAGGAGCAAACAGGATCGAGCCCGATACCATTCGCTCCTATCTGTTGATCTATGAAGGCGATGAATTCAGTGCCGCCAAGATCGACAGATCGCTGAAAAGCCTGTTCGCTACCGGACTGTTTGCGGATGTGGGTTTTTCCCGCCGAGGCGATAAGCTCATCGTGTCTGTGGTCGAAAACCCGATCATCAATCGCATCGCCTTTGAAGGAAATGAAATCATCAATGATGAGATCATTGATGCAGAAGTGACGCTCCGCCCGCGCGTGATCTATACCCGCACGAAAATTCAGAATGATGTTCAACGCATTATCACGGTTTACCGTCGTAGAGGTCGGTTTTCGGCAACGGTCGAGCCCAAGGTTATTCAACTGTCGCAAAACCGCGTCGATCTGGTTTTTGAAATTTCTGAAGGCGACCCAACAGAAATCAAGAATATTCGTTTTGTGGGCAACAGCGAATTTGATGATGATGATCTGCGCGACATTGTTCAAACCAAGGAATCACGCTGGTATCGGGTGCTCTCATCCGACGATGTTTATGACCCTGACCGCATGACACTGGACCGCGAGTTATTGCGTCAGTTTTACCTGAACGAAGGCTTTGCTGACTTTCGGGTGATTTCAGGGGTCGCGGAATTAACACCAGATCAGAAGGATTTCTTCATCACATTCACGGTGGATGAGGGCGAGCGTTATACATTTGGTGACGTGGTCATTGATGCACGCTTACGCGACCTGGACGCCGATACTCTGGTCCCCTTGCTGAAACTGGAAAGTGGTGAATGGTACAGCTCGGATCTGGTGGATGATGCTACAGACCGCCTGAGCGATGAGGTTGGTACCCTGGGATATGCTTTCGTCGATGTGCGCCCCAAGTTGAACCGAGATCGTGCTGAACGAAAAATTGATTTAACATTTGAGATCAATGAAGGGCCACGTGTTTTCGTGGAACGCATTGATATTGTCGGCAACCTGCGCACGATCGATAAGGTCATCCGCCGCGAAATGCGGTTGGTAGAAGGCGATGCCTTTAATTCCGCGAAAATGCGCCGATCACGACAACGCATACAAAACCTGAACTATTTCGAAAAAGTTTCGGTAGAGCGAACACCAGGCAGTTCCCCTGACAAATCCGTTATCAACGTTTCCGTTGCAGAGAAATCAACCGGCTCGCTAAGTATCGGTGCCGGGTTTTCTTCCGACATCGGGCCCTTGGCAGAAGTCGGCGTAACGGAACGAAACCTGATGGGCCATGGACAAACACTGGCGCTGACATTCCGTATTGCGGCGGAGGCTTCTCAGCTCAACCTGAAATTCACGGAACCATACTTTATGGATCGCGAAGTACAGGCTGGCTTTGATGTGTTCAGGCTGACGAAGGACGTCCAGGATACCAGTTCTTACGATTCAGAAGAAACCGGGTTTGGCCTTCGCAGCGGATATGCCATCACTGAAGATCTCTACCAGAAATGGGGTTACTCGCTGAGTTTTGAGAAGGTGACGAATGTGGATGATGATGCCTCAATCTTCATTCAATCTCAGGAAGGCGAGGAAACCTTGTCACAACTCAGTCATACCCTGTCATATGACAAACGCGATCGCCGGGTTAAGCCGTCAGAAGGTTACAACGTTGTTCTGGTGAATGACCTGGCTGGCCTGGGTGGCACCAAACATTTCCTTCGCAACACGGTCTCGGCGGCTCAATATTTCGAACTCGCTGACGATTACGTTCTGTCTATATCCGGCAAGGTTGGCGTCATTGAAGGCTTGGGTGAGGACGTCAATTTGACGGACCGGTTCTTTGTGGGTGGTTATAACTTACGCGGATTCGCATCGAGCGGCATTGGCCCACGTGACACCTCTACCAATGACTCGTTGGGTGGTGAATGGATGTATACAGGACGCGCACAGCTACGTTTCCCCACCGGCATTGCTGATGAACTGGGGGTCGAAGGCCGGGTATTTACCGATTTTGGTACCACGAGTGAGATGGCCAATCCAAATTCCAATATTGAGGATTCCGGCAGTCTCCGCGCCTCTGTGGGCATCGGATTGGGGTGGGACTCACCGTTCGGCCCTATAGGAATGGACCTGGCTGTCCCCATTGCTGAAGAAAGTTATGACGATAATGAAATGTTCCGGATTAACCTCGGTACGACGTTCTAAGACGGGAGAGTCCATACTTATGTTGACTAAGATTGCACGTTTGGTAGTTGTTTCGGCCATGCTGTTGGCCCCGCTCTCGATGGCTTTCGCCCAGGATACGACGGCACCTGAAGACAAATCCCTGCGGATTGCCGTCATCAATATGAAGCTCCTCCGCAAAAGCTCCACGGCAATGCAGGGCATTCGTGAACAGGTAAGCTCTGTTCGCGCTACATATCAGGCACAGGTCCAGACCGAAAACGAAGAGTTACGAGCGGCCAGTGAAGAACTGGCCCGTCAGCGAACCATCCTGGGTGCAGAAGCATTTGCGGCCGAACGTCGGAAATTTGAAGCCAGTGTGGCCGATGTGCAACGCATGACAGAACGCCGACGGGACGACCTTAAACTTGTCCGCGACCAGGCAACAGCGGAAGTGCAGGTCGTTTTAAATGAAGTGATTACCACCATCGCCAAAGAACGGAATCTGGGCCTCATTCTGCCACGGGAGCAGATCATATTCGTGAACTCGAGTCTGGATCTTACCGCTGAGCTGATTACTCGCCTTAACGCGGCTCTACCTTCTGTCACGGTACCGCAGCCTGGGCAGTGACAAATGGCAGACGAACGATTTTTCCAGTTAGCTGGCCCATTTGATCTGGCCGAACTCGCAGAGATTTCCGGCGCGGCAATATCCGACAGCGATGCCAAAGGACGCAAATTCACCGATGTGGCGCCATTGTCAACGGCCGGTGCACAACACGTCAGCTTCCTTGATAATAAAAAATATATAGCAGCCTTTACACAAACAAGCGCTGGCGTCTGTCTTGTCGATCCTTCCCTGGCTGACCGCGCACCAGCAGGCATGGCCTTGCTGATTACACCACAGCCGTATCACGGCTATGCGCGCATTGCCTCCGCGTTTTATCCCGCGTCGGCTTTATTATCAGGTATTCACGCTACAGCCACCGTATCGGACAGCGCCACAGTTGGTGATGGTGTTCAGATTGATGCCGGCGCGTTCGTAGGAAATGGGGCTGTCATCGGCGCGAATACCCGAATTGGCCCGAACACCGTCATTGAGCAAGGTGTCCATGTGGGCGTGGGATGCCAAATTGCCGCCAATGTAACGCTGCAATGCTGCGATGTGGGGGATGCGGTCATCTTACATCCTGGCGTTCGTATCGGTCAGGACGGTTTTGGATTTGCCATGGGGGCCAGTGGGCATGAGAAAGTGCCTCAGTTAGGCCGTGTTGTCATTGGCGATCACGTGGAAATCGGGGCAAACTCAACAGTGGACCGTGGCACAGGACCTGACACTATTATTGGTGCGGGTACCAAGATCGATAATCAGGTCCAGATCGGTCACAACGTACAATTGGGACAAGGGTGCATAATTGTCGCCCAAAGCGGTGTGTCTGGCAGTACAGAGATTGGCAACTTGACGGTTATCGGTGGTCAGGCAGGCATAGCCGGTCATTTGAAAATTGGTGATGGCGTGCAAATTGCGGCTAAATCCGGGGTCATGCGTAATATTGAATCCGGCCACACGGTAGGTGGCTTGCCCGCACAACCCATGAAGAACTGGTTGCGTAGCGTATCGGCCGTAGAGCGATTAGGTAAAAAGAAGGGAAAGACCAAATGAATGATGGTGTGAATGCGGAGGGTATGATTGAGGTTCTGGATGTAAATGACATCATGAAAATGATCCCTCATCGTTACCCCTTTCTGCTGATTGATGGCATGCGAGATATTGTCCCGTCGGAAAAGGCCGTGGGAATCAAAAATGTTTCCATCAACGAAAATTTCTTTCAGGGTCATTTCCCCGGCCAACCAATCATGCCGGGCGTTTTGCTGGTTGAGGCTATGGCCCAGACGGCCGGCGTGACTGTGGTTGCAGGTTACGACCGCACAGAAGACAGCAAAGACCCGATGGTTTACTTCATGACGATTGATTCCGCCAAATTTCGCAAACCCGTTGTGCCCGGAGATGTGGTAGAACTGCATGTAGAAAAGATTCGCTCACGCGGCAACGTATGGAAGTTCAAAGGCGAAGCATACGTTGACGGAACCTTGAAGGCCGAGGCCGTGTTCTCGGCCATGATTGTGGAGCAGTAATGAGCAACATTCACAGCAGTGCCGTTATCGAAGATGGCGCCCAACTCGGGCAGGACGTACAAATCGGCCCATTTTGCGTCGTGGGAAGCGAGGTAACACTGGGCGATGGCGTGGAACTGGTATCAAATGTTGTCGTTGCAGGCGATACCAGCGTCGGTGCCAATTCACGAATATTTCCATTTGCCTCGATTGGCCATCCGCCGCAGGATCTAAAATTCAAGGGCGAGCACTCCCGGTTGGAAATTGGTTGCAACAATATCATTCGTGAACATGTGACTATTAATCCAGGAACCGAAGGCGGCGGATTACTGACCTCTGTTGGCAACAATTGCTTGATGATGATTGGCGCCCATGTTGCCCATGATTGCGAGATACGAGACAACGTAATCCTGGTTAACAATGCCACCCTTGCCGGCCACGTCGTTGTAGACGAATGGGCGATCGTTGGCGGTCTATCGGCCATCCACCAATTCGTCAGAGTGGGTAAGCACGCCATGATTGGCGGTATGAGCGGCGTGGAGAATGATGTGATCCCGTATGGATCGGTCATGGGTAATCGCGCTCACTTGTCCAGCTTGAACATTATTGGATTGAAACGCCGGAATTTCTCACGAGACGTTATTCACAATCTGCGCAAAGCCTACCGGTTGATGTTCGCGCCAGAAGGCACATTGGTGGAGCGCTTGGCGGATGTCGCCGAAGAGTTCCATGATAACGAACCTGTCATGGAGATCGTCGACTTTATTCAAGCAGACTCATCCCGCTCTATTTGCCAACCGCGTTTGGAAGATGCTGCCTAAACTCGGAATCCTGGCTGGTAAGGGCCAGTTACCCATCATGATTATTGATGCGTGCGAGGCATCTGGTCGGCCATATTTTGTCATCGCATTCGAAGGGCAAACCCCGCAACAGACCGTGGCAGACGCACCCCATGAATGGGTTCGTATGGGTGCCGGTGCCAAAATACTTAAACACCTCAATGACAACGGTGTAAAAGATCTGGTTTTGGCCGGTGCCATCCGTAGGCCAACCATGTTCCAGCTTCGCCCGGATTGGTGGGGTATAAAATTTCTTCTGAAAGCCCGCAGCTACGGCGCTGGTGACGATGGCTTGCTGCAATCGATTATACGCATGCTCGAGTCTCAAGAGGGTTTCCGGGTCGTAAGCCCCAATGACCTGGTTGCTGATCTTCTGGCAAAGCCCGGGTTTGTGTCGTCGGGTCAGATTGATCTTTCATCCTATACCGATGATATTCATGCAGCGGTTTCCGCTGCGTTGCTTTTGGGACAGCAAGACAAAGGCCAGGCCGCTATTGCCCGGTCCGGCCACGTCGTTGCATTGGAAGACGAGCGCGGTACCGATGCCTTGTTGCGGGACCATGCTGAGCTAGACATGCTATCCAGGAGGTCTGGCATTCTGGCGAAAATGGCTAAACCCCAACAAGAAACCCGTGTGGATTTACCGACCATTGGCCCTGAAACGATCACCATGGCCGCGGCTGCCGGGTTGGCTGGCATCGTCATCGAGGCCGACCGCTCGTTGATCATAGATCGTAGATTGGTACAGCAAAAAGCCGATGAAGCCGGGATATTCGTACATGTTATGGACCTGGCCCAAAGCCATATCGCGGTACCGCAATCTGCCCCCATGGTGTTTGTGATCGCAGGTGAGCCATCAGGAGATCAACTGGGGGCAGCTCTCATTCGTGGGCTGAAACATGCAATACCGAATATCCGACTGGGCGGCGTTGGGGGCGAACGCATGAAACACGAAGGGTTGTACAGTCTTTTCCCCATGGAGGACCTGTCCGTAATGGGGGTTGCCGAGGTTTTGCCCAGATTACCCAATATTCTGAAACGTATCCGTCAAACCGCCCAGGCCGCTGAAGCATCTAAACCCGATGTCGTGGTAACCATTGATTCGCCCGATTTTTGTTTTCGCGTGGCAAAACGCCTGAGGGGAAAAGGCATTCCGCTGGTGCATTATGTCGCGCCCAGCGTTTGGGCATGGCGACCGGGGCGGGCCAAAAAAATAGCCGGCTTTCTCGATCATTTGTTGGCCATCCTTCCATTCGAGCCACCTTATTTCGAAGCGGAGGACCTACCATGCACCTTTGTTGGCCACCCCATCGTGGAACAGAATGCGCTTGGTAACGGGCGGGCGTTTCGTGAACGTCACGCTATTGACCCAGGTGCCCAGGTTGTGGCCGTCCTGCCCGGCAGTCGCAAGGGTGAGGTTAGCCGGTTGCTGCCCCTGTTTCTTGAGGTCATTGACCAGTTACCTCCATCCATTGTGCCCCGCCACTTTTTATTCCCAACGGTAGAAAATACAGATGCCATGATTCGGGCGGCGATGCGTAATGTCTCGATATCGGTAACCATTACCAATGATGATGAAGATAAGCTGGATGGGCTCGCTGCCAGTGATGTGGCCCTTGCTGCGTCCGGGACCGTGGCTTTGGAACTCGCACAAGCAGGGGTGCCGGCAATAATCGCTTACCGCCTCAATAAGCTGACGGCATGGTTCGCCCGACGATTTGTAACAGCCCGGTTTGCGTCGCTGGTTAATCTGTTGGAAGACCGTATGGTGACGCCAGAATATCTTCTTGAAGACTGTACTATTGATAACATCGCGCCGGCATTGAGCGCATTGCTGGAAAACCCGGACCTGCGCGCGGCACAGATATCGGGATATAAGTCAGCCCTGCAGAAGCTCACCATAGCCCACCGTGACAACGAAAGTGCGGCGGCATCGGCGGTCTTGCGGGTCATGAGACAACAACGTGTTGATGGGGCGAATTCCGGGGGTTAGGGCATCCCCACGCCGTGAGACAACATGGTTGTTGTCATTGCCGGGCCATCAGCGCCCAGCCCCTCTGTCCTGGTGGCAAAATCCAGAATATGAACAAGGGTCTGCACTTCCTGCGCCCCGGAAACCACGTGATTGTTTGCAATAACGAAAGACGGCACTCCGTTGATGCCCAGGCGGTGAATACGGGCATTCTCCTCAAACACTGAATCGCGTGCCTCATCACTACTGAGAAACGTCTGAACGCTGCTGCTATCCATGCCTGTTTCTGCGGCAATGGCGCTTAGTACACCAATATCAGCAATATCGCGGCCATCGACGAAATAGGCATAGAATATTTCTTCAGCTACTTGGGCATGTTGGCCAGTTGATTTAGCCAATGAAATGAGGCGATGGGCATTGATAGAACTAGGAGTGAAGTCTACGTCGGGAGAGAAGGGAATTCCGGTTGTTAGCCCAGCGGAATCGATCGCTTCGTAGAACTGCTGAATACGGCTTTCGCTACCGAACATACGGCTCAGGTATGGAAGCCGATCAATTGTTCCGTTTTGTAGATCCGGATTAAGTAAGAATGGGCGCCAAAGGATCGTTGTGGGCACCTCATGGCGCTGTTCCAATGCTATACGTAGTCGTTTCAAGCCTACAAAACACCAGGGACAGGTAATATCCGCAATAATTTCGATCTGCATGGGAGAATCATGGGCGATGATCAGGGTTTATACCAGCATTAGATCGTATTTCTGGCGTTCTGTTCACTGTTCCGCAAAATATAGACTCAAAAATTACTGTAAAAAGTTGTAATAATTTTGAAAGACATGTGCTAAAGTCTCCTTATCGTTGATCAAATTTCATAGTAACTCTTTGTATTTATGATGAAATTGGTAAATATAGGAAAAATGCTGCGATGCACAAATAATTGCTGCATTTTTAAATCGACTGTGCTACAAACTGGTCATCCGATGTTCCACGCTATTCCTGTTTCAGGTTTTTGAGTTGGAACGATCCGATGTTTTTTAACGTTTGGTGAAAGGCTTGTTACGCGCTACTACCCACCACATTGATCGCAAATGCGCGGTTTGGCTTGGTGCGGTAAACGACAGAGTGGCTTACCCGGGTGGTTAGCGGTCTCGTCGGAACAGTGTGACAACGTGTTTTACCTACTTCTAAGGAGCCGCCAAATGTCGTCTTCACGAGACACAAAGAAACCTACTGCAGATTATTCAAGCCAGAAAAAAGGCCGTAAGTGCCTGATGTGCAGCGAAGAATTCCAATCCACCCATTATGGTGAGCGCGTTTGCGCCAACTGTAAGGGAACGGCTGCCTGGCGTGAAGGACAAGCTGCATAAGTCTTTGCCAGCCTTACGCCGACCAGAATTAAAAACCTCCTGTGGATACCACACAGGAGGTTTTTCTATTGGAAGGGTAAATTATCCTAAACCACAGACAAGTGCCTTGCATTTGATAGCGAGTATAGTTATTATAGTCGCTGTAGCAATGTAGCTACGTTTCGTACTTCGGCAGAAGGTCGGGGAAATGTTAAACAATGTCCAGAAGGCGGTCGATCCGCGGTTACCGAGCGTTGCAGTAGCGGCTTTTCAAACGGCTATCCATCAACAAGCCCAGTTTGAAGAAGCAACAGAAGTGTTGCGTGCCCGTGAACGTGATGTTCGTGCCGAACGCCAGCGTGAAGCGCAAGAGGATTTAGCTGATTCTCGTTCGAGTGCAAGTATCTCGATCGGGCAGCATGGTGATCCGAATAGTGCAGACACTGGTAGTTCGTCAGATCGGGGTAATGCGGTCGATGTAGAAGTTTAGGGACAGGAAACTTCCTGTCTCAAGTGGCTCGTTAAACAGCGAGTGCTTTAGTGTGTCTGGGGTTTGGTTGTATTTTCAATGACATCATTACCAACTTTCCAGCCTAATCAGAGCCTACCCCCCGGTATCAACCAAATATTCCCTTACACCTCGAATACTGACCAGGCGCACACGACTGAATATTGCCTCTTCCCAAGGGATTCGAGATTCTCTATCATATTGGCATGAGACACATCGCACGAAAATTGACCGGTTTATTGCTATTGGTTGGGTTGTTTACCATCCCGTACCAGAATGCACATGCCATCACGCGTTCAGATCTGGCGATCTTGGGGTATTCGACGTCGGCTCATTGGAAGGTGGGGAATTACAACCGGACACTTTCTATGGCTTGTCAACGCAGAGAGTTCAGCCAAAAACGGCAGTTCCGCTACATCATTGGCTTCATTGGCAAGGAGGGTAGGGCCATTACTGGAATTGCCACGGCCAATTGGAATCTTTATGACCCCAAACGTCTTGCGTTGGGTGACCGGACTTATCATTTCTATAATGACGGTTATTCAGACTGTGCCGTCTATGTAACTGTAAATCGACGGACTTAAGGCGATGCGTACCTAGTTAATGGTTGCGCCGTACGGAATTGTTTCATCATCCATAATGTCTTCAACAGCGCTGGCCACGCGTAACCAAACGGCGCGCCCTGTGTCGTCACCGGTACGTTGGCAATGATCCGCTTTGATAGCGGCCCCTACCACAGCCATTTCGCCGTAAGTTTCAATAAGCAGGTTGGCGGTACGGTAAATTTCACTAGCGGTGGTCATGTGTGTGTTGCTCCGTGATTTCTTGCGTGTTTATACGTTCAGTCTTGGGGGTCGCTTGACTAGCCTGCCGAGCCGCTTCGTTTCACAATATCGGTAACCGTCACACCAAGTTGGTCATCGAGGACAACGATTTCACCACGCGCAATCAATTGGCTGTTGGCGTGAAGCTCTATGTCTTCACCGACCCGGCGATCCAGCTCCACAACAGCACCACGGCCAAGTTTCAGGATTTGACTAATTGCCATCATTGACGTGCCGAGTACGGCCGTTACATCTACCGCTACCTCGTAGATGGCTCCGTCATCTGTTGCTGGTTGGTCTTCTACTGCTTGATCTTCGGCCACGTGAGGACTCCTTTTTGGACCCTGATTTCATTACACCCTAGCATGGTTTAGATTGTATTAACGCGCCTTGTTTTCTTTGATAAATCGGCCATTAATCAATGAACGGTGAGCCGTTGGTTTCCTCGCTGGTTCCCTCGCTGGTTCCCTCGCTGGTTCTCTGGCCGGGCATCTGACCGGAAGGCTTGTCGATGGCTGCTGCTTTTACCAATGCGTAAACGGTCTTGCCAGGCTTGATATCCAGATTCTTAGCCGATCTACGGGTTATTCGGGAAATCAATGGAACACCCACATCGACCAGCACATCAGCATGTGGTTCTCCATTCACTTCTTTCACGTCAACAACGGTGCCTTCAAAAACATTCAGAACACTGCTTCCCACGGGCACCGTGGTAGCAAGGGATACATCCCGGGCCCTGATCCGAAGTCGTATGGATGTACCGGGTTCAATATCGATACCAGGAACAACGATCCGACCGGCTTCGCACAGTAATTCGGTCAACCCATCAGTCTCGGCGTTGTTTTGTACGGTTGCGATAACCACAGCCCCCGCCTCATGCGGGCCTGTAAATGCTTGTACGTCAAGCCGGGCCATTGTCTGCTCCACAGACCCCTGAACCGCCACGGTACCGTTGGACATGACAATCATGTTGTCGGCTAGGCGGATAACCTCATCCAGGTCGTGGCTCACGTAGAATACAGGCAGCGCAAGTTCATCGCGCAACCGTTCGATAAAGGGCATGATCTCGGCCTTGTGCATGGCATCCAGTGAGGCCAACGGCTCATCCATCAACAACATGGCGGGGCCGGATAATAGAGCCCGGCCAATAGCAACGCGTTGCCGTTCTCCGCCCGATAACGTCGTTGGCTGGCGGGGTAACAGAGCTCCCAGTTCAAGCAGGTTCGAGATTTCTTCCACGGTATGCCGTCTGTCACCCGGAGAAAGCAAGTCCATCCCATAGGTCAGGTTTTGCACCACGCTCAGGTGTGGAAACAACCGTGCATCTTGAAACACATAACCCATCCGCCTGTGTTCTGGCGCCATATTGATCCCGGCTCCGCTATCAAACAGAACCCTGTCACCGATGATGATATGGCCCTCGTTTGGCGTGCACAGCCCTGCGATTATATTGATCAACGTAGTTTTACCACACCCTGAGCGGCCAAACAGGGCATTGATCCCCGGTCCTGCCTGGATATCGGTTTGCAAAGAAAGATCGCCTAATTGATGCCGTATGGAAATATCGATCATTTGGCACCTGACGATCTTGCAGCCATCCGCCTGGCCAGTATTTCCGAGAAGATCAACGCGACGAGGGAGATAACAATAGCCGCGACAACCAACCGCAAGGCCCCGGCATCACCACCGGGGGTATTGATCAACGCGTATAGGGCCAGTGGCATGGTTTGCGTTTCACCGGGGATGCTGGATACAAAGGCGATTGTTGCGCCAAACTCCCCAACTGAGCGGGCGAAAGCCAACAGGCATCCGGTAACAATACCGGGCATCGCAAGCGGCAACGTAATGGTAAAAAACACATGGACAGGCCCAGCCCCCAACGTGCGAGCCGCCGCATAAAGGCCTGTATCAACAGAATCCATAGACAAGCGAATGGCCCGCACCATCAACGGAAATGCCATGATTGCAGCCGCCAGCGCGGCTCCCTGCCAGGTAAAGGCAAAACTGATCCCTAAGGTGTCGTAGAGAAATTCACCAATTATTCCGTGCCGCCCCATGAGGATAAGCAACACATACCCCACCACAACAGGGGGCAGGATCATCGGCATATGAACGATCGCATCCAGCATAATTTTTCCCGGAAACTGAAACCGGACCAGAACCCATGCCACAGCAATGCCCAAAGGTAGGCTGGACGCCACAGCAACCAGGGCGACCTGGATACTGAGCACAATCGCGTCTGTCTCTGTTGGGGTGAAAAATTCCATACGAGCCTATTATTAACCAGGGCTCGCCAGTATTGACGAAAAACCATGTCGCTTAAACACCTGAACGGCCTCGGGCGATGTAAGGTACGAAAGGAACGAGTAGGCGGCGTCCATTTGATCAGATTTCACAACGCCCGCCAGATAAGTGATCGGCAAATGGGCGTCCGTTGGAAAAGTGGCCACGACACGTACCGTCGGGGTCAGGCTGAGATCGCTGGCATAGACAATACCCAAAGCCGCTTCGCCACGAACCACCAGATTGAGGGCCGCCCGGACGTGGGGCATGGGGGCCAAACGGTTCGAAACACCCTGCCATAATCCCAGGCGTTCCAATGCCTGACGGGCGTATTGTCCCGCAGGTACGTGGGCGGGATCTCCTATGGCCAGCCGGGACTGATCATCGATTGCCAATAACGGCGCGAGGGGAAAACCGGGACCAACCGTCGTGGGGAGATTGGCAGGCAGGAAATTCACCATTTCAGGTGCGGTAACCAAAACCAGCTGATTACCGGCCACGGGCTCAACCGTATCACCGGTGATAACGCCAGCAGACACAGTCGCGTGCATCCAGGCTTGATTGGCAGAAATGAAGATATTGGCCGGGGCACCGGCGATGATTTGGCGGGCAAGGGTGGAGCTGGCCGCAAAGACATAGCGCACAGTTTGCCCTTCATAATCGGCCGAAAATCCATTTCCGATTTCGGTAACAGCATCTGTAAGGCTTGCCGCAGCAAATATAGTGATCTCTTCAGATTCAACCACGTTTGTGGTCGCCAGCACACCGCAAAGAGCAAGGAAAACAGATACATATCGAATCTTCTTGAACATGATGCCGAGATTATAGGGATCACACTTTCTGTAAAGGTTTTGTTAATAAATATGTTTGAAACTGAAGAATCGATTTCGCAACGAGGATATGATCAATGCGCGCTCAAAAACAAAACAAATCTACCAGCAAGCGACGATCGCGTCAGACACAGTCAGACCGCGGTCATCTGCGTTTTCAAATCAATGGTGTTATTCATGAGGCCACGCGCTGGACGCTTGATGGTTTTAGCGCCAAACCAACCGATCTGGCCAATATACACGAAGGTGACGCTTTTTTGGTTACGGGTATTGGGTGCGGCACCGAAGATATGGTGCGTGTTTTTTTGCGGGGCGAAGCCGTTAGTGCAAACGATACCGAGGTATCGGTCAAATTTATCCATAAAGCTGACCGCGATAGAAGCGCATTGGAGAGCTTTCTTGTGCGTTCCCACATCCTCGACGATCAGTCGGGCGCCGCTTAAAAAGCATCTTTGTATACTCATCACTTGACTTTTTGGCCGTGTAAGCGCATTTACCTGCCAACGACACTCCCAGCGCGTCGAGTTTTCGATCGCTTCGCCGGCACATCCGGCCTTTCTTTCTATCCGACTTCAGGGCGTTTCGTCAGACAGACTGGCTAATTTCATAGCCGCTGTCGGTGGTGCGGGTTTAATATCCTGCCATTTTCGAACCCTGGGCCTTCGCTGTCTTTGATTAAAATAATCAACGTCGGACATAAGTCCCTGCATATTTAATGAATAGGCAACTTGCGTGTGACGCAGGTGAGCCTGAGGCCATTGTGCTTCATAACAAGAAGAAGAAATACATGACAAAGTTTACGGACCTTAATTTGGCCCAACCCATCCTTCGTGCCATCGAGGAAGAAGGATATGATTCACCGACCCCAATTCAGGAACGCGCTATCCCGCCTATGCTGGACGGTCGTGACATTATGGGCATCGCCCAAACGGGTACCGGCAAGACGGCGGCGTTCTCGCTGCCCATCCTGCACCTGCTGGCGAAAACCGGTGGTGACAGCCCCCCCAAACGCAGCACCCGCACACTGATTTTGGCACCGACTCGCGAACTGGCCGGCCAGATTTACACCTGTATCAAGACCTACAGCAAGCACATGGGGCTACGCAGCGCCGTTGTTTATGGCGGCGTTTCCATCCGCGGCCAGATCAGCACCGTATCACGTGGTGTCGATGTTCTGGTAGCAACCCCCGGACGTCTGCTGGATCTCATCAATCAAAAATGCATGCATCTGAATGGTGTGGAGTTTTTCGTTCTGGACGAAGCAGACCGCATGCTGGATATGGGCTTTTCGCCTGATGTGAAACGTATTGCTGCCATGGTGCCCAAGCAGCACCAGACAGCTATGTTTTCTGCCACCATGGCAAAGACCGTACAGGGACTAGCCGAAAGCCTGTTGAATGACCCTGTCCGCGTTGAGGTAGCGCCCGTGGCGACGACCATCGAAAAAGTCGACCAACGCATTCTATTTGTTCAGAAATCTGATAAACGTGCCCTGTTGGGTGGTTTGATGAAAGACAAGAACATCGAACGCGCGTTGATTTTCACACGCACCAAGCATGGTGCCGACCGGGTGGCTCGCCACCTGGTACAAAAAGGCGTGACCACTGGCGTTATTCACGGCAACAAAAGCCAAAATGCGCGTGAACGGACCATTAAGGAATTCGGCAGTGGTCGTGTACGGGTCATGGTTGCCACCGATATTGCCGCGCGTGGGATTGATATCGATGGCGTAACCCATGTGATCAATTTCGATCTGCCGAACGAGCCAGATAGCTACGTGCACCGTATCGGTCGTACTGGCCGGGCCGGAGCCGTTGGTACCGCTATTTCATTTTGTGATGTAGAGGAAAAGGCTTACCTGATCGATATCGAAAAGAATATCCGTCAAAGCGTACCGGTCTTCGATGACCACCCATTCCATTGTGAAATTGCAGCCAATGATCCCGGCACGACTAAGAAAAAAGGTCGTGGTGGTGGCGGTAATGGGAATGGTGGCCGTCCGTCCGGTAATGGCGGCGGCGGTAACAAGGGTGGTGCGAACCGTCCCCGTAAACCGCAGCAGTGGAAACGCAAAAACAGCCGAAAAGCTGCCTAGCGACTCGACTGGATAGCTTTATCCAACGCTTGTAGAAATTGGGATCGGTCCTGCTTTGAAAACGGAGCAGGACCACCCGTAATCTGGCCCGTTTCGCGCAGATCAGACATCAGATTGCGTGTAGCCAACGCCATTCCAATTGAATCCTCTGTAAAGGCGTGCCCGTTCGGCTTGATTGCTGTAGCGCCATTCTTGATACATCTGTCAGCCAGCGGGATATCATTGGTGATGGTAATGTCACCCGGCTGTATGTTGTCGGCAATCCAGTCGTCAGCCGCATCGGCGCCTTGCGTCACCACAACGATTTGCACCATGGGATCCTGTGACGGGCGAATACCGCCATCGCTAACCATATAGGTCTTGAGGCCGTGACGTGTCGCAACCTTCAGGATCTCGTCCTTTACCGGGCAGGCATCTGCATCAACGTAGATTTCAATCGGCACTGACATGGCGATCACGTGTCATATAAAGAGCCTGGATCAATTTCCACCGGCGCAATAGTCGCCAGTTTGTCATCGCGCACAGCATTGAAAAAACAGTTCCGACGCCCGGTGTGACAGGCCACGCCGGTTTGGTCCACCATCGCCAACAGAGTGTCACCATCACAGTCCCACCGCAGGTCGACCAAAGCCTGTATCTGCCCAGAGCTCTCGCCTTTCCGCCACAAGCTCTGGCGGGACCGGGACCAGTAACAAACCTGATGACTGGCAAGCGTCTCGCGCAAGGCATCGGCATTCATCCACGCCATCATCAGGATTTCACCTGTGTCATGTTGCTGGGCGATGACAGGTACCAGACCATTGGCATCAAACGTCACGGCGCTGATGACATCAGAAATGGTTTGGTCGGGCAGGGTGTTTTCGTTATTCATGCGCGCAGTCTAAAACGTGTGGGACCGGATAGCCAATACCGCAGGCTGGTAAAATACAGATTAGTGTTATAGAAATGTTATATTATAACAATATGAGCGGTGCCATGACCTCACCATTTTTGCACAAAGGACACGACCACAGCACATGTATCCAGACTGCATTGGATGCGGCTGATGTGGTGTGTCAGAGCCACAAAGCACGACTCACCCCCATTCGTCGTCGGGTGCTGGAGTTGGTTTGGCAGGGCCATTCCCCTCTGGGGGCGTATGAGTTGCTGAAAACCTTAAAGACTGAAGGCCACAATTCGGCCCCGCCGACAATTTATCGGGCGCTTGAATTTCTCATTCAACAGGGGCTTGTTCACCGCATTGCATCATTAAATGCGTATGTAGGGTGTAACCGCCCCGGCGAGCACCATGACGGTACCTTTCTTATCTGCCACGTATGCGGCACGGCCGCCGAAATACCGGACAACCCCATGTGGGGGCCCATTTCAGAAATGGCGCAAGCCGGAAATTTCAGACTAAGCCATGTGAACGTTGAGGCCGTCGGCGAATGCGCGGATTGCCAACGCGCAACAGGCCAAGAATCATGATAGGGCAGATGACAGAGAACAACATGTTGTTGGATGCAGACGGCGTGGCGGTGGAAATCGGAGGACAATCTATCCTCAGCCAGGTATCCGCCCACGTGGAATCGGGTGAGATCGTCACTCTGATCGGTCCGAACGGGTCCGGCAAGACAACACTGGTTCGCGTCCTGTTGGGTGTGCTGAAACCCAACGCCGGACGCGTGGCGGCAAAATCGGGGCTGCGCATCGGATACGTGCCGCAACGCCTTAGTATCGAGACATCGCTACCGCTGAGTGTCGGGCGGTTTTTGAAATTTGGTGTTGGCCGTGGGCCGAACCGCCAGCGGGGAAAGCGCACGGCTGTACTGACCGAAGTCGGTGCTCAAGGGTTGATCGATGCACGCATGCACGATCTTTCCGGGGGCGAGTTGCAACGGGTTATGCTGGCTCGCGCTTTGTTGCGTGATCCAGATCTGCTTGTTCTGGATGAGCCGGTACAAGGCGTCGACATAAATGGGCAGGCGGAAATCTACAATCTGATTACCCGAATACGAGATAGTCGGGGCTGCGGTATTCTCATGGTTTCACACGACTTGCATCTGGTGATGGCGGCGACGGACAGGGTCATTTGCCTAAACCATCATGTGTGTTGTGCGGGTAAACCGGAAGCCGTCACCCGCGACCCGGCCTTCGAGAATATCTTTGGCGCCGAAGTGGCGGCACAGCTGGCCATTTATCACCACCATCATGACCATACGCATGATTCTGGCGGAGCCCCTGTTCCACTTGATCATTCTCATACCTACCAAGGCGATACAGGCGCACATACTCATGGAGACTGAATTAATGGGAATTCCAGATTTTATGCTCCGTGCTGCCTTGGCGGGGGCAGGGGTCGCCATTGTGGCCGGTCCGTTGGGAGCTTTCGTGGTGTGGCGACGCATGGCTTATTTTGGCGAGGCATTAGCGCATTCATCGCTGCTGGGTGTGGTACTGGGGATCGTGTTGGGCGTTCTGCCCTGGATAACAGTCCTTGGGGTGAGCGTTATCGTCGCTCTATTGTTGTACGTCATGGATCGATCAAAGCGCTCAACGCTTGATGCCGGGATAGGCATCGTCGCCCATGGCGCTCTGGCCACAGGGCTTGTGTTGCTATCATTTGTGGAAACAGCTCGGGTTGATCTGTTTGCCTATCTGTTTGGTGATGTGTTGGCGGCGACACCCCATGACTTGTGGCTGATATATGGCGGCGGAACCGCTGTTATGGCGGTTATGGTAATGTTCTGGAACCCCATGCTGTCCGTGGTGGTCAATGAAGAGGTGGCTAGCGTGGAAGGCGTCAATGTGACACGTACCAAGCTGGTTCATTTGATGATGCTGGCCGTGGTCGTAGCGGCTGCCATGAAGGTGGTGGGTGTCTTGCTGATTGTCGCCCTGTTAATTGCACCGGCGTCGGCGGCTCGTCAGTTATCCCGGTCACCAGAACAAATGGCGATACTGGCCTCTGTGATTGGTGTTATATCGGTGATTGCCGGGCTATGGGCATCATACGAATTGGATACCCCCGCCGGACCATCTATCGTCGTCGCAGCGATCGGATTATTTGTTCTGGCGGTATGTTTTGGCAACCGATCGGTCCGGAGCGCGCCTTAATTTGTAGACCTGAGACAATCCAGTCCCACTTCCAGATCAGCCCGCAAATCGTCGTAGCTTTCCAAGCCGGCATGGATCCGGATCACGGGTGTTTTATGATGCCATGTGGTTGCGGTACGTAATTTTCCGAGATCCGTCGGAATTATCAGGCTTTCATACCCACCCCAACTATAGCCCAAACCAAACAGGGGCGTGTTGTCGAGCAATGCATCCACGGCTGCGGTGGAGTAATCTTTCAGCACGACGCCGAAAAGGCCAGACGCGCCAGTGAAATCCCGTTTCCAGATTTCGTGACCAGGGCATGATGGCAATGCCGGGTGCAACACAGTTTCGACTTCTTCACGGGTGTCCAGCCACTGCGCCAGTTTCAGACCAGTATCGAAATGGCGGGGTAAACGGAGGCTCAGCGTCCGCAAGCCCCGCAAAGCCAGGTAGCAAACTTCGGGGCCAGCACACGCGCCAAGGTTTTTGGCTGTCTGCTTCAGTTTTGGGTACAGTTTTTCACTAGTGGTTACCATGCCCAACATCACATCGGCATGGCCACCAACATACTTTGTCCCGGCATGTACGGTCATGTCCACACCATGCTCGAAGGCTCGGAAATAGAGCCCGGCGCTCCAAGTGTTATCAAGGATAGTAATGATGCCTTTTTCCCTGGCTGCCTGACACATAGCCGGTACATCGCAAACCTCGAACGTGGCCGTACCCGGTGATTCCATAAAAAGGGCTCGGGTTTCAGGCCGGAACAGTGTGACGATGTCGCCACCAAGTGCAGGATCGTAGAATTCACAATCCACACCCAGACTGCTCAATACCTGATTACAAAAACGGCGTGACGGACCATAGACGTTATCGGCGATTAAAAAATGATCGCCTGCCTTCAACACCGTCAAAAAAGCCCCCGCAACGGCACCGGCACCGGACGGGTAGGTTACTGTCCGTTCCCCTCCTTCTAGTGCGGAAACGGCTTCTTCCAGCGCGCGGGTGGTGGACGTACCGTTTCGGCCGTACTCGTTGCCCGAAGGATGGCTTTCAGTTCTGATGCTCTGTGCGTCGGGAAATAAAATAGTCGAGGCATGAAAGATAGGTGTATTTACGGCGCCTTCAAATCTTTGCGGGTCGCGTCCCGCGTGGATTAAGGTCGTGTCCATGTCCCGCGGTTTATCATTCTTGATCGTCATTTCAATGCCCCGGTGTTTAGTCTTTGTATACCACAGCCGAGTTATGACGCGAATTCAGTACACTGTAAAAGAAAATCCGGCTTGATGTGACCTGGGGGCGGGTTGGTCCTTGTCCTCAAATATCACGAATTCACCCGATGAAACGAAACCCATTTCTAAAGGGTTGAGTTGCTTGCATAAACTATGTTACCCCTAAAGGAGTACGTTGATAAAACACAACGTACTTTGTCAAATAACACACTTAAAAAAAGTTATCAGGGAGCACTAAATCAATGATTAAAACTATTTCTGGTATTGCTGCGTTTGCTGCGGCGGCCATTGTTTCTGCTGGTGTATCAGCAGGCACGCTGGACGACGTTAAAGCACGCGGTGAACTGAACTGCATCGTGACCACCGGTCTTACCGGTTTCGCGTTTACCGACGAAAATGGCCGCTGGGACGGTTTTGACGCTTCTTACTGCCGTGGCCTTGCCGCTGCTGTATTGGGCTCTGGTGAGAAGGTCAAGTTTGTACCGACCACCGGTAAAACTCGTTTCACCGCTCTGAACTCTGGCGAAGGTGATGCACTGTTCCGCAACACCACAATCACCATGAGCCGTGACGTTGACCTTAAACTGACTTTCCTGGGCGTTAACTACTATGACGGTCAGGGCTTCATGGTTCCAAACAGCCTGGGCGTCAGTAGCGCCAAGGAATTGGACGGCGCATCTGTCTGCATTCAGACCGGTACAACAACCGAACTGAATCTTGCTGACTTCTTCCGTGCCAATGGCATCTCTTACGAGCCAGTCGCCATTGAAACCAACGAAGAAGGCCAGACCAACTATCTTGCTGGTCGTTGTGACGTGTACACCACGGATGCATCCGGTCTTGCTGCTACCCGTGCAACTTTTGATGATCCTGGCGCACACACCGTGTTGCCTGAAATCATTTCAAAAGAGCCACTCGGCCCAGCAGTGCGCCAGGGTGATGATCAGTGGGCCGACGTTGTACGTTGGGTCCTGAACGTTGTTGTGGCTGCTGAAGAGCTCGGCATTACACAGGCTAACGTGGACAAGCTGGCAAAAGGCACAGACAATCCTTCCATCAACCGTGTTCTGGGAACTGAAGGCAACTTCGGTGAACTGCTCGGCCTTGATAAAGATTGGGCTGTTCGTGTAATCAAGACCATGGGCAACTATGGCGAAAACTTTGACCGGAACATTGGTCCGAGCACTGCGATTGCGCTTCAGCGCGGTCTGAATGCTCAGTGGACCGATGGTGGATTGATGTATTCTCCACCTGTCCGTTAAGAGTTAGAGTTGGTCGGGCGGCTACTGATGTAGCCGCCCGCTCCACTTCTTACACCTGTATTTTTAAAGTATTGTCATAACGTACGGACAAAGTTCGACGTTTCGCCGGGTTGCATATAGCAACCACCAATGATGCAGTTAAAAATCATGCATCAAGAACGGCACCCAGGGAGACATACACAGGGGAGTAATAAGCAGTCATGTCGACAGCAACAGTGTCCTCGACAGATCAGGGGTTTTCCCTTCTGCGCCTATGGCGCAACAAGGAATCCCGGTCGGTCATCATTCAGATAATAACAGTTGCCGTATTGTTCGCATTTTTTGCGTTCCTCATTTCAAACGCCGCGACCAATCTGGAAAGAATCGGTAAAAACTACAATTTTGCTTTCCTGTGGGAAGCATCGAACTATGACATCAGTCAGACGATGATCGCGTATACATCGCAAAGCTCAAACTTCCAGGCCATGATCGTCGGTATTCTTAATACGCTGATGGTCGCCATATTTGGTATCATTACGGCCACTTTGCTCGGCTTCTTCATGGGCGTTGTGCGCCTGTCTAACAACTTTGTCGCCAACAGGATGGTTTATTGCGTCATCGAGTTTATTCGCAACGTACCGGTCCTGCTGCACATTGTGTTGATCTATGGTATTGTGGTGAACGTCTTACCACATCCCAAGGCAGCGATGAACCTGGCCGACACGTTTTTCCTGTCAAATCGCGGACTCTATTTTCCAGCGCCTGAATTTGGAGATGCCTTCATATTCGTCACCATTTCATTTGTGGCTGGCATCATTGGGGCATTTCTTTTTGCCCGTCACGCGCACAAGGTGCAGGACGATACAGGTAAGGCCCTGCCGGTGTTCTGGGCATCTCTCGGTTTTATTATCGGACTGCCAGTCGTTGTTTATTTTATATCCGGTATGCCACTTGAATGGATACCGGCAACGCAGGGCAAGTTTAATCTGAAAGGTGGCATGCCGCTGAAGCCTGAATTTCTGGCTTTATGGTTGGCATTATCCGTTTACACAGCCTGTTTTATTGCCGAAATCGTGCGCGCCGGTATCGTCGCCATTGATTACGGGCAAACGGAAGCTGCCCATGCGCTGGGCATCTCCTCAGGGCGAAGCACGCAACTCGTGATCATTCCGCAGGCCTTGCGGGTAATCATCCCACCACTGACAAGCCAGTATCTGAATTTGACGAAAAATTCATCCCTCGCCATTGCCGTTGGTTATATGGATATCATGGGTACCATTGGCGGCGTCTCGTTGAACCAGACGGGCAGGGAAATGGAGTGCATGACCATTGTGTTGGTCTTGTATCTGGCCATGTCATTGATGATTTCGGCATTTATGAACTGGTACAACAGCCGTATCAAACTGGTGGAAAGGTAGGAGAGTGTCATGAGTACAGCTACAGATACAGTTCCTGCCTCAGGAGCATATGAACCGGGATCTCATCCGGACCTGGCACCGCCACCGGGAACCACGGGGCCGATCAGATGGATGAAAGATAATCTTTTTTCATCCCCATTAAGTACGGTCTTAACACTTATCTCCGTTTACATAGTCTATACGGTGGTTACCAGTGCAGGATCGTGGCTTGTCCTAGATGCTGTCATCTCTGCTGATAGCCGGGAGGCCTGCCAAGCGATTGACTCAGGCGCCTGTTGGGCCGTGATTGTTTCACGGTTCAATCTCTCGATCTACGGGTTCTATCCCGATGCTGAGCGGTGGCGACTAAATCTGGCCTTCATCCTTTTGTTTGTGGCCTTGGGACCGATCCTGTTCGATAATTTCCCAGCCCGTAAACACATGATGAAGTTTTCAATGGCTTATCCTGTAATCGCCTACTTCCTTGTTGTGGGTGGCATGGGCCTGGAACCTGTTTCAACACACCTGTTCGGTGGGGTTATGCTGACCCTGGTCATCGGCCTGACCGGCATTACCTGTTCGCTGCCTATTGGTATTCTGTTGGCATTGGGGCGGTATTCAAAATTACCGGTCATGCGCATGGTATGCACAATGTTCATCGAATTTATACGTGGTGTACCGTTGATCGCCTTGCTGTTCGTGGCTTCAGTCATGCTCAATTACTTCCTGCCACCGGGCGTAGAGTTCGATCTATTGTTCAGGGTCTTGATCATGGTCACGTTTTTTGCTTCGGCCTATATGGCCGAGGTTATTCGTGGTGGTCTGCAATCCATGCCGAAGGGGCAATTCGAAGCCGCAGACGCTATGGGCCTGACATACTGGCAAGCCATGCGGCTTATCATTCTGCCACAGGCGTTAAAGGTTTCCATTCCGGGTATCGTGAATACCTTCATCGGGCTCTATAAAGACACCACCCTGGTGCTGATTATTGGCCTGCTGGATGTTCTGGGAATCATGCGGTCATCGCTGGCCGATCCTAAATGGAATGGTCTGGCACACGAAGTGTACCTCTATACCGCCATATTTTTCTTCATCAGTTGCTTCGCTATGTCGCGTTACTCTCTTTATCTTGAGAGAAAGCTGCATACCGGCCACAAACGCTAAAAAGGAGACCGCATTATGAACGAACAAGCGGCGACCAAGGACATATCAGATGAAATCGCAGTCCAGATCAATGGCATGCACAAATGGTATGGTGATTTTCATGTACTAAAAGACATCAACCTGACCGTCAATGCCGGTGAACGGCTTGTCATCTGCGGACCTTCCGGTTCAGGCAAGTCTACGCTAATCCGGTGCATCAACCGTCTGGAAGAACATCAGCAGGGCGACATCATCGTGGATGGTATCGAGTTGACCGATGATCTGAAACACATCGATGCCGTTCGACGAGAGGTGGGCATGTGCTTCCAGCACTTCAACCTGTTCCCACATCTATCTGTGTTGGAAAACTGTACACTGGCACCGATCTGGGTACGTAAAACGCCAAAGAAAGAAGCCGAAGAAACGGCCATGGAATTTCTGGAGAAGGTGAAGATCCCCGACCAGGCCAACAAATTTCCCGGCCAGCTTTCCGGTGGACAGCAACAGCGTGTGGCTATTGCACGGTCTTTGTGCATGAAACCGCGAATCATGCTATTTGACGAGCCCACATCGGCACTTGATCCGGAAATGATTTCGGAAGTGCTCGACGTGATGATTGATCTGGCTGAAACCGGCATGACGATGCTGTGTGTGACCCACGAAATGGGTTTCGCGCGCAAGGTTGCTCACCGGGTTATCTTCATGGATCAGGGCGAGATTATTGAACAGAATGAACCGGAAGAGTTCTTCCATAATCCGCAATCTGACCGCACCAAACTGTTCCTGAGCCAGATTCTCGATCATTGATAATCTGATCAGACCTAAATTAAAACGCCGGTGGCTGCAAAGCCCCGGCGTTTTTTTTAATCGTTTGCTGCTTTCGGGTATGTAGAGATATCAATCTCGCCACCGAATTCCTTCAACAGGCGCGGGTTGACGATCTCAATGGTTTCCTGACCCACGGCCTCAAAACCAATTTTCTGATAGATGGGCAGGGCGTTCACGTGGTCTTCGGTGCAGGTATGAACCCACACCCGATCCGGATCGTGCGTCCAGGCCTGATCGATAGCCCACCGTAAGAAATAGTTCCCCAACCCACGGCCAATGAATTCAGGCATAAGGCCAAAGAAAACCAATTCCACCTCACCCGACGTGCGGCAATCGAGCTCGCAATAGCCAGCCGGCACACCACGCACATATAGAATGAAAATTTCTATGCGGGGATCGGTGATGATAGTGGACAATGTCTCGTCATCCATCACCCGACGTTCCCACCATAACCAGTCTTCACCGATGGTGTTGTAAAGATACCGGTAAAACGAAACGGTAGGTTTTTCTGCGCGCAGAATGGCGATCTTCTCTGCCGGTAAGGTCGGCGTCGGCGACGTGGGCCGGGCGCGCATCTCCAGCGATGTAATGACACTGTTGATCATGTTGGATGGCATGACGGATCAGTCCGTTGCCACAGGATTGGCTGGATCACTGGCCCATTCGGTCCACGATCCGTCGTAGACTGCCACATCGGGTGCACCAATCAAATGCAGGGCAAAGGCCAAGACGGATGCGGTAACACCGCTACCACATGTGGTGATGATGGGTTTTGTCACGTCCACGCCGGCAGCTTCAAAAGCCGCCTTTATATCACCGGCGGATTTAAGGGTGCCGAAATCCTGCATGTTCACCAACGTATTAAACGGCACGTTGTAGCTACCCGGGATGTGACCGGATGACAGCTCGGCACGGGGCTCTGCATCGGCACCGCTAAAACGGCCAGGCGAACGAGCGTCCACCACTTGTTCGCGTTTGCTGCCCAAATTAGCCAGCACCTGATCACGGGACCGAACCAGAAAATTGTTTTGGCGGGCGGTGAAGTGACGCTCTCGTGGCACGGGCGGCATGTCTTCGGCGGCACGCCCCTCTTGGGTCCATTTAGGCAGTCCACCATCCAATACCGAAATACCTTCGTGGCCAAATGTCCGGAACGTCCACCATACCCGGTGTGCGGCCATATAACCGCCATTGGCATCATAGATAACCATGCGCACACCGTCGCCCAACCCCAGTTTGCGCACGCGTGACGAAAACTTCTCCGGGCTTGGTAACATGTGGGGCAGGGGACTGTCCGTATCGGCAATCTCATCGATATCAAAAAACACGGCCCCCGGAATATGGCAGGCTTCGTACTCCGTTCGCGCATTCCGATCACCACCCGGCATAAACCATGTGGCATCGACCATACGGACATCTGGCGCGTCGATGTGCTCAGCCAGCCATTCTGTGGATACAAGTGAGTCGGGATTTGCGTACATGGTGATGGCGCCTCAACGGTGTGAATAAGCTTGGAGAATACTCACACCGCAAAGACGCGCCAAGCCCGAACTTGTCCCGAAATCAGTTATCCAGCCATTCCGGTACAGGCAGATCCCTGGAGCGCAGGAATTCGGGGTTGAACAACTTGCTTTGATACCGGTTACCGGCATCGGCGAGGATGGTCACGATGGTGTGGCCCGGCCCCATGTCCTTGGCCAGCTTGATGGCGCCGGCGACATTGATGCCACTTGATCCGCCCAGACACAGGCCTTCTTCCTTCAACAAATTGAAGATAATCGGAATGGCTTCCTGATCCGTCACCTGATAGGGATTGTCCACGGTGATGTCTTCAATCATGGGCGTTACCCGGCCCAAGCCAATCCCCTCGGTGATGGAATTACCTTCGGATTTAAGCTCACCATGAGCGAAGTGGCTGTACATTGCTGCCCCCATGGGATCAGCCAGACCAATGGTGATGTCTTTGCGTTGTTCGCGCAGGAAAATTGAAGTGCCAGATATCGTGCCGCCCGTTCCCATGGAACAGATAAAGCCATCCACCTTGCCGTCGGTCTGCTCCCAGATTTCAGGGCCGGTGGTATTATAGTGCGCCATGCGATTGGCAAGGTTGTTCCACTGATCAGCGAAAATCACGCCGTTCGGTTCCGTCGCGGCCAGGTCTTCTGCCATTTGTCGGGCGATGTGTTGATAATTACCCGGATCAGAAAACGGTTTGGCAGGCGATTCTACCAGATCGGCACCAAATAAACGCAGGGTGTCTTTTTTCTCCTGGCTTTGAGTATCAGGGATGACGATTCGGGTGCGATACCCCATGGCATTGGCAACCAATGCCAGCCCGATGCCGGTATTACCAGCGGTGGCTTCAACGATCAGACCACCCGGCTGTAACGCGCCACGGGCGACGGCATCCTGAACAATGGAAAGTGCCGCACGATCCTTGACCGAACTGCCCGGATTGAGAAACTCGGCCTTGCCCAGAATGGTGCAGCCGGTTTCCTCTGATGCTCGTTTCAACTTGATCAGCGGGGTATTTCCGACCGCATCAACAAATCCGTCGCGTACTTCCATATGGATCACCATCAAATAAGTGTAAAATCAGTGCCCATCATATATTCACTCGCGCGCCATAGCACAAGTGAGCTGGCGAATTTAACCCCAGCGCGCGCGCAATTTTTCGTGATTTAAGGCGAACCACTGTAACGAAATAATGGTGGTTGAATTCAGAATACGACCATCACTTAACATGGCCAGGGCTTCGTCCGGGCTGACCGTAAAGACCCGAATATCTTCGCCTTCCTCGTCCAGACCATGAATGCCACCAATATTCTCACTGTCCACATGGGCGCAGAATATGGCAAGCGGCTCGTTCACCGCACCGGGTGACACGTGACAGGTATAAATATGCTCCATATCAAGGGCCACACAGCCAGCTTCTTCTTCCAACTCACGCCGTGCCACGTCTTCAGGCGCTTCGCCTTCTTCCACCACACCGGCGACAACCTCAACCAGCCACGGTGATGACGTGGCCATGGGGAATACTTTATCATCTTCAAGGGCCGCCCAGGCACCGGTGCGGAACTGTTCAATCAAGACCAACCGGTCGAGCTTCGCATCATAGGGCAGAACCGCGGTTACTGCGCCGCGTTGAAATACTTCACGCGATAAGGTTTCGCTCCACTCACCATCAAACTTACGGTGCTTCACATGATAACGGATCATCTGAAAATATTCATCGAACACGGTTTCCCGTTTGATGATGTCCACGTCTTTATGTGTCTTGGAGATGTTCATGAGGGGTACTCAAAATTGGAATGGATCAGGAGAAAGAGTGTAGCGCATGTTCCAGCCGTGCCCAGTGCTGTTCTGTTCCGGGCAAACCAAAACGTAACCATGTGGGATAGGCAGCATAAGACCTGACCAGAACACCGGCGGCACCCAAATGGGCATAGAGCGGGGCTGCCGTTACCATTGCCGTTGCCGTTTCGGCCAGAACAAAAAGGTCCGTGGCACCGGGGATAACCATACCGTGGTCGCGCAGTAAGGTTTCAAGGCGCTGGCGATCACGGCTCAGGTTATTGCGTGTTTCAGCGATCCATGACGTATCATCATAGGCCACAGCGCCGATCGACAGTGCCGGGCCAGATACAGCCCATGGCCCCAAGCGTTGGCCGAGTGTGTTCACAAGGACAGGATCACCCACGGCAAAGCCTAATCGCAGGCCAGCAAGACCAAAGAACTTGCCGAAGGATTTAAGGATGATCAGGCCATCTGGTGTGTCATGTGCGGCGAGACTTAAGCCCGGCGTCACATCGCAAAAAGCCTCATCCACCACCAAAAATCCACCGCGTGTCTGCATGGTGTTTGCCAGTGTTAAAAGCTCACCGGCGCTATAGGTGCGGCCGTCAGGATTGTTAGGATTGACGACGACACTGACGCTGCAGTCACCGGGTACGCCGTCCAGTGCCCGCACTTCAGACACTGCATGGCCACAGGTACGCCACACATGGGCGTGCTCGCCATACGTTGGCGTTATGATGGCCACATGTGCTGCTGGCGTCAGAAAAGGCAATGCTTGAATAAGGGCCTGGGTACCGGGCGTAGCAACCATGTGCATATTTTGGTGGAGAGCATAGTATCCCCTGGCCGCATCAATCAGGTTGCCCATAGCCCGTTGCTCCGGCAGGCGTTGCCATGCATCTGGCGCAATATTGGGCACGGGATAGGCGCAGGGATTGATGCCAGTGGACAGGTCGATCCAGCCACCTGTCGGGTCACCAAACTGGTCGCGTGCAGCACTCAGGTTGCCGCCATGCTCAAGGGCCTTGGTCATGATGGGGTGATACCATCCGGCATGATGTGTGAATAGCGAACTCGAAACCATTTCAGTGGAAATTGCGGGATTTGATATCAAGTGGCATCTGTGGCGCGTCTGGCGCGTCCAGAGCGGCCAGCCGGTGGCTCTCGTCCCATAACTGTTCTGCCACCACATGGATCACAGCGCCTTCCCGTTGCAGGGTGCCTGACACCCCCATAAGGACGCTGCCCAACGCAATGGCTCGACATGCCTCGTAAACTGTATTCCACACCACCAGATTGGCATTGCCGGTTTCATCTTCCAACGTTACGAACATGACACCCTTGGCGCTACCCGGTCGCTGGCGGGTGATCACCAGCCCGGCCACTTTGACCGGCTTACCATCGGGGATATGAGCCAACGCGCTACAGGGGTGGTAGCCATCCTGCACCATATCAGGTCTCAGCAATTCCAATGGGTGCGCCTTCAATGATAATCGCATGGTGCGGTAGTCATCGGCCACATTCTCACCCAATCCCATGAGGGGAAGCTGTACCGGTTTCTCGTATGGCACGCTGGCCGGATTTGTGAGCAAGGGCGGTGGCGGTGCCGGGGACAAAGCCCGAACACCCCAAAGCGCCGCGCGCCGATCCAACCCTAAACTGCTAAACACGTCAGCCCGCGCCAATTTTTCCAGCGCGCCCCGGCTGACACCCTGCCCCCATAGATCACCGACCTGTTTAACGGGGCGGGCGGTCAGCACGGCCTCGGCATCGACCTCCGCCAACCCCTTGATCTGACGAAGCCCTAACCGCAGCACCTCGCCACCACCTTCAAGGCTGCAATCCCACTGGCTATGGTTCACATCGGGCGGGCGCACGGTGACCCCATGATCGCGGGCATCACGCACGATCTGGGCCGGGGCATAAAAGCCCATGGGCTGGCTGTTCAACAATGCACAGGCGAATACGGCCGGGTAGTGATATTTCAGCCACGACGACACATATACCAGCAGAGCGAAACTGGCCGCATGGCTTTCAGGAAACCCGTAATCTGCAAAGCCTTCGATCTGGCGGAAACACCGCGTCGCAAAACCCTGCTCATAACCATTGGCCAGCATACCGTCCACGAACCGTTCGCGGAATTTGTGCACGTCACCAAACCGTTTGAACGTGGCCAGCGCCCGGCGCAATGCATCGGCCTCAGCCGGGCTGAAACCAGCCCCCACGATAGCAATCTTCATGGCCTGTTCCTGAAACAGGGGGATGCCCAGCGTTTTACCCAGAACATGCTCCAATGCGGCGGATGGATAGTTTGCCTGTTCGCGTCCATCACGGCGGCGCAGATAAGGATGCACCATGTCACCCTGAATGGGCCCCGGTCGCACGATAGCCACCTCAATCACCAGATCATAAAAGCAACGTGGTTTCAGGCGCGGCAACATGCTCATCTGGGCTCGACTTTCCACCTGAAACACACCCACACTATCCGCCTGACACAGCATCTCGTATACGTCGGGATCTTCCGGTGGAATGGTGGCCAATGTCAGATCACGACCATGGTGTTGTCCGATCAACTGTAGGCTCTTTTCGATGCAGGTGAGCATACCAAGACCCAGAATATCCACCTTCAGAATCCCCAACGCATCCAGATCGTTTTTGTCCCACTCAATCACCGTGCGATCTTCCATGGCGGCGTTGGCGATGGGCACCATGGCGCTAAGCGGCCCCTGGGTCATCACCATGCCACCGGTGTGCTGGGACAAATGGCGAGGAAACCCGCGCAACTCACCGGCGATTTTTAACAACAACCGGATGTCATGGGACGCGGGATCAATTCCCATCTCGGCAATGTCATCATCACCAACCTCGTCCCAACGGCGCCGCCAGAACACTTTTTGCAACGCCGTCACGGTATCCACACTCAAGCCCAATGCCTTGCCCGCCTCCCGCAAGGCACTTTTGGTGCGGTACGTGATCACCGTAGCCGTCATGCCGGATCGGTCCCGGCCGTATTTCTCATATACGTGCTGGATGATTTCTTCGCGCCTCCCGCTTTCGAAATCCACATCGATGTCCGGCGGTTCATCCCGTTCGGCACTGACAAACCGCTCAAACAACAGATCAATCCGCGCCGGGTCCACCGCTGTGATCCCTAAGCAATAACACACAGCCGAATTGGCAGCCGAGCCGCGCCCCTGACACAGGATGCCGCGACCATTGGCAAAATCCACCAGATCATAAACGCTAAGAAAATAGGGTGCGAAGCCCAGCTCATTAATTAAGCCAAGCTCGTGATCTATCTGTTTACGCACCTTGTCCGGCATACCACCGGGATAACGATTGCCTGCACCTTTCATCGTGAGACGCGCCAGTTCCTGTTGCGGGGTGCGTCCGCCCGGCACGGGATCCGACGGATACACATAGCGCAACTGATCCAGCGAGAACGTACAGGCATCCGCGATCTCAACTGTGCGGCCTATGGCGTCCGGGTAGGCATGGAACAGCCGCGCCATTTCAGATGGTGCTTTCAGGTGCCGCTCACTGTTGGCATGTAACCGGTATCCGGCGTCATGGATGGTGCAGCCTGCCCGAATGCAGCTCAGCACATCCTGCAACGGTCGCCGGGCCGGGGTATGGGCATGTACGTCGTTCACCGCCACCATGGGGGCGCTTGCGATCCGGGCCAATTCATCCAGTGCGGCCAGTCGGCGGTTGTCGTCACCGGTATAAAGAAACTGCCCGGCCACATAGGTCCGCTCCGGCATCCGTGCCACAATCTGCCCTAAGACCTTTCTAAACACCTCAGTCAGATCAGGGGGCGATAGCACAATCACGCGCCATTCATCACAAACCCCATCCGCCAGCACATCATCCAGCCACAATTGACATTCCCCCTTGGGCGCACGCTGCTTACCTCGTGACAACAACTGGCACAACTGCCCGTAGGCGTTCAGGGTTGTGGGGTAAACCAATAGGGAAAGCTCATCCATCAGATCAAGCCGCGCCGCCGGGATATACTGTAAGCCCACCGCCTTGGCCGCCGAATGCCCGCGCACAATCCCCGACACGCTGTCCCGATCGGTGATCGCCAGCGCGCGCGTTCCCAACAGGGCGGCTGTGGCTACCAGTTCTTCCGGGTGTGAAGCACCGCGCAGAAAGGAATAGTTGGACGCCACCATGAGTTCGGCATATTGGCTCACGCAAACACCCCGTGCAGGTACCACCTCGGTGTATGGCCGGGGCGGTAGGGGCCTTCGCGGTAAACCCAGTAGCGGCCGCCGTTTTCGTCTTCCAGCGCGTAGTAGTCGCGAGGCTCCCGGGCGCGGGGGTCGGTGCGCATCATTTCCAGCCACCATGCCGGGCCCAGCCGTTCCGGGCCATCGGCGCGGGCAACGCGGTGGTGTGTTTGCCGCCACTTGAACAACACCGGCGGATGATCGGGCAGGGGGGCCATCACGTCGATGGGTTCAGGCTGGGGCAACAGGTGGATGGGGCGTTCCGCGCGTGGGCGATGGTCACCACCCAAGGCATCCGGGTGGGTGAGGGCGTCCATCTTCGATTGCGCCATGACCGATACGTCTGCACAGGCCTGTTCCGGCATGTGGCTGGCCCGGGCGGTGAGGCGGGCCACGTTGGTGGAGCCTAATCGGTTGGCAAGACGATCGACTAATGGTGCCAGGTCTTTGTGTTCCGGTGTTATCGTTTCCATCTGTTGGGCGCGCAAGGTGCTGGCTTCAAGCACGTTGAGGATCATAACCTCGATTCCGAAACCGGGATCAATGGCGTCCAGTTTTTCCACGAACAAACGGGCCAGATGAACCGGGTCACGGCTGGCCGTGCTGGTGCCGATGCTGGCCTCAGCGGTGGTGCCGTCCATACGACAGAACAGCAGGCCGAGACGGCGGGCCCCTTCGCTGGCCTTTTCCATGATGGGGCATAATTCATCCAGCAGATGAGCAAGCCCCGCATCCATATCATCCCGCGTGCCAATGGGCTCGGCAAAGGCCAACCGGGCCCGGCGTGGAGGGGCGGGCGTGAGCGGGGACAGCGGCTCACCCATGACACCGCTTAACTGGTCCAGCCGCCGGGTGAGGGTAGTGCCGAACCGGGTCGCCAGCGATACTCGGGGCACGGCCACCACATCGTCGATGGTGCGTAATCCCAAGCGGTGTAGATCATCCAGCATGGCGCTCGGTAATCGCAGCCCCGCGACCGGCAAGCCGTCACAGGTATTCTGGTTGTTCGCAGCGTGTCGTGCCAGCGCCCAGGCCGCACCGGGGGTGTTCGCCACGGCGGCGCGTGCCGTGTAGCCAGCACCCGATAATCGCCCGAGCAGATCATGCAGCAGGTCTTCCTCACCCCCCAACAGATGCGCACAGCCGGTGATATCCAGCCACAAGCCAGCCCCAGTGCTGAATGGGGTGCTGAATGGAGTGGTGCCATCTTCAAGCGATGTCCATGGTGTGTAGCGCGCGCACCACCGCGCCAATTGCTGTAACGCCACCGCATCGCCATCCGGATCAGCGTCCTGTGCGATCAGGTTCGGCAACCGGGCGCGGGCATCGGCCAGCGGTAAGCCCGCAGCCACCCCTTGCGCCCGGGCACTGGGACAGGCCGCAGCAATGCGCACCGTTCCCCGGTCCTGAATTGTGGTCGCAAAGGGAGCGTTAAGCGCTGCGTCGGAAGGGGGTTGTAATTGCGCCCGTTTTTTCAGCCGGGCGCGATCCACGGGAAAGTCCGGCAGCCACAACGAAACGATGCGTCTCATGACTGTCTGCTTCATAACCTGTATCCGGTTTCTTGCGGGTGATGGTCCACTGGTGATCTTGCACTTGAATTCCTCGACATTTCAGCATTTCCACCTGCCAGTGCGGCGCGCTGGCCGGGAAAGTGTGATGGGAAACCCTGGTCCGCATGGGCTTGATCCGCCACCGGGTATGGGCCGGGCTGGCCGTGGGCATGGCCGGTTCGGGCATCAATAACAACGCCGGGGTAAGAGAGCTTTCCGCCGCCAGTTGCAGTCGCCGCAGGGCGGTCTGGTCCAGATGACCGGGCTCGCCCAGCACCGCACACAAGGCACGGCTGGCCAACCCTTCTTCCATGGCCCACAGAACCTCTTCACGTGACAATCCACGGGCAACGATCAGACGCCGGATATCAAGCCCCAGTGCGGCCAGACCGGGACCATAGATATTGGGGCCGTAGCGGCCACGGCTGTTGGAATCCTTGCTGCCTTCGCGGCGGCACCACAGCACATGGCCATCGTTACCGGCAAAACGAGCGGATAGAAAAGCCGCAAACCCGGTGGCCGTGGCATCCATATGGCCTGTACCGTTTACCGATCCGGTTGCTGCAATTTCATGCAGTGCGCCCCGGTAAAGCCCGCCACCCGGCAGAACCTGATCAATATCGGGAATATCCAGGGCACATGTCGTGCTCGCAATATGGTCGTCTCCCGTCAGCCACGGCTGGGGTGTTTCCAGATGACGGATACGCTGACGTAATTCGGCTAAAAGCAAGGCATTTGGCGGTGATTGCGGTGAATTTGGCATGGAAACCTCTATATGTTCACAAACTAATGTTCTCTTTTTGTTCTATATTGAAACAACGCATTCGTCAAGACAGGGCAGGGGATTTCCGGCATGATATAAAACGAGTGTGGAGTCTGTGGTGGAGTCTGTGGCGGAACTGTGCGATCTGAATCCGTACCGGCACTCGATTAATCGTCAAATGGAAATCTTTATGACAATTCCATCAGAAATTTTAAGCGTTGATGAAATGTACCGGGCCGACCAGCTCGCCACCGAACAGGGTGTGAGCGGTATACAACTGATGGATACCGCCGGTCATGCGGTAGCAGACGCCATCATGTCGCGGTGGTCAGTGACGCCTGTCTGCGTTTTATGTGGTCCCGGCAACAACGGTGGTGACGGTTTCGTCGCCGCCCGGTATCTGGAACTCGCTGGCTGGCCGGTGCAGGTGTATTTGCTGGAACAGATAGAGAGCTTGAGCGGTGATGCCGGGCACCATGCGCAACTGTGGCTTAACACCACGTCATCCACCCTGCATGAAATAGACGCCGTATCGGTAACGCCAGACAGCATCGTGGTTGATGCATTGTTTGGTGCTGGCCTGACCCGTCCAATCGACGAGAAACTGGCGGCATTGTTTGATCGCATAATGCAGGCTGGGTGCCCGGTGGTTGCTGTGGATCTACCCAGCGGGATCGAGGGGGACAGCGGCGAAATTCTAGGCGCGGCTTTAAAAGCCCAGGTGACGATAACGTTTTTTCGAAAAAAATATGGACACGTGCTCTATCCCGGTGCGGATCATATGGGTGAGGTGGTGGTGGCAGACATTGGCATACCGGAAACTGTGCTGGATGACCTGAAACCACAGGTAATGGAAAACACGCCTCAAATTTGGCGTGACCTGTTTCCCACGCCAGACAATAGCGGTCACAAATATTCGCGCGGACATGTGCTTGTTGTGGGCGGCGAGAAGATGACCGGTGCGGCCAGGCTGGCGGCGCGGGCGGCACGGCGAATGGGGGCCGGTCTTTCGTCCATCGCGACGGTACCGTCCGCATTTCCCATCTATGCAGCCGGTGATCCGGGCACCATGGTCGAGCCCTACGCCGATATACCAGCGTTTGAGCAATTGTTGGCAGACGAACGAAAGAATGCCGTCTTGATTGGCCCCGGTGCAGGCGTGACGGACGAGACCAGGGATCTGGCATTACGGGCGCTTGGCGCGAAAAAATCCGTCGTCCTGGATGCGGATGGTCTTTCGGCCTTCCAGAGCAACCCGCAAGTTCTGTTTGATGCGATACAGGCGCCCTGTGTACTGACGCCCCACGAAGGAGAATTTAAAAAATTATTCGAGCGAGATGGCGACAAAATCTTCAGCGCCCGAGCAGCGGCCCTTAAAAGCGGCGCCGTCGTTTTGTTGAAAGGGCCCGACACGGTCATCGCCTCACCCGATGGCCGAATCATTGTAAACACGAATGCAGTACCGGATCTGGCCACCGCCGGGGCCGGGGATGTGTTGGCCGGGATTATTACCGCATTAATGGCGCAAGGCATGCCAGCATTTGAGTCTGCCGCCGCGGGGGCATGGGTTCACGGTGCAGCATCGGCCCGAATCGGGGCTGGTTTAATCGCCGAAGACCTGTGCGAATGCCTGCCTGAAATCTTAAAACAGGTGCGGGGCTTGCACGATTAGAACAACAAGACGATGTAATGGTGACGTTAGCAAATGAATGGAAGATGGATGGGGCTCCCAAATCCTTTGTTCCAGTCGGTTTTCAGTGCATTGACTGTCCAGTCTAAATGTATATTGTGCGGCACCGCGCATAGGTTAGTTCGGTTGCGGGCGTGGTGGAATTGGTAGACACGCAGGTTTTAGGTACCTGTGACGCAAGTCGTGGAGGTTCAAGTCCTCTCGCCCGCACCAAGTTTTGGAATGCACCCAGTTATTGACGCCAGACCTAATGGCGTACATTGCTCTTAGTGAGCTCTTTTTACGGTTGAGGAATCATGCAGGTAACAGAAGTCAAATCAGAAGGTTTACGCCGCGAATTCACAATCTCCGTCCCCGCGTCGGATATTGCTGAAACGATGGACACACGTTTGAAAGAAGTGGCAAAGACCATCAAAATGCCGGGCTTCCGCCCTGGCAAGGTTCCCGTATCCCTGGTGCGTCAGCGCTATGGCGAGTCGCTTCGTGGCGAGATTCTGGAAAAGACTGTCAACGAATCCTCCAGCACCGCGATCACAGAGCGGGATTTGCGTCCTGCCAGCCAGCCCAAGATCGAAGTAAAGTCCTTCGAAGACGGTGGCGATCTGGAATACTCAATCGAGTTTGATATCATCCCGGAAATCACGCCTTGTGATTTTTCCAAGATCAAGCTGGAGCAGCTCACCGTTGCCGTCGAAGAAAAAGAAATCGACGAAGCCATTGAGCGTCTGGCATCCATGCAGAAATCATCCAAACCGATTTCGGGCAGCCGCAAGAGCAAAACAGGCGATGTTCTGTCTATCGATTTTGCCGGCAAGGTTGACGGCGAACTGTTCCCCGGCGGAACAGCTGAAGATTACGAGCTTGAACTGGGAACGGGCAGCTTCATCCCCGGCTTCGAAGATCAGCTGGTTGGCTACAAAGCTGGCGACAAGGTTGAAGTGAATGTCAAATTCCCTGATGAATATGGTGCTGAAGAACTAGCTGGCAAAGACGCCGTGTTCGATGTGACCGTTAAGGAAATCCGCGAAAGCGTGCCCGCAGAAGTCGACGATGAACTGGCCAAAAAATTTGGCAAGGAAACATTGGCCGAACTGCGTGAAGCCGTTAGCGAAGACCGTCAGCGCGAATTCGGCGACCTGACCCGTATGCGGTTGAAGCGTAACCTGCTTGATGAACTGTCAGCACAGCACGATTTCGATATTCCTCAAGGTATGGTGGATGACGAATACAACAGCATCTGGGCACAGTATGAACAGCAACGAGACGCTGAAGAACTGGACGACGAAGACAAGGACAAGAGCGAAGACGAACACAAGGCTGATTTCCGTGAAATCGCCGAACGTCGTGTAAGCCTTGGCCTGTTGCTGTCAGAAGTCGGTCGTGTCAACAACATCCAAGTGGGCCAGGACGAGATCAATCAACGCCTGTTCCAGGAAGCCCAGAAGTACCCGGGCCAGGAACAGCAGGTTCTGGAATTCTATCGCGGCAATCCGCAAGCCATGGAATCGGTCTCAGCCCCTGTATACGAAGACAAAGTCATCGATTTCATTTTGGAACTTGCCCAGCTTGAGCCTCGTACAGTAACGATGGAAGAGCTTCTCAAAGAACCTGATGAGCCGAAAAAACCGACGAAGAAAAAAGCCGCTAAGAAACCGGCAAAAAAGGTTGCTGCAACAGCAGACGACGCGGAAAAGCCTGCCAAAAAGAAACCGGCAGCCAAGAAAAAAGCCGCTAAGTCCGATAAAGCCTAACAGACACGGTATCCATTATCTGGTGCAAGGAAGCAAAATGTTTGATCCCATCGACACATACATGAACACCCTCGTCCCTATGGTGGTGGAAACCACAAACCGGGGCGAGCGGGCCTATGACATTTACTCCCGCCTGTTGAAGGAACGTATTATCTTCATGACAGGTGCCGTGGAAGATCAGATGTCGAGCCTGATTTGTGCTCAGTTGCTGTTTTTGGAATCAGAAAATCCAACCAAGGACATCGCCATCTACATCAACTCGCCGGGTGGCATCGTGACATCCGGGTTGGCGATCTACGATACCATGCACTATATCCGCCCCGAAGTTTCCACCGTGTGTATCGGTCAGGCCGCCAGCATGGGGTCGCTTTTGCTGACCGCTGGTGCGGCTGGTAAACGCTATGCGCTGCCCAATGCTCGGATCATGGTTCATCAACCATCTGGTGGTTTCCGTGGACAGGCAACGGATATTGAAATACATGCCAAGGAAATCCTGTCGCTTCGTGAACGGTTGAACCAGATTTATGTGGAACACACAGGTCAGGACATCGACAAAATTGCCGAGGCCCTGGAACGCGATAACTTCATGAACCCGGAAGATGCCAAATCATTCGGCTTGATCGATGAGGTTGTAGCAACGCGGCCAGCGCCCGATGATGACGATGGCACCGCGTCCAGTGACACCGCATCGAAAGACTGATTTAACCACTCATCGTTAGGGGAACCTTAACCGGTTTAATCACAGTGTGAGGGCAGGGAAGTGTTAATTCTTGTATGAATTGGCATATTTTGTCTTTGACATCTGCATAGTCGCCGATGACAAAGGCTTGTTCATTGCCTGTGGCAGTGTTTAACATAAGTAAGTTAAGACGAAGATTCGTTATGGAGTGCACATGAGCAAAAGCGGTAGTGGTGATTCAAAAAACACGTTGTACTGCTCGTTTTGCGGCAAAAGCCAGCATGAGGTACGCAAACTCATTGCCGGACCAACTGTATTCATCTGTGATGAATGCGTTGAATTGTGCATGGACATTATCCGCGAAGAGCACAAAACCGGCCTTGTAAAATCCGGCGACGGCGTTCCTACACCGCATGATGTAGCGACCGTGCTTGATGACTACGTGATCGGCCAGACGCATGCCAAACGCGTTTTATCGGTGGCTGTCCATAACCATTACAAACGATTGAGCCACGGCCAGAAAGCTGATGATGTAGAATTGGCAAAATCAAACATTTTGCTGGTTGGCCCGACGGGCTGCGGCAAGACACTGCTGGCGCAGACGCTGGCCCGTATTCTGGATGTTCCGTTCACCATGGCCGATGCCACCACCCTGACCGAAGCCGGTTATGTGGGGGAGGACGT
>JABJGO010000049.1 GCA_018662225.1 Rhodospirillales bacterium | reverse complement strand
GGGGGAGCCACTGATGTATATCACCGGGCCTATGGTTCATCTGGTCGATCTGGAAACAATTTACCTGCAAAAGCTGGGGGCCGCGTGTGTGGGGGCGTACAATGCCTATGCCATGTGTACCGACTTGCCCAATGTGGCATTCCTGGCCATGGACGCACGCCATAATGCAGGTACAGAGATGGCCGATCTAATGGCCTATGCCGCATCTGTGGGCTCGGACGCCGCGCGCAAACGGGCCAATGCAAAGGGCTTTATCGGGAACGCCACCAACGCAACAGCACACTATTTTGGTAACGACGAAGGTATGGGCACCATGCCGCATGCGCTGATTGGCTACGCCGGATCAACCGTTCGTGCCGCCGAAATGTACGTGGAAACCTATCCTGATTCTCCCATTACGGTTTTAGTAGATTATTTCGGTCAGGAGATCGAAGATTCACTGGCCGTATGTAGACGGTTCCATGACAAGGCCATGGCAGGCGACGTAAGTGTACGCCTCGATACCCATGGCGGGCGATTTGTCGAAGGCCTTGATCCGCAGATTTCATACGCGGTTCTGGAACGCCATGTGCCCGATGCTATCCGCCGTTATCGCAACGAAACAGAACTGCGGTTCCTGACCGGTACCGGGGTTTCGGCAGCGGCCATCTATTACTTGCGTGAAGAGCTGGACAGTGGCGGCTACGAGAATGTGAAAATCGTCGCCTCATCCGGCTTCGGGCCACAAAAATGCAAAGTCATGGCCGATGTGAAGGCGCCAATTGATGTCATTGGCACAGGATCATTCCTGCCAGAAAAATGGTCGGAAACATACGCCACAGCCGATATCGTCACCTATGACGGCCGACCCAGTGTCAAAATCGGCCGGGAATTCCTGATCAGGCAATCATAAGGATCAAAGGTTTTTGGCTCGGTAGTCGCTCATCTTGCCAAGCAGTTCCAAAACCACTTCCAGCGTTTCAGCACCAAACTGTTTGGAAAGCCTCATCCGCGCCATATCATCTTCAGCATTTATCCGCAGATGGGTGAACAGGGCTTCCAAAACAAAAAAGACTGAATTGGGTGACAGTTTCCAGTCAGTCACGGGGCTGGTTGATGAAACCTCTGATAAATTGCTGTTGATGACGCTCAGGAACCAGTCCAGTCGCGTCTCCAGTTTCATAAAATGCGGTACCATGGAAACAAGCAGCTGGTTCAGCATGTTCTTGACGCGCATATCTGCATAAACAGATTCCCATGAAAACGCATCTTTCATGTCATCGCGCACCCGTTGCATGACGAGATAGGCGTCCTGTTCATATTGCTCGATCCGATCTGGCCCAGCGACCATACGAACAGCAACAAAGATACCGTTCAGAACCCGGCGGGATATGGCATCTGGATTCTTGGCAACGAATTCATCGTCTTTCAGCAAATGCGAAAACTGTTTTACGAGCACCCGGTCAAAAGCATTCACACGTTCAGGGTCAAATTGTGATTCGTTCTGCGAATTTGCGTAAACATTCATAGACCGCGTGATAGAGGTGGCAATTTTCTCGCTCTGGTCCTGAAACTTCGTGGTCAGCATAGCGATATCTTCGGGCAACAAATGGCCGCCCGGTTTTGCCGCCGTGGCATTCATGGCCTTAATAAATCCACTTACAACAGAATCGGCCAAAACTTCGCTTTGCCCTTTTGCATCGGTAGAAAGCGGTTTCGGTTTCTTCGCTGGTGCCGGAGTTGATTTAGGGGGCGCTGGGGCCGGCTTTACCGCTGCTGGCGGTGGCGGTGGAGCGGGCTCTGATGCCGGCTTTGCTGCTGGCGGTGGAGCAGGCTCTGGTGTTGGCTTTGCTGGTGCGGGCTCTGGGGCATGCTGCGTCTTTTGGACACCCGTGCTTTTGTATCCACTCTTGGTCGGAACGATCAGTTCGAAACTTCCTATATTTTGGTCGTTTTCAGCCATTTTTCCCATACCCCGAAGTCATATTCTCATGCGGAGCCGATTCCGCACAGTACAGTACACCATCTGATGGTTTCGCAGTAGCCATTTTTGAGGCATTCCATGCGTTGACACCTATACTAATGGTGCATAGGGTGCCGCCCAACGCTAAGATTTTCACAACAAAATTCGAGGAATTTATGACTGTTACCGTGCGGTTCGCACCAAGCCCAACTGGTCTGCTGCATGTGGGCAATGCTCGTATGGCGTTGGTAAACTGGCTGTTTGCGCGCAAACATGGCGGCCATATGATTTTGCGCCTGGATGATACGGATACGGAGCGCTCAACCCCCGAATTCGCCACAGCGATCGAGCAGGATTTAACCTGGCTTGGCCTGACCTGGGACAGCCATGAGAAACAATCTGCGCGGCTGGCACCTTATGACACCGCATTCGAGCGGCTGAAAGCCGATGGCCGGGTTTATGCCTGTTTCGAGACCTCGGAAGAACTGGAATTCAAGCGCCGCCGGGCCATGCGCGCTGGCAAGCCACCGATCTATGATCGTGCCGCACTGGATTTGTCTGCCGATGACATTCAGGCAAAGCTGGATAACGGTGAAGCCCCGCATTGGCGTTTTAAACTGAACCATGCGGAAATTTCCTTTGACGATCTGGTTCGGGGACCCGTCTCATTTGACGGGACCAATCTTTCCGATCCAGTTCTGGTGCGGGCGAATGGATCGTATCTGTACATGATGCCATCCACCGTGGACGACATTGATATGGCTGTCAGCCATGTGATCCGGGGCGAGGACCACGTGACCAATTCTGCCATTCAAATTCAGTTGTTCGAGGCCCTTGGCGCCACGGCACCCACGTTTGCACACCTGTCGTTACTGACCGATATTTCCGGTGCCGGGTTATCGAAGCGGGCCGGTTCTACCAGCCTCGGCGATTTGCGCCGTGATGGCATTGAGCCCATGTCCGTGAACAGCCTGCTGGCCCATCTGGGCACCTCCGATGATATCGCACCGTGCCTTCAGTTACAGGTACTGGCAGATGAATTTGATATGACTCACTTTGGCCGGGCCGCCGCCAAGTTTGATCCTGACCGCCTTTGGTCACTGAACGCCAGCCTGCTGCACGAGATGTCATTTGAATCGGTGCAGGACCGCCTAACAGAAATGGGCCTCACAAATTTAGGCCCTGCATTCTGGGATGCAGCCCGCCCCAATCTGGAAAAGCTGGAAGATGCAAAGATCTGGCATGACGTGTGTTTTGCCGAGATCAGCCCCAGCATTGACGCGGATGATCAGGACTTTATGGCGCAGGCCAAATCATTATTACCACCTGAACCATGGGACGAAGGCACCTGGGGTGCGTGGACAGGTGCCATAAAGGAAGCCACTGACCGCAAGGGCAAAACGTTGTTCCTGCCATTGCGGCTTGCGCTGACCGGGGCCGATCACGGGCCTGAGCTGAAAAAACTGTTGCCCCTGATTGGCCTTGCGCGGGTAACGGCCAGATTGTCCGGGGAGGCGGCATGACCCTGCACGTCCACAATACACTGAGCCGCACCAAGGAAACGTTTGAGCCGATTTCCAGTGACCATGTGCGCATGTATGTGTGTGGACCAACTGTCTACAACCTTGCCCATATTGGTAATGCCCGCCCGGTTGTGGTGTTCGACATGCTGGCGCGTTTGTTACGGCGGTTGTACCCAAAAGTAACTTACGTGCGGAACATCACCGACATTGATGACAAAATTAACGCGGCGTCCCGCGAAACCGGTGAAGACATCCGATCCATCACCGATCGCACGACCAAAGTGTTCCAGAATGACATGGCAGCATTAGGCTCGTTACCACCCGATGTGGAGCCGCGCTGCACCGATCACGTGGATCAAATGATCCGCATGACGGGCGAATTGATCGAAACGGGCAACGCATACGAAGCCGAAGGCCATGTACTTTTTAACGTGCCCAGCATGGCTGAGTACGGCCAGCTTTCCCGCCATAGCCGAGATGAACTGATCGCCGGTGCCCGCGTCGATGTAGCACCCTACAAACGTGATCCGGCGGACTTCGTGCTGTGGAAACCATCAGATGAAGCCACACCCGGTTGGGACAGCCCGTGGGGTCGTGGGCGCCCCGGCTGGCACATCGAATGCTCAGCCATGGCGCAGGAATACCTGGGTAATGAATTTGACATTCATGGCGGCGGGCAGGATTTGATTTTCCCCCACCACGAAAACGAGTTAGCCCAAAGCCGATGCGCCAATCACACCGGCAGCATGGCCAAGTACTGGATGCACAACGGATACCTGATGGCCGAGGGCGAAAAAATGTCCAAGAGCCTGGGTAATTTCTACACCGTGCATGATCTGCTAGACGAATTTCCGGGTGAGGCCATTCGGCTGGTGTTGCTGCAGACCCACTACAGACAGCCACTGGATTTCACCAAAGAAGGTATCGCCGAAGCAAAGCGCACACTGGACAAATGGTACCGCGCCATTGGCGACCATGTACCCGAAAGCGATGATGTGCCGGATAGCATCACCCGTGCCCTGTCAGATGATCTGAACACCCCAAAAGCAATTACGGAATTGCACCGCCTGTCGGGTGATGCGTCCAAGCAGGCATTCCTTGCCGCCGCAAACTTTATGGGCCTCATGCAACAATCAGCCGATGATTGGTTTAAGTGGAGCCCGGCAGACGCCGCACCAGTAGACGAAGCCGCGATCGAGGTTTTGATCACTGAGCGTACCGAAGCCCGCGCTAGCAAAGACTTCGCCCGCAGCGACGAAATCCGCGATGAACTGGCTGCGCAAGGCATTGTGCTGGAAGATGGCGCAGATGGCACGACGTGGAAACGGAAGAATTCGTGACTGTGAGCAGCGGCATGTTGATGACAACCGGGATCCATTTGTGGTTACAATGCCGAAGCCGGCACCACCCACATCCACACTTGACCCCCGGTCCGAGGCATGAAGCATCTTGAGCGATCCTGTAATCAAGGCCCTTGAAGTTCTGAATGATGCGTTGGCGCGCGATCCCAAAGCCATGACTGAACTGGTCAATATGAGGGTACCCTGTAACAAGGAACTATCCGATCATCCAACCATCCATACCACCCTCATGGGCGCCGATTTCCGGCTCGGCGTACTGGGTTTGCTGAACGGCGCACTGGGCAATTCACCTACTGGTGTCATTGGCGCTGAAGGTCAAACAACGGATGCGGGAAAATTTGTAAAAGTCCGGCGTTTTATCGACCTCCGACTGAACAAACTCGACATGCTAACATAGGCCAGAAGCGAATCTTTGCGCTTTGCCACACACGATTGAATGGTCTATTGTATTCATTCTATATGGGGGGCATGGTTTTAAAGACGCATTGGCATAATCAGTGGGTTTTTGCCAGTCGCCGTAAGCTAGGGCACCGGAGAGCAAATCATCTATGGCATCAAATACAGGAACATCGCTGGGTGCCCAAGATGTCGTCAATCTTTTAGATCACGACGTCTCGTCTAACGACGATAAGAAGCAATTACCAGATGAGACCAAGGCCTTATTAGCGGAGATAAGCCACGAATTACGCACGCCGCTGAATACTATTATTGGCTTCGCCCAAATGATGGAAGAAGAACTGCTCGGCCCCATCGGATCGCCACAGTACCGAGAGTACGCGGCCATGATTGGAAAATCAGGCAAGGGTATTCTGGATCATTTTGATGAACAGGTATCTCGCGAACGCCTGTCCGGCCTGAGAAGCTCAGAAGATTACGAGTACATTATCGAGTTGGCCCCTGATATGATCTGCATCTGTCGTGGCGGGATCATCAGCAAGATGAATGCTGCTGGCGTCGCCATGCTGGGCATGTGGGATGCAGATACTGTCGTCGGTCGCCCCATCGTCGATTTTGTTCACAATGACTATAAAGAACTTATGCTCAATGATATGGAAGCCCTGGTAGAGGAACGTCAGGTCGTACCCATCAAGTTGACCCTGGGAGACAACCGAAATATCGATATTGAGGTCAGCGCTCTGACGCTTCAAGTGGATGATGAAGCCACTGAGTCAGCGGTTATTTTCACAGCACGCGACGTGACTGAACGCCACCGGTCACTGATCAAAACCATTGACCGTGAAGAGCAACTGCGCAAAACCATGGACACGGTTGCTGATGGCATTGTGGTGATCGATAGCAGCGGAAACATTGAACTGATAAACATGGCTGGCGAAGCCATATTCGGATATTTACCCGGCGAGATGATTAGCGCTGATTTTGGCCCCATGCTCGGACGATCACCGGAAAACTCGAATGCTGATGTGGCCGAACATATTTTATCCATGGACGGCGGTGAAACCACTGGCACCATGCGTGAGTTCGAAGGGGTTCGAAAAGATAACTCTATTTTCCCGCTGGAAATCACCATCAGCCAAATGATTGTTGGCGGACGGCGACTCTACATCGGGTCGTTCCGAGATATTTCTGACCGAAAAGAAAAAGAACGGGAACTTAGACGACTGGCAACCCGGGACCCATTGACCGGTCTGCCAAATCGTTACCTGTTTGAGCAAAGTTTGGATGAGGCCATTGAAACCACGAATTCAAATGGTGGCCGTTTTGCTATTCTCAATATTGATCTCAATTCATTCAAGAACATCAACGAAGCACTGGGCCATGTGTTTGGCGACAAGATTATCAAGGCGGTGGGGGAGCGGCTTGAAGAATGCCTGGGCGGTGCCGGCATGGTTTCACACCTGGGCAGCGATGATTTCCTCGTTATCGTCACTGGCAACCCGGACACCTACACGCTCGAAACCATGGCGAGTTACATCTGTAGCGAACTTTCAAAACCGTTGCATGTGGACGAAAAAGAAATCTTCACGTCGTGCACTATTGGCATCTGTATATACCCGGACAATGCGCTGGACCGCGTGGAAATCATGCAACATGCTGATACAGCCATGCACCATGGTAAAGCCACAGATATCGGCGGTTTTGTCTTTTATGAAGAGCACTTGAGCGCACAGGTTTATCGAAATCTGGATATTGATCGCAACCTTCGCCGGGCAATTGAGAGAAAAGAGTTTAAGCTTCTATACCAACCGAAGATCGATTTACAGAGCCGTAAGATTATCGGCTGTGAAGCCCTGATCAGATGGGAAAGCGCGGAGCTTGGGTTTGTTCCCCCTGATGAATTTATTATTGTGGCTGAACGTTCTGGCTTGATCATTGATATCGGGAACTGGGTTCTGGATGAGGCTTGTCGGCAAGGCAAGGAATGGATGGATAAGGGACTGCCTGCTGTTCATGTGGCGGTCAACCTGTCGGCTGTCCAATTCCTGCAGGGCGACATTGATGAGTTGATCACTGGGGCGGTCGCCAAACACGGTTTTGATCCTGAGCGTCTGGATTTAGAGCTCACCGAAACCATGCTTGTGGTGAACCCCGAACAAACCATCAATACGCTGAAAAGGATGAAAGAGCGCGGCATGTCGGTTTCCATGGATGACTTCGGCACAGGTTACTCGTCCCTCAGCTTCATGGCCAAATTGCCGTTGGATAATCTGAAGGTCGACCGGTCGTTTGTCATGCATCTACCCGAGGACCGTGATGCTGCCACGCTGGTTCGCACCATCGTAACCATGGCCCAGCAACTGGGCCTCGCCGTTATCGCAGAAGGCATCGAAACGGCCAGCCAGGAAGCATTCCTGAGCGCGCTCGGCTGTGAAATGGGGCAGGGCTATTTGTTTGGCAAGCCCATGGAACCCTCAGATTTTGAAGATCTGGTCCGCAACGGTCTTTAGCGGTGCACAGCCTGCAAGCCGCCCGTTGATTAGATGCCGAGCAGAATATCGAAAAATCCACTGGATCAGCAAGTATCGCGACCACCAATGGACAGAGTTCTTGAGACTTCCCATCAAATAAGGCACTCTCCGGCCTCTCATAAAGAACCTTGATTGCAATGGCATGACTGACAACCGCGTTTATATCTATGATGTGACGCTCCGCGACGGGGCGCAAACCCAAGGTGTGGACTTTAGCACCGCAGATAAGGTCGCCATTGCCCTTGACCTGGATGCCTTGGGCGTTGACTACATCGAAGGGGGTTGGCCGGGAGCCAACCCAACGGATGATTCATTCTTTGCTGATCTGCCGACCTTAAAAAATGCCACGTTTTCCGCTTTTGGCATGACGCGCCGCGCCGGACGCAGCGCGGAAAATGATCCTGGCCTGTCCACGTTAATCAACTCAAGCGCTGCCAACGTGTGCATGGTAGGCAAAACCTGGGATTTTCACGTGGATGTGGCGCTCGAGATCGACCGCGACGAGAATGTGGCCATGATCCGCGACAGCATTGAGCGCGCCAAAAGTGATAAATCTGAGATCATCTTCGATGCCGAGCACTTTTTTGATGGCTATAAAGCCAATGCAGCGTACGCCATGCAATGCGTATGTGCCGCCTATGAAGCCGGTGCCCGGTGGATTGTCTTGTGTGATACCAATGGCGGCACCCTGCCCCACGAAATCACTGACATTGTTACCGAAGTGTGCAAACAGGTGCCGGGCAGCCACTTAGGGATTCATTGCCATGATGACACGGGCAATGCCGTTGCCAATACCCTGGCCGCTGTACGCGCCGGGGTGCGTCAGGTGCAAGGTGCCTTGAATGGACTGGGCGAACGGTGCGGCAATGCCAATTTGATCAGTGTCATCCCCTCGTTAATGTTAAAAATGGGCTACACCACTGGCATCACCGAAGACGGTTTAAAGCAGCTATCCAATCTGTCACACAAATTGGACGAGCGCCTGAACCGGGCGCCTGATCGCACGGCACCCTACGTGGGGCAGTCGGCTTTTGCACATAAAGGTGGCTTGCACGTGTCGGCGGTTGAAAAGGACCCCCGAACCTACGAGCACATCGAACCCGCGCAGGTTGGCAACCACCGACATATTGTCGTCTCAGATCAAGCTGGTCGATCAAACATTCTCGCCAGATTCCGTGAAATCGGCATCGACATTGATGATAAAGACCAAAAAATCAATCGCCTGGTCGAAGTGGTCAAAGAACGTGAATTCTACGGTTACGCCTATGATGGTGCCGAGGCCAGTTTTGAATTACTGGCCCGTAGCGAATTGGGTACCGTGCCGGAATATTTTCAATGCACCAGCTTCCGGGTTATTGATGAGCGTCGCTGGAACGCGAAAAATGATCTGGTCACCATGTCCGAGGCCACCGTCAAGGTGCGTGTTGGCACGGAACAAAACATGGCTGTCGCCGAAGGAAACGGTCCGGTAAACGCACTGGATGCTGCCTTGCGCTCCGTACTGATCCCTATTTATCCAGTGCTGGAAGATCTTCGTCTGGCTGACTACAAGGTTCGTATTCTGACACCGGGCGACGGCACCCGCGCCGTCACCCGTGTGATGATCGAATCCACCAACAGTGCCGGAGATCGCTGGAACACAGTGGGTGTTTCCACCAACGTGATCGACGCCTCATATAATGCGCTGCGCGATAGTTTGACGTACCGGCTGTATCAGACCCAGACAGAATCCCAATCTGCGTCTGTGTCTGTAAAAACACCGGCAGCTTAAGGCGGAGTCCTGAACGTTGGCCGGTACCGATTCAACCCTTTCTGAAGCCTCCCTTCCAGGCGGCACCACACCGGCAATCATTCTGGTTCGCCCCCAGTTGGCCGAGAATGTGGGCATGTGCTGTCGTGCCATGCTCAATTGCGGGCTGGATGATTTACGGCTTGTGGCACCAAAACAGGGCTGGCCCACGGAAAAAGGCCGCGCAGCCGCCTCGGGCGCGGATTTGGTGGTGGATGGCGCAAGAATTGTTGAGACCACGGAAGAAGCTATCGCAGACCTGACCCTTGTGTACGCCACAACGGCCAGGCCCCGTGATTCATCGGGTAGCGCACAGGTGCCCAAACAAGCCGCCATTGAATTGCGGCAAGCCTCGGAAAAAGGCCAAAAGACCGGCATTATTTTTGGACCTGAGGCAAAAGGGTTAAACAATGACGACGTGGCGCTGGCCGATTCCATTCTGGCCGTCCCCCTGAATCCAGCGTTTAAGTCATTGAATCTGGCGCAGGCCGTGTTCTGTATATCGTATGAGTGGTTTCAGGCAGGCGTGGATACGGACGTGTGGCGCAAGGCGGCCACCACCAAGCCGCGGGAATTGGCTCCGAAAAAGGACCTCGTCCATATGTTTGATCACCTGGAAACAGAGTTGATCGATTGTGGGTTTCTGAACCCACCCGAAAAACGGCCCGCCATGATTCAGAATATCCGAACCATGTTTCAGCGTGCCCAGCTAACCGATCAGGAAGTGCGCACCATGCGCGGCATTATTTCCGGCCTGACCCGAAAGCATGAGCGCAAGCGTTAGAGCAAAACTGGAGCAAATTAGCTCAATTTGCAAAGGTGGCTTTGCGTAATATAAAAGGAGCAAAACTGGGGCAAGTGGAATCACTTGTGAACGTGGCTTTGCGGAAATACTCCAACTTTAAGCCGCTGCAATGGCCTCGATTTCCACCAGCAGGCTGGGATCAGCCAACCCCGATACAATAAGCAATGTTGAGGCCGCCACATGGCCATCCAAATACTTGTCGCGGATTTCTCGGTAAAGGCCCACATCCTCGCCACGGGTCAGGAACACGGTAATTTTCACCAGATTGCCTTTATCCATCCCGGCATCGTCTAGAAGAGCAATTATGCGCCGCCAGCATTCTTCCATTTGGCCGCGCGAGTTACCGGCCAGATTCCCGTCATTTGTGATGCCAATTTGCCCTGAGATGTTCAGCCATCGAGTAGCCCCTTCCACACATAAGGCTTGGGCGTAATCCGACGCCGGTGGCGCAACCGTCGAGGGGTTATGGATAGAATACATGGATATTTTTCCTTCCCGTTTAATAGCTCTGGCCCGTTTAATAGCTCTGGCTCGCTTTATAGCTCTGGCCCGTTTTCCTTGATGTGCGGGTCTTTACTAAACCCGTTCTGATATCCAGATGGCAAGTCGAGAGCCTGTTTTGACCAAGCCCTTCAACGCCTCGTAACCGGGTGCGCCTTCTGCATCGTGCTCGAGCCCTGTATCGCGGTGTTCCAGCTCTTCCTGGCGAAATTTTTCGCACGTTGCCGCCAACTCTGGCTCATAGTCGCCCAGCCTGGCGATCTGGTTACTGTAATGCTCGTCGATAACCTCTTCCACGGCAACGGTACACGCCATAGCCGCCTTCTCGCCCAACAATGCGGTACCGGCACCCAAAGCAAATCCGGCAACGTGCCAGACCGGCAACATGGCGGTTGGTCGGGTCCGATGCTTGACCGCAAGAGCTTCGAAGGTCGAAAGGTGCTCACGTTCCTGATCGGCCATGTGTTTGATAACCGGTGCAATAGCACGATCACCCAGCACGGCCAGCTGGCCTTCGTAAATTCGTACAGCGCCGTATTCACCCGCATGATCCACCCGGATCATCTGCTCGATGGTTTTCTCGTACGTTGCATCACCCGGTAATGAGTCCCTAATGCGGCGTGGTTGATTTTCTGATTGATCGCTCATTTTCTTCTCGTGGTGTTTCTCGGGTCTATCGCGTTTGCATGCGTTTCAGGCCGAACAATGTAGCAAATCCCAGCACCAGATACGCCAATGAATTGTAGGCCGCCATGGAAATGCCAAACAGTGCCCAGTTCAACTGGTCACAACTCACAGCCGGCTTATCCAACAGGGATGCCTGAAGATCGGCCACCGACATAACGCCCGGCAACGAGCCGCCACAACCGGCGGCGGACACCCACCAATGTTGCTCAACGCCCACATGGTAAAAGGCTATGCCAGACCCGATGAAAAGCAGGGGGATACACAAGCCAACCAAAACCCGGCGGGCTGAGCCGCGTGGCATGAGAATTGCGGCCAGCGTCAACAGACTCACGAAGGCATAGGGGACGCGCTGATACAAACACAGGACGCAGGGCTCAATATGGAAAACATATTGCGCCGTATAGGCCGTGGCCAGAGCCACAAGGCAAGCCATCATCAGGCTAACCGGTACAAGGCGCGGCCAGTCTGCTGATCCATCCGGAATAAACAAGACGCTGTTCATACGGTCTCCAAGGCTCCTGATCTTCTAAAATGATGTAAAAACAGGGTATCCGTTAATGGCATGTGATCAAAGCGGATTAAAGAATAAACCGTACCAGAACGAAACCACCCACCAACAGAGCGCAAAACACGATCGTCAAAAGCTGTAGGCGGCGCTCAATAAACGTGCGGATGGGCTCGCCAAATCTCCACAACAGGGCCGCGACCACAAAAAATCGAGTGCCACGGGCCAGAATGGACGCAATGATAAACGTAACGGGATCAAGGGCGGCGACACCGCTTAGAATCGTAATCACCTTGTACGGGAACGGCGTTATGCCTGCGATGAAAACTGCCCAGGCACCCCATTCTTCGTACTTGGCCTGAAAAATACCGAATTTCTCGGTATAGCCATAAAAGGCCAACAAAGGCTCGCCCAGTTGCTCGAATAAATACAACCCAATGACATAACCCAATATGCCACCGAGCACAGATGTGATGGTGCAGATCGCCGCATACGCCCATGCTTTCTGTCTTTTTGCCAAAACCATCGGGATAAGCAACACATCGGGGGGAATTGGAAAGACTGAGCTTTCAATAAATGAGATGCCGCCCAGGGCCCAGCTTGCGCGTGCATGCGCCGCCAGCCCCATCGTCCAGTCATAAAGCCGCTTGATCACGAATTGCGTATCCCGTTTGTCGATATGGTTGACTCGTTTAGCAGTCTCGGAGAGTGCACGCAATGAAGCAAAATAATCGCGAAAACCCGCACCTGGGTGATTGACCCGACGAGACCCATCGCTAATATGCGCCCAATAGGTCGATGCAGCCCCTGTGGCGGAATTGGTAGACGCGCGGGATTCAAAATCCCGTTCTGGCAACGGAGTGGGAGTTCGATTCTCCCCGGGGGCACCACCTATTATATTTCCTCTGACATATATTTATGATAAAATCATGTCGGGTGTGCGGCATGGGAATTAATATATTCGCCTATGACTGAGCTAATTAACAAAGCGAGCTGGCCTAGAACCAGCCACGGGACCATTGATTGGGAAGCGGTATTCGAAGAGCCGGGGAGTGGTTTGATCCCTCTCGTGGAAAGCGCTCATTCCGCCGAAGCCATTGTGAAAGTTGTCCGCGTCATTATAGAGGCCTTGTTCACACGGCAGTCGGACCGCCCTTTGCGTGATGGGTTTCTGACCACGGTCGATGACATTGCCACACAGGACCTCACAACCACCAAGAAGCTGTCTACGGCGCTATTGCGTGAAGTCAAAGATGACCGAATTGCCCGGGCCACGGCATTTATTAAACAAAAAAAATCAGGACGGGCCTCTGATACGGACGCGACAGCGGACCCACCGGAAACCGGCGGCAAGCAGGAAAATTTACCACCGTTCAATACGGCCCTGGCACAGACCATCGAAAAGCGGCTGGTTGTTCTGCGCGGTAATGGTGTGGATGGCGAGTTTGGGGGCACGCCGTTGCCCTTTCCATTGTCGCGAAAATTCTGCGAACACCTGATGACAATAATTGCCGAGCATGTGGCCCCTGCTCTCGCCCAACATGCGGCTGAGATCATTTCGAAATCCGAAAAATTGCCCGAAGCCGACCAGGTAAAAGATATTGTCAAAGCGCTCGATACCAAAAAACATCGTGAAGCCCTATGGGAGCACTGGTGTGTTGAATGGAAGGTTGTTACCGAGCAAGCAAAGGACCACTCCGTTTGGGACAAAATTTGCCAGCCATCCGACAGCTATCAGCCGCCTCTGAATGACGATAACGAAATGCTCATGGGCCTGTTTGCGAGAACGCCCGATACCATGGATAGACAGTCCACAGCCCTCTATCAAATTGCGGGCCAAGGTGAAGGTGCCAAGAAAGCCTTTGAAGAATATCGACAAGGGAAGGATGTGGACGCGGCGCTACTCTCGGCATGCTATCAGGAGCCCAACGTTTTTATAGCCAGCGGTTTCCTAAAAGACATCATGCGCGACCATAGCGACGACGTGCGGCATGAGACATTCCCGCTAACAATACGTTTCCTCTCATCGCGTATTAAATAGGGGGAAACCTATTCACGCCGGGAGCATCACCTATAAGATTTCCACTGACATCTATTTATGATAGAAAAATATCGATATTACAGCAGGGAACCCGATATATTCACCGATGGATAAAAAAATTAACAAAGCGAGCTGGCCACGAACCAGCCACGGAACGATCGATTGGGAAGCAGTATTTGAAGGCCCTACCGATGGCCTGGTTTCTTTTGTGGAAGATGCTCGATCCACAAAAGCCATCGTAAAGGTCGTTCGCGTTATCGTGGAGGCCCTGTTTGCACGGCAATCGGACCGTCCTTTACGCGATGAATTTCTGACGACGGTCGATGGCATCCCCAGGCAGGGAGGTCCGGACGGAAACAACGTCGCCCACAACAAGGAACTGGCACTCGCCTTGCTACGTGACATCAAGGATGACCGAATTGCCCGCGCTGTCATACACGTTGAACAGCAAAAGACAGGGCGTGAGACTGACAATCCTGCCCAAGCAGACGATAAACCTGACACACCGAAAACAGATCACAAACAAGTCGATTTGCCACCGTTTAACACGGCTTTGGCAATGACTATTGAGAAACGATTATCGGTTCTCCGGTGCAATAGCGTGGATGCGCAACTGGGCACAGCACCATTGCCCTTTGTTTTGTCGAAAGCGTTCAGCGAACATCTGATGGCCATTATCGCAGAACACATTGCGCCGGCGCTGACCGCACAAGCAGCCAGAATCATTGAGAGAGCCTATAAGCTACCAGACGATGAGCGGTTGGATAGCATCTTTACCGCGTTGAACACCAAAAGGCATCGTGAAGCCCTGTGGGAACATTGGTGCGCGGCATGGACAACCCTTACCCAACAAACTAAGCCGCCCAGTAAACCGGAAGAACAAAAAAAGAGTGTGATGGGTGTATTCAGCAAAAAACCAAAGAGGCGCCCCGGACAAAGAGAGCTGACCCTGGAAGAATGGGAAGTTGCTTGTACCGTGGCTCAGGAGGATAATGCATCCGCCCTAGTCATTTGGGGTAAAATTTGCCAGTCGTCCGATGATTACCAAGCCCCCCGGGGCGAAGACAATACCATCTTAATGAATCTGTTTGCCAGAACACCGGAAGCCATGGACCGACAATCCACAGCCCTCTACCAAATTGCGGGTCGGGGTCGCGATGCACCGGAAGCCTTCGAAGAATACCAGAAAGGCAAAGACGTGGACACGGCGTTGTTGGCAGGTTGTTACAAAGACCCGAATGTTTTCATCGCCAGCGACTTCTTGAGCAAGATCATGCGCGACTACACCGATGATGTGCGTCACGATAAATTCCCGCTGACGGCACGTTACTTGGCCTCCTTCATGGGGTAGGTCGAGCAGGTGAAATGAAGCATTGCTGCTCCGTAATGTTATCTGGCAATGTTATCTGGCAATGTTGACAGGTGATGAAGCAGGAACTACACAATCCGGCAACGATGATCATGTATGTAACTGAAATCAGTGTATACTGAACTTTCCAAGAATTTAGGGACCCTATCCATGTCAAAGATGCAGTTTTCCGTGTACGAATTTATGGCCATCATGGGGCGCATTGATGAAGACCTGACCAGTGCCAAACATCCGGAAGGCTCTGTCTTTCTGGAATGGGAAGATCAGTGGCGTCAGATGGAAAAGAAACTGGATGCATTGGCGCCGATGGAGCGCGCCGATATGCTGTTCGATGCCAAGGTGACCATCAACGCTATTTCCGAAGCCCACCTGCGCCAGGTCGTCGACGTGGTCGCCAGTCAGGTAAAAATGCAGGAAGACCTGCATGAAAAAGACGATCCGGATGCGGATGAAGAAGATCTGGCTATGTGGCGCACCCGCCTGCGCGATTTGAGCGGCGTTCTGGCGTCCTTTGTGGCCGGCGACTAGGCACCATCACCTTGAAACAACATATCCGGTAGCCATGTCCCGTGGAAAACACGACAAACTCTGGATTGAATTCCTCGACTGGTGCCGCGAGCGCCAGCTAAAGGCTTTGCCTGCGCATGCCTGGACCGTTGCCGCATACCTGCGCTGGCGCGAAAAACAGTTTCAGGGCAAAGCGGATTTCGTGTCCGCGGACCGGGTCATTAAAATCATATCCCGCGCGCACCTTCTGACCGGCTATAAATCGCCTCATGACCACCCGGTGATTGCCAAAACCATTGCCTCTATCGCGCGCACCCGCACCACAACGCCGGACCGCTCGGACCTGTTCAGTGACAAGGATTTTGCGGCTACGCCCAAAACGGCCCGTACGCCCAGTGAACCCGAGCCGGATGATGATGAAGAGCCCCCGGAAGAGCCGCCTCAGGTGGTGTCCGGCATCCGAACCAATTTCTCATTGCGAACCCAACCGAAACTCGTCAGCCGACGCCCCAATAGCGTCTAGAAAGATACTGTGTAGTATGTACAAACAAACGGCCTGCCAGATGGTCACCCAGCTTAAAGCCGGTGACATCAGCCCAACCCAAGCCATCGAAGCCGCGTTTGATCGCATTGACGCGGTGGAATCGCAGGTTCGCGCCCTGCCAACCCTGTGCAAGGACCGCGCGCTGGCTGCGGCCGCTGCACTGGAAACCAACACCGCACTGCAAAATGATCGACGCGATGACCCGGCGTGGCTTGCCGGTCTGCCCATCGCCATCAAGGATTTATCCGACGTCGAAGGGGTGCGCTCCACACATGGATCGCCGATCTTTGCTGATCTGATACCGGACGCCTCTGATCTGCTGGTCGAACATCTTGAGAACAACGGCGCCATTGTTATTGGCAAGTCCAACACGCCGGAATTCGGTGCTGGCGGAAATTCATTCAACGAGGTTTTCCCGTCCACCGTAACGCCCTGGGATACGCGCATGACATCGGGTGGATCATCCGGTGGTGCGGCGGCATCCTTGGCATCCGGTGAAGTCTGGTTGGCAACGGGTTCTGATTTGGGTGGATCGCTCAGAACGCCTGCCAGCTTTTGTGGCGTGGTGGGCCTGCGCCCATCACCCGGACGCATTGCCAGCGGCCCGGCGCCGCTGCCGTTTGACACCATGTCCGTACACGGTCCCATGGGCCGCAATGTGGCGGATGCGGCTTTGTTTCTGGATGCCATGGTTGGCCGCGACAGGCGCGATCCTCTGTCCATGGAAAAGCCAGACGTGCCATTCCTGAATGCAACCACCGAGACCCCTCGTAAACGCCGCGTGGCCTACAGCCCTGATCTGGGTGTGTCGCCCGTTGATCCTGAGGTGGCTCGTGTTTGCGAAGGTGCCGTGAACAAGCTGGCGAAAGCGGGGTGGGACGTAACCGATGATGTGCCGGATTTCACGGGTGTAATGGATATATTCCAAACCCTGCGTGGGATCAGCTTTGCCACCGGTATGGATGATCTCTACACCAACCACAAAGACCTGTTGAAGCCGGAAATTATCTGGAACATCGAAAAAGGCCAGCAGCAAACCACGGCAGATTACGGCAAGGCCGAACGCGCCCGTGGTGCATTCTATCAGGTTATGGCCGCATTCTATGAAAGCCATGACCTGCTGATCTGTCCCGCCGCCTGCACGCCACCGTTTCCGGTGGAAACCCGGTACCTGGAAAGCTTGGGTGATGTTCAGTTCTCCACCTATATGGATTGGCTGACCCTGCCCAGCGTGATCACGGTCGCCGCGGGTGCCACAATTTCACTACCTTGTGGTGTAACCGGGGCTGGCTTGCCTGTGGGGCTACAACTGGCCGGACCATCCTGTGGCGAGTATCAGGTCATCGCCGCCGCCTATGATGCAGAACAAATTTTGGGTATGAGCGGGCGCGTGCCCATGGACCCTATCACCCGGTAGTTACGTTGCTTGACCACCAGCAAGCGCCCCCTACTATGACGTAATATAACCAAGGAGAATTCAGTTGAGCGACGTAACCGGTAATAACGAAAGCCTGCACGGGTACTATTTTGAAGACCTGGAAATCGGCATGTCCGATATCTACGCAAAGACCATTACGGATACCGATATCGTGCTGTTCGCCGGCATTTCAGGTGACACCAACCCGGTTCACCTGAACCATGAATTCGCCTCGGAAACCATGTTCGAAGGCCGCATTGCCCACGGCATGATCAGCGCCGCCTTCATCTCAACCGTCATCGGGACCAAGTTACCCGGACCGGGCTGTATCTATGTGGGTCAGTCGCTCAAGTTCAAAGCCCCGGTCCGCGTCAATGACACGGTAACGGCGCGCGTGACCATCACCAAACTGGTGCCCGAAAAGCGGTTCATTGAAATGGACACCGTCTGCACCGTAAACGGCAAACCCGTCCTGACCGGCGAAGCCACGATCATGGTGCCGTCTAAAGACAGCTAGAACCAAGGAGTGTTCGGTGAGCCACCCATCAAAGCAACATCGTGCCACCTGCCACTGCGGGGCAGTCGAATTCAAGGTTCGCCTGACGGACGAGTTCAACACGATTCGGCGATGTTCATGCTCCTATTGTAGTATGCGTGGTGCAGTGGCTGCTTCTGTGGAGCTGGATGGCATTGAATTTGTCAAAGGTGAAGAACTTTTAACGCTCTATGAGTTTAATACCAAGACTGCAAAACACTTTTTTTGTTCAATTTGCGGCATATACACCCATCACCAACGCAGATCGAACCCCAATCAGTTTGGCATAAACGTTGCCTGCCTAGAAGGGGTAAGCCCTTTTGATTTTGCAGAAGTTGTGGTTAACGACGGTATTAATCACCCATCAGATGCTTCAAAAGGCCCGTTGATCGCTGGCATCCTTCGATTTACAGATAGCTGATAAGCAATCACACAGATCAAGGTATGCGGTATATTCAATTTACAATTCTCCGGGGACAGTTACCGAACTATTTCGGATTTGGCCCGGGTCTCTTCGGGTGAGCAAACGGCCTAGTTGAGCTTCCGGCTTTTAACAGACAAATCGGTAACTGTTCCCTTATTCTGGGTTTAGGTTTGTTTAACCGGAAAGTTGTTATGGGTCGCGAAGAATGCCACGCCATAGGGCTCGAGCAAAACGGAATACATTGACAGCAATTATGAACAAGAATGCGTAGTACAATATCTCGCCAATGGAATCTTCATTCCAGGTTACTTGACAAGAATACTCCTCGGCCTCATCTGGATACGGATTAAGTGGTAGCTGACCAGAATCACCCGTTACGAATCGACAAAATCCCTTTGGCTCTACACCTTCCGTTGTTATAAGAAGCCAAATGCAAATCATTGCGCTAAATGCAAAACCAAGAATGACAATTCGTACAATGGGTTTTTGGAATGCGCGCGTAATTCTCATTGCCATTTCCTATATTTTCCAATGGATGTGGTTATCCGATTGTTTCTCCAACAAAAACCCTGGCGCTGTTTTTGCAGACGTTCTTTCAGGGCATCATAACGCAGTAGTTACGAGTATCTCAGATTGATAGGCGGCGAGCAAATTCACGCGCCACCTATCATCGATATTAGCTTCTGTTATGGATAGAGATGTGGAAACGCATCGGGTTTTTGTTTTATCCATGGTTTTTCCCTATGAAGACGTCCAACATATTCACCGAAGTCGGAAGTCTTTTCCTTCGACGTACTGTTCCATACAGTCCCTACCTTGGCAGCATCTTTTGGGCCAGCAACCCGCTCTGTGAGCCCTTTCAGAAATTTGGCGCTAGCATCAATATTGGCTTGCGCATCGTTCATATCTTCCGGTTTCTTACCAGTAAGCCGAGCACCGGTTTCCTTGTTCATATTCATCGGCATACTGGAATTTGACAGGCCAGTTATATCTGCTAAATCGTTGAGCCCTCCTTTGTGCCCACGCGCATTCTCTGCCCACATGACGGCCCGAATGAGGTCTGGATCCACCCCGTGTTTTATGGCTGCTTGTTCAATTGTCTTATTGTGCTTTTCAACCGCATCCCAACCCAAGCCTGATGATTCGTACCATGTCTTCTCACTTGTAGCATCAGGGTTAGTGCGGATTTTAAATAACCCCGGTTTGTCGTTAACGATGGCATCAATGCGATCTGGCCCCTTGGTGATAAAACTTGAGTCATATTCGCTTTGGGCCTGAGCCCGTTTGTCCTTGTTGGCATAAGGATCATTCGCCAGAGCTTCCAATTTGTCGAGACGGCCTCGCCATGCTGGCGCAATTGTATCGGTACCGTTGGTATCAGATGTAGTTTCGTGTGTTGACGGGTGCCGACTGGCATCGGAACCAGCACTAAGCGTACCCTTCAACGCCTCAGCTTTTTTAGCAGGCAGCTTCGCTACGGTGCTCTCAAACAACTCCTTGGCCTGAGATGGGTTGTTGGCGTGAACCTGTTCGATAAGGTCAGAGACTTCGGCTATGGCTTTGTCATCGCCATTGGCAATGGCGCCGGCTGTAAACGTTGACAGATCACCTGTACCGGCAATCTTACGAAGATGCTCCGCAGTTCGTCGGTTGGAGGAGGTCGCCGCATTACTTAGCTCAGGCAATGGCCTGTTTGCTCTTCCTGTAATCTCACTAATGTCCTCAGCATGTGATCGTGTTTGAGGCTTTACCAGCTTTTCCACTTCTGCTTTGGCCCTATGCATGCGATTGACCTTTGCCACCTGTTGCTTTGTGGTTTTGATCTTGGGTGCATTATCCGGTTCATTTGGTAACAGGCTATCACGCTGGGCGGTACCGTGTGGTGAAGGGCGGTTCTCCAGGAGCGAGCGGCTCGACGCGCCTTGCTGTTGAAAGGCCGAAAGGGTCGCCCCACCTGGATTGATCAAGCCATCGCTTCTTACACCCAATTGTCGCTGTGCAGACTGAATGGCATTGCTGGTTTTCAGGCCGTACACACCATCGATCTTGTCCGTATATAACCCGGCATCGAATGCAACCCGTTGAACAGATGATACGTCAGCGGGTGCGCTGGAGAGAATGTTTGGTGCTGCTACAGGAGCGATAGCGGCCATGAGAAAAATCCTTTTCTGAATGCTGGTGAGACAAAAAAACCGCTGCCTCCAACCAAGGAGCAGCGGTTATGTGTGTGACGTTAGAAATCAGGCACATCGGTGCCGTGCGCTTAGGATACTCAAGCACAAACTCACATCATTGTCAAGGAATTAATGCTTATAATGGATATTTTATGCCGTCGACCCCAAATCAATGCCATTTTCCGCACTTGACCCAAGAGCCCCGCGTTGACACTGTCTCAACACAATGAGGATATTTCGACACTACGAAGGATTGCCCGAAGACTACCGGCAGGCGGTGATTGCCGTTGGTAACTTCGACGGGGTTCATTTGGGCCATCAGGGCGTTATTCAGGAAGCCGGGCGTATTGCGGCGGCCAATAACGTGCCGTGGGGCGTGATGACGTTCGAGCCTCACCCACGCATGTATTTCAAGCCGGGCCAACCATCATTCCGCATTACGCCGCTGCGCGCTAAATCCCATGCGGTGGGCACGCTGGACGTGGATTTCATGGTGGTTCTGCGGTTCGACGAAGACCTGGCAACCATGGCCGCCGAACAGTTCATTCAGCATGTTCTGGTGGATAACCTGGGCGTTTATCACGTGGTGTGCGGCTATGATTTCAGCTTCGGCAAAGGTGCCGCAGGAAATTGCGAACTGCTGTTGCACATGGGGATGGAAGCCGGGTTCGGCATGACTGCCGTGGGTGCCATCGACGATTCCACCGGCAAGCCCTATTCATCCACACGGGTGCGCGAATATTTGGCGGCGGGCGACCCCAGATCAGCGGCGCGCCTGCTGGACCGGCCGTTCGAGATTTCCGGCCGCGTCAGCCACGGCGATAAACGCGGGCGCACTATCGGATTCCCCACGGCCAATGTGCATTTAGAAGATTACATGGAGCCCGCGCGTGGCGTGTACGCGATCAGGGCCGCCATTGATACGGGTGACGAGCCGGTCTGGCTGGATGGTGTGGCCAATCTTGGCATTCGGCCCATGTTCGAGACGCCTGAGTCTGTTCTGGAAGTGTATATCTTTGATTTTGCCGAAGACCTGTATGATCGCCACTTGCGGGTGCAGTTAGTGGAATATCTTCGCCCGGAACTGATGCTGGACGGACTGGATGCGCTGAAAAGTCAGATCGCCAAGGACTGTGACCAGGCGCGGGACATATTGAAATAATTGCGAATTGTGCGCCGTGTGTCTTGCGGAAACAGGGGTGCTAAGGATATTATCCGCGCCATGAAAATCAGTTTTTCCATACGCGCTGAAAGAGCGCCAAATATCGGCATAATTTCACGAATTATGTGACCCGCGCCTTTCAGGGCCGCGATGCGGTTCAGCGCGGGTTAAAAAACGATTTTTCAAACCGAATTCCTTATTCCCGATTTTTTTTACGGATGATAATCAAGCCATGAGCGCTGACTATAAATCGACGATACTTTTGCCCAAAACCGACTTCCCCATGAAAGCCGGCCTGCCGGTGCGCGAGCCCAATGTTCTGGCCAAGTGGGAAGCCGATGACCTGTACCACCGCCAACGTGCCATGAGCAAGGGCCGTGAGCCATTCATCCTGCATGATGGCCCACCCTACGCCAACGGCCACTTGCACATTGGTCATGCCTTGAACAAGATCCTGAAAGACGTGATCAGCCGGTCGCAGCAGATGATGGGGCGCGATTCCGTTTATGTGCCCGGCTGGGACTGTCATGGTCTGCCCATTGAATGGAAGATCGAGGAACAGTACCGGAAAAAAGGCAAAGACAAGGACGAGGTGCCAATCGTTGAGTTTCGCCGTGAGTGCCGGGAATTTGCCGAAAAATGGCTGGATATCCAGCGCGAGGAATTCAAGCGTCTGGGTGTGCTTGGTGATTGGGACAATCCCTATTCCACCATGACCTACGCCGCCGAGGCCCAGATCGTGCGTGAATTGGGCAAATTCCTGATGAATGGCTCTCTGTACAAGGGTGCCAAACCTGTCATGTGGTCGCCCGTTGAAAAAACCGCGCTGGCCGAAGCCGAAATCGAATATCACGATCACACATCCACCACCATTCACGTGCGGTTCCCGATCAAAGACGCGTCTAGGGCGGAACTTGAAGGTGCTGCTGTCGTAATCTGGACCACCACACCGTGGACCATGCCGGGCAACCGAGCCGTAGCCGTTGGGCCGGAAATCGATTACAGCGTTATTGAGATCACCGCCGTGGCCGAAGGCTCGTTGGCGAAAGTCGGCGAAAAGATGGTCATCGCCACGCTGCTGCTGGAAGATTTCTGCGCCGCCGCGAAGATCGAGACATATACGACATCCGCGACCCTGAAAGGGGAAGGCATTGTGGGCACCAAGTGTGCACACCCGCTCAATGGACAGGGCTTCGATTATGAGGTTCCTGTACTAAGTGCTGAATTCGCCACCACCGAAGACGGTACCGGCATCGTGCACGTTGCCCCCGGACATGGCCCGGATGATTGGTATCTCGGATTGGAAAACGGTATCGAAGCACCACAAACCGTGGGCGAAGACGGCTGCTTCTACGCGCATGTACCGTTGTTTGCGGGCAAGCACGTCTATAAATGCAATGACGAGGTTGTCCAGACGCTGAAAGATGCCGGTGGATTGGTTGCCACGGACAAGTTGGTTCACCGCTATCCCCATAGCTGGCGCTCCAAAGCCCCGTTAATTTTCCGCAATACGTCGCAGTGGTTTATATCCATGGAGACCAACAACCTGCGTGAAGTGGCCCTGAAGGCCATCGACGAGACCCGGTTTGTGCCGGAAAGCGGCCGGACCCGACTGCGCGGCATGATTCAGGATCGCCCGGATTGGTGTGTATCACGCCAACGCGCCTGGGGCGTGCCTATTGCCGTATTCGTTTCCAAACAAACCGGCGAGCCGCTGCGCGATCAGGCCGTTATCGACCGGGTTGCTGAAGCCATTGAGGTCGAAGGTGCAGATGCCTGGTTCGTATCTGATCCTGCGCGTTTCTTAGGCGATGACCACAATGTGGACGACTATGAGCAAGTCACCGACATTCTTGATGTGTGGTTTGATTCAGGCTCCACCCACAGCTTTGTGCTGGAAGCCCGTGAGGACTTGCAATCGCCTGCATCGCTGTATCTTGAAGGCACCGATCAGCACCGCGGCTGGTTCCACTCATCATTGTTGGAATCCTGCGGCACCCGTGGTCGGGCGCCTTATGATGCGGTTCTGACTCATGGGTTTGTTATGGCCGAAGACGGCCAGAAGATGTCCAAGTCCCTTGGCAATATCGTGTCGCCACAGGAAGTGATCGACCAGCACGGCGCGGATATTCTACGCCTGTGGGTGGTGGGATCGGATTATTCCGATGACTTGCGCATTGGCCCAGAAATTCTGAAACACCACGCCGATATCTATCGCCGCCTGCGCAACACCTTGCGGTATTTGCTGGGGAACCTGACGGACTTTAGCGAGGCCGAAAAGCTGCCCGTGGCCGATATGCCAGAACTTGATCGGTGGGCTCTGCACCGGCTGTGGGAAATGGATAAGATGGTGCGCGAGTCGTGTGATGCATTTGAATTCCATTCGCTGTTTTCCCAACTGCATAACTTCTGTGCCGTTGAGCTATCCGCCTTCTATCTGGATATCCGTAAAGACAGCCTGTATTGCAACGCCGCCGATTCCACCCAACGGCGCGCTGTCCGCACCGTGCTCGACACCCTGTTCGATTGTCTGACCAAGTGGTTTGCGCCCTTCATCTGCTTCACCGCAGAAGAAGCCTGGGCTGCCCGTTATGGGGAAGACGCCGACAGCATCCACCTGGGTACATTCCATGACATCCCGGATGAGTGGCGTGATGATGCCCTGAACGAAAAATGGCAAACCATTCGCCAGTTACGCCGGGTTGTCACCGGCGCGCTGGAAGTAGAGCGGGCTGAAAAACGCATCGGGTCCAGTCTGCAAGCAGCACCGACGATCTATGCGGATCAGGTTTACCGCGATGCCATCGCCGATCTGTCCGCCACAGAGGTAGCCGACCTGTTCATCACATCTGCTGCCTCGTTTGCAGATGGTGATGCACCACCCAGTGGTTTCCGAATGGAAGACATCCCCGGTATTGTCGTGGTGCCGGAACTGGCATCAGGTGAGAAATGCGGCCGTTGCTGGAAAATTCTGCCAGATGTGGGCGTTGATGCGAAAAACCCGCTGGTCTGTGGGCGCTGCGCCGATACAGTTCGGGATATGGATATCCCGGAAAAGAAAACGGACTAACAGCACGTGATGAAACTGTCCCACAAAGGCCTGTTGTTGGCATTGGGTATCCTGATCGGCGATCAGGCATCCAAGTGGTGGATGATGGAGCACGTGATGAACCCGCCACAGGTCATCTCGCTAACACCTTTTTTCAATCTGGTTGTCGCCTGGAATCGAGGCGTTAGTTTCGGCCTGTTCGGCTCGGATTCGCCTTATGCGAGCTGGATTTTGTCCCTGATTGCGCTTGTCATCGTCGGATTTTTGGTGCGGTGGCTGTGGCAGGTTGAAAAATGCCATCAGGCTGCGGCCATCGGTATGATAATTGGTGGTGCACTGGGAAATGTGGTGGACCGGCTCCTGTATGGTGCGGTTTACGATTTTATAGATATCCACGTGGCAGGATACCACTGGCCTGCCTTTAATGTGGCGGATTCAGGGATTACGGTGGGCGCTATAATACTGGTCCTTGATTCCCTGTTCGCGAAGTCGGACAATGACAATAGTGATAGCACGTCGGAGACACCATGAGCGTACCCCGTATCATCGTTTCAATATTTGCTGTAGCCGCGGTTACCGCGTGCTCCAATGCTCGCGAGGCCCTGATCCCGAGCAAGCAGGCCCCGGATGAGTTCGCGGTCTATACCCGCGCCCCCCTGACCATACCACCGGAATACAACCTCAGCGTACCGACCCCCGGCAGTGAACGTCCGCAAGACGTGAACCCGCGCGATATCGCGGAACAAGCTATTCTGGGCACCACATCATCACAAAGTGGCACCGCGCAACCAACAACACCGGGCATTCAGGCCTTGTTGCAGAATACCGGTGCCAACGATGCCGACCCGTCTATTCGCCAACTGATCAATCAGGAATCATCTGTCCTGGCACAAGAAGACCAAACGGTAATGGAATCCATTATTTTCTGGCAGACGCCCACTGAATACGGATCTGCCGTTGATGCAGATGAAGAAACAAAGCGGATTCAGGAAAATCAGGCTTTGGGCCAACCCATCAATACCGGCGAAGTACCCACGATCAAGAAAAAACAGGATGGCGTTCTGGAAGGCCTGTTCGAATAGAACTGCCATCTGCCCCCTGCTGCCTTGCCATAATTTTGCTGCATTGTGGGGACACCCTGATCAAACTTTCACCAAAACAATATAGCAGCCTACCGTCCGGATCATGTGGAAATCAGCACACCAGAAAATAGCCCGCGGGCGTAATCTTATCGGCTTCGTCTTGGGCGTCATTGCCGGGCTGGTCTTGTTCACGCAAACCGCCTCAGCCACCGTATTCAGCCCTGAGACCTTCATGCTGGATAACGGCATGCAGGTGGTTGTGGTCTCCAACCCTCGCGTCCCCGTTGTCACCCATATGGTTTGGTACAAAGTCGGTGCCGCAGATGAAGGCCCGGGCGAATCCGGTGTGGCGCATTTTCTGGAACACCTGATGTTCAAGGGCACGCCGTCGTACCCGAATGGCGAATTTTCAAAAATTCTGGCCCGAAATGGCGGCCAGGAAAATGCATTCACCTCATACGACTACACCGGATACTTTCAAACCGTTGCCCGTGACCGGCTGGAACTTGTGATGGGGATGGAAGCCGATCGCATGACCAATCTGGTTTTATCCAGCGAAGACATCGATACGGAGCGTCTGGTGGTTCTGGAAGAACGCCGGTCAAGAACAGACAATAACCCGTCCGCCCTGTTACGTGAACAGGTCAACGCGGCATTGTTCCTCAACCACCCCTACCGACGTCCTATTATCGGCTGGGAACACGAAATTCAGCAGTTGGATCAAGACGCCATTATTGGCTTCTACCGCCGCTGGTACGCGCCCAATAATGCGATCCTCATCGTTGCTGGTGATATTTCTGCTGCCGAGTTACAGCCGTTGGCCGAACAATACTATGGGACTATTCCAGTGGCCGCGACGCCTGCACGGGCGCGACCAACCGAGCCGCCACACCGCGCAGAACGCTACGTCACCTATCGGGATGCCCGCGTACGCCAACCGTCATGGCAACAGGTCTATCTGGCACCAAGCTATGTAACCGGTGATACGTCACAGGCCTATCCTTTGGAAATCCTGGCTGATGTGTTGGGCGGCGGTGCGACCAGTCGCTTGTACCGATCCCTGGTGATTGAGCAGAAATTAGCGATTAGCGCGGGTGCCTACTACGATCCCGGCAATCTGGGGCCGGGGCGGTTCTCTGTATATGCCAGCCCCCAACCCGGCGTTGAATTTGCGACCCTTATTGCGGCGGTGGAAGCCGAAGTGAGCAAGGTCATCGACCAGGGCATATCCGAAGATGAATTGAGCCGGTCGGTGCGATCCATGATGGCCAGTGCTATTTATGCACGCGATTCTCTATCCACTGCACCAAGGGTCCTGGGTGCGGCACTCACATCCGGCCAAACCATTGAAGACGTGGAATCCTGGCCCGACCGTATTGCGCAAGTGGCGTTGGCAGACGTACAAAAAGCCGCCGGATTCGTATTCAACAAGAACAATTCGGTGTCAGCAAAGTTATTGTCCAGTGAGTTGCCCAATGAATAGGCTATTTGCTTTTATCCTCACCGCCATGCTGATCAGCAACGCCACGCCGGCAAAGGCCGTAGAAGTACAGGAAATCGTCAGCCCCACGGGCATCAAGGCGTTACTGGTTGAAGATCATGCCAACCCTATCATTGCCTTCCGCATCGCTTTTCGGGGGGGCAGCGCGCTCGACCCGGATGGCGTGGAAGGGCTGGCCAATATGGTGTCGGGCCTGATCGATGAAGGTGCCGGTGACATGGATAGCCAGGCGTTTCAGGGCCAGCTGGAAGACTTGTCCATCCGCTTAAGCTTCAGTTCGGGTATGGATACCTTTCGTGGCACCCTCACAACCTTAAGTCAGAACAAAGCCGAAGCCTTTCAGATGCTGCGGCTGGCCCTGACAGAACCCCGCTTTGATGACGAGCCTGTAGAACGCATCCGCAGCCAGATACTGGCCAACCTTCGACAAAAATCACAGGACCCGGATAGCATTGCTGGTGAAGCCCTGTTCAGGAAATTATTTACCGGGCACGCCTACGCCAAAGCCAGCGATGGCACGACAGAAAGCGTTTCTGCCATCACCGCTGGTGCCATGCGGGATTTCGTTTCTCGCCGTTTTGCCCGGAACAATTTGTATATTGGTGTCACCGGTGACATCACGGCCAGTGAACTGAAACAGGTTCTGGATGATATTTTTGGAGGCCTGCCTGAACAGTCCGGTGCGTGGGCATTGCCACAGGCCGATGCAAGTCTGGATGGCACTGTTTACGTAACCGATCTGGCGGTACCGCAAAGTGCGGTAATCTTTGCCCAACAAGGGCTTGATCGCGCGCATCCGGATTTCTATGCGGCCTACGTTTTGAACTATGTGCTGGGCGGTGGCGGGCTTACCTCACGGCTATATAACGAAGTTCGCGAAAAACGCGGGCTGGCTTATTCCGCCTACAGCTACCTGTCGCCCTATGATCATGCCGCGCTGATCGTCGGTGGGGCAGGTACGGCAAATGAGCGAGTGCCTGAGACCATTAGCGTCATTCGGGATCAATGGCGGCTGGCCGCGAGCAACGGATTGTCCACCACAGAGCTGGAAAATGCTAAAACCTATCTGACGGGATCATATCCCTTACGGTTCTCATCCAACGGTGCCATTGCCAACATGTTGCTGGGCATTCAAATGGAAGACCTGGGTTCGACCTATTTTGAACGCCGTAACAGTTATATCGAGCAGGTAACCCTCGCCGATGTTAACCGGGTCGCACGACAGTTACTGAACCCCGATTCGCTTACATTTGTGGTGGTTGGGCAACCGGCAGGCCTTGATGATAGTCAATAAACCCGCTTGTTTTAACCACTTGGCGCACGGGGTGGTTGCCAAAGGTTCGTTCTGCTAGTTTTCTTGAATGCATCATAAAAGCACCAGCGCACAATCGAACCGGGATTTGCTTGTTGAACACGCAAAGCGCCTGAGCCACGTGCGCACTACAAGCCTGTTTGACGAAGACCCGGAACGATTCGATCGATTTTCTCACACGCTTGAGGGTCTGTTCGTCGATTTCTCGAAAAACCAAATTGATAACGACGTTCTGAGTACGCTTATTAGTTTGGCCCACGGTGTTGGGCTAGAATCCTGGCGCGACAAGATGTTTGAGGGTGGCATCGTGAATACGTCTGAGAACCGCCCGGCTCTGCACGTGGCCCTACGTGATCCATCGGGTCCGGCCCTGATGGTTGACGGCGAGAATATTCGTGAGGCCGTCGCGCGTAGCCATCACCAAATGACCGATATGGTTGACCGTATACGCGATGGCCGGTGGTTAGGGGCCACAGGAAAGCCGATAACAGATGTTATTCACATCGGTATCGGCGGATCGATTCTAGGCCCGGCCACAGCGGTTCATGCCTTGGGATCGCATGACGATTTAGGGCCAAACATTCATTTTGTATCCAATGTGGATGCGGCCGCCTTGATGCCGACCTTGCGAGGTCTGAACCGGGCAACGACGCTCGTGATCATTGTCTCCAAAAGCTTCACCACGCTGGAAACGCTGACCAATGCCGAAACGACCAAGTTCTGGTTGTTGGATAGCTTGCCCGAAGACGAAATACATCGCCATCTTGTCGCCGTGACGGCCAGACCAGACAGGGCGCAGAAGTTCGGCATTACTGACGACAACGTTCTGGCATTCTGGCCCTGGATTGGCGGCCGATTCTCACTATGGTCTGCTGTGGGTCTGCCGATCGCGCTGAGCGCCGGCATGGACCGGTTCAATCGCTTTCTGGATGGCGCCCGTTGCATGGATGAGCATTTCAGATCGGCACCGCTGGAAAGCAACATACCGGTCTTGCTCGCCCTGGTCGGTATCTGGAATGCCAATTATCAAGGCATGTCTGCCCATGCCGTATTGCCCTACGACGACCGGCTGGATGGTCTACCATCACATATTCAACAACTTGAAATGGAAAGCACGGGTAAAAGCGTTGATCGGGGCGGTCACCCGCTGGAATGGGACACAGCCCCCATCATTTTCGGCATGTCCGGTACCGATGCACAGCACACGTTCTTTCAAGCCGTTCATCAGGGTACACGACCCGTATCGGCTGATTTCATCGGCTGCCTGCGCAATGACCATGGTAGCGGCATCCACCATCATCACCTGCTGGCCAATCTGTTTGCTCAGTCTGAAGCCCTGATGCTGGGCTGGAAAGCGCCGGATGATGAAGGCCACGAGGAACGGGTCTGTCCAGGCAATCGGCCCAGCACGACTATTTTGCTAGAATCGTTAAATCCAGAAAACCTGGGCATGCTGTTGGCGTTATATGAACACAAGGTTTTTACGCAGAGTGTTGTTTGGGGCATCAACCCGTTTGATCAGTGGGGTGTTGAACTGGGCAAGCAGTTAGCCGGCACCATCATGGATGATTTCACCCATGGTGGTACGGTAACCCGCCACGATTCATCCACCAACGGGCTCATCAATCGATTTCTGAAAAACCGCCAACAGCCATGACCCTTCGCCTGTTACCCGAAACGCTGGTCAATCGGATTGCCGCCGGTGAGGTTGTCGAACGACCGGCCTCCGTGGTCAAGGAACTGGTGGAAAACAGCATCGATGCCGGGGCCAGAAACATTGATATTGTTATCCGCGATGGTGGCCAGACGTTGATCTCAATCGACGATGATGGGATCGGTATGTCGGGTGATGAAATCGCCTTGTGTGTACAACGTCACGCCACATCCAAGTTGCCCGATGATGACCTGATCCATATTGCGACGCTTGGTTTTCGGGGTGAGGCGCTGCCTTCAATCGGTGGCGTGGCGCGGCTGAGTATCGTATCGCGCGCCGATGGATCAAATGATGGCTGGGCGCTTTCCGTTGAAGGCGGCACGCGCAAAGGGCCTGAACCCGCCGGCCGTACCAAGGGCACCCGGGTTGAGGTGCGCGATCTGTTTTACGCCACACCGGCCCGGCTCAAGTTTTTGAAGACGCCTCGAACAGAGCAAAACCATGCGGTCGAAATCGTCAATCGGCTGGCCATGGCGCATCCCGAAATTGGCTTCACCTTATCCGACGGCAATCGCACCGTTATCAATCTTTCACCGGCCCAGGGACGGGAACAGGGCGAATTGTTTGCCGCGCGGCTGGACCGTCTCACCGCCATCATGGGGCGTGAATTTGCTGACAATGCCATGCTCATTGAGGCTGTGCGAGAGAATGTACAGCTGACCGGTTATGCATCGTTACCAACCCTGAACCGGGGCAATGCGGCCATGCAATTCCTGTTCGTAAACGGTCGACCGGTGCGCGACAAGTTGCTGGTTGGGGCTTTGCGCGGTGCCTATCGAGATTTTCTGGCGTCTGATCGCTATCCCATGGTGGCACTGTTTCTAGACGTGCCACCGGGGGCCGTTGATGTGAATGTGCACCCGGCCAAAACCGAAGTTCGTTTTCGCGATGCTGGATTGGTTCGCGGCCTGATCGTTAGCGCCCTGAAACACGCCCTCGCGGATGCCGGACACCGGGCCTCCACCACCGTATCCAATTCGGCGCTCGGCGCATTCCGACCCGGCTCCGGTTTAGCATCGTGGCCTGGGGGTAGTGGTGGTGGCGCTTCTTACAGCCCGCAGCTGGCTGAACGCAGCACAGAATATCACCAACCCCTGCCCCACCTGAGCACCACACCCACAGCTCGGACAATGGAACATGTGGACGCCGATGGCGTTGTGCATGAAATGGAAATGCCCGAATACCCGTTAGGCGTCGCGCGGGCGCAGCTTCACGCCACCTATGTGGTCGCCCAGACAGCCGATGGTATCGTCATTGTGGACCAACATGCGGCCCATGAACGCCTGGTCCATGAACGGATCAAAAATGCGTTGGAACAAGACGGTGTGGCGCGTCAGGGATTACTGATCCCCGAGGTGGTCGATCTGGATGAACCTTCCGTGGACCGACTTATCGCCCGCGCCGATGAACTGGCGGAACTGGGCCTGGTGATCGAACAATTTGGACCGGGCACCATTGTGGTGCGCGAAACACCAGCCCTGCTGGGTGAAATGGATATTAAATCCCTGATCCGCAATCTGGCCGATGATCTGGCCGAGTCGGATGAAACGCTGGCCCTGAAAGATAGCCTCGGCGACGTGTGCGCCACCATGGCCTGCCATAGTAGTATCCGCGCCGGGCGGTTGCTGAACGGTGACGAAATGAACACCCTATTGCGTGAAATGGAAGCGACCCCCCATTCCGGTCAGTGCAGCCACGGCCGCCCTACCTATGTGGAATTGAAATTACACGATATTGAAAAGCTGTTTGGTCGCCGTTAGAGCCTAGTCCTATCTTATAGGCCCATTTGATGACGGCAGATGAGCCTATAAGATAGGACTAGGCTCTAGACGCGGCGTAGGAATGTTATGCGCGCCGCACCGTACTTGCGGCTATCCACGTCATCAAATCCTGCTACCCGTGGCAATTCATAATCCGCTTCGGTTTCTGCGATAACCATACAATCAGCGCTAACCCAGCCCTGATCCACCAATCGCTCCAGACTGGGTATTACCAGATCCTGTTTATAGGGCGGGTCCAGAAAAACCACATCCGCACCCGCACCCAGAACAGGCGGAGGCTTTCCGACCGTGCGGGCATCGCCGCTTATAATGCTGATATCACCTGTGACGTTGAAGGTTTCAGCATTGCCTTTGATACAAGCGATGGACGGTCGGTTGTTATCCACAAACACAGCATGCGCCGCTCCACGTGACAGCGCCTCCAGTCCCAGCGCGCCGGTACCGGCAAACACGTCCAGAACCCTGGCGCCATTCAAGTCAATGGCATTACGCCCATTGAGCAACACATTGAACAAGGATTCCCGTGCCCGGTCCGACGTGGGCCGCACGTCAGCGCCCGCCGGTGCCTTGATGGTTCGTCCTTTTAAATTGCCGCCCACGATACGCATGAGTTAGCCCAAGTCGAAATCTTTGGGCACGCTGTCTTTCAGCATGCGTCGGCCTGTTTCTTCCACCTGACCCCGTTCCATTTTACCCAGCTGAAACGGGCCATAGGTTACGCGGATCAGTCGTGATACGGGCATATCCATATGTTCAAGAACTTTCCGGATTTCCCGGTTTTTGCCCTCGGTCAGCGACATGTTCAGCCACGCATTGGCACCTTGTTGACGGTCCAGCGACGCCTTGATCGAGCCATACCGGATACCCGATACCGTGATGCCCTTCGCCAGCTTTTCCAGCGATTTCTCGTTCACCCGGCTATTGACCCGAACCCGGTACTGTCTGACCCAACCGGTGTCAGGCCGTTCCATAAAGCGGGCAAGCTCACCATCGTTGGTGAGCAACAACAGGCCTTCTGAATTCATATCAAGCCTGCCCACCGTAACCACACGTGGCAGGTACTGTGGTAAACGCTCGAAGATGGTGGGGCGGCCTTCCGGATCATTATTGCTGACCAGCAACCCCGGCGGTTTGTGATAACGCCACAGCTTGGTTTCCGTGCGTCCTGCTATCACTTTGCCATCGACCGCAATAGAGTTGGCGCTGGTGACGGTGAAAGCTGGCGATTCCAGGATGTTACCATCCACAGCAACGCGACCACCCTCGATCCATCGCTCAGCCTCCCGGCGTGAACACAGACCGGCGCGAGCCATGACCTTGGCAATTCGCTCACCTTTTTCCGGCGTACTGTCTTTAGGTGGATTGGCGCGCTTGTTCATTCAAAAATTCTCCTCAAGGGACGCGGACCATAACAGGTCATCATGCCCCTGTCATGGTGCTATACTTGACCCTGTTTCCATTGCCGGGCACGGTGCTCACATGACAGATTTCATGGAAATAGCGCTAAGCGAGGCCCGGGAAGCGATGAGCCGGGGCGAGGTGCCGGTGGGCGCGATTATCGTCGATTCCAGGTCCGGTCAGATTCTGGCCCAGGACGGCAACCGAACCGAAGACCTGAACGATCCAACCGCCCATGCCGAAATGCTGGTGATCCGCGAAGCATGCGCCGCGCAAGGCTCGCCTCGGCTGGAACAATGCGATTTATATGTGACGCTGGAGCCCTGCGCCATGTGCGCCACGGCGATTTCAAATGCCCGCCTGCGCCGGGTTTATTTCGCCGCCTATGACCCAAAAGGCGGTGGTGTCGATCACGGGCCGCAAATATTCCGCCAGCCCACCTGCCACCACGCACCGGAGGTCTACGGCGGCATGGCGGAAGAAGAAGCATCAACCATCCTGAAGGATTTCTTCAAGGCCCGACGCTAGAGCTTAATTATGGCCGCTGATCTCGGCGTGTAGGGGCTTGGTTTCTTCGAACAGGCGTTTCTGTTCTTCGTTAGCCGGGCCCTGATGGTTTGATTTCCACTCATCGTAGGTCATGCCATAGACCATTTCGCGGGCTTCATCGTAGCTGACCTCTTCACCCCGTTCATTGGCGGCGGCAATGTACCATTTTGACAGGCAGTTTCGGCAGAATCCCGCCAAATTCATGATATCGATGTTCTGAACATCCTTGCGTTTTTGCAGGTGCGCGACCAGTCCGCGAAATGCCGCGGCTTCAAGTTCCAATCGTGTTTGATCATCCATAACAGTGCTCCTATTTCTTTCTCTTGATGGCTTTCCATCCGATGTCGCTGCGACAAAATCCGCCCGGCCAGTCGATCTTTACAACCGCCTTGTAGGCCAGGGTTTTGGCCTTGGCCACGGTGCCTGCCAACCCGCAGACGCCTAATACTCGTCCCCCGGTCGCGATCAAGTCGCCATTCTCCCGGTCAGTGCCGGCATGGAATACAACTGCATTTTCGATCTCTTCAGCCTTATCAATGCCGTGTATAACGCTGCCTTTTTCGTAGGTCCCCGGATAGCCATTGCTGGCCATGACAACAGCCAGCGCTGCATCATCATGCCATTTCAGTTTAAGCTTATTCAGGCGGCCCTCAGCGCAAGCCAACAAGGCTTCAAGCATATCGGATTTAAGCCGCATCATCATGACCTGACATTCCGGGTCACCGAACCGCACGTTATGCTCAATTAGCTTGGGCCCATCCCCTGTGATCATCAACCCGGCGAATAGCACCCCTTTGTAAGGACGGCCTTCGGCAACCATACCTTTGGCCGTGGGCAGGATAATGTCGGCCATGATCCGGTCCGTCATGGCTTGATCCACCACCGGGGCCGGTGAATAGGCGCCCATACCGCCTGTATTGGGGCCTTCGTCACCATCAAAAACCTGCTTATGGTCCTGGGCCGCAATCATGGGGACAGCGTTCTCGCCATCCACCAGAGCAAAAAAGCTGGCCTCCTCACCCACAAGAAATTCTTCGATAACCACTTCGGCACCGGCCTGTTCACCAAATGCCAGTTCCGTCATCACGTGATCAATGGCCGCGTTGGCTTCGTGTTTGTTACGGCAAATAATCACACCTTTGCCCGCAGCCAAGCCATCAGCCTTCACCACCAGCGGCACATCATGCAAATAGATATATTCCTTCGCCGCATCGGGTTCATCAAATCGGCGATATTCGGCGGTCGGAATATAGTACCGGGCGCACAGATCCTTCATAAATCCTTTTGATCCTTCAAGGATCGCGGCACGACTGTTTGGGCCGAATGCCTTGATACCCGCGGCTTCCAACTTATCCACCAAACCCTCAACCAGCGGGGCTTCCGGGCCGACCACAACGAATTCGATGCCTTCGTCCATGGCAAATTGAACGAGGGCGTCATGCTTATCCACGGAAATAGCGACACATTCGGCCATCTGGGCCATGCCGGGATTGCCGGGGGCCGCATACAGCCGTTTGCATTTGGGCGATTTGGCTATTGCCCAGCACAAAGAGTGCTCGCGTCCACCAGAACCAACGACAAGAACTTTCATTTAGGGGTGTCCCTCGGTTATGCTTGCTCGAATCACATGACGATTTTTAACATCATACATTGAATGACACGGTGGACAATTCCCTGACTGACCTAAACGACCATAATCTGCCTGTTTTTTCTGTGGGTGAGCTGTCATCTGCCGTGAAACAGACCGTTGAAGGTGCCTTTCATCACGTGCGCGTGCGGGGCGAGCTATCAGGCTTCAAACGGGCCGCTTCCGGCCACCTGTATTTTGCCCTGAAAGATGATGCCGCCGTACTGGACAGTGTGTGCTGGCGCGGTACAGCCGCCAAACTGGCTATTAACCCGGAAGATGGCATGGAAGTCATCGTCACCGGGCGCGTCACCACCTACGCCGGACGCTCCAAGTACCAGATTATTATCGAGAGTATGGAACTGGCCGGTGAAGGCGCGTTGCTGAAATTATTGGAAGACAGGAAAAAACGATTGGCCGAAGAAGGCCTGTTCGATGCCGGCCGGAAACAGGAACTACCGTATCTGCCGGATACCATCGGTGTTGTCACATCGCCCACCGGGGCCGTCATCCGCGATATTCTGCACCGGCTCAATGATCGCTTCCCTCGCGATGTGATCCTGTGGCCGGTTATTGTTCAGGGCGAAACCGCCGCTGATCAAATAACCAAAGCGATAAGGGGCTTCAATGCCTTGCCAGAAAACGGCCCGGTTACCAGACCAGATATCCTGATCGTAGCCCGTGGCGGGGGTAGCCTGGAAGACCTGTGGTCTTTTAACGAAGAAAATGTGGCGCGCGCCGTGGCCGAAAGCGCCATACCGGTGATCTCGGCTGTCGGCCATGAAACGGATACCACGCTTATCGATTTCGTCTCCGATGTACGAGCCCCCACACCCACGGCCGCAGCCGAAATGGCGGTGCCTGTACGGATGGAGATCATGGCCGCGGTATCGGATATGGATCGCCGCATGGGGACCGGCATTACCCGGCAGATGGAAGAAGGTCGCGCTCAGTTGACCGGCCTCAGCCGGGGATTGCCGAACCTGCGACGAATTATTGACGAGACCACCCAACGGCTGGACGAGTGGGAGGAACGGCTGAACCTCAGCCTGATCGCCGGTATGAAACAACGCGAGAACAGATTTAGCGTACTTGTGGCGGGGCTTCGGCACCCGGAACCAATCATTCGCCGCGCCGTTGAGCGCCTGAGTGCCGAAACCCGGTCGTTGAAATCAGCGGCAACGCGGCTTGTCAAAGATCGTGCTACGGCCCTGAAGCAAACCGGTGCTCTGCTGGAAAGTTATTCATACAAAAGCACGCTGGCACGCGGCTTCGCGCTGGTAACCGATAGCAAGGGCGCATCCGTCAAAGCCGCCAGCGATGTATCACAAGGCATGGCGCTATCCATCGAATTCCACGATGGCCATGCAGATGTGATGGCGGCCGGTGAGAAGTCCAAAGAAAAACCGAACAAAGTCGGCAAAAAAACAAGGAAAAAAACAGACACTCGACAGGGGACGTTGTTATGAGGAATTACCGTCAAGCGATCCTGGCGCTGGTAGTCATTGCAGCACCTATCAGCGGCGTTTGGGCAGACACGTCTCTGTCGCTTACGGGCTCGTTCGAGCCGGGCGCGCTGATCATTGGCACAACAGCAGCGGGCAATACCGTTACCCATGATGGTCTTCCCGTACGGGTATCGGACACGGGCGATTTATTACTGGGACTGGGGCGTGACGCGACGGGTAAAACCACGGTCATCATCACCAGCCCTGATGGTGAGAGCACCACCTATAACTATGCTATTGAGAGTCGCGAATACGACATTCAGCACATTGATGGGTTACCACCTAAACAGGTCACGCCAGACCCGGATACGCAGGAACGCATAGCCGCCGAATCCACGTTAATCAAAGCCGCCCGTAAGAATGACCTGCGTGAAACCCTTTTTCTGTCAGGGTTTTCCTGGCCAGTAACCGGACGGATCAGCGGTGTGTTTGGTAGCCAACGCGTTCTGAACGGCAACCCGCGCAGCCCACACAATGGCGTTGATATCGCCGCCCCTGTTGGCACGCCCATTTACGCCATGGGCGATGGCCGGGTGGTACTGGTACATGAGGATATGTTCTATACCGGCAAGAGTGTCATTGTGGACCACGGTCATGGCCTGACGTCGGTCTACGTTCATATGAGTGAAATACTGGTCGCTGAAGGAACCGAAGTACGTAAAGGGGATGCCATTGGCAAGGTCGGACAAACGGGCCGTGCGACCGGGCCGCACCTGCATTGGGGTGTCACGCTGTTTTCAACCCACCTAGACCCGGCATTGGTTGTGGGGCCTATGCCAGAGGGCTAATCAGGAGGCGTGCAACCTTAGTTTTCCAGCCACCGGCGATGTAGCCACAGCCATTGTTCAGGACGCTCACGGATCCAGGACTCGTACATCTGGTTGATTTCCAACATGAAAGCGCGACTGTCAGCATGTCGATCGCCCGTATTTTTCGCATACATAGGCGGATAATACGTAATCCGGTACTTGGCACCCTTAATGCGCTCCACGCGAACCGGCACAACGGGGCAGTCATATCGCAAGGCAAACTGTGCAAGCGCCGGTGCGGTCATGGCATCGCGACCCAAAAACGGCAGAGCGATACCCTCGTTCAGCTTTTGATCCGACAGAATGGCAATGTGCTCGCCATCTTTCAGCAGTTGCAACGCCATCTTCGCGCCTTTTGATCCCTTCGGTATGGGGATGCTTAGCCCTGACGTTCGGTGCAGCAGGATATTTCGCAACAACGGATTATTGAATTCCCGATAGATTGTGTGCAGATAAAAGGAATAGCCCATGGTGCTGCGATGGGCCAATTCCCAGTTGGCGAAGTGCCCGGTCACAATAATGCCCGGTTTACCATCATCGCGCACATCCAGCAGAATGGACTCGTTGACCAGTTCTACATTTTGTTTTGGGCCCGCATTGTGAAACCTGTCCAGGTTGGGGAATTCAAAAGCCACGCGCCCGAAATTATCCCACATGCCCCGCATGATCACATTGACATCGGCTTCTGATTTTTCAGGAAAGGCTCGTTTGATATTACGTCTTGCCATTTTGCTGGCCGAAAGCATGGGCCCGAACGTGCGACCAATCCACCCGCCAAACCATGATGACGCACCAATCGGGAACAGGCGAACCACCGCAAACAGCCCATACACCAGGGCGGCCTGAATGAGATGATTCAGCCTGGTCAAAAGAGAGCGTGTATTTTTATTCGACATAGTTAGCCACGCTGGTAATCAGCGGCTCCAGAAGGTTGCTGATTTCCGCTTCGTTCTCCCAAACCACATTTACCGTCAGGACCTCAATACTTGATCTCAGGTCCGGGGGAATTCGAACCATATCTTTTGTGGTGGTGATCAGCGTTGCATTCAATCGATCAGCCTCACCAATCAACGTCACAATTTCACCCCGCGTGAAATGATGATGGTCACCGAATGATTTAGTAAACTCCACGTTTGCCTTACAGGCCCGCACAGAATCGAAAAACTTTTCCGGGTTACCGATTCCGGCGAACGGCAACATGGATTTACCATCAAGCGACGGGCCGTCCATGTCTGGTACAAGTTTGGCTTTCAACACCGGGCATTTTCCCGCGACCATGCTTTCCACACCGGTCGTATCGTCACCAATCAGCACGACAGCATCCGCCCGCTTGAGACCCTTCGCCACCGGCTCCCGCAAAGGGCCAGCCGGGATCAACTGACCATTTCCAAATCCGTATGATCCATCAACAACCACCAACGACAGAGTTTTCTCACAGGTCGGGTCCTGAAACCCGTCATCCAACAAGATCAGGTTGGCCCCTTCGGTCATGGCACGGCGGCACCCCACAGGGCGCTCATCCGATAGCCACGTGGGGGCAGTTTCAGACAGCAACAATGGCTCGTCGCCCACAAGCCGCGCATCATACCGCTGGTTAGAAACTCGAAGCGGTCCCTTTTCGCGCCCACCATAACCGCGGGTGACCACATGCGCCGACACTTGCCTGGCCTGTAAACGTTTCGCCAGATCCAGCACCAGCGGCGTTTTACCCGTACCACCGGCGATCAGATTGCCAACACAAATGATCGGGATTGGGCAGTGCCAGGATTTCTTGAACCGAAGGCGCGCCGCCGTTGCCATGCCATACAGAAGCCCCAAAGGCGACAGCAGTCCGGGCAATATCTTGCCGCGCCCGGCAGTCCAAAAGCCTGGTGCCTTCATGACGCGACCTCATCGGTATGAGGTTCGATCCGGTCTTGACCAAACAGATCATCGGTTTCATGGCACATGTTGTTTAGTGTTTCTTCGGCGAGCAAACGTGCGGCATCCATCTCTTCCTTGCTGGCATTAGACGCCACTTCAATGGGATCACCCCACATGAAAACACCTCGACTGAAAGGCAACGCAACAATAAACCTGTCCCAGGTACCAAGCACCTTGCGGTGAGAAATATTGTAGGTAACAGGAATAACCGGAACACCAGATAATCGGGCCAGCGCCACGACCCCGTCCGTTGCCCGCATACGCGGGCCACGCGGCCCGTCTGGTGTTATGCCAATGCAGTCACCGGATTTGAGTGTGGACAGCATGGCGCGCAAGGCCTGCGTACCCCCCTTACTACTGGAGCCAGAGATTGTCCGCAGACCAAAATGCCCCATGGTACGAGAGACAATCTCTCCATCCCGGTGCTGCGACCTGAGCATATAAATCTGTTTGGACCGGGGCCAGGCATAGGGGAACATCAGCATCCGGCCATGCCACATGCACACAATGAATGGTTTGCCCGCATCCCAGTATTCAGCCGGAATATGACCATTGATGGTCCGGTATCGTGAGGTGGTGTAGACAAAACGCACATACAGCGCGCCAAGCCAGCACATGACCACGCGAAGGCTTTCACTTTGGACGATAGGCCGGATCAGTTTCATCTATGCTGATGCTCCGGGGCTAGTGTGCAGACTCTGGTGAGTCGAGATCAGACTCCCGGAACTGTAACTCGTACAATCGGGAATAATGACCGCGCTGCGCCATCAATTCATCATGGGTGCCGGTTTCCACAACCCGCCCCTGATCAATCACATAAATCAGATCAGCGTGGATAATGGTGGACAAGCGGTGCGCGATAACAACGGCGGTGCGACCTTCGATTAATTCTTCCAGTGCAGTTTGAACCTTGCGCTCGGCTTCGGTATCAAGGGCCGATGTGGCTTCATCCAACAACAGGATCGGGGCATCTTTCAGCATGGCACGGGCAATGGCCAATCGTTGGCGCTGGCCACCGGATAGCTTCAAACCGTGCTCACCCACAACGGTGTCATATCCATCGGGTAACGCTGAGATAAAATCATGGGCCGCCGCCCGGTTCGCGGCCAGTTCGATATCGGCATCTGAAGCCCCGGCACGACCGTAAGCGATATTGGCGCGGACCGTATCATCAAACAGGGTCACTTCCTGGCTAACCAATGCAATAGACTGGTGCAATGAAGAAAACGTCATGTCCCGGACATCGGTGCCGTCGATTGTTACCTGCCCCGATGCCGCGTCATAGAAACGAGGGATCAGGTTGAAGACCGTCGACTTACCGGCCCCGGACGGCCCCACCAATGCGACGGTTTTGCCAGCGGGTACATCAATGGTGATGTCATTGAGCACGACCGAGTCCGCTTCATACTGGAATGTTACACTATTCAGGCGCACGGCCCCTTTGGAAACCGACACATCTTTTGCACCCTCGCGTTCCACAATGGACGGCTCGGTATCCAGCAAGGCAAACATGCGTTCCGCACCGGCCAGACCCATCTGAAGATTGGCGTTGAGATTGGCTAACCGTTTTGCTGGCTCATAGGCCATCAGTAGTGCCGTGATAAACGAAAAGAAAGATCCCGGATCAGTCTGGCTTTCGATAACACGATAACCGCCATAGACCACAACCAATGCCACAGAAATTCCACCAAGGGTCTCCATAATCGGGCTCGACAATGCCTGAGTCCTTGATGCCTTAAAGTTCAACTTATAAACACGGGTGACAATATCCTTGATCCGCGATGCTTCGTAATCCTGCATACGGTAGGCCTTAACAAGGCGAATGCCCTGAAAGGCTTGGCCCAGCAATGAGGTAAACAGGCCCATTTCATGTTGTGTGTTGGCCACCACCTTTCGTACCCGTTTACCCAGCCGGGCGAGTGGATAAATGGCGAAAGGAAAAACGAACAGCGCCACAAAAGCCAGTTCCGTATCTTGATAAAACATAACGCCGACCAGGCCCATGAACATCAGCAGGTCCTTACCCAGGCTGGTCAATGCTGTGGAAACGGCGGTACGGATCGCGTTGATATCGACCGTGAAGCGGGAAATCAAAGAGCCCGATGCCTGTTGCTGAAAGAACTGCAAATCCATTCTGCTCAGGTGAGCAAACAAACGATTCTGGCAATCAGCAATGATCTTAAGACCAACCATGCTCATGATGACAGTCTGGGCGTAATTGGCGCCCCCCTTGATCACGAATGTGACGATGATGGCACCACCCACAACCCACAACATGTCGCGTTCCTGGCTGATGAAAACCTTATTGACCATAGGTTCCATCAGATAGGCGCTGAATGACGTTGCCGCGGCGACAATCGCCATAAAAATGACCGCGATATATACCCATCCCTTATAATCACGCACGTTTTCCCTGATGAGACGAGCCATCAGGCTGCGGGTGGATGTGTAATCCCGTTTATTGGATTCAGGCTTGTTGTTCAATGGCTTGCTTTCGAGGCGGAAAATCTGCCGGACAATAGCATAACGCATTGAATCCGACCAGTATTCTAGGTACCTTAAGGTTACTTCCCAGCCACGGTCATACCTTCAATGCGGATCGTTGGCGCATCGGTACCGCGCTTGAATTCCAGATCATTGGCCGCGCTCAGATTGGCAAACATGTCATTCAGGTTGCCAGCAATGGTAATTTCGCTGACCGAATAGGCGATTTCGCCGTTCTCGATCCAAAAACCTGTGGCGCCCCGGCTGTAATCACCGGTGACAGGATTACCGCCATGCCCGATCATCTCGGTCACATACAGGCCCGTTCCAATATCAGCCATCAGCTCAGCTGGCATCATCTCACCTGCCACCATGTAGAAGTTCGTCTGTCCGGCACCCGGCGGGGATGAGGTTCCACGCGCGGCACTCCCCGTGGATTCCAGCCCCAATTGCCGGGCAGAGCGCAAATCCATGGTCCATGACTGCAACACACCATTTTCAATGATCTTGCGTTCCCGCGTGGGCAGGCCTTCGCCATCAAAGGCTTTTGATCGAAGACCGCGTTTACGCAACGGATCATCGATAATGTTGATCGAGGTCGGAAAAATCTGCTCGCCCATGCGGTCTTTCAGGAAACTGGTGCCACGCGCGATAGCTGAGCCGTTGATAGCGCCCGACAAATGGCCAAGCATGGATCCCGACACGCGGGGATCAAACAACACCGGTACCTGCGTCGTTTCAACTTTTCTCGGGTTCAAGCGTGCAACCGTCTTATCACCCGCTGATCGCCCCAATTCTGCCGCTGGCGGCAGATCGCTGGCATAGATCGCGGTGGCGTAATCATAGTCGCGTTCCATGCCTGTGCCTTCACCGGCCAGCACAGAAACGCTGCCACCGCACCGCGTTCCGGCGCGAACACCGGAGAATCCGTTGGATGCCATGAGCGCCACGCTGCTGCGAGACCAACTGGCTTGCGCGCCTTCTGAATTGGTTACGCCTTTAACGGCGCGGGCCGCATCTTCGGCTTCCAATGACCATGCCTTCAACTGGTCTGCCGATTGCTCAACCGGGTCGACCGTATCCAGATCTACATTCGTATCGGCCATAATCTGCGCAGCATCCGCGATACCGCAATAGGGATCTTCCGGTACTGAGCCTGCCATGGCGACGGCACGGGCGGTCAGTTCATCAAAAATACCGGGCGATACGTCAGATGACGAGACGATGGCCTGTCGTTTGCCCTTGAAAACCCGTAACCCCAAATCAGATCCTTCGGACCGCTCAAGGTGTTCGGTTTCGCCCAATCGGCAGGCCAGCGTCACAGAAATACCTTCCACATACACGGCGTCGGCGGCGTCGGCACCGGCAGCGAGGGCGCGTTTGATCAGGTCATCAAGCAGATTAAGGCGGTCATCACCCGACGTCTCTGATGGCATCTCTGGGGGCATAGTTCGGGCGTCCTGAATAGTGTTGGGAAATAACGGTAGAACGCCCCTGTTATGAGTTATTCCGCAGCGATGTTCAAGTGATCAAGACACCGTCGTATCCATTGCGCGGTCAGTTTTTCCTGAGCCCCGTTTTGCGACAACCGGTCCCGCAAACTACCGAAATCTACCTTGTCCAAAGGCTGGTCCTGATTGAAGCATGAGAACACCACTGACTCTTCACCCGTTTCAGGATCAACGTGACGTTGCAGACACTGGGCGCAGATTTCCTTCATCATGCATTGCATGGGTGAATTGATTGATCCAATGGCCTCGTGACCGGCTTTCATATAGGGCTTCAGGATGCCATGCCGAGCTTGGCCGACGGCGTTCATCATGCCGTCTGAGCCAATGACTACAATGCGGTCAGCTTCGCCGAGCGCGATGCCCGTCGGACCTAAGTCGCCTTTCGCATAGGCCACCATGGCATCGACGATGTTACCCACGAACACACGGTCCTGAGGGCGTCCGGGCTCGAACGCGGGTTCGGAATCGGAACACCACACCACCATATCGGCGGCGGCTTCGATGTTGCGTTCGTGGTATCGGTCGGATGATTTCTTGTATCCGGCAAAATACAGCACCCGCGTGCCAGAAGCCCTGAGCGCCTGACCAATAGAAAACAGCACCGCATTACCAAGCCCGCCACCAGCCAGAATAACGGTCTCGTTATGGGGTATTTCCGTGGGTGCACCGGTGGGGCCCATCAGAACGACCGGCTCGCCCGGTTTCAGGTGCGCACACAGATTGGATGAACCACCCATCTCAAGCGCAATAACCGAAACCAGTCCCTGTTCCCGATCAACCCACGCGCCCGTCATGGCCAGACCTTCCATAGCCAGTGTGGTACCATCCACACGCGGGGCCAGAGCTTCGAAGTTTTGCAGCCGGTAGAACTGACCGGGCTGGAAACTACGCGCAGCACGAGGCGCGCGGACAATAACCTCGACGATCTCAGGGGTTAGCCTGATCACCTCATGCACGGTGGGCCGCAGACTTTGTTGCAAATGATCAAACAATTGCGTGGACGAAACGGGTGATGGTTTCCGCCGGGCCAATGAACGCGTGATACCGGGATAGCCCTGCTTCGCGCTGGCCATAGCGCTGACCACATTGCCGCTGAACGAAGGGTGTAGATCACCAAAGAAGCTGATATCGGCACCATCGTCGTTCAGCGATGCCAGAACATAGGGCACATCGGGTTTGGATGACTGTTGCGGCGATACGTGATTACCGTCGTCATCAATGGCTTTGAAGTATTTACCATCCAGCTGGTACACGCCGCCGCGCTCACGCGCCAGAACTGTGTTTGGCTGTGTGCCAGCGGCGACCAGTATGGTACGAGCCGGCATGGTAATCTGCTCACCCGTAGCAGACAGTTTGCCATCTTCATCAATGGATTGTTGCTCAAGGCGAATGGCACAGGCGTGCCCGGCAGCATCCACATCTATGGCCACGGGTGAAACCAGTTCGGCAATGCGAATGCCCTCTTCCAGCGCTTTTTCAACTTCTTCATGGTTCAGCGTGTAACTGGGCGCATCGATAAGTCGGCGCCGATAGGCCAGCACCACACCACCCCAGCTATCCAGTAGTGCCTGAATCCGGGGTTCGCGATTTTCCGTCTCGGCGGCGGCACGTTCCTCGCGAATGGCCTTACCATGGGCCAGGAATTCATCGGCGATCTCAGCTTCAGGATCAGTCCACCGTGCACGGGTGTCCGCCTCGCCGTTCTCGGCACATAGAACTTCGTAACGGCTGAGGAATTTCTCTACCTGAACCACGTAGTACGCCAGCGATTCCGTGGCTGTATCCACAGCCGTGAGGCCTCCACCAATGACAACCACTGGCAGGCGAACCTGTAGATTAGTAATGGAATCAGGTTTGGCGGCACCGGTGAGCTGTAACCCCATGAGAAAGTCAGAGGCCTGACGCACACCGGGTGCCAGACCGTTCGGTATGTTCAGGACCGTTGGCTTACCCGCACCAGCGCACAGTGCGATATGATCAAAGCCCATGGCATAGGCGGAATCCTCAGCCAGACTGCCACCAAACCGGGTGCCGCCAAACATGGCGAATTCCTGTCGTCGCTCCAGCAATAGCCGAATGATTTTCAGGAAATTTTTATCCCACCGTACCGTGATGCCGTATTCCGCCACACCGCCGAACCCGGCCATCACACGGTCATCAAGTTCTTCGTGCAGCTCGTTGATATCGTAAACCGGCTTAAACGCCGCGCGCTCGCCAAGTGCGGTGACCCCTGAATAGTTCTCATTGACGGGTTCAATCTTGGCACCATCAATAGCAGCTACCGTATGCCCGTCATTCATCAGGTGATGCGACAACGTGAACCCGGCGGGTCCAAGGCCAACCACCAGAACCTTGTAACCGCTCGGCGCACGCGGCACCGGGCGGGCCAGATTAAGCGGGTTCCAGCGCGTGAACAGGCTGTAAATCTCAAATCCCCAGGGTAGATCAAGCACATCGCGCAAGGTGCGGGTTTCACCCATAGGTATGTTCACCGGGTCTTGTTTCTGGTAGATGCAAGCCTTCATGCATTCGTTACAAATGCGGTGGCCGGTCCCGGCGATCATGGGGTTGTCCACGATGGCGATTGCCAACGCACCGACGAAATGCCCATCGGTCTTGGCCACGTGCATTTCCGATATTTTTTCCTCCAGCGGACAGCCAACCAACTCCACGCCAAAAGCGCTTTCCTTAAAGGTTTCAGTCTTCTTGTCTTTTAACCCGGTAGAGCATGAATCCTTGCCTTGGTTATGGCAAAAAATACAGTAGTGGGCTTCGCTGAGACAATCGGCCAGATCACCACCATCATCGGTCAACTTGAAACCGGGGCGCTGGCGCAAATGATCGGGGTCCATAACCTTTACAGGCACATCATGAACGGCTTGGTCCTGTATGGCGGGAATCAGGTTTTGCGGATCAATGCGCGACGGTTCCTTGAATAGAACGCTGGTTGCATGGCCGCCTGCATGACCACTGGTATGAACCCGCCACGCGGCATACTGCGCTGCAATGCTCAGGTCTTCTTCGTGGGCGTCGCCGTCATCCATCCACGCCATAACGCTGTCAGTATAGTTGGCCTCGCTGAATGGCTTGCCCATGCGGGCCACCAAATCCTGTTCAAGCGCTTGGCCGTCTAATAGAGTCGCCTCGTCCGCCTTGATTTTTTTCAGGGCTACGCGTTGCACGAACAAACGACGACAGGCAAAACCACGGGCAAGGGCGTGATGCTTCTCGGCATGATCCACAATTGGTTTCGAGATACCAAACAGCTCACCCACGAAATCATCCACATAGGGAGCCAGCTTCAACAAGAGTGCTGATTCGTCGGGTGCATCTATTTCAGCGGCGCGTGGACGGGCGGCAGCCAGCTCCGCCATCAGCGCCTCATCAGATTGGCCCAGATAATCCATAAACAGATCATCAATCCGCACCAGCCCATCACGTGAATACAGGTCTTCAAATTTCAGGGCATAGGCCAGCGACAGGTCTTGTGTCATAGATCGTCTCTTAAATTACAGGGTGGAAATATATTATTATCAATCTGTTAGCATGTATAATACATTTTATATTAGTAAATTATTATATTATCCACTAATTTTATGATAAATATGTATCCTGATATAGAACGCAATCAAGGCGGATTAAAGAAAAAAGACTCTGAATCGGTAAATGGTTTACAGCACATCGGATGCCCGCCATACCCCTCATATGAATAAAACAGGAGCTTTCAATGAATGATCTCGGTTATGCGGGCGACAAAACGCCCGAGGAGTCCTGGGCCATGTTATCGGAAATTTCCGGCGCTGTATTGGTCGATGTTCGAACCGATGCCGAATGGGCATTTGTGGGCACCCCGGATCTAGGCAGCCTTGGCAAAAATTTGTGCCTCGCCGCATGGATCGTTTATCCAAACATGACCGGCAATGCTGATTTTGTAGCTACCGTACAAAACCATGCCCCGGATACGGATGCACACATTCTGTTCATCTGCCGATCCGGACAACGATCCATCGCCGCCGCCATCGCCATGACAAACGCCGGCTACAGCAACTGCTATAACGTGTTGGAAGGCTTTGAAGGCGATATGGACGCGCAAGATCATCGCGGCACTATAGGCGGTTGGAAAGTCGCCGGATTGCCCTGGGCCCAGCGATAACAAACAAATCAAGTTTGTATTGGACGGTGTCATTCGGTATTTTCTTCTACCTATTTTTAGCGCGCCCTGACCTCAGGATTTAATTGCATGACCGGACTTACAACCACTGACGGACTATTTTTCGGCAAAGCCGGCCTGAATCGCACGCGCGTGGAGGGCCTAGTTGAGGACTCCATGACCGGTGCCGACGACGGCGAACTGTTTCTGGAATACCGCCAGAGCGAAAGCCTCACTTTTGATGACGGCCAGCTAAAAAATGCCAGCTATGACACACTTCAGGGCTTTGGTCTGCGGACCGTTGCCGGTGACGCCACCGGGTATGCCCATGCGTCGTCACTGGACGAGGGCGCCATCAAGCGTGCATCAAAAACGGTACAAGCCGTATCGGCCGGACATTCAGGTACGATCAGCGAAGCGCCCATCGGCACGAATCAGAGCCTTTACGTGGATGACAATCCGCTTACCGCCATGGACTTCGACGCCAAGGTGAAACTGTTGCAGGACATCGATGCCTATACCCGCGACACGGATGATCGAGTCCGACAGGTCAGCGTCAATCTGTCCGGTGAATGGCAAGCGGTTCAGATCATTCGGGCCGGTGGCTACCGGGCCGGAGATGTGCGGCCACTGGTTCGGATCAATGTTTCCGTGGTCCTGGAACAGGACGGCAAGATGGAAACTGGTGGTTACGGCACGGGTGGTCGGGCTTCCTATGATGCATACGTCGGCGCTGACAGTTGGCAGTACGCGGTGGGCGAAGCCTTGCGTCAGGCTAGCGTCAATCTGGAAGCCATCCCGGCGCCAGCGGGTGAAGTCCCCGTTGTACTGGGGGCGGGCTGGCCCGGCATTCTGTTGCACGAAGCCATCGGCCACGGTCTGGAAGGCGACTTCAACCGTAAAGAAACATCAGCCTTTGCCGGCCTTATGGGCAAGCGCATTGCATCACCCGGTGTCACTGTCATTGATGATGGCACCATGAATGACCGACGCGGCTCGCTCAGCATTGATGACGAAGGCACGCCAACGCAATCCACCACATTGATTGAAGACGGCATCCTGACTGGCTACCTGCATGACCGCATGAACGCGCGGCTTATGGGCACGAAATCCACCGGCAACGGCCGCCGCCAGAGCTACGCCCATTCACCCATCCCGCGCATGACAAACACCATCATGCTGGGCGGTGAAGAAAACCCGGACGATATTATCGCCAGCGTGGATAAAGGCATTTATGCTGTGTCATTTGGTGGCGGACAGGTGGACATCACGTCCGGCAAGTTCGTGTTTTCCTGCACGGAAGCCTACGAGCTTGAAGGCGGTAAAATCGGGCGACCTCTAAAAGGCGCCACCCTGATCGGCAATGGCCCCGACGTGCTCACCAAAGTCTCACGCATAGGCAACAATATGGAACTGGACCCCGGCATCGGTACCTGTGGCAAAGACGGTCAAGGTGTCCCCGTGGGCGTCGGCCAACCAACCATGCTGATCGACGAACTTACCGTGGGCGGTACGGCGGTTTAGCAAGGTTGTGATAAGGCGAGCCAGGCCGGTATTCAGGTTTCAAACATCGGCATCTTTCCCGAGGCCCTCAAAGGCATAGGGATTCAGAAATTGGCGACGCCAAAGATAACGGCGACCGACTTCACTAAGGTCAGCAACATCACACACGCCCTGCCAATGCGATTCTATTGTTATTTTTTGGTGGTCGATGATGGCATGGGCCTGCTCTTTATTCAGTAAATAGTGATGTGCCACGCCCAGGCAATGCGCTAATCGGCTCAAATTATTTTCACCAGAAATGAGCATAGCTTGCGAGGCCTCACCACCGGCTCTACCTTGCGGACAAATATCGTAAGCAGGCGTAAGAGACAGTGACCTGCCATCCCAGAAGGCGGCATGATTTCTTGCATGATCGTCTGTATTCCCTGTCAGAATGTTGAACACCAATCTTGAGAACAGCTCATGCAGCGTTTCTTCCGGCTTTGAAAATCGGGTCCGAATTATCTCTGCAAGAGTTTCGTAACTGGCGTATCGTGCCATCATATCGTCAAGGCCAAACAAGGTGAGCGCTGATATCATAATCTTTCGCTGCCACCCCTCGTTTGACCGCAATCGATCAAAGCGTTCAACGAGCAAAATGTCTTTGCCGGAAGCCGTCACCAGTTTGACCGGGGCAACATTCAATCCAACAATGCCTGCCAATTTCATGGCAATAAACTCGGCTTTCACCACATCATAATGATCGTTACGCGTAGAAAACTTTGCGAGATATTTGGTATTGTCAGTTTCAATGAGCGCTTTGGGTCGAGCACCGCCAATGGCGCTACCGTGGAACAAGGCCTGGTCCAGATCAGGTGAAAGCGGCACGCCTTTTTCTACGCGCTCTGCCGATTCCAACAGTTCTTCAAGCGCTGCCCCCCTGGATTGCCGGGGTATATACTCGGTCGGCGAGGCTTGAAAATCCAACGCGCCCACGCGGTCAGAGCCGGACTCCATCAGGTAGGTAAGCTCGCTTAGATCAACAACATCGACCCCAGATTTCTCCACCCCCATCAAACGATTGATAATGACACGGCGGCCCCATGCATCGGGAGCGCAATCTCTGATACACCCCGGAATTCTCAGCCCGGTAATAGGGTGTTGCACACCGCCTTTAAGCGGTAGCTCCTGGGGGTAGACAGCAATAGCATCTTGCCGCTCCAGATACTGCCGACCATAGGCAAAGACGGTATCTTCACCGTCTCTTTCCAGCTTCCCCGCAACGACAGGCTCGGTCGAGCCTGGCAACCATATCCAGACATACGCCTCATGATGAATATTAGAAATCATCATCAATACTCTTTCCTGTTTTTCGAATCGAGGCCGGCAGCAACTTCAATTTGCTTTCTGTCTGCTGAACATGATTCGCAAGACTGGCCTGATTCGCATCGAATAATGGAATCCCAACGATATAGGCTGCTTCAAAGACGATACCGACCTCACACTTCATATCGCCTTTTTCAATGCGTTGAATAAGGCCGCGCGACACACCAGCACGCGTCGCCAATTCCTGCTCCGTCATTGCAGATTCTTTGCGTCCTGCGCGAATCATCCTGCCGAGAAGCTTCATAGCTTCCCGGCTATATTTTGAATACGTTCTGACAATTGTTTTAGGCATCTAGGAACTCACAATGTTGCTCACCGGCCCATTATGATGTTTTTTGACAGATATGCAACAAAATGCACTATGCATAGCCCACAAAATAACTTTGTGACCTATGCATGATACATCATGTTTTGCAATTGTATCGAATATCATCCATCAGAATGTATAAACTGATAGAGGCGATAGCTGTTTTAGTAAGCGTATTCCTGAAATACTGGACAGATGCTGTTGTTCCAGCGGCCTTCATAGGCGGCGAGCAGTTCTTCGGCTGGTGTCAGGCCAGACTCGGCGGTCTGGAATAACGTGCGCAGGAAGTGGGTTTCGTCCAATCCCATGCCATCAAGCCTTGAGCGACGACAGAGCCCGCCGTGTGAAATGTTCAGGGCTTCCAAAGCTAAATCACGAACGGTTTGATTTCTGAACGGCGTATGCAACGCGGTACGTGGCACACTATCACGAAGATGCACGTGTTCTTCATGGGTCCAGTCCGAAATCATATGGTATGCCGCAGCGCGGGCTTCATCATCATAAAGCAGGCCCGTCCAGAATGCGGGTAATGCACAAATCTTGGCCCACGGGCCACCATCAGCGCCGCGCATTTCAAGGAATTTTTTCAATCGCACTTCGGGGAAGGCGGTTGTCATGTGATCTTCCCAGTCTTTCAGGGTCGGGTACTGGCCTTCAAAACCTTCCAGCTTCCCCGCCATGAAGTCTTTGAAATCCTTACCAGACACGTCGATGTAGTTACCGTCGCGATATACGAAGTACATGGGCACATCGAGAATGTAATCCACGTATCGTTCGAACCCGAAGCCGTCTTCAAACACAAAGGGCAGGATGCCGCTGCGATCCGGATCTGTGTCGGTCCAGATATGGCTACGGAAGCTTAAGTATTCGCTGGGTTTGCCATGGTAGAATGGTGAGTTAGCCCACAGCGCCGTGGCAATGGGTTGCAACGCCAAACCAATGCGGAACATCTCAATCATGGTTTGCTCTGAATCGAAATCCAGATTGACCTGCACGGTGCAGGTGTTCTGCATCATATCCAGACCAAGGGTGCCTTTCTTCGGCATATATTCGCGCATGATCTTGTAGCGCCCCTTGGGCATCCATGGAATATTGCCGTCGTGGGCCTCGGGCCGGTAGCCCAGGCCTAAAAATACAATGCCGAGGTCAGCCGCAACCGCTTTGGCCTGGCGCAGGTGTTCGGTGACCTCGCCACAGGTCTGATGAATGTTTTCCACCGGCGCACCCGATAGTTCCAGCTGTCCGGCAGGCTCCAGACTAATGGTGCTGCCATCGTCTTTGGACAGGGCAATAGGGTTTCCCTTCTCCAGAACAGGTTCCCAGCCGAATTGGGTCAAGCCGTCCAGCAACGCGCGGATACCGGATGGTCCTTCATACTCAATGGGAGCAAGGCCATCGCGCACATAGGCGAACTTCTCGTGCTCGGTACCGATGCGCCAGTTTTCAGGCGGTTTACAGCCGGACGCAATATAATCGACCAATTGCTTACGATCGGTCATCAATTCACCAGCTTCGTGAGAGTCTGCCATTTTTGTATCCACCCAATCGTCGGAATTCTGTTGTCGCCATAAGATGGTCAGCGCATGCGGGCCGCGCAACCATCACCTTGAAAAACTTGCCAACTGGCTAAGGCCGTTAGGGCGGCGGTCTCTGCCCGTAATACCCTTGGCCCCAGCGTCACGGGTGTAACAAATGCCAGATCACGCAGTTGGTCAAGTTCCGATGCCGTAAAACCGCCTTCCGGTCCAATCAATATGGCCGCAGGCTTACCTGGCTGCGATAGGCTAGAAAATGCTGGAATTGCGGGATTCCCGGTCCCTGTTTCGTCCATGATATAAAGTTGACGAGACGGGTCCCAATCTCTGATTAAATTATCGAGATCAACAGCCTTGTCTACCTGAGGTACGTTCAGGCGTTCGCACTGTTCAGCCGATTCCAATGCCGTGGCCTGTAGCCTTTCCACATTGACGCGCGATACATCCGTGTTGCGGGTAAACACCGGCAACAAACGAGAAGCACCAAGCTCGGTTGCTTTTTCAATCATAAAATCCATGCGGGATTTCTTGATGGGTGCAAACACCAGCCAGATATCGGGCTCAGATTGTTGCTGACGGGTTTGGGCCTCAAGGCTCAACTGACACTGGGTCTTTGATATGCTGGAAATGTGCGCCAGCCATTCGCCATCGTGGCCATTAAACAACAGGGCGCTCGCACCCACATCCTGACGCATGACACGCGACACATAGTGTGCCTGATCCTTTAGCAGTGACACCTGGGCGCCAGCCTCAAGGGTCGCATCCACAAATAGTCTGGTTTTGGGTCGGGCAGTCGTCATGATTTGAGTGTTCATGGCCGGCCGCCCAAATGCAAGTGGCGAAACGCGTGTAAGGTTTTGCCTTCAATGATCGAATGGCCTATAGCATGGATATGACCACACCAAACACATCAGCAAGTGATATCAGAACAGACAGCTGGGTTGAATGGCTGGCACCATCTATCATGCGACCATACCTGCGCCTGGCCCGGGTGGACCGCCCCATTGGCACGTGGCTGTTGCTGCTGCCATGTTGGTGGAGCGTGGCATTGGCAACGGGCGGCTGGCCTGATTTTACGCTGATGGCACAATTCGCCATCGGTGCCTTCGTCATGCGCGGGGCCGGTTGCACCATCAATGATATTGTTGACCGGAACTTCGATGCCAAGGTTGCACGAACGGTGCTGCGCCCCATCGCCAACGGCGACATTACCGTTCGGCAGGCGCTGTTGTTCCTTATGCTGCAATTGAGCATCGGGATGATGGTGGTTTCGCAGTTCAATCCATACGCCATGCTGCTCGCCATATCGTCATTGGGATTGGTGGTCTTGTACCCCTTTGCCAAACGGTTCACCTACTGGCCACAACTGGTTTTGGGTCTGACCTTCAACTGGGGGGCGTTGGTAGGCTGGGCGGCGGTGCGTGGTGAACTGGGTTGGCCTGCCGTTGCCCTGTACGTGGGCGGGGTATTCTGGACACTGGGTTACGACACGATCTATGCCCATCAGGATAAAGAAGACGATGTGTTGATCGGGGTAAAATCCTCGGCGTTGGCATTGGGTGACAAGACGCAGGCCGGTTTATTCATATTCTATGGAGCGACGGTTCTGTCGTTTGGATTGAGCGGTTACCTGATCGATGCTCAGATTTATTTCTATGCAGGGTTAGCCATATGCGCGGCCCATCTGATTCGACAGGCTGTGACCGTGGACATTAGTAACCCACCCGCCTGTCTCGCCATGTTCAAATCAAACAGGAATTTTGGTATAGGCATACTGGCCGTTATAATCTTCAACGCACTCGTTCTGTAAATTCATACTCAAAGGGCACGGCACTTTGGTGAAGGCGGTCTGTGCGGGTGCGACGGATTTCATCATCCATAATGTTCTCACGAACAAAGTCATCGTGTGTGTGTTCAGGGGCCAGTTCAGTTCTGGCATGGGCCTGAATGTCATCCTGCCCCATGGCTTGCCAGCGGCGGTTTCGGGCCGATGCTTCCAACATGGGAACCGGGTTGCCATCGATGCTCAGCGCACCACGACTGGATAGATACAGATAAACGTGATCAAGCGCAGGTGCGTTCTCTATATCCATGGTCAGGGAATTCAGGCGGGAAAACTGATAGTTCTCGCTGGCGATCTCTGTGCCATGCATGTGTTCTTCCTGTTCCGCATTCAGCCAGTTTATAAACAACGTCACCACCGTGCCCGGTGAATGAAAAAGGGTAGCCGGGATCGCGCCATAACTGGTGAAGTGGGTGGAAAAAACTGTATCGAAGTCATGCAGGTGAACCCGTGTTACCGGGATTGAGCCGAGCGGGAACTTGCGCCCCAATTGCTGCGGCGACATGTTCGATCCCACGGCCAGAACGGGTCGACGCCCCGCTAAATCGGCTAGGTGATCATCGTGATCAACCACCACATGCGCACTGTCATCCATGACGTATGATCGTTCAGGGACCTGATAGGGGTACCGCGTTGCACAGTAGTCGGGATCGTTCAGTTGTTCAGGCACTATTCCGCCGCCGGTTGCTCCAGATAAGGCGTTATGTCCACCTCATCCACCTGTTCCGGCTGTAGGAACCGTTCCGAGTATTCTTTGTACACGCCGGATTCCAGAAACAGCTGGAACAACTCTCCGTCGATATGGGCATCCTTTTTCATAAACGACATGATCTTGATGCAATCGCTCAGCTTCTTGGCGGCCTTGTATGGCCGATCAGCAGCGGACAGTGCTTCGAAAATATCGGCGATGGCCATCATCCGGGCTGGTACCGTCATCTGGTCACGGTTCAGCTTTTTCGGGTACCCGGTCCCGTCCATCTTTTCATGGTGGCCGCCGGCATATTCCGGCACTTTTTTCAGGTGCCTGGGGAATGGTAGCTGTTCCAGCATGATGATGGTCTGCACGATGTGGTCGTTGATCTTAAAGCGCTCTTCTTCCGTTAAAGTTCCTCGCGCGATGCACAGATTGTAGACCTCACCCAGGTTAAAACGGTGTTCGGGCACATCCAGTTTGAAGCCAAATTCATTGTCGTCGCCATACGTGTTGCCTTCACCGCTCTCACGGTACATCACATGGTCTTCGCGATCGTCCAGCAGATTCTCCTCTACCGGTAACGAGGGCGCAGGTGTGCGTTCTTTTCGCTTTTCTTCTTCGAAGGAAACGCCGATGCGATCATCCAGTGTTCGCATCCACGTAATACCAGCGATCTCCTTAATACGATCAATCCGTTCGGGAGCCATGAATTCGCCACCGACGTTGCATTCGGCCACAAAGGCGTAGTCATCGTCGAGCTTGGCGATGCGCTCGTCATAGCTTGCTTTCAATGCAGGCTCATCACCACCCGCCGCGACAGCCTTCAAATAGTCGATTTCAGCATCGCGTTTTACGATCTCAAATCGCGTGCGAATTTCATGCAATCGATCATAAATAGTTTCCAGCTTGGTGGCCTTATCCACCACATACTCAGGCGTCGTGACCTTGCCGCAATCGTGCAGGGCTGCTGAGATTTCCAACTCTTCACGTTCACCCATCGTTAAGTCGAAATCGGCGAACGGACCCGAAGTGGAGGCCACGGCGGCATCAGCCATCATCATGGTCAGTTCTGGCACCCGTTGACAGTGGCCACCGGTATAGGGTGATTTGGCGTCAATGGCGGACGAGATCAAATCGATGAAGGAGCGGAACAGTTTTTTCTGCGCTTCCAACAGTAAGGCATTGTCCAGCGCCACGGCAGCCTGTGAAGTCATGGCCTCTACAAGCGGTTGAGTGGACGCGCTGAACGGCACCACTTCTTTGGTTTCGCGGCTGCGGGCATTCAGCAACTGCAACACGCCAATGATTGTGCCTTCATTGTTCTTGAGCGGCACCGTCAGGAATGACTTGGATCGATAGCCTGTACCCTCGTCAAATTTTTTGGTACCGGAAAAGTCGAATTTTTTTGAATCATAAGCATCAGGAATGTTGATGGCCTCGCCCGATAGTGCCACATAGCTTGCCACATTCTTGTGATTGGGCTCGCCGGTGTCCGGGTCATGCAGCATCAACGGTGGGAACGTAATCGTTTTTCCTGTGGTCCCGCCCAGCGCAATCCCTAAGGAGTCCGTGCGCATAATCTCGAATTTCAGGCGATCATCTTCCGTGCGCAAATAAAGTGTGCCACCATCGGCGTAACAGATATCCTTGGCCTCGAGCAGAATTCGCTCCATCAGGCGCGCATTATCGCGCTCGGCAGACAGGGCAATGCCGATCTCGATCAAGCGCTGAAAATTAACTTCACCCACATCACCCGACTCTGATGCTTTTTGGTCCGCACCTTCAACTTGCGTCATGTATCCCTCAATCAAAATCAGGCCGCACTGATTCAGCCCGTCCGGTACTCCCGCACCGACACTTGGCATATGGTACTCCAAACTTGTTAATAAGGTATATTGGAATATTTCTGCATACAACAAAATCGCACATAAGCTATTATATTCCTTGACGGTTTACGGGCGCGCGCTATCAATGCTCTCGTAAAAACAGGATTAAAACCGCATGGCTGACGCCTCTTTACGCGAGTTCATATCGCGACTTGAACGGGAAGGTAGATTGGTTCGAATTTCCGAACCGGTTTCGCCAAACCTGGAAATGACTGAAATTCAGACCCGGGTGCTTGCCGAGGGCGGTCCGGCGTTGCTGTTTGAAAACCCCGTGCGCGATGATGGAACCCCCTATGGTGTTCCGGTTCTGGCCAATTTGTTTGGAACCGTTGAGCGGGTCGCATGGGGCATGAACCGGGAGCCCGGACAATTGGGTGAAATTGGTGAAACGCTAGCCTTCCTGCGCCAACCCGAGCCGCCCGATGGATGGCGTGAGGCACTGGACATGCTGCCGCTGGTCAAAACGGTCATGAGCATGAAACCCAAGACGGTCAAGTCCGCCCCTTGTCAGGACGTCGTTCTGACCGGCGATGACATCGATCTGAGCCAATTGCCCATACAGACCTGTTGGCCCGGCGAGCCTGCCCCGCTGATCACCTGGCCGCTGGTGGTCACGCAAGGTCCGGATGCGGATAAAAAAGGTGGCGACCGCCGTGATGGTTATAATCTGGGTATTTACCGCATGCAGGTAACGGGCCCAAACACCACGTATATGCGGTGGTTGAAACATCGCGGTGGCGCGCAGCATCATGCACGCTGGAAAGATCAACGGCCTGACCCCATTCCGGCCGCCGTTGTCATCGGGGCTGACCCCGGCACAATTCTGGCCGCCGTCACGCCGGTGCCTGACACCCTGTCTGAATACCAGTTTGCCGGACTGTTGCGGGGCGAGAAGGTTGAGCTGGTCGATTGCAAGACCATTCCGTTGCAAGTCCCGGCCCATGCCGAAATCATCCTGGAAGGCTACGTTTCACTGGAAGACTATGGTGATGAGGGCCCTTACGGCGATCACACAGGCTACTACAATTCAGTGGAACCCTTCCCCGTCTTCACCATCACGGCCATCACGCGCCGCAAAGACCCCATTTACCTGTCTACCTACACCGGCCGCCCACCGGACGAGCCTTCCGTGCTGGGCGAAGCGTTGAACGAGGTGTTTGTTCCGCTGTTTACCCAGCAGTTTCCTGAAGTGGTGGATTTTTGGTTGCCACCCGAAGGCTGTTCCTACCGCGTGGCCGTGGTGTCCATCAAGAAAGCCTATGCGGGCCACGCCAAGCGAATCATGCTGGGTGTGTGGTCCTATTTGCGCCAGTTCATGTACACCAAGTTTGTGATCGTGGTGGATGATGACATCAACTGCCGGGACTGGAACGATGTGATCTGGGCCATATCAACAAACGTTGATCCCGCGCGCGACATGACCATGATCGAAAACACGCCCATCGATTATCTGGATTTTGCCTCACCTGTATCTGGATTGGGGTCCAAGGTCGGCATCGATGCCACCACCAAGGTGGAGCCCGAAACCACCCGGGAATGGGGCCAGAAAATCCGAATGGACGAAGACATCATCCAGCAGGTCACCGACAAATGGGAAAGCTATGGCTTGCCCGGTAGTGGTAAACCGATCTGGAAGTAGCTGAAATTTAAGGATCAGGCGTTGACCCGGTGGCCTGTCACGCCTAGGTTCCCCGCCAATCTTATCCTTCCTTAATCTGGCCTTAATCTGGCCTTAATCAGGTGACACCCATGAGCAACTTACGAGACCTTTCACAGAATGCATCCGCTTGGCCCTTTGCCGAGGCGCGCGAGGTCTTGAAACGCATCAAAGACACGACGCCTGAAAAAGGGTATGTGTTGTTTGAGACGGGTTATGGACCATCAGGCTTACCGCATATTGGTACCTTTGGTGAAGTCGCGCGCACGTCGATGGTTCGCCATGCATTTGAACAACTTTCTGACATTCCCACCAAGCTAATTGCGTTTTCAGATGATATGGACGGATTTCGCAAGGTGCCCACCAACCTGCCCAATCAGGAAATGCTGGCCGAACACCTGAATTTACCGCTGACCCAGGTGCCGGATCCGTTCGGCACACACGAAAGCCTGGGCCACCACAACAATGCCCGGCTTCGCGTTTTTCTGGATTCCTTCGGATTTGAGTATGATTTCAAAAGCTCCACCGAAATGTACAAGGCGGGGACGTTCGATGATGCGTTGATGCGCGTGTTGGCCTGTTATGACGAAATCATGGCGATCATGTTGCCGACGCTGGGTGAAGATCGCCGAAAGACCTATAGCCCCTTCTTGCCCGTATGCCCGAAAACGGGTCACGTTTTACAAGTGCCCATCCTGGAACGAAATGCCGAGGCAGGAACCATTGTGTTTGAGTATGAGGACGGATCTAAGGGTGAAGTACCTATTACCGGCGGCCATTGTAAACTTCAGTGGAAACCGGACTGGGCCATGCGCTGGCATGCGCTGGATGTGGATTATGAGATGTCCGGCAAAGATCTTATTGATTCGGTGAAACAGTCGGGTCGTATTCGGCGCGCGTTGGGTAGTGCCCCACCAGTCGGTTTTTCATATGAGCTGTTCCTGGACGACAACGGCGAAAAGATTTCCAAGTCAAAAGGCAACGGTCTGGCCGTGGAAGAGTGGCTGCGCTATGCGCCACCCGAAAGCCTGTCACTGTTCATGTTCCAAAAGCCCAAGACCGCCAAGCGGCTGTTCTTTGATGTGATTCCGAAAGCCGTTGATGAGTACCTGAGCTTTGTTGAAAGTTTTCCGAGTCAGGAACTGGAAAAGCAGATCGCCAATCCAGCGTGGCATATTCATACCGGTAACCCACCACACGAAACCGCCCATATGAGCTTCAACATTCTGCTGAACCTGGCCAGCGTTTGCCATTCAGAAGACAAGTCCGTGCTGTGGCATTTCATCAGCCGATACCGTCCCGGTGTGACAGCCGAAAATGCACCCATTCTGGATGATCTGGTGGGATACGCCATTCGCTTCTATCAGGACTTTGTGCGCCCATCAAAAGAATATCGCAGCCCATCAGATGACGAACGGCAGGCATTAACCGACCTGGTGACCGGGCTTGAAGGCCTGGACGCAGCGGCCAGCGCCGAAGATGTGCAGAGCATCGTCTATGAGATCGGCAAGCGTGACGAATTCCCCGAACTACGAGCCTGGTTCAAAGCATTGTATGAAATCCTGCTGGGACAGTCACAAGGCCCGCGTATGGGGTCGTTCATTGCGCTCTACGGGATTGAAGAATCGATCACGCTGATACGTCGCGCACTGGCATGCGAAGACTTGTCAGCCTAAACCGATTGAGTTTTCGCCCAGTCAAAATACAACTCGCGTGCACGAGTGGAAATCGGACCGGTGTTCAGGTTTCGGTCTTCGATCCTGGTGCACGGCATGATTTTGGTGTGGTTGGCGGTGCTGAACAATTCGTCTGCTTCCAGCAATTCATCGAAATCAATTTGACGTTCTTCCACCGTGAAACCAGCGTCACGTAAAACCTGGATAGTGCGTTGGCGCGTAATACCGTTCAGGAACGTGCCGTTGATAGCCGGGGTATGAACAACGTCGTCTTTCACCATAAACAGGTTGGTGTACGAGAACTCCGCCACATTGCCATTGGGGTCCAGCATGACGGCGGTATCAAATCCCTTTTCGTTAGCGGCACGGACGCTGCGCGTCACATTGGGATACAGACCAGATGCCTTGGCGTCCGTGGGCGCGGAATCACGGGATGGGCGACGGTACCGGGTCAGGCAGGCGGAGAAACCGCTGACTTCCGGGAATGGAGCTTCTCGAATAGACAGCACAAACTGAGTGGATTCTTCAGCGGGGCCCATGAAACTGTTTCGCACATAAAAGAGCGGACAAATATACAAGACCTCTTCACGGCCAAACTTGGCAATGCCTTGCCGCGCAAGGGCCTCGATCTCAGGGCCGGTGATCGTGGGTTCCATACCAAGGATATGGGCAGAGCGAATAGAACGTTCGCAGTGACGGTCCAGATCAGGTGCACAGCCATCGAAAGAGCGGGCGCCGTCGAACACCGTATGACCAAGCCAGACGCCATCATCGAAGGGCGACAAGAGAGGCACTTCCCCGTCTTTCCATTCTCCGCCAGTATAGGTAATTGTACGGCCAGTCGGCCCGTGCTTGGACATTGGATATTCTCAACTCTAAAAAGGGGTGGGGCGCTTACTGGCTGGCCCAGACGATCCGGGCGATCCACTCAAGACTTTCAGCGCCAATAACGCGATCATCATGCTCGTTGTTAATGGATTGCAGTTCCACCTTTCGAGCGGTTTGACGGCGCAGTTGCTTGGCGAGAATTTCACCATCTGTTGTTTTGACCACAACCCGATCGCCGCGACGGATGCTGGAGTCCGGCGAGACGATGACGGTATCACCATCCCGGAAGACCGGCTCCATGCTGTTGCCGCTGATTTCCAGCGCGAAAGCATGCGGGTCACCCACATCAGGGAAAGGGACTTCATCCCATGAGCCACCAACCGGATAGCCTGCATCATCAAAGAAGCCATCTGCGCCAGCTTGGGCAAAACCAATCAAGGGGATGTGCCTATATACGCCACCCGAATCTGCCGTGCCGATGAAGGTGACAAATTCACCCAACGTGGCACCCGTAGCGGTCAGCACTTTCGATATACTTTCCGTGCTCGGCCAGCGTAGTTTTCCTTCACGCGTGATCCGTTTGCTTTTGTTAAACGTGGTAGGATCAAGTCCTGCCTTTTTGGCAAGCCCGGATGCGGACAAGCCGTATTCGTGCGCTAATCGGTCAATTGCGGACCAGACATCTGAATGTTTCAACATGGGAACATCGTCTTATACCCTACAATAAAATGCACTAGGAAAATTATCCGTGTATAGGTTGTGTTTTGCCTCGAAATTGATTATATGGTTATATTCCTTTTACTTGGAGATATGCCTATGTGTCAACCCTCGATAAAAACTCGATCTCAGGACAATGCAGGGACACCCGTGCCATTTAGTTCGGTGGAGGAAGCGTGGTTCTGGTTTATCCGGTGCCAGAAGCTCCGCAATGATGGTGCACAATATCAACCATCCCTGCATGCCGTACCACGGCCCTGTGATCCAGCCGATGTGTATTGCACGGCGAAGCGTTTGCACCTTAAGCGGCAGTTGAGCGACGAGCATTTACGCGTCCTGTCCACGTTCGGTTTGCTTGAATACCCACCGGATTCCAGAGACGGTGCACAGCAACGGGCCGCCCAGGTGTGGGGCGAAGCCCTTGATCAAATGCTTGGGCCTCTGCGCATCAAGGGGATTGTTGCGATGCCAGAATCGATGGAATCATCGATAGAATCATCGATTGAACCGCTGCCGGGCCCTGATCATGCCACACGATAAGACCAAACAGGCGTATTGCGATGCCAATGCATCGACAATCGTATCGTGTGCCGTCGTTGTCTTCACCGATAGCAATTCCATGCCGTGGTCCCGGTGGCTGGCCCACGGCTTCAAACATTGTTTCGTGGCGATCGCGATTGGGGCGGCCTGGGTTGTCATCGATACACTTTCCGGCCGCACCAATGTATTAACGGTCCCCCGGTGCTCCGCTGAAGATCTGGCCCAATGGTACCAGGATCAGGGGCATCAAACGATTATTACCCAACAGAGGATAGCCCCCGCAAGGCCCGCACCGTGGGCTCTGCTGACCTGTGTGGAAGTCATAAAACGCCTTTTGGGAATCCATAACTACAGGATCCAAACGCCAAAACAACTATCTAATTTCCTAAATAGTGAAAATAATCCTTGACTTTTTGATATTTTTGTGCGACAACTCATTTCAGCGCAGGGCACACGTGTGTCCAAAGCCCGCCGACAACCCTCGGCGGGCTTTTTTTATGAAACATCACGCAGCGTCGGTGGATTGCACCATTGCAAGGCCAGCTGCCGTTTGGAGGACATCCATGAGCGAGAAAAATACCATGCAAATCTCGGGGCAGATCTCTGATCGCTTTCGAAGGGCGATGGAGAAGCGATCAAAATGGGATGCTCTATGGCGTGAGTGTTACGCCTATGCCCTGCCCCAATACGATGGCGTTACACAATCATCCAATCCCGGCGAAGTTCGTACCGCAACGCTATTTGATGGCACCGCGCCGGATGGTGTGGATCAACTTGCATCGAGCCTGCTTGGGGAACTGACGCCCCCATGGGGGCGGTGGTTTTCCCTGACAGCCGGTAGCGAAGCATCCCCCGAGGCCGCCGCCGATGCCGCTAAAGCATTGGAATTTGTCAGCGATACGGTGCGCGGTCATTTCGAGCGATCAAATTTTGCCATCGAAATGCATCAGTGTTTTCTAGACCTGGTCACCGTCGGCACAGCGTGCCTGTTATTCGAAGAAGCACCGGCAGGTAGCAACAGCGCCTTTCAGTTCACCGCTATTCCATTGGGACAGATCGCGTTTGAAGAAGGCCAAGGCGGTAAACTGGATACCACATATCGACGATCCGAACTTTCGGCCGAAGTGTTCGTCCAGCGTTTTCCGAACGCCGCCTTACCTGATCAGAGTGCGTCCGGCAAATCCGATCCACAGCGAATCGCCGTCATCGAATCTGTACGGCCGAAGGATGGCGGTTTTGAATACAGCGCGGTTCGCGAAAACATGGCGAAGACGAATTCGGACGATAACATTCTAGCCAGTGGCACATTCAAGCAATCGCCCTTCATCAATTTTCGCTGGCTGAAAGCACCGGGCGAGGTTTATGGCCGATCCCCTGTAATGAAAGCGTTGCCCGATATCAAAACCGCAAACAAAGTTGTTGAGCTGGTATTGAAAAATGCGTCTATCGCCGTAACCGGCATTTGGCAGGCCGACGACGATGGCGTTCTTAACCCGGCAACGATTCAACTGACCCCCGGCACCATCATTCCCAAAGCCGTGGGGTCGCAAGGCCTGACGCCTTTATCCGCCCCCGGCAGCTTCGATGTGTCGCAACTTGTCCTTGATGATCTCAGAAACAGAATCAAAAGCGCGTTGCTGGTTGATAAGCTCGGCCAGCCCAGCGCACCGGCCATGACAGCAACAGAAGTCCTGACACGATCAGCAGAGATTTCCCGCATGTTGGGGGCCACCTATGGCCGCCTTCAATCTGAGCTTCTGGTGCCATTGATGAACCGCGCATTGTCCGTGCTGTCTCGGCGTGGTGATATCCCGGAAATCAATCTGGACGGTCGCGCCATCGCCATGACCTGGCGGTCGCCGCTGGCACGGTCCTACAGCCGTCACGAAGCCCGCGAAGCCATGCAGTGGATGGAAGCCATCAAAACACTGGGGCCGGAAGCCACGTCACAGATCGATACGGTCTCAGCCGTTCAGTGGCTCGCCAAAGCGTTTGATGTACCAGAAAGCATTCTCAAATCCGGAAACAACACAAACAGCACAGACAACACAGACAACACAGGTGATGTCCTGGGCGCCGCATTAGCGGATGCGTTAGCGACGACACCTCCGGTACCGATAACCCCGCTTCCGGTACCAACACAAATCGCAGAGGAAGGCCCACGCCATGGCAAATAATACGGCACACAAGAATGACGCATGGGCATGGTTTGAAGAACATGACGCACGCACCGTATCACCGCCGCCGGTTTCCCATGAACTTCACAAGGCTTTTGCCCGATTGCTGGCCTATCCGGAAGCCAAAACCGTACTTAGCCATTTACATGCCGTTACCCGAAACCGGGTTTTAGGGCCGGATGTAAGTGAGGCCGTGTTGCGGTATGGCGAAGGCCAAAAAGCGCTCGTCGCCTATATGGAACGCATGGCCGCCAAGGGCCGAGGCGAAGCCCACACACTCTGACTTTCTGAACCTCTGAAAAAGGACTGTTATATGGATACCGAACAACTTCCCCAAAGCGCCCCAAACACACCCGACCCGGGTGCAACCAGCCTCGAGGAAAAACAAAACGCTCGTCCTGATCATGTGCCGAATAAGTTTTGGGATGGACAACTCGGAACTGTCCGAACCGAAGCCCTGTTGAAATCCTACAGCGAACTCGAAAGCAGAATGAGCGAAACGACTACCGAAATTCCCGATAGCCCGGACCAGTATAATGTTATCACTGACCACCCGGCCCTTGTTGCGGATTCCGACATCAACAGCCGTCTTCACGCTGCGGGCTTTTCACAGGCGCAGGCCCAACTGGTGTATGATCTTGCGAAAGAGAAGTTACTACCGATGATGGATGCAGTGTCTGGCAACCTGGAAAAAAACGCCGAGGCAACCAAGCTGGAAAATCATTTCGGTGGGCAGGAAAAATGGCAAATCATGTCTCGCGAGATTGGTAACTGGGGTCAGAAGAATCTACCACCAGAAGCCTTCACCGCGTTGTCATCCAGCTTCGGCGGCGTGATCGCCATGCAACAGATGATGTCTTCGGGCGAACCGGCAATTCTGGCCAATCAAGGGCAAGCCACTTCTGGTATGAGCGAAACCGATCTGAAAAGAATGATGCACGATCCACGTTACTGGCGTGATCAGGATCCGGCGTTCATTGATCAGGTCCGGCAAGGCTTCAAGACGCTATATCCGGGATAAGACAACAGCCTGCCTCCGACAACATCTGAACATCTAAATTACCCAACGACCAAAGGCACCCGTATATGCGGTGGTGAGCGCGTGCCTTTCCGCAGCACCCACCGCATGGGGGATTGTGCCCGGGCACGATCCCCCATTTTTCATAACAGGAGATCATTTCAATGGAAAATCATATAGAGCCCAACAAAAACCGACCCGACCCATTTGGACGGCTCATGAGTGACGATGGCAGCCAGGATAAATTTCGCGGCATGTCTGACGTTTTCAACATCACATCACCCGTCGGGCCAAACGATGAAAATACCCCAGACGATGTGGCCCGCGTAGAAATACTGATGGATCATGTGGGTGAACTTGACCTGAAACAGACCGAGGGGCCAACCGGATTTTATGGTGAACGTCTGCGCCAGGCCATTATGGCATTTCAGAAACGGGCCAGCCTGCCGACCACCGCTCGCATCACGCCAACGGGCACCACCATGGTTGCGGTTAAGCGTGCCATGGACGTAGAGCATCCAGGGGCAAATACACAGACTGGTGGTATGGTCCAGGAAGCGGCATCTTTGTTAGCAGAGACAGGCGGCATTACGCCCGCGCGCGACTAGCCAAGAACTTCGGATTTACTGGAATCGAGAAGCTGAGAAATCTCGCCGATCACACCACCGTCCACCTGGAAATCCGTTAGGACACTTTGAAAATGCTGGATAAGCGCATCCACATGCGAAGCGTCCAGACCCAGCGCCGCATGGGCGTCTTTCAAAGATTTTCCGGTGTATTGATCCGGGCCGCCAAATATCTCGCCCAGATACGACTTGTATGATTTCTTTAACGCAGCAATATCCACTCCGTCATAGAAACTGGACAAACGTGGGTCATCCACGACGCGGGTGTATAGCGCATCCACGACAATATCGATAGCAGGCTCACCACCCAGTCGGGCAAACAATGACGCATCACTCTTGATGATCAATGATCCATCGGCGTTCCCGGGTTGTGGGCCTGCGGGCGTGTCTGCTGGCGTGTCTGCATTCTTGGCGGCATCCTTCATGGTTGTCGCCAAGACCACGTAAACAGCGGTCCATGCTTCAGCAACTTCAGGTGTGTATAAATCACCCAGGCCTTGTTCCAGCGTCCAAAGCAACGCACCGGCAACCGTGTCGTAATCCTTTTCTGCCACACCGTATCCGGCATGGCGAACACCCAGTTCCTGCACAGCAGGCACAATGGTATCCAGTTTGTTCAGGCCATTAACAGCAACAGCGATCATACCCATCAACGCCTTACCCTGTTCTTTTAAATCACCGCTGAACAGGGATTCCAGTTTCGGATCCATTTCAAACAGGCGGCCATAGAATAGCTCGGCGGCGGCCTCCTTGATCTTGGCTACTTCTGAGAACGTGGACTGCACAAGCTCAATCTGTTTGGCCGTAAAGGGACCTTCCGGCTCCGCGGGTGGTGGTGGCGGGGGCGGGGGCGGTGTTGCTTTCTTGGGTTCTTCCGCTATTGGCTCAGGTTTTGGGGCGGGCTTGGCCGCTTCAATTTTTGGTGCCGCGCTCCGAACGGCTCCTTCATCCAGCATGGCAGCGATACCGCCACCCAATTCCACTTCGGCAAACCAGGTCAGGAAATTTTCAACATCATCTTCCTTGAAGGCCAGGCCGCGCTGCGGAACGATCATGTCCACCTTCAATCGCCGCACTTGGGAAATCCAGGCATCACGGGCATCGGTTGATACCATCCAACGCTTATGGAAGTCTTCCATGTATTCAACGTGTGAACTGAAATTCTTCACGTAGAACGAACCAGAATCATTGTGGGGCAAGGTTGCCGCACCGATTTCGCCACTAAACAGCAACCTCGCCATCGGGTCATACAGATTCAAATTGCCCGGTGAATGAAGATAATGCGCCGGTATCATTTCGAGGCTGCGACCATTTGCCAAATTGATGGTCATGCCTTCATCGGGCACAGGAATGGTTTTCGCATCCACATCGAAATGAGCAACAAAATCCTGCCACATCCACGGCACATAGATGTTTACCTCTTTCGGGCAAACTTGGCGCCAAAGAAGTAGCGATGAACAGATATCAGGATCCTGATGAGACAGAAAAATGTGCTTGATGGAATCGATTGATACTTTTTCGCTTAGTGCCGTAAGGAAGGCAGGGAATACTTCCATCCCACCCGGATCAAGCAACACCGTCTCGCCGCCCGAATTCAGAACGATCTGGTTCGTATCAATGATCTTGTCATGCTTGCCTGGATCCTGCCCGAACGCATACCAGGTATGACCATCATTTTTGGAGAGTGTTTGGCATCTCATCGTCTATATCCCGTTGAATTAAGCGGTGAATTACTTAGCGCCGAGATTACTCGTCGCTTGTTGTTGAAGGTTGCTGCCCAATGAAATGGCATTTTGGATCGTCCGACCTGCGACGTCGGCCATCTTTCGAAGCTGCTCAACGTAGCCCTGCATGGCATGAGCAACCTGACTGAATTCCGCTTCGAATTCGCCAGAAAGCGCCGCTTCGATCGCAATGTTCGTGGAAATGCTCGCCGCTTGTGAACCAACGTTTGTCACACCTTCTGCGGCATCTGATAAATTGTTCACACAGGCGACCATCTCTGTGACAGCCACAATTGTTTCTTCAAACACCAGGTGGTGCGCATTGTTTACATGCACCAGGGCGCTGGCGGCCGTCTCCGAGCCGTCCGCAACCGTTTGGACAGAACGCGACGTGCGTTCAAGGATGGATTTCTGACGAAGTGTCCGGATGGCGCTGACGCTGTGGCCATACATTTGCCCTTTAAGATCGCTGATGCGCATCTCGGTGGAATTTAACCGGTAGACCAGCTCACGGGTATATTGTGTCAGCACCCGTACGGATGCGCCCCTTTCACCGGCTCGGCCAGCAGCCAGCTCAGCATTCAGGGATAGAACGCGCATGTCTTCGGCCAGCTCATTCAACGAGCCAAAAGAGTGGAACGCCTGCAAACAATGGCCAAAAAGGTCACTCGTTTCGCGTTCGAAATCAGTATTTTGCACAGAAGAACTCAATGTCACGGTTAGTCATGCCCCATTACTAGACACTGCCTGTGTACACCATAGACAGTTAATTATTAGCTCGGTCACCCCAATAACCCTAACATTTTGAGTAACCTTATCTTTTCAAATGGTGATTTTCCAAGCGATGTCAATGATTCATCGCCTTGGGCAAGCCCATTAACCAATTGTTGCGGAGAACCGGAATCCCCGGCCCGCTTCAACCCATGGTGCCGGAATCCACCCGTTGCTGCAGACAGCGCAGGCTTTCGATAACACCACACCCTTCAAATCAACCCAATATAGGAGAACGGAATGTCGACAACCGTCGAACAATCGTTCGTGAAGCACTTTCAGGCTGACGTTCATTTGCAATACCAGCAGATGGGCTCAAAACTGCGAAATACTGTCCGTGTAAAGGACAGCATTATCGGCGCTAGCACCACTTTCCAGAAAGTTGGAAAAGGGACCGCCAGCACCAAAGCACGCCATGGCAAAGTGCCCGTCATGAACATCGACCACACCCCTGTGGAATGTCAGTTATCAGATTTTTATGCTGGTGACTGGGTGGATTCACTTGATGAGCTCAAAGCCAACACAAATGAGCGGACAGTCACCGCGCGTGCTGGTGCTTATGCACTGGGTCGCAAGACCGACGAGCTGATCATTAACCAGTTCGATACATCAACCAACTATGCCGGTGATGGCTCCGACGGCCTGACCAAGGACAAAGTCCTGACAGCGTTCGAAATGCTGGGCGAGGCCGATGTACCGGATGACGGTGAACGGTACGCGGCCGTTGGCTGGAAACAATGGTCTGACCTGCTGAACATTCAGGAGTTTGCCAACGCGGATTACGTGGGAGAAGACGAACTTCCCTGGCGTGGCACACAAGCCAAGAAATGGCTGGGTGCCCTGTGGATTCCGCATTCTGGTCTGACCAAAGCAAGTAGCATCCGGTATTGTTACTGGTATCACCGCACCGCGATCGGTCACGCCATCGGGTCAGACGTCAAAACGGACGTCACATGGCACGGTGATCGCGCCGCAAATTTCATTAACAATAGTGGCATTTTTCATAAGGCAAATATATTCGCAATTGTATTAACGGGCAATGCCAGTCAAGTCCCAATCAGGCCGCCGCCTCACGCTGCTTCTTAATCACCCCAAGAATTTCCCGAGCCGCCGTCGGTATATGCGTACCCGGCCCAAAGATCGCGGCAACACCTTCGCCCTTTAGGAACTCGTGATCCTGGGCCGGGATAACGCCGCCCACCACAACCAGAATATCGGATGCGTCCTGATCGGCCAGTGCCTTGAGTAGTAGCGGCACCAGTGTTTTGTGTCCGGCCGCTTGTGAGGACACTCCAACCACGTGCACATCGTTTTCGATGGCTTCGCGGGCGGTCTCATCAGGTGTCTGGAACAGCGCACCGATGTCCACATCAAAGCCGATGTCGGCAAAGGCCGTGGCGATGATCTTGGCACCGCGGTCGTGACCGTCCTGACCCATTTTGGCGACTAACATTCTAGGTCGGCGGCCTTCTGTTTTCTCAAACGTGGCCACGTCACTGCGGATGGATTCGAATTCCTCGTCACCTTCGTAGGCTTTGGAATAAACCCCGTGAATAGAAGTGGTGATGGGTTGATGGCGGCCATATACTTTTTCCAACGCTTGGGTAATTTCACCACCCGAAGCACGCGCACGCGAGGCATTGATGGATAGTTCCAGCAGATTTCCTTCGCCACTTTCCGCCGCTGCGGTCAGCGCATCAAGCGTGGCCTGACAGGCGGCCTCGTCACGGGTGGCGCGGATATGGTTCAGCCTTGCGATCTGGTTTTCGCGGACCGCCGTGTTGTCGATTTCCAGAATATTCAGCTCGGCTTCCTGATCCAGTGGATACTTGTTCACCCCCACAACCACGTCTTCGCCCAGGTCCACGCGGGCCTGCCGGCGCGTGGCGGATTCTTCGATAGCGCGTTTGGGCATGCCGGATTCAACGGCCTTGGTCATACCGCCCAGGTCTTCCACGTCCTTAATCAGCTTGCGGGCCTCGCTGGCGATGGACGCGGTCAGGCTTTCCACATAGTAGCTGCCGCCGAGCGGATCGATCACGTTGGTGATGCCGGTTTCTTCGGCCAGGACCAGTTGCGTGTTACGCGCGATGCGGGCCGAGAATGGTGTCGGCAACGCAACGGCTTCGTCCAGCGCATTGGTGTGCAGACTCTGCGTGCCACCCAGCACAGCGGCCATGGCTTCAATGGTGGTGCGGACCACGTTATTGTAAGGATCCTTCTCTGTCAGCGACACGCCCGAAGTCTGGCAATGGGTGCGCAGCATGGAGCTTTGCGGGTTGGTGGGTTTGAACGGGGCCATCTGTTCCGCCCACAACAAACGCGCGGCGCGCAGCTTGGCGATCTCCATAAAAAAGTTCATGCCGATCGCGAAAAAGAACGACAGGCGCGGCGCAAAAGCGTCCACATCCAGGCCTTTGGACAAGGCAGCGCGAACATACTCAACCCCGTCCGCAATGGTGAAGGCCAGTTCCTGAACCGCGGTCGCGCCAGCTTCCTGCATGTGATAGCCGGAAATGGAGATGGAGTTGAAACGTGGCATGTTGGTTGACGTGTACTCAATAATATCAGCCACGGCCCGCATGCTGGGCTCGGGCGGATAGATAAAGGTGTTACGGACCATGAACTCTTTCAGAATATCGTTCTGAATGGTGCCGGATAGTTTATCGGGCGCAACGCCCTGTTCTTCGGCGGCCACGATATAGCCCGCCAGCACAGGCAGGACGGCACCGTTCATGGTCATGCTGACGCTCATCTCATCCAGCGGGATGCCGTCGAACAGAATTTTCATATCTTCAACACTGTCGATGGCAACCCCGGCTTTGCCCACATCGCCCACAACACGCGGGTGATCGGAATCATACCCCCGGTGCGTGGCCAGATCGAACGCAACCGACAGGCCTTTTTGACCGCCTGCCAGGTTATCGCGATAGAACTTGTTGGATTCTTCGGCGGTGGAGAAACCGGCGTACTGTCGAATGGTCCACGGTCGACCCGTGTACATGGTCGCGCGTGGGCCACGCGTATAGGGCGCGAAACCCGGCATGGTGTCGGTACCCTCCATCGCTTCCAGATCAGCCGCCGTGTAAAGCTGCTTCACCGGAATGCCTTCGGGCGTCATCCACGTCCGGTCTTCGGGGGCTGTGCCCTTATATTCCTTTGTGGCGGCTTCCTGCCAATTGTTGACCGTGGCGTTTTTATTATCCGTGCTCATGCACTTTATCTCCGCGCGATGTTAATTCGTATGACATTGCGGCGGAGTATACATTGTGCACTGCAACATGGAGAGTGTTTTTTCATGGTTTTTCTGGATTTTAGTCAGTTTTTTCCACAGATTTTTACGGAATCGGCCTTGACATCCCCTTATCCACAACAAAATGTGCCATTCCCGTTGCCCCCAACCACAAAATACAGTATTAACGACGACATCATGTGGTCGCAGACCAAATAACAACTAAAAACAGCTGGCGAGCACATAAACACACTTTTTGGGTTTTGTGTCGTAAGGGGAAACAAGCATGGCTACGACGAGCGATTGGACACCGGAACGAATTAGCGCACTTATCGCGCTGTGGGAAGAAGGTCTTACCACCAGTGAAATCGGCAACCGTTTGGGGATCACCAAAAATGCGGTTGTGGGAAAAGTTCACCGGCTGGGCCTGCCCAAACGGCAATCACCCATCCGGCGGTCTGTTGAGAAAGCAGCGAAGCCTTTGGGCGAGATCATCAAGCTGGACAAACTGGGTGCCAACATGTGCTGTTGGCCTGATGGTGAGCCCGGCACGGAAGAGTTCCGTTTCTGTGGTAAAGATTCAGTACAGGACAAACCCTACTGCGCCGAACATTGTCGCCGCGCCTATGTGCGCGTGACCAAGGACGGTCGGAAAATCGTCGCAGCGTAATTTGGCAAGCTTCACTCAAATTGAAAGGCGTCACTTAGTGGCGCCTTTCTTTTTTGCGCGGTACAGTACGTTGGTTACGGAGAACAAGACGCCATGAGCCTCACCGACCGACTATTGGAAGTCCGACCTTGTGATCCGGCAGGTTACATCGCCTTTGTGGTGGATGGTATGCGCGTGGGCCTGATGATGCCGCATTTTGCGGGTGAACTGTCGGCCTTCCCCGATGTGTTTCAGGTCAGCGACGGCATGGTCATGTTATCGCCATCACTTAACGGCCACGATGAACGAACCAGGGCCGTTGCACCGTGCCTTGAAGCTTTGCGCGACAAGGGTGAAATCCCCGGCTGGCGTGGTGAGCCTTATTCTGTTGGCAGCGGCTTACAATCACCCAGCCTGTTTCACATTGAACGGGCGGCATCGGTCCTGTTCGGCATTCGTATTTATGCGGTAAACCTGAACGGGTTTGTGCGAAGCGGGAGCGACCTTTCGTTCTGGGTCGCCAAGCGATCCATGACCAAAGAAACATCTCCGGGTAAGCTGGACCTGATTGTCAGCGGCGGCCATCCGGCGGGCCTGTCGTTAGTTGAGAACCTGATCAAGGAATGTGGCGAAGAAGCCAACATCCCTAAGCCATTGGCCCAGCAGGCGCGCTCCGTCGGCGGCATCAGCTTTCGTACCGAACGCCCGGAAGGGGTGCTGCAATACATACAGTACAATTTCGATTTGGAACTGCCCGCTGATTTCACGCCGCAAAATACAGATGGTGAGGTTGAAGAATTCGCCCTGTGGCCCGCCGAGAAGCTGTTGGACCGGATAACAAACACAGACGACTTTGCCTATGATTCAGCCATGGTGGTGATTGATTTCATGATCCGTCATGGCATTATTGAGGCTGATCACCCCGATTACAGCGAACTGTTGTTGGGTCTCAGAACGGATATGGCTGACCTGAACGACTAAGATTAAGGAATTCAAATGGCTGATGATGTACGGACGAGCACCGGCGAACTTTACCCGCTGATTGAACCCTTCAACCGGGGCAATCTGGATGTGGGAGATGGCCATACGCTTTACTGGGAAGAATGCGGCAACCCAGACGGTCCTGCTGTGGTATTTCTGCACGGTGGTCCGGGGGCCGGTTGCGCCCCATCACATCGCCGGTTATTCGACCCCGGCCATTGGCGCATTGTGTTGTTTGATCAACGCGGTTGTGGGCTATCCAAACCAACGGCGGGGATTGAAGCCAACACCACCCAGCACGTCATCGCCGATATGGAAGCCATCCGCAGCCACCTGAACATCAACGACTGGCTGGTGTTTGGTGGATCATGGGGATCGTTACTGGCCGTGGCTTATGGCATTGCCCACTCAGACCGCTGCACAGGGTTCGTTATTCGGGGCGTGTTTTTGGGCGAACGAGAAGAACTGCGATGGTTTGTGGAAGACATGGGGCGCTTTTTCCCGAATGCAAAACGTAAATTTGTAGAGGCCCTGCCCTCGGGTGAACGGGACGACATCATGGGCAATTACCACAAGCGCCTGATCGATCCGGACCCGACCATTCACCAACCGGCCGCGGATGCGTGGAGCAATTTTGAATCCGCCTGCGCCCGCCTGATACCATCGGGTAACAGTGACACGGGTGGATCGCTATCCTTGTCGCGCATCGAAGCGCACTATTTCGTCAATGATATGTTCTTAGCCCCTCGCTACATTCTGGACAATGTAGCCAAGATCGCTCATCTGCCCTGCGTGATGGTGCAGGGGCGTTATGATGTGATCTGCCCACCGTGGACCGCCGACAGCCTGTCCCGCGCCTGGCCGGGATCGGAACTGGTCATGGTGAACGACGCAGGTCATTCAGCGTTCGAGCCCGGCATTCGAAAGGCCCTGGTAAAAGCCACAGATCAGATGCGCCAAATAAATCAATAGGGTGGCAATGCTGGTGATCCATCCGCCTATTGCATCTATCGCTGATTCTACTAGAATGCGCCCCAACGAGTTAAACCGCCAAGTCGAGGAGAGCAGAGTGCAGAGCGTATTTGAAAAGCTGAGCAAGGGTCTTGCCGTTGCTGCACTTGTTTGTGGTGTGTTCGCGGCATCACCGGCTGCGGCTGATGATCCGGCGTTTATCACAGGCGGTATCGGCTACTACGACTTTAACAGGCAGACCGATGATAGCGCTGAACTCCGACTGGAGTACCGTTCTGATCACAAAATCTGGGAACTGAAACCATTTGTGGCTATTTCAGGCACGACAAACGGTAGTGTCTTTGTAGGTGCCGGTGTGTTGATGGATCTGTATTTCGGTAATCGCTGGGTTCTGACACCAAGCTTTGCACCACATTACTATCATGAGGGTAGCAGTTCCAAAAAGGACCTGGGCCATGAAATTGAATTCCGGTCTCAGATTGAGCTGGCCTACCGGTTTGACGACCGCTCCCGATTGGGCCTGTCGGTGTCACACTATTCCAACGCCAGCCTCAGCGATAATAACCCAGGTTCAGAAACCGTGATGATCAACTATTCGATTCCGACGACGAGCCTGTTTGAATAGTACCCGCGATCGGGGTCAGTAATGGGAAAGAAAGCTATGGCCGCTTATGCTTCGGCCTCAGCAGGTCGGCTAACCAGATAGAGCCACAAGAACCCGGCAACACCGGCGAACAATGAAGCGGCGAGGATACCTGTTTTTGCCATGAGCAACAGCTCCTCACTTTCGCCAAAGCCGAGCTGGGCGACAAATATCGACATTGTAAATCCGATTCCGGCCAGTAGGGAAACACCCGCAATCTGGGTGAACCGGGTGTCTTTTGGTAGCACGGCCACACCAAGTTTCAGGACCAGCCAGCTAGCACCTGTGATGCCAACAAACTTCCCCAACACCAGTCCGAACGAAACACCGAGCAATACAGGGTGGCTGAAGGTTTCACTTAGCGAGCCGATTTCTATGGGAATCCCGGCGTTGGCTAACGCGAATATAGGGATCACCAGATAGGCCACTGGCATATGCCAGACATGTTCCAGCCGTTGCAACGGGGCCTCAACTTTATGGACCGAGTTCTCCAGCGCCTGCACCACAGCGCGAAGCCTGTCGTTGGTCATAATGCTACGGTCAGGCTGGTGGCTTGCGTCGAAACGCTCCATTAGCTTTTTAACATACTCGCTGAATCGCGTTGGATTATACTTGGGTGTCGCCGGCACCGACAAAGCGCCCATAATACCCGCAAGGGTCGCGTGCACGCCCGATTGCTGCAAGGCATACCACATCAAGACCGACACGATGAAGTATGGAATAGGATTGCGGATACCGCCCAGATTGAAACACAGCAACACGGTGAAGAGACCGAATGAAACCATCAGAGGGACGAGCGCGATGGTATCGGTATAGAACACAGCTATAACCATCACGGCACCCAGATCATCCACAATGGCTAGTGCCACCAGAAATGTTATCAGGGCTTTGGGGACACGGCTCGCTAACAGAGCAACGATGCCGATGGCGAATGCGATATCAGTCGCCATCGGTATGCCCCACCCGGCGGCGGCATCACCGTTCGGATTGATGGCAAAATAAATCAGTGCAGGCACAACCATACCGCCAATTGCAGCGGCAATGGGCAAGACGGCATGGCGCGGCGTTGCCAATTCGCCGACCACCAGTTCACGCTTTAACTCCAAACCCACGACAAAGAAAAACAGGACCATCAATCCATCATTGATCCAGTGGTGCAACGTCATTTCAAGTACCCAGCTACCGACCGCGAGGCTGACGGAGGTATGCAGGATGTAAGCATATGCGGGTGCCAGCGGCCCGTTGGCCAGGACCAAAGCAATGACAGCCATGCACATCAACAGAAAGCCACTGGTAGTCTGACGGTTGATGAACTCATCAAACGGGGTGAGAATTCGGTCGAAACCAGCCTCCCAACGCGCTTGATAAACGCCTTTCTTCACGGAGGCATCAAAGGTTGGCTCTTCGCTCATGGGTGGAGGCTCCATCCCTCAAATCGGTTGGCTGGTTTGCTGCATGGAGAGCACACTCGACTGATATCTACTGAAAACCACATGGTGGAACGTTGTTCTCCAAAAATGGCCCCCGTCCTGTCTGATTGGCGAGAGGAATGTATAAACACATACCCCTCGCGGACGGGGGCCACAAGACAGCTCGGGGGAAGCCGCCTAAAGGGACGTGGAATGTATCGAAATTTCCACAATGAAAGACGGTATATATATCGATATTTTAGTAAAAATAAAGTCGCATTTTTCGCAATTTATATCGATAAAATCTGAATGTTTATCGAGCGATATGAGTTGATGCTAAGCGGTGAATTTTTCGCTGTGCGAAAGCTTCGACCGGAAATGATCCGTGATCATCGCCACGCCTGGATGCTGTTGCGCGTTCTCGGTTGATATGGCGAAGAACCGCACCCGAAGGTCTTCTGCTCTGCCAACAACCTGCACCCCATATTGGCGAAGGATCTCGTCTTCAATAACGGCAGGTGCGCTAAAAATTCCCAAACCCTTTTCACCGAATACTTTCAGAAGCGCACTGTCTTCGACTTCGGCCTTGATCTGTGGGGCTATATTGTGGATGTGGAACCATCGTCGCAAATCGCTATGCAATGCGGACCCCTTTGTTTGCATGAGAATCGGCGCACCGATCAGTGACTCAGGGAAATGCTTTTGAAATTGATCTGCCAGTTCCTTAACACCAAAGAAAACCGTTCCGCATTCACCAAGCAAATGGCTAAAGAGATCGAGATGGATTGTCGGCGGTACAGGGCAATCAGTTAACACCAGGTCCAGTTTGTGCAAAGCGAGATCCACCAGCAAGGTGTCGAGATCCCCCTCCTGACAGACCAACCTCTGTGGCCCGGTGGATGTGAGGACAGGTTCCAGCATCTGGTAGGCGATCAGTTTTGGAATGGCGTCCACAATACCGACTTTGAATACAGAATTCGGATCACCCGCAGGGCCGGAAAGCACCATTTCCAGTTCTGCTTCAAGCTGAAAGACCTTGTCTGCGTAACCCAGTGTTTTTTGCCCAACAACCGTGAGCACCAGGTTCCGCCCGGATTTCTTGAAAAGGCTTACGCCTAAATCTTGCTCCAGTAGCTTTAGCTGACCACTGATCGTTTGTGGCGTTACGTTCAAAAATTTTCCGGCTTCCGCGACACCTCCCTTCTTTGCAACCGCCCAGAAGTAACGCAAATGCTTGAAATTGATATGTGCCATGTAATTTTTACTTCGGTTTATACGATTTAATTATCGATTTAATACGACTTGTTCTGAATGTCATTATAAGTAATTTTACGCCCTTAGGAAGCTCGAAGTTTCACAGAGCCGATCGTTGGGCAGCCATAAAGCGCCGATATCGGCTCAGGGCATTGAGTAAACATTGGTAGGTAAGAGGCATCAGAACGTTGAAACATGATCATCAGATAGCACTGAATACACAGCGAGCGACATCCGCCTCGGGCGTTTCGGACGTTGATGCCGGCCTGCGTGACTACATGCTGCGCATCTACAACTACATGTCAGGTGGACTGGCCGTTACCGGTGCCATGGCCTTTGCGGTTTCTACGTCTGAGACAGCAATGCAAATGATCTTTGGAACAGGATTGGTCTGGATTGTGATGCTCTCACCGTTGGCTTTTGTCCTGGCGCTGACATTCGGCATCAACCGTATGAGCGCATCTGTCGCTCAAACAGTGTTTTGGGCATTCTCGGCCGTCATGGGGCTTTCACTGGCTTCAATTTTCATCACCTACACCGGCGCCTCGATCACCCGAGTATTCTTCATCACCTCAGGTACTTTCGCTGCGATGAGCCTCTACGGGTACACCACAAAGCGTGACCTGACCGGACTCGGTTCATTCATGTTCATGGGGCTGATCGGCATCATCATAGCCAGCGTGGTCAATATGTTCCTGCAAAGCACCGTGATGCATTTTGTGATTTCGGTGCTCGGTGTCTTGGTATTTGTGGGGCTGACAGCCTACGACACCCAGAAGATCAAGAATCTATATCAAATGGCAGATGATGCTGAGACCGCAACCAAGAAATCCGTGATGGGGGCGCTAACCCTCTATCTCGACTTCATCAATTTGTTTTTGATATTACTTCGCCTGTTTGGCCAACGTCGGTAATAGGAGATCGTAGAATGCAACGATTTAAAAAAATTCTTTGCGTCATGCCGGATGATGGCCTTCTCGATGTGGCACTGGAACGAGCGGCAGCGCTGGCAAGAAACAATCAGTGCCAACTCACGATTATCAAGGTGATTGAAAAAATACCGCCTGTGGTCAACTCCCCTAATCACCTCCTGGGGCAAGACGGCATACATCTGAATACGATAACAAAACACCAACGCGACCTGGAAGAGCTCTTTCTTCCCTGGCGTGACGAGATCGAAATTGACATCAAGATCCTTATCGGCAAACCATTCCTGGAAATTGTCAGAGAGGTTCTTAATAACGGGCATGACCTGGTCATCAAAACTGCTCAAACTGCGGGTCTTTACGCACGGGTGTTTGGCAACAGCGACATAGATTTGTTGCGCAAATGCCCTTGCCCCGTGTGGCTGGTCAATGCCAATAAACCGAGAACGCACTACCAAATTATGGCCGCTGTGGATGTGGGGGAATTTTATTCACCAGAAGAATTAAAGGCGAAGCGGCGGCTCAATACCCAAATCCTCGAAGTGGCCGGGTCTCTCGCTTCATCCGATTCAAGCGTGCTGCATGTGGTGCACGTATTGGAACTTTTTGGCCAATCCGCGGTCCGGTATGAAGCTTCTAACCCACATTCGTCTATTGGCGAGATCAATCTGAAAATGGATATCGAATCAACGACAAATGAGCCACTCGATAACTTTGCAGAAAACATCGTACAACAACACAGAAGAAGCGTGCGGGAGCTTATGGACAAGACGATTCATCAACCCAAATCGGGCGGCCCAAAGAATGATAACCTGAAATCACAATTACTAATTGGATCCCCTCGTAAACAAATTTCTGCATTCGCCGAACAAATTGACGCGGACCTGATCATCATGGGTGCGGAAGCCCGGACCTATCTTCCCGGGGTATTCGCCGGGAACACCGCCGAAGCCATTTTAGGCCAGCTTAGTTGTTCTGTATTTGCCATCAAGCCACAGGGTTTTGTCGCGCCAGTTACGGTAGAAAACCGTGAGAGAATGCGGGCTGTTGGATAAAAATAGCATATGCTATACGGCCTACTACCTGGTTCACCTTGCCTTATTAAGAGAGCACAATGACGATCAATCGCCTAATTGACGGCTTCAAGTCGTTCCGAACAACGTATTTTGAGAAGCAGCCAGAATTTTATCGGAACCTTGTATCGGAGGGCCAAAGCCCTGAGGTGATGGTCATCGCCTGTTCTGATAGCAGGGTGAATCCTTCCATCATTGCCAGCGCTAATCCTGGTGAACTGTTCATCGTTCGCAACGTTGCCAATCTGGTGCCCCCGTATGAGCCGGACAACACTTATCACGGCACAAGTGCCGCAATCGAATTTGCGGTACGCGATCTGAATATTAAGCACATTGTTATTTTGGGGCACACCCACTGCGGAGGTATTCGTCGCCTGTGCGAGGGCGGTAAAGACGACAACAGTCGTGAATTCATCGACGGCTGGATGTCGATTGTCAGGCAGGCAACCGATGAAAAGATCGAGAGTGACGATCAACTCAGGCATGTAGAGCATAAAGCCGTAAATATCTCGCTCGATAATCTTCTATCCTTCCCTTGGGTGAAAACAAGGGTTGAGGCCGGAGAGTTGACGCTACACGGCTGGCTGTTCGATCTGGAGAGAGGCGAACTCAGGGCATATGAGACAAGCGGTGAGTGGGAAGTTATCGCCGGTTAACGCCCAATCCGATTCAGTTGGATGGTTACAGCCGCACCCCGAGGGCCTGAAATAATTTTGAAAAGATTGGTGCGCCCGAGAGGATTTGAACCTCTGACCCCAGGATTAGGAATCCTGTGCTCTATCCGACTGAGCTACGGGCGCATCTTGATGCGTTGCTATAGCATAGGACGCCGCAGGGGCTCCACCGAAATTCCACCATTATGCGAAACCAGGCTAAATTATATTGTGGCAACCCATGCAGCCAGATAGGCTTGGCCCATAACAATGGCTTGCAATCGGGGTACTGCTTTGAATTCACTTTATTTGTTACGGCATGCGGATGCCGGGGCGCCACCGGCTGGTAAAACAGACATGGACCGCCACCTGAATGACCGGGGCATTCAAACCTGCCAAAAGATCATCAGCAATATTCGCGAAGACGACATTCACCCCGATATCATTCTATGCTCCACAGCAACGCGAACCCGTGAAACGCTGGATCAGATCATGAGCGCCTGGGATGAGCCCATTCCGGTCGAGTATCTGGACCGTATATACGAAGCCCACCCGGAGGAAATTCGCGCCGCCATCGCCGAATACACACAAGCCCACAACGCCATCATGGTTATTGGACATAATCCAGGCCTGCAGATGCTGGCCATGGGGCTCAGCGAAAATCAGGCAGGTAATGCGTTCCGCGAAACAGCAACCAATTTCGCGCCCGGCTCGCTGGCCAAACTAACGGTCCATCCGGAATTATGGGAAGATGTAGAACCCGGCAAGTTCACGTATTTGAAATTGATGACGGCCTGAGCAGGTTCGCAATTCCAAGCAATTTTCAGAGAAGTGGTGCACCCGACACGATTCGAACGTGTGACCTCTGCCTTCGGAGATCACATTATAGAAAATAAAATAGAGTAATATCAATAACTTGTTCGAGCGTTGTCGCGACGTTTTGGCCCACAAGACCACCTAAAATCAGCTAACCCGGAGTAAGCGTGGCACGTTTTGGGCACAGTGCGGTTTTCGGGACATCTGCTTACGACCTGCGGATTCAATTGATCGCTGCAACACATTGGTTAAATCTCTCTGCTGGCGTTTCATATTGCAAGGTCTTTCGAGGTCTCTCATTCAATTCACGGGCAACCTTATTGAGTTCGACCTGTGAGAACACGGAGAGATCAGTGC
>JABJGO010000048.1 GCA_018662225.1 Rhodospirillales bacterium | reverse complement strand
GTCCGTTTCATACCTATAAGCAGTCATCAGATTACGTCTTCTGCTTGGTCTGCTTGTAGCCAGAAGCGGAAATTCAGAACGACTGAAAATCATCACGAAATACTTCCGCTTTCGCCCCGTTGCAGACATCAGCATACGTAGTGTTGGAAGACCATATCTATCCGTGGGTAAATTTCATTGATCTCTAGTCACCAGGACATCAACAACTGCTTCTCTGGTTAACAAGCCAACAGGTCGGTTACTGGCATTGACGACAGCAACACTTCCGCCGCTATCCATGACGGTAGCAGCTATATCATCTACCTTGGCATGTTCCGGCACAGTTACTGGCGTGCTGGCGGCTTCAGATGTGCTTGTCGTCATGATCGACTTAACCGACAACACCTTTGAGCGCGATATCCCCTTAGTGAATTCTTCTACATAGTCGGTCGCGGGATTGAGCACCAATTCCTCTGGCGTGCCGGTCTGAACAATTTCGCCATCTTTCATGATGGCAATTCGGTCGGCCAGTCTGATGGCTTCGTCAAAATCATGGGTAATAAAGACAATGGTCTTGTGAAGGACGTTTTGCAGGCGCAGGAATTCATCCTGCATCTCGCGCCGGATCAGCGGATCAAGAGCGGAAAAGGGTTCGTCCAAAAACCAAATATCTGGTTCTACAGCCAAGGAGCGGGCGATACCCACGCGTTGTTGTTGGCCGCCAGACAGTTCTCGCGGATAATAGTTCTCGCGCCCCTGGAGCCCCACCAATTCGATCATCTCCAGAGCGCGCTGATCCCGCGTGTGTTTGTCTACGCCCTGGATTTCCAAGGGGAACGCCACATTACCAACAACCGTCAGGTGCGGTAGCAAGGCAAAATGCTGAAACACCATGCCCATCTTGTGTCGTCTGATGTCATTCAATTCCGAGTCCGACATATCTTGCAAGACCTGCCCATCGAAGACAACGTTGCCTGCAGTCGATTCAATTAATCGTGAGAAGCAACGCACCAATGTGGATTTTCCGGACCCGGACAATCCCATGATGACGAAAATCTCACCTTCGCCAACTTCAACCGTAGCATCACGAACTGCGGCAATAAGGCCAGCTTCGTTCAGGGCTTCAGATGAAGGGACTCCATCATGTTGTGACAGGAACTGATCGGCATTCTCGCCAAATACCTTCCACACCTTGTGGCAGGCGAGTTTAATCTTTCGATCTGCCAAACCGGAGTCAGTTGAATCTGTGTCTATCATTTCGCCCTACCTGTATTAGTCTAAGCTGGTGTGTTGACTACGTGAGTTTCGTGATTTGCCGTAACGATGATCAAAATTCCAAGTTTCCGAAATCCACTCAATTTCGTTTCATCATCACAATCTGTAACCAGAATATCAATGGCCGATACCGGGATGGCTGTTATGCGGTCACGCTCGCCAAGTTTACGCGTTGTCGCGAGTACAACTGTCTTAGTCGCTTTCCGGTTCATAATTCGAGCAATCTTGGCATCAGCTTCGTAAGAAAAGGTCACTCCTTCCTCTGCCGACACGCCCTCGGCCGCGATAAATGCTATATCAGCATTAATCACTGCCAGCATCTGCTCTACGAAATCGCCAGTTGTACCAAGCGTTCTGTGACGCACTAATCCGCCCGCAAGATAAGCATCTATCCCCGGGTTCTCGGACAAGGCTGTAGCAATATTAACCCCTGGTGTTGCCACGGTAAGGTTCAAATCCGATGCGACCAGTTCTTTTGCCAACGCTAGTACTGTCGAACCATCGTTCATGAAAAGAGCTTGGTCCGTCTCGACGAGTTCGAAAGCGGCATGGGCAATTTGGCGTTTCGCTTCGCTATCAATTTGTTCTCGCAAAGCAAATGCCTGATCAGCGCCACGTGAGGTTGTGGCTGTCGCTCCACCATGAGTGCGGCGAATTGAGCCTTCATTCTCAAGGGCCGTCAAATCACGACGGATCGTAGCCAGCGATACACCTAGGTCCTGAGCCAGGGTCTCCACATCAACAATACCATCCAGTAACAGTTGTCGTTGAATGGTTGCACGGCGCCCCGCCAAATTTTGGTTCTTTTCAGTCATTAGGCTTTGTATCACGAGCAAAACAATCAATCACTCATTAAAACGATCAAATTCGATACATATTATGATTGTTTTTATTCGTTTTGATGGTTAAGGTGATACTTGCAATCAAAAAATCGACCGCTACGACAAAAACACACACATATCTAAACATCTAAGGGAGGTTCAACGAGATGTTACGAAGTATTCGAAATCTTGCCTTTGGCACCGCCATACTCGGTTTGGTGTTAGGCGCTGTAGGAATGACACCAGCAAAAGCTGATGTCCCGGAATCAAAAGACCCCATCAAAATCGTCATGATCGGTTACTCTGGCGACAATATCCTCATGTACATTTATGGCGAGTTGATCAAAAAACTTGGCTACAATGTTGAGTACACGCCTGCGGATTACATCGGTCAGTTTACCGGTATGGGTGAAGGTGATCTTCACATTGGATCGCCTGGCTGGGATACCACTGCAAAAGCCGCCATGGCCGAAGCATTTGGAACCGGCGATGTCCTAAACATGGGTAAAATCGGGATCGCCGTAAATGAAGACTGGTGGTACCCCATGTATGTTAAGGACGTATGTCCTGGTTTGCCTGACTGGAAAGCCTTGTTGGAACCCGACTGCGTCAAAGCACTTTCTGTTGCCGAGACCGAACCGAAGGCCCGCTTCCTTAGTGGTCCACTGGAATGGGGTGGTACTGACCCTGAGCGTATTGCTGCCATGGGACTGGAATTCGAAGTCATTAACGCTGGTAGTGACGGGGCTCTGTCCGCGGATCTCGTTGCCGCAATCAAACGGAAACAGCCAATCGTTGCATGGTCGTGGGAGCCTTACTGGATCCCCGCTCTGTATCCCGGTGAATTCGTCGTGTGGCCGGAATATGACGATGCCTGTTATGACGATGCATCCTGGGGCATGAATTCAGATATGACCCACGACTGTGGTCGTCCCAATGGTTTCATGTGGAAATCTGCATGGGCTGGCGGCGATGCGAAATGGCCTAAAGCCTACGACGTATGGCGCAAGTACAAGGTCACCGCGAAAATTGCCGGTGATTTGGTTTATCAATCTGATGTTGGAGGCGAAGACACCAAAGCCGTTGCTGAACAGTGGATTGCAGAGAACGAAGCCATCTGGAAACCTTGGCTCGAATAGTAGTCTCCCTGACTGCTGAAGCAGGCTGTGGTCCGTATTCACAACTGACCACAGCCTGTTACTATCTATTTCGCTGTAGAATACCCGGTAATATTAAAGAACGCGTCTCTACCGAATATAGGATAGCATCATGACTGCCGCACCTACCGCGTACGCGACCCCTGTTCTGCGGGTCAAGCCAGGCATTGTCCTGATCATCGCCGCCATTGTTGTGGCGGCCGCTATTCAAGCACAGCCAACGTTACTGGCTTGGGCGAATGACTATCCGAAATCGTGGATCATACCTTTTGCCAAGAACCTGTCAGCGTTTGTTAAATGGTTGCTGAAGGAAGCTGATCTTGGGCTGTTTACGTTCAAAGAATTCACCCGCGCCATTGGCGCGCTGCTTGATGCCCCGACGCTGTTTTTGAAAAGCCTGTTGGTAACCGGTTTCAAATTTGAGGGTGAGCAAGATGTGCTCCTTCAAATTCCACCGTTATCCTGGCTGGGTGTAACAATTATCTTCGTCATGCTGGGTTCCTCGCTTGGGAACCGTCGCCTTACCCTATTCATTCTGGTTTCATTTTTATACGTGGCATTTATCGGGTTGTGGGAAAGCACGATGCTGACGCTTGCGTCTATTGTTGTCGCGGTAGTGCTCGGCATTCTCGTCGGCGTGTTGCTGGGTATAGCGGCATTCAAATGGACAGCTATAGACCGGATTTTGACACCGGTTTTTGACGTCATGCAAACCATGCCGGTCTTCGCTTATATGGTTCCCGCGCTGATGATGTTCGGGTATGGACCGGCCGCCGCTATGGTTGTCACCCTGATCTACGCAATGCCACCCATGGCGCGGGTGACCAAGATTTCACTTGCACAGGTAAACAGTGAAACCGTCGAGTTCGGCCGCATGGCTGGGTGTTCCACCAAGCAATTGACGTGGAAAGTCATGATTCCATCCATTCGTCCGCGTCTGATGGTAGGTGTTAATCAGGTCATCATGTTGACATTGAACATGGTGATTATTGCATCGCTCATTGGTGCTGGTGGCCTGGGTTTTGATGTATGGCAAGCCCTGAAGTCGTTGCGGATTGGGCAAGGAGCAGAAGCAGGGATTGCTATTACGCTCGTCGCTATTGTACTGGATCGGATTAGTCAGGAATTTGCAGCACGCAGGCCGGTCCACACCGACCACGTGCCGTCTTTTACACAGAAGTACAGATTATTGATCCTGGTCGGTGTTATCGCCATTGGAACAACCATCATCGGCCAATGGATTCCATCGGTATCTCAGGTTCCTGATAGCTGGACATTCAGTACTGGTAAGTTTTGGGACAACATCATCGATTGGATCAACATCAATGGGTATGAGTACATTGATGCGTTCCGTCGCTTTTTCTTCATATATCTACTGAAACCATCCAAGGGTTTCATGCTGGGCTTGCCATGGCTTGGTACCGTGCTTGTCATCGCAGCTGTTGGATACCACGTGGGTGGATTGCGGCTGGCCGCACTTGGCGCAGTATTGATCTCCTTCATTGCAGCAGTAGGGTTGTGGGAAAAGGCCATGATCTCGGCCTATCTGGTTGGTGTCTGTGTCTTTCTGGCTAGTGCCATTGGCATCCCTATTGGAATTCTTTCCGCCAGAAACGAACGCGTTCACAAAGTGGTTCAAGTTATTATTGATACCCTGCAAACACTACCATCTTTCGTCTACCTAATCCCGGTGATCATGCTGTTCAGCGTCGGTGAATTCTCTGCTATGGTTGCTGTAGTGATGTACGCAATCGTGCCGGCAATTCGCTATACGGATCACAGCATCCGGCAAGTACCCGCTGACTTGATTGAAGCTTCCCGTGCCATGGGATGCACCCCCCTGCAAATTCTCAAACGAGTCCAGATACCGCTGGCGCTTCCGGGTATCATGCTTGGTGTGAACCAAACTCTGATGATGGGGCTCAGTATGTTGGTGATTACGGCTCTTGTGGGCACACGCGATCTTGGCCAAGAAACGCTCATTGCCATATCAAAAGTTGACCCAGGGCGTGGGATCACTGCGGGTATCTGTGTGGCATTCATTGCTATTACGGCAGATCGCCTGATCAACGCTTGGGTACAGAAACGTAAATCGGAGCTCGGCCTCAATGACGCAAGCCAACTCTAAGCCTCACGCCGTTGTCATTGGTGGCGGTGCCACGGGGTGCGGTGTTGCCCGGGACCTGACCCTGAGGGGTTTCATTGTGACCCTAGTGGAGTTTGGTGATCTGGGCTCCGGCACAAGTAGCCGTTTTCACGGGATGCTTCAAAGTGGCGCACGATACGCCGTCAGCGATACGGATTACGGTGCAGAATGTATGCGCGAACGTCTCATTGTTGCGGATCTGGCACCCGAGGTTGTGGAACAAACGGGCGGACTGTTTGTTTCGCTACCCGATGACCCGCCCGAATTTGCCGATAAATTTCTTGAGGGATGTCAGAATGCACGTATTCCAGTACAGGAGATGGATCCTGATCAGGTTATGGCAGAAGAGCCCGCCATCAGTCGAAACGTTCTGCGGGCTTTTTCTGTTCCTGATGCAACAGTGCAGTCATGGCGGTTGGTTAACCTTCTGGCGGATGATGTGCGCCGTATGGGTGGAACGATACTTACTCGCCATCAGGTGACAGCTATAGATACATCTGGTGGAAACGTGCGGAGTGTCCACGTTGTTGGAGAGGGCGGCGAGCAAACAATTGAAGCGGATATTGTCGTCAATGCAGCAGGGCCATGGTCCGCGCGGGTCGCCGAATTGGTTGGCGAGAGCGCAGACTTGGAACTTGGGAAAGGCTCCATCATCGTCTTCTCACACCGCATAGTGTCGCGCGCTGTCAATCGTTGCAGGCCGCCAACCAGTCACGATATTATCGTTCCGACCGGAACGGTAAGCCTGTTTGGTACAACATCCGAAGTAGTGGACAATCCTGATACCACTCATGTTCGCCCGGAAGAGATTCAGGAACTGCTGGATAATGCCGAAACCTTAATCCCCAAGGCCAGAAGTTACCGGGCGTTTCGCGCATGGGCAGGCGTTCGCCCTTTGTTCCGACCCAAAGACTGGCCATCTGACAAACCGTTGCCGCGTCGGCATTCTATCGTTAATCACGGTGATAATGGCATTGCAGGGTTTTTTACGATTTGTGGTGGCTCACTCACAACACACCGCTCAATGGCTGAGGATCTGGGTAACCACATCTGCAAATCACTTGGAATGGAAGCCCCCTGTATAACAGCGACAACGCCTTTGTCAGGGCGCGTAGATCAATCTGACTGGCAACCGGAAGGCAACTATCGACAGATCGAAAAGAGTCGCCAATATCTGGCCCCTGTTTGCGAGTGCGAGTCAGTTAATCAGGCCGATGTCCTTGATCAGATCGAAAATCGAGACATCAATCATCTGCACGATTTACGGCGAAGGCTCAGGATTGGATTCGGGCCGTGCCAAGGTACTTTTTGCGGCAGTCGTGTCGCGGCCCTTATTGCCCGGCATCACCCTGAGTATTCCAGCAACGATGACTTAGGAAAATTTTGGACAGAACGTCTTAAGGGCTCGACCCGTACAGCCTGGGGCCAGCAGGCGAGACAGGCACTGTTGAGTGACGTAGTTTACCGCGAAACGCTGGGCGTGAGACTCACACAGAACATTTTACCAACGGATGATCGCCGATGAAAACGGATGCGATCATCATTGGCTCAGAGCTTGATGGCCTGGTGGCGGCCACTCGCCTATGCGAACGCGGATATTCGGTCCGCTTGTTCTCTACCGGTGCAGGGTCATTGCACTATTCCTCTGATGGCATCCATGTTCTTGGTTTTTCACAGGCCACCAATGAAGAATATGTGTCCAAGCCAATTGAGGCCATTTCCCAGTTAAACCAGGACCATCCGTATCAAAAGATCGGCAAGGACCAGGCCATCGACGCCCTTAGTTGGTATGTGAATATGATTGGCGATGTTCATCAACACGTCCTACTCAACGATTGCAACAAGATGGTGATTTCACCAGCAGGTCTGAACATCCCGATTTATGGAACGTCCAAACATCAGGCAACGATTGAACAACTTGATAGGGAAAACGTGACGATAGTCGTGTTTCGTGGTCATCGTGATTTTCCTGCTGAACTGATTGCGGTCGAACTTGGTAAGAAAGATACGCCGTCTCGCGTCATTCAAGTCGATGCACCAAGTGAGTTTCTTGAGAACGCCGCGCTGGCGAAATCATTTGATGCGATGGAAGATTTGGACGCGTATTTCGCCACCATTGGAGAAGCTATCCCGCCTGAGACAAACGTTGTTTTGTTTCCCGCCGTTATGGGTTTTTCGCGACATCAAGAAGTATTGGTTACCGCCGAACGCGTGCTTGGCATGCCTTGTCTGGAAGTCCCAACCCTACCGCCCAGCATTCCGGGCATGCGGTTGGAACACGCATTTGTTTCCCACTTGAAGAACAATGGCATCTCCGTTCATTTGGGTGCGAGCATCAGCCGATCATCGTTTGATGAAAACGAAAGCATCGTTATATGGGATAGCATGGACCGTCAGTATGAAGCATCTGCCTTGGTCATTTCCAGTGGGGGTGTTCTCATGGGTGGGCTTAATGTGGATTCCCAGGGTGTTATTCATGAAACATCCCTTGGACTGGACACCTATCAAAGTGAGCCACTAAATGCGATATCCGTGGACCGATCGTTGCACGCCCTGCACACAGCCGGGGTCGAAACTGACAACGCATTGAGACCAAAACGAAACGGATCAGGCACTATTCAAAACGTCTTCGTCACCGGCCGCACCCTTGCGCACTGGAACCCTGCTGCGGAAAGCTCTTCGGAAGGTGTCTGTGTTGCGACGGGTTGGGCGGCGGCTGAAAATGCACACCAGTATCTGGAGGAGCATAACAATGGATAACGGCGTTTTCATTGGCATCGATCATGGTGGAACCACAACCACGGCATTGGTTCTTGATCTCGAGAGAGGGAAACTTTCGAGTCATTCCGTTCCCATGCCTAAACGCATGCCACAGGTCGGATGGGTCGAGCACACCCCTGAGGAATTCCTTGAGACAAGCCTGGCTTCCGCCCACGGGGCATTAAAATATGCCGGGTTATCCTGGGCGGATGTACAGGGTATTGGTTTTGCTAATCAGGGCGAGACAAGTATGGCATGGTCGAGCAATACCGGTTTAGGTGTCGGTCCGGCCTTATCGTGGGAAGACAGGCGTACCAGTGATATCTGCGAAAAACTGGAAGCCGACGGTGTCGACAATCTGGTGCGTGAGCGCACCGGTATCATGCTCGATCCCTATTTCTCCGCATCCAAGTTTCGCTGGCTCATAGACAACGTATCTAGTGTTGCTTCAGCATGCAGTAACGGATCGTTACGTTTTGGGGGTACGGAAACCTATGTCATAGATAGACTGACAAGTGGTGACGTCCATGCAACAGATGCTGGTACCGCATCTCGCACCGCGCTCTTCAATCTTCGCGACGTAAAGTGGGATTCTGAGTTGCTGAATGCGTTCGGCCTGGCCGAGAATCAATTGCCAACCGTTCGCCCCACTTGCGGTGACTACGGAACGGCTCGACATGCCGGTTTTGCCGGTGCAACCGTACCCATCACAGCAGATGCTGTTGATGCACATGCGGCACTTTTCGCCCAAGGGTGCACGGACAACACGACCGTCAAGGCCACCTACGGCACTGGGGCTTTTATCGAAATCAACACAGGCACAACGCCGACGGAACCTGACGGCAACCTACCTGTCTTCATTGCATGGGAAATGGACGATCAAGTGGATTACACTGTTGAAGGCGGGGTGTTTTCTGTGGGCTCAGCCATCGACTGGGTTGTTCGTTCCGGTCTGTTGCCATCTGCAGAGACCTCGTCAGAGCTGGCGCAAAGCATGGCCAACTCTGGGGGTGTCGTCATGGTGCCTTGTTTCACTGGTTTGTCAGCACCCTATTGGCAGTCTGGTGCACGGGCCAGCATCACGGGGCTGGGGTTGGATACGGAACCGGGACATATTGCCCGTGCCCTGCTTGATGGCATTGCATTCCAGTGTGCCGATATTGTTCATGCCCTTGATGAAAAGATGGGTGGAACAGTTCTGGAAGTTCGCGCTGATGGTGGCCCAACAAATAACCAGTATCTGATGCAACGTCAGGCCGATTTACTTGGCATGCCCATATCTGTTTCGCTGGAATCTGACATGACGGCGTTGGGTGCCGCCTATCTTTCAGCCATCGGAGCTGGGCAACTAACCGCAGAAGACGTCAGTAAAATGGACCGTAAAGCCATGACCTATGATCCCGCAATGGAATCCAGTGAGCGGGATCGCCTTTGGGATGGATGGCACCGAAGCGTCAAAGAAGTATGTGAAAGGGCGGCGTCGTAGTCATGCCGGAGACCGCAAAACGAAACAGTGACTCAACGCGATCTGATGAGGTCATATGGGACAGCGCCGCCGTATTGCGCTCTGTGGACCAGTGTACGAAGTGCGGTATCTGCCATGCTCACTGCCCCGTTGCGGCGGCCACAGGCGAGTTCCCCGGACCTAAGTACACCGGGCCACAGGCCCAACGCTTTCGGATTATTGGTTCAGGACACGAACTATCGCCCATACTGTGTAGCGGGTGTGGTGTGTGCACCAGTGTTTGCCCGAACAATGTTGCGATCACGGATATCATTACCTTGGCGAAGGCAGAGATCGGTGGTCACGGCACAAAAATCGGTATAGGTCAGAAATTGGTAAATCGCCCAGAACTCGTTGGTCGCTTAAGTGGTGTTTTCCCATGGCTGACAAATGCCCTGTTAGCGAACTCATTGGTGCGGAGAATTGTTGAATTGGTCATAGGGATTCACCATAAGGCCCCATTACCAAAAGTTCATGGTCGTAAATTTGATCGCTGGTTTGCGGACCTCCTACAACCAGACGGTACACCAATCTCCTTCTTCACAGGGTGTGCCATCGGTAACTATGATCCGGATGTTGGGATAGCCATGGTGCGGGTGCTGAACCATCTGGGTTACAAGGTTGATGTACCGACGGACCTGTGTTGTTCACTGCCTATGCTATCCAGTGGGGAAACAGATGCCGCCCGGCCAAGAGCTCGTGCTCTTGTTGACGCACTGCAACCTGCGGCCACGGCTAACAAGAAGATTATATCCACATCAACCAGTTGCAGTCTGACACTACGGTCCAAGTATGCGGCCTTTTTGGATATGACGGATCATGTATCAAGGAATGTTGCAAACGCCACAGTAGATGCCTGCGAGTTCCTGCTGCATCGTCATGTGGGCCAACTGCGAAACACGCTTCACCCAATACCATTAAAGGTTCTTTACCACGGTCCATGCCAGTTGCGCGGCCATCAAATGGGGCAACCGGCTGTCGAACTTCTACGGTTGATACCCGGGATCAATCTGGAGGTTTCGGAGGCCGATTGTTGTGGCATTGGTGGCACTTACGGGTACGACAAGGACAAGTATGATATTGCCATGTCAGTGGGGAAAACATTAATCGACCAGGTAAAGCAGGTCCGACCGGACGTCATCGTCTGCGACAGCGAAACCTGTCGTTGGAATATCGAGGCGCAAACATCAATTGAGACGATACACCCTGTGCAGATGTTGATGCGCGCGCTTGATGCAGGCGATTAACGTTAGCTTTGGCCAATGAGTGTAACCTAGAAAGCGTTACTCGTATGACTGCTATTGGCCGTTCTCGGACATGTCCGAAAAGGGCAGAACATTTCTGCTCTGCCCCTGAGTTCAGATATCTACCTTCTCGGAAATATCCAAAGCATCGTCCACTTCAATGCCAAGGTATTTGATAGTGCTTT
>JABJGO010000047.1 GCA_018662225.1 Rhodospirillales bacterium | reverse complement strand
CCTGATGGTGGCGACGGTGGTCGCGGCGGTGATGTGATCATTGAATGCGTCAATGGCCTGAACACCCTGATCGATTTCAGATATCAGCAACATTTCAAGGGCAAGCGCGGTATTCATGGCATGGGCCAGAATCGCACGGGTCATGGCGGTGCGGCCATAACCATGAGAGTACCCGTCGGCACGCAAGTGCTGGATGACGATAAAGAAACCCTGATCGTTGATATGTTGGAAGAGGGGCAATCCTTCGTGCTTGCTCGCGGTGGTGATGGTGGCCGTGGCAATGCGCGCTTCAAGACGCCCCTGAATCAGGCCCCGCGAACGTTTGAGAAAGGTTGGGAAAGCGAAGAGCGCTGGATCTGGTTGCGCATGAAGCTGATTGCGGACGCCGGACTGGTGGGGCTACCCAATGCGGGCAAATCCACGTTTCTTTCGGTCGTAAGCCGGGCCAACCCCAAGATCGCCGATTACCCGTTCACCACAATCCATCCTAATCTGGGCGTGGTGACAAAGGGCCACGAACAAATGGTGCTGGCCGATATCCCCGGCTTGATTGAAGGGGCCAGCGAGGGCGTTGGTCTGGGTACACGGTTTTTAGGCCATGTGGAACGATGTGGTGCGCTGATCCATCTGGTTGATTCCACGTCCGAGACCATCGCGGCTGACTATAAGACCGTCCGCAAAGAGCTGGAAGCTTATGGTGGCGATCTTGCAGATAAACTCGAGTTGCCGGTTCTAAACAAATGTGACGCTATCCCCGAAGACGAGATTTCCAAGCGACGTGCCAAGTTGGCCCGGGCCGCTGGCGTCAAAAAATCCGAAGTCTTTGTCATGTCAGGCGTCGCCCGAACCGGGATCAAAGAACTCACAGATCGGTTGTTCGAGATTGTCGCGGAGACCCGTGAAGAGGGCAAGGATGAGGTAGAGGCAGAGGCGTATCAGCCATGACTTCACCTGTTACGAGCCCCCCCACTACAAGCACGCCTGTATCCAGCGCCGATATTCTTGGCAACTGCAAACGCATCGTCATCAAAATAGGGTCATCCTTGCTGGTCGATCCTGAAACCGGTCGCGTGCATGGTGAATGGCTAAAGGCCTTTGCCGAAGATGTGGCGAGATGCCGGGCACGGGGGCAGGAAGTCACCATTGTCTCGTCCGGTGCTATTGCCATTGGACGCCGCCACCTGAATTTAAGCACTGGATTTTTGCGCCTTGAAGAATCACAAGCCGCGGCGGCTACCGGCATGTTGCGGCTGGCGCACGCTTATGAAGAGGCCCTTGCTCGTCACGATGTGACCCTCGGTCAAATCCTGCTAACGCTTGATGATACGGAAAGCAGGCGGCGTTTCCTCAATGCGCGGAGCACCCTCAATACCCTGTTGAAGGCGGGCGCTGTGCCGCTGATCAACGAAAATGATACCGTGGCCACGGATGAAATCCGGTTCGGTGACAATGACCGACTGGCCGCCCGTGTGGCTGCCATGATCTCGGCAGACGCGCTGATTTTGCTGTCTGATATCGATGGGTTGTATACGACCGATCCGGCATCGAACGCGGACGCCGTCCATGTCCCCGTGGTTGACGAAATTACGCCTGAAATTGATGCCATGGCGGGGAAAGCCATTTCCAGTGTGGGTACCGGCGGTATGGTCACAAAACTGGCCGCTGCCCGTGTGACCATGAGCGCCGGTTGTCGCATGGTCATTACCAAGGGCTACGATGATCACCCCATTCGGTTGCTGGAAGGCGGAGCGCGGTGTACCTGGTTCATGCCCACAAACTCTCCCCGTGCCGCGCGTAAAGAATGGATTGCCGGTAGCCTGAAACCGCTGGGTTCCATCACCATCGATGCAGGCGCGGAAAAAGCGCTGGCATCCGGTAACAGCATGTTGCCTGCTGGTATTGTATCGGTGGACGGTACATTTGACCGGGGTGACCCTATCGTTGTTAAAGGAATCAGCGATCATGAATTGGCACGCGGGATTTCAGCATACTCATCTGCCGATATAGATCTGATCAAGGGTCACAAAACCAGTGAAATTGAGGCCCTGTTGGGTTACCGTGGGCGCGATGAAGTTATTCATCGCGACGATCTGGCCATTTTGTGAGAGAGGGCAGGATAATGACCGCAATTGATTTAAACGATATTCCGGCCCTGGTTCGTGGTCTTGGTGAAAATGCCAAGGCGGCGGGGCGTGTGCTGGCACAAGCTTCCACTGATGCCAAGAATACGGCTTTGCACGTGGCGGCTGCGGCGCTGCGTGGCGATGCCGAAACCATCAAGGTGGCCAACGCTACCGATATGGCCGCCGCCGAAGAAAAGGGCCTTAAGGGCAGCTTCCTCGATCGGCTTCTGCTAACCGATGATCGTATCGAAGCCATGGCAACAGGTCTGGAAGATATTGCCCGACTGCCTGATCCCGTGGGTGATGTGATCGGATCATGGGACCGGCCTAACGGATTACAGATCGAACGGCGCCGTGTGCCGCTGGGCGTGATTGGCGTGATCTATGAATCCCGCCCCAATGTAACCGCGGACGCGGGCGCACTTTGCCTGAAAGCCGGCAATGCGGTGATCCTGCGTGGCGGCTCGGAAAGTTTTCATTCTGCCGGTGAGATTATGGAATGTCTGTTGGCTGGTTTACGGGCGGCTGATCTACCGGAAGCGGCGATCCAACGCATTCCCACCACGGATCGTGCAGCGGTCGGCGAGATGCTGCGCCTGTCGGAATACATCGATGTGATTATCCCGCGTGGTGGCAAGTCGCTGATCGAGCGTGTGACCGCCGAAAGCAAGGTTCCCCTGTTCAAGCATCTGGAAGGCATTTGCCACGTTTATGTGGACGGGGCCGCCGACGCCGATAAAGCGCGCGATATTGTGTTGAACGCCAAGATGCGGCGTACCGGTATTTGCGGGTCTGCGGAAACGCTATTGGTGGACAATGCGGCGTCCGATCAGCTGACCGGCATTGTGGATGCACTGGTCGAAGCCGGATGCGAAATCCGCGGGGACGCCGCGGCGCAAGCGCTTGATTCACGCATGAACGCCGCAACAGACGAAGACTGGAAAACCGAGTACCTGGATTCCATCATTTCCGTGGCTATGGTTGATGGTGTGGATGGCGCACTGGCTCATATCGCCGCTAACAGCTCTGATCATACGGATGCCATCGTTACCGAAGATGACGCCGTGGCAGAGCAGTTCCTGAACGAAGTGGACTCCGCCATTGTCATGCATAACGCCTCGACCCAGTTTGCGGACGGAGCTGAGTTTGGTATGGGGGCCGAGATCGGTATTTCCACTGGCAAAATGCACGCCCGTGGCCCGGTCGGTGTAGAACAGCTTACGTCCATGAAATACGTGGTACGTGGTGATGGTCATTGTCGGTCATGACTATGGCGCACCAGAAATGTCGGTCGTGATAAACGTAGCGGACAGTTGGGGTGTTAAACCGGATGCACGCGTGGGCATTCTGGGCGGATCGTTTAATCCGGCCCATGAAGGCCATTTGCATATTTCCGCCTTGGCGAGGGAGCACCTGAAACTGGATCACGTGATCTGGATGGTATCGCCGCAAAACCCGCTTAAACCCGAAACCGAGATGGCCCCGTTCGTCGAACGATTTGACGGAGCCGTTCAGATGGCATCGGCTGATACATCGGTTATCGTGAGCGATATTGAGGTACAGTTAGGCACCCGGTACTCCGCCGATACCCTGAAAACCCTTAAATCCATGAGCCCGAAGATGGCAATTGTCTGGATCATGGGGGCGGATAATTTGGCACAAATAGACCGCTGGGAGTCATGGGGCACAATATTTAGTACAGTTCCCATTGCGATTTTTGCCAGACCGCCCTATTCTAATGGGGTAATGGCTTGCACGGCGGCAGAGGATTTTGCAGATAGCCAACTGGGGGAATCTCGAGGTGCTGAGCTGGCTTTACTGCCGCCACCCGCGTGGATTTACTTCGATACACCCTTAAATTCGAAGTCAGCAACGCGGATTAGAACCGGGTGCGAGCCAGAGTGAGCGCCCATCATTCGGGAGGGCTGTGTTCATCCCCACCCAACACAAAAAGAGAAAAGGAGACGATCATAAAGACCAAAAAGAAAGTACCCGCCGTGTCCAAGACACTGGATCTGGTGTGTAAAACGCTCGATGACGACAAGGCACAGAATGTTGTTGTTATCGACCTCAAGGGCAAGACGTCCATAGGTGACTACATGGTTCTTGCCAGTGGAACGTCACAGCGCCAGGTCGGTGCCATGACAAATCATCTTCAGGAAAATCTGAAAGCAGCAGGCCACGCCGGGATCGCCGTCGAAGGGGCTACCCAGTGTGATTGGGTGTTGGTGGATGTGGGCGATATTATCGTTCATTTGTTCCGCCCCGAAGTTCGGGATTTCTATAACCTGGAAAAGATCTGGGATGTACCAGTCGTCGATGGAGCAATCGCTGATGGCGCAATGCTTGATGATACCGCATCTGAAGAAGCTGTCATCATCGCTTGATTGCCGCGCATTGTGTAACGGGTGACGGGTATGCAATTTGTATTATGTGCCGTGGGCCGCATCAAAGCGGGCCCGGAGAAGGCACTTTTTGAACATTACACCAAACGATTATCAACGCCGCTGAACGTGGTCGAGGTTGTGGAGAAGCGAAAGCTGCCCAGCCACGAGCTGCGCGTGAGTGAAGCCGAACTATTGTCGAACAAGATACCGGACGGTGCCGCCGTGATCGTGTTCGATGAAAAAGGTAAAGAAATCGACAGCCGTGGATTGGCGCAGCTGTTTGGTGACTGGCGCGACGAGGGCCGTAGTACGACCGCCCTTGTGATCGGTGGTGCTGACGGTGTGGATGAACAGTTGATCAAGCGCGCGGACCGTGTAGTGTCGTTGGGACGCATGACGTGGCCACATATGCTGGTGCGGGGGTTGGTGGCTGAACAGCTTTACCGGGCCCAATGTATTGCGAGCGGTCACCCTTATCACCGAGACTGAACGAGACAGCTAATGACGGCAATGCCAGAAACTTCCCGCCGTCAGGATCGCCCCATGCTGGGCCTGAGCTTCTATATCGCCAACCTGATATTGATGATTGTGATCAGCTCGCTGGTTAAGGAACTCAGTACCCGTTATCCCTTGCAGCAGATTTTACTGTTTCGGTTTGCGCTGGCGCTGCTGCCGTTTGCGGTTCTCATGTTTCTGTCCAAAGGGCCGTCGTTGCTGAAAACACAGGTTCCGGCCACCCATGCCATTCGTTCCATGTCGGGTGTGCTGTCTATTGGCATGTTCTTTTATGCCTTGTCCGCCATCCCCATGGCTGAAGCCACGATACTGGTCTATTCGTCCCCAATCATTGTGACGGTTATCGCCGTGCCATTTTTGGGTGAAAAGATCGGCTGGCAACGAACCACGGCGGTGATTGTGGGGTTCGTTGGAATGATGGTCATTGTTCAACCCGCATCCTCAACACTCGGTCTTGGCATGATGGCGGGGATTGGCTCAGCCGCGTTTGGTGCGGTGGTTTCCGTTTGTTTACGCAAGTTGGGTGAAACCGAGCCAATCGAGCATATCGCCGTGGCCTATAATGGGACCGGCACGGTGGTATGGGTCACCTGTTGCCTGTTGTTCGGCTG
>JABJGO010000046.1 GCA_018662225.1 Rhodospirillales bacterium | reverse complement strand
TTCCTGGCGTAGGATACCGCTACCGTCTTCGCGCATGAAGGCGACCATGTGGCCACCGGTATCCAGCACCGTAACAGACATCGGCTTCAGCGCCATTTCGCGACCGGCTTTCAGGGTGGCATCCGCGATCCTTACCGCTTGCTCCAGGGTCAATGAGGACATGGCTCGCTCCCGATACAAAAGTAATCAATTTCATCCACAGATTGGCACGTAAAACGGTTGGCACAAGCCCCATGATTGGCTTAGAGTTCCCGCTTCATACAACAAAAGGTTTATCTCATGGCTGGTAGCGTCAACAAAGTCATTCTCGTGGGAAATCTGGGCCGTGACCCGGAAGTACGCCACGCTCAAAACGGCTCGAAAATCGTCAACATGTCTGTGGCCACGTCCGAATCGTGGAAAGACAAGTCCTCTGGCGAGCGCCGGGAAAAAACAGAATGGCACCGCGTGGTCATATTTGATGAACGCATTGGTGATGTGGCCGAGAAATACCTGCGCAAAGGCTCCAAAGTCTATCTGGAAGGCTCTGTTCAGACCCGCAAATGGACGGGCAATGACGGTGTTGAGAAATACACCACAGAAATTGTCCTGCCGCGCTTTAACGGTGTACTGACCATGCTCGACACCCGCGGTGGCGGTGAAGGCGGTGGGTACAGTGGTGGCGGTGGTGGCGGCGATTCCTCGCCCCCTGATTGGGATAGCCCCGATTCCGGCGCCGATTCTGGCGGTGTGGGCGGCGGCGGTGGCGATCTGGACGATGAAATCCCGTTCTAGGTCACATCACAGTCTCTTAAAACTCTTTCCCTTATAGCCCGGTATCCGCAAGCCGGTTCCGGTGCTGACCTTGGTGGTCCTTATGGCGCCAGCACAAAGAAACGTGATTATTCTGGCAATCTGTCAGGGCATGTCTGTGTCCGGACTGGTCATTCTGGGCATCGTGGCGGTTCTGGCAGGCCAGCTTCTGTCCGATGACCCGGCATTCGCCAGTCTGCCGCTGGCCATGCAGTTGACGGGCACCATGCTGATGACCATCCCGGCATCGCTGCTGATGGCCAAAGTCGGCCGTCGCGCAGGGTTCATTTTTGGTCAAATCATCGGTATAGCTGGCGGCTGTCTGGGTGCCTATGCCCTGATGTATGTAAAATCATTTGAGCTTCTATGCGTGGCGGGATTGCTTGTTGGCGTATCAAACGCCTTTTGGCAGTACTACCGCTTTGCTGCGGTGGATACGGCGGGTGAGGACTATAAAGCCCGCGCCATCAGCTATGTTTTGGCAGGTGGGCTCATCGCGGCTCTGGTCGGCCCTGAAGTGGCCAAGATCGCTGAGGACCTGTTTGCCCCCGTTGCCTTTGCCGGATCATATCTGGCCTATGTAGGGTTCTGTGTGGCCGGTATACTGGTGCTGACGTCCCTCAATATCCCAAAACCGGCAGAGGGCTGGAACATCAGTGGCGGGCGACCGTTGCAGGAAATCATGCGACAACCAACGTTCATTGTGGCGGTCATGTCCGGCATGGTGGGTTATGGCCTGATGGTATTGGTAATGACGGCAACGCCGTTATCCATGATGGCATGCGGGTTTGTCTTTGATGACGCGGCATTCATTATTCAATGGCATGCGTTCTTTATGTTCGCGCCCGGGTTCCTGACTGGTCATCTGGTGCGATGGTTCGGCGTGACGGTGGTCATTATGACCGGCACCCTGTTCATGCTCATGGCCATGATCGCAAACACCAGCGGCATCACCATCTATAATTTCTGGTTTGGCCTGGTAACCCTGGGTATTGGCTGGAATTTCATGTTTATCGGTGGCACCACACTGCTCACCGAAACCTACCAGCCGGAAGAAAAGGCCAAGGTCCAGGCCGCCAACGATTTTCTGGTATTCTCAACAGCGGCTATCGCCAGTTTTTCATCCGGCGCATTGCAAAGCCTGTTGGGATGGAACGCCGTCAATCTGGCCGTTATCGCACCGGCACTGATCGTTTTCTGCGTTGCTTTCTGGCTCCGAACCCGGCGCCATACCACCGTTATTGCCGAGCGCAGCACCCCCTAATCCAGCGCCCTTATCACGTTCCTGATCGCGGTTTCTCACCATTAAACCCAGTACCAATTTAAGCCGTTGTTGCGGTTGTGTGCGGGTGCGAAAAATGGTAAAAATAGGGGACCGATTCGTGCGTCTTACCTGCGCATTTAAGTAACTGAAAAGACTGGATTTTTCCAAGTTGTCCACACCGCCAGATTCGCCCGAAAACGCTACCCCGACACCGCCATCAGGATTCGACGTTTCGCCCATTACCATCGAAGAGGAAATGCGCTCGTCATATCTTGATTATGCCATGAGCGTGATCGTCAGCCGGGCGCTGCCCGATGTGCGGGACGGGCTGAAACCGGTACACCGGCGCATCCTCTATGCCATGAAAGAAAGTGGCTATGAAGCGGGCAAGCCATATCGTAAATCGGCGCGTATCGTCGGTGATGTCATGGGTAAGTATCACCCCCATGGTGATCAGGCCATTTATGATTCCATGGTGCGTATGGCACAGACGTTTTCGCTGCGCCTGCCCTTGATTGACGGGCAGGGTAACTTCGGCTCCATGGATGGCGATCGGGCGGCTGCCATGCGGTATACCGAAGCCCGCCTTGATCGAGCTGCGCATACGCTGTTGGAAGATATCGACCGCGATACGGTTGATTTCCAGGCAAACTATGACGAATCAACAAAGGAACCCAGTGTTCTGCCTGCCGGTTATCCCAACCTGCTGGTAAACGGCGCCGGCGGTATCGCTGTTGGTATGGCCACGAACATCCCGCCCCATAATCTGGGCGAGGTTGTGGCCGCGTGCTGTGCCTATATTGAGAACCCGGATATCACCATCGACGAAATCATCGACCAGTACGTGAGTGGCCCGGATTTTCCCACCGGTGGGCTCATTCTGGGTCAGTCCGGCATTCGCTCGGCCTTTCACACAGGCCGCGGCTCTGTGGTTATGCGGGGACGTACATCGTTTGAGGAGATTCGCAAGGATCGAATCGCCATCATCGTGCACGAGATTCCCTATCAGGTGAACAAGTCGCGCATGATTGAAATCATGGCCGAAGCCGTTCGCGACAAGAAAATCGAAGGCATATCCGATCTGCGTGACGAGTCTGATCGTGACGGCGTACGGGTCGTCATTGAGTTGAAGCGCGACGCTGAACAGGAGGTGGTTCTGGCCCAATTGTTCCGTTTCACCCCGCTGCAAACCAGTTTCGGCGTCAACATGCTGGCCCTGCACAACGGCCAGCCGCAACAGATGAACATCAAACAGATCATCGTCGCCTTCGTGGCCTTCCGCGAAGAGGTGATCAGACGTCGCACTATCTTTGAGCTGGGCAAGGCTCGCGACAAGGCCCACGTATTGGCTGGTCTGGCCGTGGCTGTGGCCAATATTGATGCGATCATCAAACTCATTCGGGCCGCAAAAGACCCACAAACCGCGCGCGAGCAGTTACAAGCCACCGCCTGGCCCGCACAAGACGTGGAGCCTATGATCGCCCTGCTGGACGAACCCGGTCAGCAGGTGGTGGACGGCAAATATCATCTGTCCGAAACCCAGGCCAAAGCCATCCTGGAACTGCGCCTGCACCGGCTGACCGGACTGGAGCGGGACAAGATTGGCGGCGACCTTCGTGAATTGAGCGAACAGATTCTGGAATACCTTGAAATCCTTCGGTCCCGCGAAAAGCTTTACGGTATTTTGCGTGAGGAACTGGTGCAAATCAGTACGGATTTTGCCAATGAACGGCGCACCACGATTATTGAACAGGAATTCGAGTCCGACATAGAAGACCTGATCCAGCGCGAAGACATGGTTGTCACCGTGACCGATGCCGGATACGTGAAACGCGTGCCGCTTTCCACCTACCGCGCCCAACGCCGCGGCGGCAAGGGCCGCAGCGGCATGAGCACCCGGGACGAGGATTTCGTGACCCAGGTGTTCGTGGTGAATACGCATACGCCGGTGCTGTTCTTCTCGTCCACCGGCATGGTCTACAAGACGAAGGTTTATAAGCTGCCACTGGGAACCCCGACGGCACGCGGTAAGGCTTTGATCAATTTGCTGCCGCTGGATGAGAATGAAACGATCTCGACCCTCATGCCATTGCCGGAAGACGAGGCCACGTGGAGCGATCTGTTCGTCATGTTTGCCACCAGCGCCGGTAATGTGCGGCGAAACAGATTGAGCGATTTCACCAATGTAATGGCCAATGGCAAAATCGCCATGAAGCTGAATGAGGGTGATCAACTGGTCCGGGTTCGCACCTGCACAGAAGACGAAGACGTGCTGTTGAATACCTATTCCGGTAAATGTATCCGTTTCCCTGTAGAAGGCGTGCGCGTGTTCTCAGGCCGCACCTCAGTCGGTGTGCGGGGCATGCGTCTGGCCAAAGACGACGAAGTCATGTCCATGTCTGTGCTTCACCATGTGAAGGCCGAAGTGGCGGACCGGGATACGTATCTGCAATCAGTTGGCGCCAACCGCCGCCTGCAAAGCAGCGAGTATACAGACCGTGCCGATGACAAGGCACGGGATGAAGAATTGGCCTCACGCCTGGCTGAACCCATGTTCCAGGACATGGCTGGAAATGAAGAATTCGTGCTCACCATCACCAAGGACGGTTTTGGCAAGCGCACATCCGCCTACGAATACCGCATCGCCGGGCGAGGCGGGAAGGGTATTACCGCTATCGACACGGCGCGCGGTAAAAAACAAACCAGCGTGGTGGCATCATTTGCTGTGATCGAGGGTGACCAGCTGGTTATGGTCTCCGACGGTGGTCAACTTATCCGCTGCGGCATCGATTCCATCAGCATCGTCGGTCGTAGCACCCGTGGCGTGACCATCTTCAAGACCGCCGAGGACGAATCCGTAGTATCGGTGTCCCGGTTGCGTGAAGATGTGGATGGCGATGAAGGTGATGAGGAAGACGGCGAGATCGAAGCCGTAATCAACGAAGGCGAAGCCGCTCCAGAAGGTCCGACAGACGTGAACGAAGATGCTGCTGATGATGATGACACACCGGCGGAAAGTGAATAGGGGATAGATCATGGGCGAACGCATTGGTATTTATCCCGGCACGTTCGACCCGGTCACTCTGGGCCATACGGATATCATTTCACGCGCCCAGAAGGTCGTGGACAAGCTGGTTATTGCCGTGGCTGGCAACGACGGCAAAGGCCCGCTGTTCCCGATGACAGAACGTGTTGCGTTGCTGGAAGAGGATATCGCTCCTTTACGAACCAACGGTCATGCGACCATTGAAATCGTCAGTTTTGACAAACTACTGGTGAATTTTGTCACCGACGTGGGGGCCTCGGTTATTGTTCGCGGGCTTCGCGCTGTATCTGATTTTGAATACGAGTTCCAGATGGCCGCCATGAATGCCCGTATGCAGCCTGATGTGGAAACGATCTTTCTGATGGCATCAGACCGTTATCAGTTCATTTCATCGCGTTTTGTGAAGGAAATTGCCCGTTTAGACGGCGATATTTCGCATTTTGTGTCACCCGCTGTGGCTGCTCATCTAAAGCAACATTTCGGCACATAAAAAATCATACAATCTTTGTTCAGTCGGGTTTGACTTCGCCCCCAAATCATATAAAACCTCTGCTTCGAACATGACCTGCGCAAGCTTGGTCATCGCTTCGAACATAACCTGCGCAAGCTTGGTGATTATCAAGACAGCGCATTGACAAGTGATAAGGACGAGTAGCTCAGCTGGCTAGAGCATCCGACTTTTAATCGGAATGTCGCGGGTTCGAGTCCCGCCTCGTCTACCACTTCTCCCTCTAAATATCCTGTGGCTATCCCGTCTTGCGTAACGTCGTTAGGGGGTCTTCTGCCATATCGTTTCCCACATGGGAGAGGGATTCGAAAAACAGGCCAAACAGCTCTGCCTGTGATGATATCTCCAGTTTGATATAGATGCTTTTCATATGATTTCGCACGGTTCCTGGCGAAATATCCAAAAGGCGTGCAATAGATTTGGCGGAATGCCCCCGTAAAAGCAGATGTGTAATCTCGCTTTCACGATCTGTAAGATACGCAGTGCCAAACTTTCGAAACGCCTGTGTCATACGCACATGGAAATCCATGCCAAACTGTTGACCATCCTGATTTTCCAGCCGAGTGCGTTGCCAGATACGGTCCATGACGGCGTTGACAACGGGCAAGGCCTGCTCAAGAAACCGCATTTCGGCAGCGCTGAAGCGGGCGTGTTTGCCCCGGCGCGATAGTGACACATGGGCCGCTGTGTTTTCGTCCATAACGAGATTGTAAGCGACCTCACTGGAGTCACCCCACGGGGCATAATAGGTGAGATAATATTCGCTGTTCTTAAAATCCGGCGGGGCGAACTGCTTCATAGAGTAGCAGCCACTGGCGAGGCCATCCAGAAACGCATTGTAAAACGGGCACAGCAAATAGGGGCCTTCGGCATATTCTTCACGTGTGTTGGCGGCGTAGCTATAACCGACTTCCAACGGAGGGCCGTCGGTACGGAAAAACGCCACATACCAAAGATCGAAAGGCACATTGTCACTAATGCCGCCAAGCAACTCATCCAATACAGTTGCCCGATCAATATTCGATATAACCCGGCCAATGCATTGATTCCAGGCCAATAATTCTATTTTTTCACTCATAACTGGTCAATCCCGACCTTCATCCCCATATAACCTAGTCTAAGGCTCATGTGCGTGACCGTACAGCCTGCAAAGCGCCACAATTCGTCAAATTTGTGACGATGGCGCGTAAATAAGCGACAATACGTTTGCCCCCAAGGTCTGAAATTATAACCATTAAGATATGAATACCCCAGACTACAAAACCACGATCGACAATATGGCGGAAGAGTTTCGTGCTGATGCACTGGCTCGCCTTGAAACGATTGTTCATTTGCTTGGTGAGTTTCAAGCCAACGAAGAAAGATTGTCCGACGATTTCGAACTCATCCTGGAAGAGGTTCACAGCATCAAGGGAACCGCAAAAACCTTTGGGTTCGGCGCATTGTCCCACGTGGCCCATGCCATGAACGACTGGATGTTCGAGATCAAGAATAATGACGGCACGGCCATCACATTAAGCACCCCGGCACTTGGTGATGATTTAAGGGTTTTCGTATCCGTCATGGTTGATGTCACGCAGGGAAAAAACCGCCAATCCGAACAACAAGGCAGGGATGCAATATCGCGCGCTGATTTCTCCCTATATTCAGCCTGACAACCTGACAGCTTTCGATGAAGGCGCCATTTAGATGCCGCCGCCCATGTCGATCATACCGGTTAGACGCTCGACCTGATCAAGCAGTGCCAGCAAATCCGGATCACCAAAACCGGTATCGTCCATATGGCGAACCGTATTGATAAGATAGTCACGATTTAGCCCGGCGATACCTTGTGCATTCATGATGAGCGAGGCTTTCTGGTCCACGTTCAGCCCCCCGGCGTACTGCTCACTGACGGTGTCCGCAATGAAGGTATAGGACCTGACCTGTGCTTCGGTGCCACCTTGGGTAATCGTGATATCAAGATAACGCGGCAGGTAGTCATAACTGACCAATTCACGTTCATTCAAATAGGCAACCACGTCCCGTACCATATGGGCCGCAATTCGAAAGGCCGACCCCCGGCAATCGCCCCCCTGATCAAGACCTAGCACCAGTCCCGGGTTATCAAACGTACCCCGGTAGTGGTGGGAATAAAGACAAAATGAACGATGAAACCCGTTCAGAACGGCGTCACATTGCTCTTCAAATTCAAAGCCCGGATTCCACATGAGCGAACCGTAGCCAAAGACCCACAGATCTTCACCCGGTTTCAAAGATGCCAAAACAGAGGGGTCAGTCATTGACGGTTCCGTTATCGGCATGCCATTCCCATGGCAACTGGAAAGTGCCTTTCCACAATCCACGCCCAGCTTCGTTCGCCTTGTCCTCAGTATCCTGGTATTCGCCCTGGGATTCAATGGATTGTTGGGCAAACACAACGGCCCACCCTGTGTGGACCATGTTCTTTCCTACATCAAAGCCGTCCACGTCACATCGAGCCAGGGTGGTGCCATCAGACATGGGATCCATATTGCCAACAGCTTCACAGTTTACGTCGGCGGCAATAACCAGGTCCATCAACGCCGTGCGTGACACATCACCACAGGGTATGACCTTGTCCGGCCATTGACATGACTGGCCCAAATCAGGGGCGGCAATGCCAAACAGCCGGAACCGATGCCCAGCCACATCCAGCGTATCGCCCGTGATAACGGTCGCCGGGCCTGAAACCTGTAAGCTGCCAGCCAGTGACGGGGCGCCGAATACACTACCAACAATCAGAACGATTGCGGCCATGCAACAAGCAACGCGAGTGAGGTGAAAGATTGTGCTCATAACTTAAGTATATGAACCAGCGCGTGGTAACAGCCAATCAATTTCTTGTTGCCTCCGGCAAGGGCAATTTCTTGTTGCCTGTAGCAGGTGGCTGGTTAGTGTGATGTCCATGGATACAAACAACTTACGCATCAACATCGCCCGCTTGCTGGATCGCCTCGACCAGTTGGCTCAAATCGGAAAAATTGATGGCGACGGAGTCTGCCGCCTTGCCCTCACAGATGAGGACAAGGCCGGGCGTGATCTGGTGTGTCGGTGGATGCACGATCTGGGGCTTGATGTGAGCGTTGACCGGGTTGGCAATGTTATCGGCACCCGTGCGGGAACCGAGGATGGACCGGTGGTTCTGACCGGATCTCATATTGATACTGTGGGCACTGGCGGGCGGTATGATGGGACGCTCGGTGTGCTGGCAGGTCTCGAGGTCATTGCCAGTATGAACGATATGGACATGCAGACAACGCTGCCCCTTGGCGTGGGCTTTTTCACCAACGAGGAAGGCGTGCGGTTTCAACCCGACATGATGGGCAGCATGGTGCATCAGGGGCACCTTCCGCTGGACGGTATGTTGCGCTCAAAAGACCGAGATGGTGCGACGCTGGATGGCGAACTGAACCGCATTGGTTACGCCGGTGACGTGGATGTGGACACCATGCGCGCGGCGGCATTTGTCGAGCTGCATGTGGAGCAGGGGCCGGTCCTTGAGCAGCGGGGTATCACCATTGGTGCGGTCGATAGCGTGCAGGGCTTGCTGTGGAAGCAGATCACGTTTTCCGGCACGTCCAATCACGCGGGCACCACGCCCATGTCTTTACGCCATGATTGTGGTTACGCGGCTGGTGAAATCGCCACCTTTGGTCGCCATTTAGCGATAGATATGGGTGAGCCACAGGTTGTCACAGTGGGCACTATCCTGATGGAGCCCAATCTGATCAACGTTATCGCCAAGCAATCCATCATCACGGTGGATCTCAGAAATACGGATTTGACATTATTACGCGAGGCCGAGGCACGGCTTGATGCCCATGCGAACAATATCGCGGCTTCTGAAGGGCTGGATGTGGAAATCGAGACACTGGCCCGGTACGATCCCACCCCGTTTGATCAACGCGTCGTGGACTTGATCACTGACAATGCCATGACATTGGGGTGTTCTGTTCGCCAAATGCCCAGCGGGGCCGGGCATGATGCCCAGGCATTCGCACCCAATTGCCCCACCGCCATGATCTTTGTGCCAAGTGTTGGTGGTATAAGTCACAATGTGGCCGAATACACAGAAGCCGACGATCTTGAAGCTGGCACAAACGTGCTTTTGCATACGCTGGTTTCGCTGGCAAACCGGGAAACTGATTTGTCGTAAGCCAAGCATTGCTCGCTTTACCCGATTCGCGACGATTGAAATTTAAATCGGGCCTTCAAGTCGAATTGGTGCTCAAACACGCCACAATACGTGTGATTTCTGCCATTTTTCATTAAAATCCACAAATAAAGTAAGAAATTGCGATTGTTATCACAGCACTCGTTGACAGCACGAAACACCGTGTTAACAATTCTATTGTAAAATAAGAATCAGGCGGGCAACCCTGAACGTTTCAAGATTGCCGCTGAGTGTTTGGGAACGCAATCAACGATAACCGGAAGGTTACAGTAATGCTACAGCAGCCAAAGAACGGTCACAATATTTACGAAGTGGCCATCTACAATCGAGAAGTAAGAAGCCTGGTCAAAGAAAATCAGAGCCATCGTTACTTCGACGATCAATGGGCAGACACACAACTAAGAGACATTATAGCCAAAGACGAAACTGAAGCGCGGGAACTCATCGCTCAGCGATTTCCCCCGGATGATGGTTTTGTTGTAGAGGATGTTCACCAGACATCTGCAACGCTGTAAGCCTCTCGCGAACCTGCCCACTTCTGATTTCTGTTACTGCTCTTCGGTGCTGCCGTCGAATGCCTGGTAGATGTCTGCGCCAGCGAGAATCACGCCATCATACCCCTGATCAATGACACCATAAATGTAGGACTGCGTATCGCCTGTGATAATACGCTGCCATTCCGGTCGCCAGTACTCCACATAGTGAGCATCTGGATTGTCTGGTAGCGTGCGTCCCAGCCATGGTGGGAAGCCTTCACGCCAGTTGGCTTTCCAGTAATACCGGTAACTGGCGGCGGTGCCGATATCAACGCGCGCAAAGACCTGCCGCCGCGCCCCGTTTTTCTTGTATTTCAATGTTTCGACCGCGCGCTTGCTTAAAGGCTTTTGCCCCAGAAACACATCAACAATCATCAAATCGTGATTAGTTTCATGCATTTGCAAGGCGAATTCATCTTCGCGACCATAGGCATTGGCGTTACCGATCACAGCGAAATTCTTGATGGCCCCCAGTGACAAAATACTAACCGGATTCTCGTCGAACGGGCGCCTCGGATAACTTGGCAGCATGCTCAAATCAAACTCAGCATGATCCGTGGCCCCATACACATACCCCAAACCCTTGGTCTGAGAACGGCCAGCATCAATCTGGGCCCGATCGCTGGTTTCATCCAGAACGAAAACGGCCAATCCAGCTTGATCAGCCTTCAGCAGCAGATCCAGATTTGCCGTCAGAATTTTATCGTCACCGGCTGGCTCGCCAAATTGCGGGGTGCCGTGATACAAACCGGTAGCCATGACGCCCTGAATCGAGCGCGTGAATGTGCGTGCAGGCATGGCCAACGTTTCATCCGTCACGTTTCTTTTGACAATCAGCTCAAGCGCGTCTTCGATTATCACATTGAATTCACGTTTATAGCCGCGCGCAAACCGAGCGATGTTCTGAATAAAACGTCTCATTTCCTCGCGGTAATCAACCAACGGGCCGCTGGGTGTCAGATCAATATCCTCTTGAGCATTCACATCCTCCCCCTGGATACGAACGACTCCGGAATCGTCATCAGGTATCTCTTGGGCATGGACTAAATTCGGCATGATCAGCAGGCTCGCACCTATAAAAAGAGCAAAACCAGCGTGCCGAAGAGAGTTCTTCATTTTCATGTATCAGAATCCAACTCGTGAATGCCTACAACGCGATTGTAACAGAATTAATTGCACACACCATAAACCACACTGGTTAATCAGTTGTTGCCACCTCTGTTACCAGCCTCACCAAGTTGTGATGCCTGTTGCTTTGCAGCGTAAACCTGTTTTCGGCATCGTCAGTCACCCAAACCGCTGTGAGGTTGTGTTGTGTTTACATTATTCCGACGCTACGCGTTGCATGCTTTGGCTGGCCTTTTGTTAATAACAACCAGTCTGGCTCTTGCCGACGATCACCCGTCCAGTTGGGACTATGAATGGCAAACGACAGATTTTAGCCGCCATTCCGTGCCTTTTGATGAGATCATATCCGGCGGCCCGCCCAAGGACGGTATCCCGTCCATTGACGCACCTGTATTCGTTCCTGTTTCAGATATTACGGGCCTAACGGACATGGAACCCGTCATTGGCTTGATCATTGATGGTGAAGCCAAAGCCTACCCCATCCGCATCCTGACATTCCATGAGATCGTGAATGATGAGATTGCAGGCATCCCGGTTGCCGTTACATTTTGCCCATTGTGCAATTCCTCCATCGTGTTTGATCGCAGGCACAATGGACAAACCCTGGAATTTGGAACAACTGGCAAGCTGCGAAATTCGGACATGGTGATGTATGATCGGCAGACGTCCTCTTGGTGGCAGCAATTTTTAGGGCAGGGGATTATCGGCGAGCTGACCGGTGCGAAGCTTCGCATGCTGCCGTCCCGCCTGGAATCGTGGGCTGATTTTCGGGCGCGCGCACCCCGTGGCCAGGTTCTGATCCCCAACAATCCGAACATGCGCCCCTACGGCCGGAACCCTTATGTGGGATACGACACAGCCGCTTTCCCGTTTCTATACCGTGGAGATATGCCTGACGGTATCAAGCCCATGGTGCGGGTTATAGCCGTCGGTAACGAAGCGTGGGCTATGCAGGTGCTGCGCGATAAGGGGCGTATTGAAAAAGGGGATCTCATTTTGTCCTGGCATGCCGGGCAAAATTCCGCCCTGGATTCCAGCAGCATCAGCCAGGGACGGGACGTGGGTAATATACTGGTTCAACGCCAAGAGAGCGGGCAACTAATTGATGTTGTCCACGATGTGACATTCGCCTTCGTCTTTCATGCCTTCAGACCAGACGGCATCATCTTCACGCAGTAACATCATTTCTTTTTGTTTATGCTATGCCAAGATGGCCCTGAATTGAGAACGATTCTTTAAGGGTCTTTCTGTATTGGATGTGCATGAACTCGAACAAACCAGTTATCGTCATCGGCAATGAGAAGGGCGGGTGTGGCAAGTCCACTACCGCCATGCATTTGATCGTCGGATTGGCCATGAACGGTTTGCGGGTTACGTCAATCGATCTGGATGTGCGTCAGTCCAGCCTCAGCCGGTATATGGCAAACCGCCGTGCCTATTGTGAACAGTTGGGCAAAACGCTTCCCATGTCCGAACACTATACGGGAAGCAAGGTCACCGGCGAAGACGAGCCGAACCCAAACAGTAGTGATGAAAAGGCCGCCGAACGCCTGACGCTATTGATCGAAGGAGCATTGGCGAATAGCGATGTGGTGGTTATTGACACACCGGGTTCGGACACACCGCTGTCCCGGCTTGCCCATTCCATGGCGGACACGTTGATCACCCCCGTTAATGACAGCTTCGTGGACCTGGATGTTTTAGGCCATATTGATGCCCGACGCAGACAAGTTCTTGGCCCCAGCCATTACGCCGAGATGATTTTGGATATACGACAAAACCGCTCGGCTCAGGGCCAGAAACCATTGGCCTGGTACGTGCTGCGAAACCGTGTTGGTCAGTTGGATTCTCATAACGCCCAGGATGTGGAATGGGCACTGGGCGAGATGTCAGGCCTGCTGACGTTCTCCCCAGTGCATGGTTTCAGCGAACGCGTTATCTATCGCGAGCTGTTTCTCGTGGGTTTGACTATTCTTGATCTGCGTGAGGCATCCGGCGGTAAACCACTCAGCCCTTCCCATATCGCGGCCCGTGAGGAAGTGGCAAATCTGGTAAAACTGTTTAGCACACCTAATTGAAAGGCCTACTTGCGGCCCATAGGGGCCTGTGGCACAAAGACCCCATAAATTCAGAGATTTAGAAAGACCATGGCAATCAAACCTGTTCGCAAAGCGCTGTTCCCCGTCGCGGGCCTTGGCACGCGGTTTTTACCGGCGACGAAGGCGCTGCCGAAAGAGATGCTGCCGGTGGTAGACAAGCCGTTGATCCAATACGCCCTGGAAGAAGCCCGCGAAGCGGGTATTGAGCAGTTCATCTTCGTAACCGGACGCGGCAAAAGCGCCATGGAAGATCACTTCGATCATGCGGTGGAGTTGGAACTGGCCCTGAAAGAACGCGGCAAAACTGATGATTTGAAAACCGTTCTGGATTGCTCACCACCACCAGGCCAACTAACCTACGTTCGACAGCAACAACCGCTGGGCCTTGGCCATGCGGTCTGGTGCGGTAAAAACTACATTGGTGACGAACCTTTTGCTGTGCTATCTGCGGATGATATAATTCTGGCCAAGCCTGGATGCCTGAAACAGATGATCGATACCTATAATGAAATTGGTGGCAATATCGCTGCGGTCGTAGACATTCCACGCGAACACACCAATCGCTATGGTATTTTGGATATCGAAACCGATGACGGAAAGATTGCCCGCGCAAAAGGATTGGTGGAAAAACCCGACCCTTCCGTCGCGCCTTCGACACTATCCATCATCGGGCGTTATATCCTGCAACCGGAAGTCCTTAACCAACTGGATAAACACGAGACAGGTGCCGGCGGTGAGATTCAACTGACCGATGCCATGGCAGCAACCATCGGCAAGATAGACTTTCACGGTATGCGGTTTGAAGGTAAACGATTTGATTGCGGCACCAAACAGGGCTTTATCGAAGCCAATATTGCGTTCGCGCTGTCCAGAGACGATATGCGCGATGGTGTGGCAGCTATTTTGAAGGAATACTCATAAATGCGCGTTGCGATGATCGGCACCGGTTATGTAGGCCTGGTGTCAGGTGCCTGCTTTTCCGAATTTGGTCTGGATGTTGTCTGTGTAGACAAAGATACCGCCAAGATTGACGCCCTGAAGAAAGGCGTTATTCCCATTTACGAGCCGGGTCTAGATGATTTGGTGGCCAAGAATACCCAAGCCGGACGTTTGTCATTCACCACCAATCTGGCCGAAGGCATCAAAGGTTGCGATGCAGTCTTTATTGCCGTGGGCACGCCCAGTCGCCGTGGTGACGGCCATGCCGATCTGTCATACGTCTATGCGGCGGCCGAAGAAATTGGCAAAGCCATGACCAGCTATACGGTTGTTGTCACCAAATCCACTGTACCCGTGGGCACGGGACGCGAAGTGGAAAGCGTCATCAAGAAAGCTAATCCAGATGCACAGTTCGATGTGGTCTCGAACCCTGAATTTCTGCGTGAAGGATCGGCCATCGAAGACTTTATGCGCCCTGACCGGGTTGTCATCGGTACCTCCAGCGAGCCAGCCCGTGATGTGATGCGTGAATTGTACCGCCCGCTGTATCTGGCTGAGACCCCCATTATGTTCACCACGCGTCAATCATCCGAGATGATCAAATACGCGGCCAATACGTTTCTCGCCACCAAGATCACCTTTATCAATGAAGTAGCGGATTTATGCGAAAAGCTGGATGCGAATGTTCAGGACGTGGCCAAGGGCATCGGACTGGATGGCCGTATCGGATCGAAGTTCCTGCATGCTGGCCCCGGATACGGCGGATCATGTTTTCCTAAAGACACGCTGGCGCTGGTCCGCACGGCACAGGAAGCCGGGGCTCCACTCAAAATTGTTGAGACGGTGGTGGCGGTAAACGACAGCCGCAAGAAAGCGATGGCAGGCCGGGTGATTAGTGCCTGTAATGGCTCGGTCGATGGTAAGACCATCGCGATACTCGGTGTCACATTCAAACCCAACACGGATGATATGCGTGACGCGCCGAGCCTGGACATTATCCCGGCCCTGCAAAATGCTGGCGCAACCATACAAGCCTTTGATCCGGAAGGCATGAGCGAAGCCAAAGAATTGCTGAGCGGCGTGACCTGGTGCGATGATACCTATGACGCCATAGAGAACGCCCATGCTGTGGTCATTGTCACCGAATGGAACCAGTTCCGAGCCCTGCAAATGGATCGCATGAAAGAGGCCATGAAATCGCCGATCATGGTTGATCTTCGCAACATCTATAACGCCGATGAAATGTCGGAGGCCGGGTTCGCTTACTACAGCATTGGCCGGGTTTGATTGGGGTTGAGTATGTCTACAGGTTTCCAACTGGACGCCGTCATCCTGCGCGAATATGACATTCGCGGCATCGTCACGGACTCACTAACGCCTGACGCCGTCACGGCCATCGGTCATGGTTTGGGCTCCATGTTACTTGAACGAGACTGTAAATCCATCGCTGTTGGATACGATGGCCGCCTTAGCTCGCCAGAGCTGGAAGAGGCCATCGTTTCAGGATTATCGGCCAGTGGCATGGATGTGGTGCGCATTGGGCTTGGCCCCACGCCCATGACTTATTTTGCCGCCTACCATCTGAACACAGACGCCTGCGCCATGATCACCGGATCACATAATCCACCGGATTATAACGGCATCAAGATGGTGTATCAGGGCAAGTCTTTCTGGGGACCGGATATTCAGGAACTGGGCCGTCGCGTGGGTGCAGGTGAACTGTGCCACGGCAAAGGTGTTGTCACCAGCGAAAGCGTGTTTGATGCCTACGTAGATCGTCTGGCCGTAGACTATCAGGGAACCAAAGACCTGAAGGTTGCCTGGGACCCCGGTAACGGTGCATCGGGTGATGTTATTCAGGCGTTGGTGAAAAAGCTGCCCGGTGACCATATCCTGATTAACGAAACTATCGACGGCACGTTCCCCAGCCACCATCCCGACCCCACGGTTGAAGCCAATCTGGATCAGCTGAAAGAAGTGGTCTTACGCGATGGTTGTGATCTGGGTATCGGGTTCGATGGCGATGGTGACCGCATCGGTATTATCGACAGCAAGGCCCGCGTGCTGTGGGGTGATCAGATTCTCATTGTGCTGGCCAGCGAAGTCCTGCGCGAATTACCCGGCTCGACTATTATTACCGACGTGAAGGCCAGCCGGGCATTCTTCGATGAAATCCGACGCATGGGTGGTAAGCCGGTCATGTGGAAGACCGGTCATTCCCTGATCAAGAACAAGATGCAGGAAACAGGCGCACCTCTTGCCGGTGAAATGAGCGCTCATATCTTTATCAAGCATCGCTACTATGGTTTTGACGACGCTCAGTATGCGGCTATTCGCGTGCTGTCCATTCTGGCTTCGGGTGATGAGACACTGGCTGATCTTCGCGATCAACTGCCAGCGTTGATGAACACGCCAGAACTTCGTTTCCCTTGCGCCGAAGAGCGCAAACTGCCCGCCGTGGCCGAAGTCCGTGCGCGCCTGGAAACACAAATGGAAACCAGAACGGACGTAACCGTCAGCACCATCGACGGCGTTCGGGTGGAGACCAAAGACGGTTGGTGGTTACTTCGCTCATCCAATACCCAGGACGTGCTGGTAGCACGGTGCGAGTCAGGTACCCAGGAAGGCCTGGATCGCTTACAGGCAGAACTGGCCGAACAACTGGCCGCATCGGGCCTCAGTTTGCCTGATGATACCTGACAATGTCTGACATTGATCGCCTCTATCATGACGCGGAACTGGTTCAGTTCTATGATGCGCAAAATCCATGGGGCGAATTTGATGATATGTCTTACTGCAAAAATATGGCGACAGATGCCGGTTCTGTGCTCGATATGGGGTGTGGCACCGGTCAGTTTCTGGCGGGTATCGCAGAAGGCCGACTGAATGTTGGCGTTGATCCGGCAAGTGCTATGCTTGATGTGGCGAGAGCACGGCCAAATGGCGATCAGGTAAGCTGGGTCGAAGGCGACGCCCGTACCATCCGCTTGGGTCAGAAGTTTGATCTGATCGTCCTTACGGGCCATGCCTTTCAGGTTTTTCTGACCGATGATGACCGGCGCGCTGTGCTCACGACCATTGCCGAGCACTTGAAACCCGACGGGAAATTTATTTTTGATTCCAGAAACCCGCTCAGAGAAGCGTGGCGCGAATGGATGGAATCGGGACTGCAATCCAAATGGACCGTGAACCACCCCGAACTGGGGGCTGTTGAGGCGTGGAGTGACGCCAGCCAGGATGCCCTGAGCGGTGTTCTCACCTACGAAACCCATTACCGGATTGAAGCCACCGGGCAGGTCTTGTCCGCCGCGTCACAGATTGCCTTTCCGGCCAAAGAAGTTCTGGCTCAGTTGATCCGGAATGTGGGCCTCAGCGTGGACCGCTGGCTCGGTGATTGGCAGGGTGGAACGTACAGCGAGGCCTCGAAAGAGATCATCCCAATCGGCAGGCTTAAGTAGAGAAAACAGGAAGGAAGAAAGAGAAGGGCTTGTTGATATTGCCGCAAAGCCACGTTCGAAAATGAAGCCATTTTCTCCGGTTTTGCTCTAGTTCGCGCCCAGCTGTGCCACCTGCTGGTTTTTGGGCAAGCGTACTTCCATACAGTTGATCTTGCGCTTTTCCAGCACCTTACAGGCCCGATAAGCCTGGCCCTTGGTAATACCGTGAATACGGGACCGGTACAGCAATTTGCCAGATTTCTTGGTCAGCGGCACCACGGCCACAAACCCATTACTCATGATCTTTGGCACAATACCAGCGGCCTCGACAGCGACGCGGTTGGCGTGGTCTTTGCTTTTGAAGGCACCGACCTGAATAGCCCAAGCATATTTACCGGACGTAATGCCCGCGCTGGCAACCACCGTTGTTGACGATGCAGACGCGTGAGCACTGGAGGGTGTGGGTGTGGACGCGGGTGATGCGGCCGATGCCATGGCCATGCCGCCACCTTCATTCAGGATGCGAAAGCCCTTATCCAGCAGCTTGACCATATGACGATTACGCATCTTCGATGAATCACCACCAAAGACAACACCGATCAGGCGTTGGCCGTTTCGCTTGACCGAAGCCACGAGATTGTAGCCTGACGCGCGGATATAACCGGTTTTGATACCATCTGTTCCGTCGTAACTAGCCAGGAGCTTATTGTGGTTTTTGTAGGTGCGGTCGTCATATTTGAATTTGGCCGTGGAAAACAGGTGGTAGTAGGCGGGGAAATCACGCAGCAGTGCATGGCCCAGTGTGGCCATGTCACGCGCGGTGGAAAGCTGGCCTTTGTGCGGCAAGCCCGATGCATTTCGAAAAGTCGTGCGGCTCATACCGATCTTGCGCGCCGTTGCCGTCATGGCCAGCGCGAACTCACGCTCGGTTCCCGACATATTCTCTGCAATCATGGTCGCCACATCATTGGCCGACTTGGTGATCAAGAGCATAACGGCGTCACGAACCGTAAGCGTTTGACCTTTTTTCATCCCTAGCTTGGAAGCCGGTTGACGAACGGCCCGGGCCGAGGCCTTCCATTTGGTGTCAGGCATAATCTCGTGGCGTTCGAGAGCGGCAAATACCATATAGATAGTCATCATTTTGGTAAGTGATGCCGGGTAGTTCCGTGTATCAGCGTTCACGCTGTGCAGAACCTTGCCCGTTTCCGCGTCCAGAATCAGCGAGGCGTATTTGGCCTGGGCAGATTGAACCGGGGCGATCAGCGCGATGGTGGCCACAATAATAACTAAAATTGTGGCAGACGCCATGGATCGACATTTGGCAGATTGAGCCGTGAAGTTCTTTAAATTTAACAACATAGTTCCCATCAGGTGCTCGATATGCATCAAATTTCTATTCGATGCTTCCCTCGTTTGTCGCTTTGCCTCGTCTGAATTCGGGATACCTGCCCCTTGATGTCAGCATTGCCTGCCGATCTGCGTACCAGACTATACCCAATTCATACCCAAAATCCCAGACAAACCAACAAATTAGGGCATGATGAAGGTTGTTACACTTGTACCCATTGTTGCCTGAAAAAATGGTTAATGGGCCGCTCGTGTTTGTAGGCGAAAATGGTGCGCATGCTCATTTTTTCGAAACACCGCCTGTTGGTATCACCACAATATTTGTTTAACTGTTGTTTAACAGCAACATAAGAGGATTATTATTTTTTTGTGCAGTGCAGCATTTTTGTTGACACCAGCACATTTCGAGCCTATGTATCTTAACGATGCTGCAGTGCAGCAATGACATATTCAGCGGAATCGGTTGCGTGGCCAGCTATCCGCATCGAACAGACATAAATCGGAGTTACGGAAATGACTGCTACCAAAAAGACACCTCAAGCGGCTCCCAAAGCCGAAACTGAAGTAAAACCCACCACTTCAAAGGTTGAATCACAGATGGCGGAGGCTGTAGAAGCCGCAACCAAAGCCGGCGCAAAAGCGTTCAAAGGCTATAAAGGCGTTTTTGCTTTTCATAAAGACAACTTCGACGCTGTTGTGGAAGCATCCAACCTCTGGGTCACCGGTGTACAGGACCTGAATGTTGCCTGGAGCACATTTGCCAGTAAAACGGTCGAGCAGGGCGTTTCTTCAACTAAAGAACTGATGGCCTGCACCACGGTAGACGACGTGGTTGCATTGAACAACAAAGCAGCTAAATCATCTTATGACGCTGTTGTTGCCGAAACACAGAGTCTGCACGAAATGAGCATCAAACTTGCTGAAACATCCGCTAAGCCTTTGGCTTCACGGGTAAATGAGACGGTCGCACAGCTCTCAAAACACGCAGCTTGATGCCATTAAAGGGCAGGTCTGATTTGTGAGGGCGATTCACGTTTCAAAAGAATTACCATGTGATCCTGTTGAAACGATCGCGCTCTAACCGGCCAGCCTAATAACAAACGCCCGATGGTGTCCTCCCCACCGTCGGGCGTTTTGTTTTTCGGACCCTAGTCTTCCAACAGGGATCGAACTTTCACCAAATTTGCCACAGATCGCACATTTTCGATACCGCTGGCAATCTCGGTGGCCTTGGCATTCTCAGGTGCTGACAACGCACGGCCAAACAGAAACACGTGACCCGCCACAGAGCGATATCGGAAATTCGTTACATTTACGCCCTTGGCATCCAGCAGTTGCGCGTTGATCTTGGTTTCTATGATGGTGTCATCGACCCATTTTTCAACGGCACCCTGTTCTTGTTCCAGGTCTGATTTGATCAAAATCTCATTGTAGAGCTGCTTAACACCGGCGATCGTACGGACAATTGCCGCCGCGTCATCACGCTGGCTGGCGTTTTCTACAATACCGGTCAGCATGACTTCCTGTTCATAAACATCTGAATTGATGGATATGACATCGCTACCCATCTTTTCCACCACATCCGCTGTGATTTCTGTCTTGATTCGCGTATCCGTGGCGATGTTTTCAATACTTCGGTCCTCAACCACGGTCTCAAGGGCATCTTTGATTATAGTAAGCGGGTTCAGATCAAGGGCGTGCACCTCGAGCGAATACATGACTGACAGAACAACCAATGGAATGGCCATCGCCAAGCATCTGAAATTGCGAAGATATTTTGGGATCATTCCGACAAACCTCTCTGAAACGTTGTGATATTGCTGTGGCATACCTACATGTAGCCCACAAAATGTTTGCCTGCACGTGGATTTGATCAAATTTCACCGTTGCGCCCTTTGACCCATGCCCTGATCAACCTATATCATATGCGTATGCTTAAAATAGACATTTACGGACGCGGTACCTTGAAAAACATGGCTGATAACGACACAACGGCCATGACCGGCCCCAAAGACCCAAAGGCTCCAAGGCCGCCTGAACACATTGATGATGATTCAGACGTTGGCGTGGCGCTGAAATCGCGACCCAAAACAAAGAAACCATCCATGTACAAAGTCCTCATGCTTAATGATGACTACACGCCCATGGAATTTGTCATTCATGTGTTGGAAGGCTTTTTCCGAAAATCACATGACGAAGCCACACAGATCATGCTGCATGTGCATCAGCGCGGTGTCGGCATCTGCGGTATTTTCACCTACGAGGTGGCAGAGACCAAAGTAACACAGGTCATGGATATGGCCCGCCAAAACCAGCATCCACTACAATGCACCATCGAAAAAGATGATGACGGTCAAGACGACGAATGAACACGCAGAAGGCTAAAGGATAAACGCCATGTTATCGCGAAATCTGGAACAGACCTTGCACCGGGCTCTTGCTTACGCAACGGAGCGACATCACGAGTATGCCACGCTTGAGCACCTGTTGTTGTCGCTTGCCGATGACCCGGATGCCATGTCCGTGTTCAATGCCTGTGGCGTTGACGTGGAAGCCATGCGCGATGGCTTGCTTGAATTTGTGGATTCTGAATACGAAGACATCACCATTGATCGTGTATCCGAGCCCAAACCTACCGCCGGATTCCAGCGCGTTGTGCAGCGCGCCGTTATCCATGTGCAATCATCGGGCCGCGAAGAAGTCACTGGTGCCAATATTCTGGTCGCCCTGTTTTCCGAACGGGAAAGCCATGCGGTTTATTTTCTGCAAATTCAGGAAATGACGCGGCTGGATGCCGTCAACTATATCTCGCACGGTATAGCCAAGGTGCCGGGTAAATCCGAAACCCGCACCATCAGCGGTGCCGAGGAAGGCGAGGAGGGTGGTGAAGGTGCCCGCTCCGGCAAGGAAGCCCTTGAGGCCTATTGTGTTGATCTCAACGCAAAGGCCAGCGAAGGTCGCGTTGATCCGCTGATCGGTCGCCAGGAAGAGGTCGATCGCACCATTCAAATCCTGTGCCGCCGTAGCAAGAACAACCCGCTTTATGTGGGTGATCCGGGCGTTGGCAAAACGGCCATCGCCGAAGGTCTGGCCAAACGTATTGTTGAAGGCGATGTGCCAGAAGTCTTGCTGAATAACACGATCTACTCGCTGGATATGGGCGCACTGTTGGCCGGAACCCGGTACCGGGGCGACTTCGAAGAACGCCTGAAGAACGTCATGAAAGAACTGGAAAACATAGATGGTGCCGTCCTGTTCATCGATGAAATTCACACTATTATCGGTGCGGGTGCCACGTCTGGTGGGTCCATGGATGCATCAAACATCCTGAAACCTGCCCTGCAAAATGGCCAGCTACGCTGTATGGGATCAACCACCTATAAGGAATACCGGGGGTATTTTGAAAAAGACCGCGCCCTGGTTCGCCGTTTCCAGAAGATCGACGTTTACGAGCCATCTATCGATGATACCGTGAAAATCCTGAAAGGGCTGAAACCTTATTTCGAAGACTTCCATAAGGTTCGCTATACAGCCGAGGCACTTAAGGCGGCCGTTGATCTGTCGGCACGTTATATCTCGGATCGCAAATTACCCGACAAAGCCATCGACATCATTGATGAAGTGGGCGCGTCACGTATGCTGCTGCCCGCCAATAAACGCCGCAAGACAGTGACCATCAAAGACGTAGAAAACGTGGTCGCCAAGATCGCCCGCATTCCACCCAAGTCTGTATCCACCGATGACCGTGAATCCCTGAAGACGCTTGAGCGTGATCTGAAGACCGTGGTGTTCGGCCAGAATAACGCCATAGAAGAACTGTCCAGTGCCATCAAGCTGGCTCGCGCCGGATTGCGCGAACCGCACAAACCCATCGGATCGTATCTTTTCTCGGGCCCCACCGGCGTTGGTAAGACCGAAGTGGCCCGCCAGCTAGCGCTCATCATGGGCGTGGAACTGGTCCGTTTTGATATGTCTGAATACATGGAACGGCATTCCATTTCCCGCCTGATTGGCGCACCGCCGGGCTATGTGGGGTTCGATCAGGGCGGCTTGCTCACCGATGCCGTGGACCAGAACCCGCATGTGGTTCTGTTGCTGGATGAAATTGAAAAAGCCCATCCCGATCTGTTCAATATTCTGTTGCAGGTCATGGATCATGGCAAGCTGACCGATCATAACGGCAAGAGCATCGACTTCCGTAACGTTGTGCTGATCATGACCACCAATGCCGGCGCCGCCGACATGGCCAAGGCACCATTGGGCTTCGAGCGTGATATGCGTATTGGTGACGATACCGAAGCCATCGAAAAAATGTTTACGCCGGAATTCCGCAACCGCCTGGATTCCATTATCGGGTTTGCCTCGTTGGCACCGGAAGTCGTGTCGCGTGTGGTGGACAAGTTCGTGATGGAGCTGGAACTTCAACTGGACGACAAGAATGTCATGATCGAACTGACAGACGGCGCCCGGGAATGGCTGGCCAAGAAAGGCTACGACAAGATGTTCGGTGCACGACCTTTGAGCCGTGTCATTCAGGAACACATCAAGAAGCCTATGGCCGAAGAACTGCTGTTCGGTCGCCTGACCAAGGGTGGTGTGGTCGTGGTCAAGGTAGAAGATGGCAAGATCGTGTTCAGCTATCCGGAAGAAGACAAAAAACTACCGGTCAAACGCAAGAAGGTCAAAGTACCCGCTGTGGTGAAGAAGTAGAGAAAAGCGTCTGCAGTATACAGGTTAGCGGTTTATAGGCGGCACGCCGCATCGTTGGTGATTTTTGCAGAGATTGCCCCTTCGTCAGCGAAGGTGAGCACGCTTTTACCCTTCATGGCGTATGATTTGTGGACCTGACGGCCATCCAAGTAGCGGCGTTCCACAACCACGGCGCGGCATTTGGTGCAACCGTTGACCAGAACAACCCCACGGTCTGTTTTCATGGGAAAGACGCATTGTTTCAGCGCCTGGGCCACGTCACGCTCGTTAATATTATCCAGTGTCGTATTCTCACGGCACGGCGCGTCAATTGTAATGCGCGTTCCACCGGTTCCCTTGAAGGGCAGGGGGAATTGTTCCCCTCCGTTCAGCACGAATGTGCGCATGGCGGGCAGGGCGTTACCGGTACGATCTTTTATGACCTGAATACTTCGACATACGCCACAGGTGTTGACCAGAATACTCTGACCCACAACGCGGTTGATACGACCACATTCAGCGCGCGCCTCTGCTGATGGCGGGTTCCATATCGTACTCAACAGGGCAAGTACCGTCATAAAAACCGCTATCAAGACGGTACGGTAGTTCAAAATCTTCATGCAGCATTATGGGCGCAACGTGGTTAATATTGCGTAAATTAATCACTCTCTGTACGAAAGGGCGAGTGTTTTTCCAGGTAGCGAATTTCGCCGTCCACCTGGCCCCGCTCACGTTCAAGATAATCTTCGATCGCACCCCGCAACCCCGGATCACGAATCCAGTGCGCACTGTAGGTGTGGGTAGGCAGGTAGCCCCGCTGTAATTTATGCGGGCCTTGAGCACCGGCTTCAACCCGCTGTAAACCATGACGAATAGCGAATTCAATAGCTTGATAGTAGCAAAGCTCAAAATGCAGGAACTTGTAATCGGCGAGGCAACCCCAATTCCGACCAAAGATGGCATCTGACCCTACAATATTGAGAGCACCAGCCACGGCCACATTTCCGTCATACGCCATGACCAGCGCGATCCTGTCGGCCATACGCTCGGACAACAGAGAGAAAAATTCCCTGCTCAGATAGGCTTGCCCCCATTTGCGATCCGACGTGTTGCAATAAAACCCATAGAAAGCGTCCCATGCGTCCTCACTCAGATCGTCGCCACTGAGCACGCGGATATCCAATCCTTGCTCCACAACCTTTTTCCGTTCTTTCTTGATATTCTTGCGTTTACGCGAAGACAGCGCGCCCAAAAAATCATCGAAGGTTTCATAGTCATTGTTTAACCAATGAAACTGCTCACCGGTGCGGAGCAACCAGTCCTGGCTGCCCATGTGTTGCCACTGGTCTTCGGGCAGGAACGTCACATGTACAGACGAGATACCGTTTCGATCACACAACTGCATCATGCCTGCCGTCAAAACATCCATGAGCGATGGATCTGCATCCGGTCTGATCAAAAGACGCGGACCGGTCACAGGCGTAAAGGGAATCGAACATTGCAGCTTGGGGTAATACCGCCCACCGGCGCGCTCATAAGCATCCGCCCAGCCCCAATCGAAAACGTACTCGCCGTAGGAGTTGTTTTTTAAGTAAAGCGGCACGGCGGCAGCTAGTTTGCCGGTATCATGTCCCTTGGCCCCATCAAACACACACAGATGCTGTGGCTGCCAGCCGGTTTCGGCCGTTACCGATCCGCTATCTTCCATGCTGGACAAAAATGCATGGCTTACCGTGGGATTTTCCAGACCAGCGCAGGCGTCCCATTCAGCGGCTGAAATCTCCGTTAGGGAAGGGATAACCCTGATCTCAGTTGGTTCACGACCATCAGGCATCGCGCGATTACTTCATATAATGTTGGAAGACGATTGGCTCCCTCTATTCTATCCAAATCTCATACGTAATGAAATAGGGGCGTACATCCATGCTATTCGCCCTGATCACACAGGCGCGATAATGCCTGTAATCTCGGTTACGGGAAGCGAGCCCAAATCCATCAACTTCTGATTCTGTGGTAGCTCAAGATTGACCAGGTTCGAAATCCTTGAGAATGTTGCATCAACAAAAATTTTATCACCCTCGCCATTGGTGCGGTGAACACCGTAACGCACCGCCTCACGTTCGCTCTGGGTTAATTGTCCGACCAGGTTTTTCGATGCCCAAACCGTTCCACCGCTGGCAAAATCGCTCAACCGCCCACCGCGGTTAACGGTGTCACCGAGAACGGTGAACTCGAGGTGAGTGTTGGTTTGATAGGCCCCGAACCACTCCTGACCTTCATCAACCCCAATATTTAACATCAGCTCATTGGTCCAGTTCTTTCGCGCACGCCACTGGCTATTGATGCCCTGCATGGCTTCCTGCATCTCCAGTGAACAGTGGACAGCATTCAGAATGTAGTTGCAGTCCGGTTGCGGGAAGAAATAGCACAACAAACCATCGCCCACGTGTTTGCCATGCGTCGCATGGTATTTTCGTAAAATAGGCTCCATCGTTGACCAAATCTGATTGATCAGTTCGAAGTATTCCTCAGGCGGTAGTTCAGCGCAAATTTTGACGGAGTTTTGAATATCAGCGACCATGACAGCCAGTGGCGTCAAATAGGGGCGCCGACGCTTTAACAGTTCACGGATAACAATGTCACGACGGCCAAGGAGTTCAATTAACGCCTCGCTGGGGCTTTCCGAAGGCTCATAAGTGAAAAACACGCCTTCACGAAAGAACGATGCAAAAATGGTATGCCATTCATCCGGTGAACCGGCTGGGGCCATATTAACCTTGGTCTGTAGTAAGGTCGCCCGGTCGGCATCCTCCACCTCATCGTAGACCTGCAATAAAGCTTCAACATGTTCGCCATTCATTTGCGCGCCGAGCGTGTACAGCTTGGCACGTGGGATTCGGCTTTTCGCCGCCATCACATGGAATCGGACAATCTCATCCCGGTCAGTCGCTAAATTGACACGGTCGTGCTCAAATATCAGAGGAAAGACACTACACTCCCTAATGTCTTCCGATAATCCGTTTGTCAGTCCAAACAATTCATCATTGGCCGGGCCATTGACCCATTCCAACTCAAACTGATTGTTGACCATATATGCAGGTCCGGACACGGAATCCAGATTCATACCATTCGGTGTCGACCGGGGCAGGGCGGCCTGCTTCATCTGCTCAGCCCCCTTCGGTTCTGATGTATCCTGTTGCACCGCCGAATGCAGGGGCGATGTGGGGAAATCGGTTATTACCGACCCTTCGTTTGACGTGCTGCCCAGCACATTCCTGATTTCACTCATACTCATTCCCTCTCCCTTGAGACTTTTTATCCTGGCGACCACATCGACGGCACTGGCTGGGAAGTACCCCAACCGCTTGGCTCGGCCATCACCTTGGTCGGGTGTTTTCACGTTCGGACGCGGCAGAACCCCCAAGGCGATATAGTTGTTCAGCGTGGCCCGGGAAATTCCCGTCCTCAAAAGCAGTTCTTTGCTGGAAAGCTGTTGCGGAGTCATCTGACCTAAGAGTCCAAGTTAATTGTCCAAACTTGTTAACACTTTGTTTAGACTGTTTAACTCATGTGTGTCAAATACCACGGATATGGCATTCACGTGTCAGGACTCATAATATTATGGTAAACACTTTATATAGTGACAGGTCGCACCGTTACTGTCTAAATATTGTCGCTTATTTATTTTGTGATGCGCTGTAATTTTCTTTCGAAACTTACTTTATTTTCAACTATATCAACCACTTACTATTCATCAAAGAGTCTAATTCAAGAGTCTGGAACAAGAAAAGTTGCGCTTAATTATGACTTGGAAATGTCAATCGACAGGATTTCAATGAGTCATTTCAACATCTTGACTCAAGAGTCTTAGACATTTCAGGAAATTCTACTGCGGCCCTTTATATTCCTGTATGGTATTGCCGCCATCCACAACAATGAGCTGTCCGGTGACATAACTGGATTCCTCACTAGCCAGAAATACAGCCACGTGACCGATCTCATCCGGTGTGCCAGGTCGCCCGGCTGGCGTATAGCCACCTGCAACGATTTCGGCATCACTACTGGACGGCGTTTTGATCCACCCCGGTCCGATACAATTCACTGTTACATTATAGGGACCGGCCTCAATGGCTAACGATCTCGCCATGCCCAGCATACCGGCCTTGGCGGCACCATAAACCGCGCTGCCGGGGATTCCCACAACGGGGCCTGTAACCGACGACATATGCACGATGCGGCCATAATTGCGTTCCATCATGCCTGTCAGCACGGCGCGGGTCACAAGAAACGAGCTGGTCAGGTTAATATCCAGCCCATAACGCCAGCCCTCGTCTGTGGTTGAATGGAGATGCCCGGATGGTTCATCCCGGCTGATCTCTACCATGCCTGCGTTGTTGACCACGATGTCGATTGGGCCGAGGGCGGCTGTGGCATCAGACACCAGTTTTTCTACCTGCGCTGTTTCCGTCAAATCGGCTGGTGCGGCGAAGGCCTCACTGCTGTCGCCGGGTAATTCGTTCAAGCGATCGAATATACGGTCCGTGGTCGAGGTTATGGCCACGCGGGCACCAGCTTCTTTCAACAACCGCGCCGTGGCGAAGCCAATACCACCATCACTACCAGCACCGGTTACCAATGCGACGCGTCCTGCAACACCTGCCATGAGGCTCTCCTGTTTCTAAATTGTTATGGGTAACTATCTCCGTATCATCGGTCACGCACAAGCGTTGGTGAATTCGGCCTATGGCTGTTACGATCGGATACTATGCCAATGACATCCCCAGTACCGTCCCCAGATAACGTCAGCCACATTATCCGGCGTGTTGCCCGTGACATTATCATGCCCGCATTTCAGGCACTCTCCGATCATCAGGTATATGAAAAACGACCCGGTGAAGTGGTAACAGAGATTGATTTGGCCGCAGAAAAGCAGCTCATTCAGCAATTAACCGACCTGGTGCCCGGCTCACAAGCCTTGGGCGAAGAATCGTTCGAAGACGATCCCTCCCTCATCGAATTGCTCAGCGCCCCGGGGCCCGTTTGGGTTATTGATCCCCTCGACGGTACGAAAAATTACACCAAGTGTAATCCGCACTTTGCCATTATCATCAGTTTTCGATTGAACTGCATAACACAGGCCGCATGGATTTATGATCCGGTCCGCGATGTGATGATTTCAGCTCAACTGGGGCAGGGCGTATGGGGTAACGACAAAAGGCTTGGGGCGCAGGGAGCGGATAAGTCGCTTGGACACCTTCGAGGATCCCTTGGTACCAGCCTGAGTAAACGCCATCAGGCATTGGTAACCGCCCATCAATCAGACCTGCCCACACTTAACGCCCGGTTGCGTTGCTGCGGCCAGGAATACATGGCCTTGGCGCAAGGTGAAATTCAGTTCCTGCAGTACGGTATTCGGCTGAAACCATGGGATCATTCGGCTGGTGTTTTGATCGCAACCGAGGCAGGTTACCATGCCGCGTTTCTGGAGGATGAGAGCCACTATGACGCGGCACTACTCTCATCACAGGGCATGCCAGAAGGCTACCTGATGATGGCACCGGATTATCAATCGTGGCTAAGTCTTCGGGACTTGCTATGGAAGACATAAAGAATTGAAGAGGACATACATATGAAAACGGCATTTATCGGTCTAGGCGTTATGGGCTACCCCATGGCCGGACATCTGGTAAAGGGTGGTCACGAAGTCACCGTTTACAACCGTACCACCGCAAAAGCCAAAAAATGGGCCGACGAACACGGTGGCAGCTATGCTGAAACACCCGCTGAAGCCGCTAAAGGTGCTGATGTGGTGTGCATGTGTGTGGGTAATGATGATGATTTGCGCAGCGTCACCTACGGCGATATGGGTGTTCTCGCCGGTATGGGTGAGGGCACGTTGCTGATCGATCACACCACGGCCTCAGCCGAGGTCGCGCGTAAGATATCGACCGCAGCCAAGGAAAAGGGGATCGGCTTTATCGACGCCCCTGTATCGGGCGGTCAGGCCGGTGCCGAAAACGGCGTGCTCACCATCATGATTGGTGGTGAACAGACGGATTATGATCGTTCAATCCCCGTCATCGACTGCTACGCACGCAAGCATCAGTTGCTGGGCGATTGCGGCAGCGGCCAACTGGCCAAAATGGTCAACCAGATCTGTATTGCCGGTCTTGTACAGGGTTTGGCCGAGGGTATCGCCTTTGGCACCAAAGCCGGCCTTGATATGCGCGAAACGATTGCCGTCCTGGCCGAAGGCGCCGCCGGGTCGTGGCAAATGGTCAACCGCCACGAAACTATGATCGATGATCATTTCGAGCACGGCTTTGCCGTTGACTGGATGCGTAAAGATTTGGGTATCGCCATGAGCGAAGCCAAGAACAACGGCGCCCTGTTACCGGTTACGGCACTGGTCGATCAATTTTACTCAGAAGTACAGAACAACGGCGGCGGCCGCTGGGATACGTCGTCGCTGCTGACGCGCCTGAAGTAGTACCGTTAAATAGGATTTGGGGGCGCAGACAATCTGGTTTGTGCCCCCTTTAAATTTTTGATCGGTGATCAGTGTCCGCCGTATTATTCGTGCAGCTGAATCGTCAAACTGGGCGAAGGTGTGAAGATGTTGACGATTTTCCAGGTATACATCTGAAATTTTGGACCTTTTTTGGGCCACTCCTTAACCACATCGGCGTTGTGGCCAACAACCGTGGCATCGGTGATCAATCTGACCTCACCCATCATATCCAGACCCAGGTCACGGAGCTGCTTGCGCTGATCCTGACCGGCCCGAGCACCGGCCAGATGCACTTTTCCGTCGGTCTTAACGTACCACAGGCTCAGCATATTTTCGTTGCGGCGAAGAAAGGCGATGAACTTGGATTTCAGAAGATCACCCTGCTTTTCCCAGTGAACCTTGAATATACCATTTTTGTAGTAGCTGGCCTCTGTTATTGACGGGTCGACCACTAACGATTTCACCAGTATTTCAGCCTTTTCTGCCTCTTCAATCTCGTTGAGTTTTTGCTTCACCACATCATCAAAAAGCGGCACTTTGGCGATATAGCCATCAAAAATCATGGAGTAATAACCGGTCCGGGTAACCTCGATTTCTGCATCAAAGCGCACCGGCATGAAACAGCCTGACAACCCAATACTGCATATCAGCAAAACCAGTGAGGATCGGCATTTGAGGAAGGCTGTCATAGTGGATAAACCCATATTTCTGTCGCTGAATAAATCATAAGGGTTAAACAAGCCCAAGAATAGCGGAATAGTCACGCCTACACTGTGTAATTTTCTGCTACGTTGGTGGGAAGTGTTCCAATTTTATTTAGATGTTCCATCAATTTATGCTATGAAGAGAGTATCAGGGGCTTGGGCCAGTTCCCGGTTGTATCTGTGCAAACAAAAGTTCAGACTGAGCGGGAAACGGGCTTGGTTTTCGAACTTGGATGGACTTGTTTTTATCTCAAAGCAGCACATCGATAATTCGCCCAGAGAAGACGACTGAACGATAATAATAACGAGTTAGCGGCAATATGACATTTAGTGTCAAATTTTGGGGCGTGAGAGGGAGTATCGCCTGCGCGTCACCGGCCCATATGCGCTATGGGGGTAATACCAGTTGTATTGAAGTGGTAGCCGATGGCTATCGCATCATCCTTGATGCAGGCACCGGGATTCGTCAATTAGGCAACGAAATGCTCAAATCCGGCGCAGAAGACTTCCACATTCTGCTGACCCATACCCATTGGGACCATATCAACGGATTTCCATTCTTCGCTCCTGCTTACAACAAGGATCTCAAAATCGAAATTTTGGCGGGCCACCTGAATGACAAAGGTGGTGTGGAGAATGTTTTGTCCGCACAAATGGACAATCCCATGTTCCCGGTTCCCCTCGAAGCCATGGTTGCGCAAATTAACTTTAACGATTTCGATGCCGGCAAGTCATTTGATCTGACTGACAAGGTTCACGTACGCACGGCCCCGTTACGGCACCCCAATGACGCCACCGCTTATCGCATTGAATTTGATGGTCTTTCGGTTGTTTACGTGACCGACACAGAACACGTTATTGGCGAAACGGATATGAACGTCTTTAACATCATCAAAGATGCCGACCTTGTCATTTATGATTGCACCTATACCGAAGAAGAATTCCCCAGCAAAATCGGGTGGGGGCATTCAACATGGAACGAGGGTGTGAGGCTGTGTATGGAAGCCGACGTCAAACGCCTGGCGATCTTCCACCACGAACCGGATCACTACGATGACTTCATGGATCAGATTGCTATTGATGCCAAGGCTGTATGGCCCGGCACCTTTGTATCACGCGAAGGTATGTGCATTGATATGTATGATCTGGACGCCATTGATAATCTGTGACGACTTTGTGACGTCCAGTCGTTTTTACTGAGTTTCCTGACCATCGAATACAGACACTGCACCAGGATCTGCTGAGGTAGGCTCGACCTCTTCTTCGGGGTTTGCTGCTTCTTCCTGCATTTCCCTAAGCTTGGCCGCTTCCAACATAGCGGTTTCGTATTTGGCTTTCATCTTCAGTGACATGGGGATGACGTGAATCGTAATCCGCCGGTTCACCGACTGGTTCTCCAGGATGGCTGTGCCATCCAGATTTCTGTTCGGCACCTTGGGCTGCGTTTCCGCGTAACCGGACGCTTTCATACGCCCCGGCGAAATGCCTGACGTGGCAAAGACCCGCACGATGGCCGAGGCTCGGCCAGCCGACAGTTCCCAATTGGACGGATACCGCTTTGTGGATATGGGATCATCATCGGTGTGGCCTTCAGCCTCAATTGTATAAAAATCGTAGTTGGGGGCGTTGATCACTTTGACGATGTTTTCCAAGACAGGGATTGCCGCGGCGCGAACATCCGCCGTGCCACTGTTGAAGAATGCGCCGGATGCCAGATCAATCACCACGCCTTTATCATCCTTGCGAACGTCAACCACCTGGTTGGCATCCATTTCAAGCATGACGTCCTGGATTTCGATTTGCATTTCCGTGATGGGGCTGGCCGCTTTTGAATTGCCGCCAATTTCTTCAGCGATACCCGCAACGGCTTCCTGATAGGCCGGTATATCGAACTCAGCAAAGGTCAATAGCATGACAAAGAACGCCATCAGCAGCGTGATGGCGTCCGCATAGGTGGTTAGCCAATCTTCACTGGGGGGCTCAAATTCGGCCATTCGTTTTTTCTGCCCTTAACAAAGACGATAGGCTGAAGAATTACTTCTTCATCTTGTCGATATTGAAGTGAATTGCCGGGTCGAGGTAACTGTTCATTTTATCCTGGATAAACCGCGGGTTCCGGCGATCGGCCAGCAGACCAAGACCTTCGGCCAGCAGCATGTTTCGAAACCGGACAATCTGTTCGCGCTGGTGCACCTTATCAGCCACCGGAATCAAAATAAGTCGCGCGAAAATAACACCGTACAGCGTCGTCAACAAAGCGACGGCCAGACCTTTACCCAAACTGGACGGGTCACCACCCATACTGTCGAGCATAATAATCAAGCCAACCAGCGTTCCGATCATGCCAAACGCGGGCGCCGCCGCCCCCATGTTCTTCAGAATGTTCACCTGTACGGTGTTTCGGCCATAGGTCGTCTCGATGGTGTTGGTCAAAATCCCACGGACCTCATCGCCAGTATAGCCACTGATCACCATATCGATGCCAAATTTCAGGAAGCGATCTCCACGAACGACTTTCTTGGTGTCAGCCTCCAAAGCAGGCAGGCCCTTTTTCTGAACCGTGTATGCCCACTTGATGATCCGACCCACTTCGGTTTTCAGAACGTTACGGCCAATCTTGGGAGAAAAGGCAATGCGGTATATAAGCTTCAGCGCCAGAAACACATAACGTGGCTCGTAAGATATAAATGTGGCGGCCAACGTACCTCCAACAACCATGACGAAGCTGGCACCGCTGACAAAGATTAAATAGTTGTCGGTACTGATGACAATAGAGCCCAGGAACAACCCGAAAGCCAAGATTAGTGCAATGATGGTCGCAAACGACATGTGTTCCGTTAACCCCCTGGGTCAGTTTCAGGTCCCCATGACCATCAAATGCACTAAACCGATTCGGTTACTGCGAGTATAGTTAACGGGATATGTATTGCAAAAGACTTAAAAAGACTGAGTTTCTTTTAGAACATGTGTGCATTCGGCTGGAATCATCGCTCGCGAAATGCTTCATGCTGCAATTTAAGAACCGGTTTGATCAAATACTCAACGACTGAGCGCGTTCCCGTTTTGATATCGACAGTCGCCTGCATGCCCGGCGTGATCGGTAACTCGCCCTCCACAGCGCCAAGATAGCTGCGATCAGTTTCGATAATAACGTTGAAATACGGCTCCCCATTTTCATCGGTACTGGAATCGGGGGCCACCGAAATGACCTTGCCATCAAGCCCACCATAGCGGGCGAAGTCGTATGTAGAGATTTTCACCAGTGCAAACTGGTCCAGTTCCACGTATCCGCGATCTGTCGGATTGAGACGAGCCTCAATAACCAGTGCTTCGCCGGTTGGCACAATTTCCAAAATTGCCTCTCCCGGTCGCACCACACCACCGATCGAATTGTATAATAGATTTTGCACGATCCCGTCAGCAGGGCTTTTAATTTCGGCGCGCACGCCCTGTTGATTAGCTTGCCCCAACAACTCCTGAACCCGGTTCATGCTTTGCTGGTTTTCGCCAAGCTCTTCCTTGGCTTCACGGCGGAACCGTCGCTCAGCTTCTTCGATACGTCCTTGAGATTCTGCCACCGCTGATTCGGCGCGGGGGATAGATTGGTTGATGCTCTCCAACTCACCCTGAAGGCTCTCCACCTCGGCCTCCAGCTCCAAATGCTCCATTCGGGCTGTCAGGCCTTCCTGCAACAGCGATGCCGATAGCTCCAGTCGTTCTCCAGCCAATTTGAAATTCCGGGCGATAGCTTTTTTCTGCGCCGACAATTCGTCCACTTCCAGCTCCTTCTGGCGCATCTGATCGCGCAAAATACCCAGAGAGGAATCCAGCTCACTGATCCTTGCTTCATAGGTCTGGCGTTGTGTCGCCACCATACTCGGGCGACGTTCTGCCACATCATCTGGAAATTCAAGCAAGTCACCTGTGGCCTCAGCATTCAGTCTGGCATTCACCAGCAACGCGTTATCCACGCGAACCTTTAGCTCTTCGATATTGGTACCACCAGACCCCAGATCCAGATGCATAAGCGGATCACCGGCAGAAACAGTATCACCATCGCGAACAAATATTTCTTCGATGATACCGCCTTCCAGATGCTGAACAATTTTCACCTTGCCCTGGGGGACGACTTCGCC
>JABJGO010000045.1 GCA_018662225.1 Rhodospirillales bacterium | reverse complement strand
GGCTCGCCCGCGCCGGCCCATTCGCCTTCGGCGTAGTTCAGTTCAATCTGGATATCGGCCCCGCGGGCTTTTGCGGCGTCGTTAATCCAGTTGATCATCAATCGGGGGGTAAAAAGCACCGGCCGCCGCATAAACACGGCATAGGTAACGGTTATGTCGCCAAACTTGCTGACGATGTTCCGGGTTTTCAGGAAATAACTATCGGACCAGCCGTTTATATGCTCGTCCATATCCTTCCCGTTACTGTTATTAACACTGGGCTGTTCGTCGCTCATGTATACATCACCGGAAAGTAAGCAGGTCGTCAGGTATACCTGATATATCTGACGACCTTACTTTGTCATGATTGGGCGGCGATCTTCTGAGGAATGGCGTCTCGATTTTCCTTCAGAATTTCTGCCAGCAGGAACGCGAGCTCCAATGCTTGCTTGGCATTCAGGCGCGGATCGCAATGGGTGTGATAACGGTCCTGTAGATTGGCATCGGAAATAGCCTGCGCACCACCGGTGCATTCGGTTACGTCCTGTCCCGTCATTTCGAAATGAACGCCACCAGCGTAGGTACCTTCGGCTTCGTGTGCATTGAAGAAGCCACGAACTTCGCTCAGAATTCTCTCAAACGGCCGGGTCTTGTAGCCTGACTCTGCCTTGATGGTATTGCCGTGCATGGGGTCACAAACCCACACAACTTTACGGCCTTCGCTTTTTACGCGCCGTAACAGTTTGGGCAAACCTTCTTCCACACCATCGGCACCCATGCGTGAGATGATGGTCAAACGACCAGCTTCATTGGCCGGGTTCAGGGTATCGATAAGACGCATCATGTCATCAGGATCAAGCGTCGGTCCCGCTTTGAATGCGACGGGGTTACAAATGCCGCGCATGTATTCCACATGAGCGTGGTCAATCTGACGTGTTCTGTCACCAATCCAGACCATATGCGCAGACGTGTCATACCAATCGCCGGTCGTGGAATCCACGCGGGTCATGGCCTCTTCGTAATTGAGCAACAGGCCCTCGTGGCAGGTGTAAAAATCTGTCTCGTGAAGCTGTGGCGTATTTTCGGGTGTAAGTCCGCACGCCGCCATAAAGGCCAACGTCTCGTCCAACCTGTCTGCCAGATCCTGATAACGGTCACCCAGTGCGCTGTCTTTTACAAAGCCCAGGTTCCATTGGTGAACCTTGTGCAGATCAGCATAACCACCTTGTGAAAACGCGCGTAGCAGGTTCAGTGTCGATGCTGACTGGTTGTAAACTCGAAGTAGGCGTTCAGGATCAGGAATTCGGTCTGCTTCGACAAACGGCATGGCGTTGATCATGTCACCGCGATAACTGGGCAGTTCTACGCCATCAATGACTTCAACAGGGGATGAGCGCGGCTTGGCGAACTGGCCCGCCATGCGACCGACCTTAACGACCGGGCATGCAGCACCAAATGTCAGAACCACCGCCATTTGCAGCATGACACGAAAAGTATCGCGAATATTGTCGGGATGAAATTCGGCAAAGCTTTCAGCGCAATCGCCACCCTGTAGCAAGAAAGCTTTACCTTCTGCCACTTCACCAAGCGAGCGTTTCAGCCGCCGTGCTTCACCGGCAAATACCAGTGGTGGTGATATGCTGAGCTGTGCTTCAACGGCGTCGACCACTGACTGATCAGGGTAGTCGGGCATGTGTACAACGGGTTTTCCGCGCCAGCTATCGGGCGACCATTTGTCCGCCATGGTTTCGTCCTTTATAAATTTCTAGTCCCAGGGTTGGTCTTGCATTATAAATCAAGACCGATTTCGGCAACGGATATACGCCTACATGCCGGGCATTTCCAGCCTTTTAGCGCTACAATTTAAATTGATGACGAGAATGGGACACCTATTGTCCAAAATGCGCTATCATGAAGCTAGTGAGGAAAGCATAAATCTCACCGAAAACAGACACAGCCACCGGGAGTTACCGCCATGATGATTTTTCCAGATATAGAACTGATGGACGGCAAATGCGTCGGCCTTACACGCGGTGAGTTCGACAACGCCAAGTATTACGATATTGACCCGCTAGACCAGGCCAAAGCGTTTGCCGCGGCTGGTGCACAGTGGATTCACGTCGTGGATTTGGACGGCGTCAAACAGGGCGGTCGCCACAACGCTGATATCATTACATCGATCATTGACGCCGTGGATATTCCGGTTCAGGTGGCTGGTGGAATTCGCACCTTGGCCACGATCCAGTGGTGGATTGACCATGGTGCGACGCGCGTTGTGCTTGGCACGGCTGCGATCATGGACCGTCGCTTGGTGATGGAAGCCTGCGCTCAGTACCCGGGCAAGATTGCGGTTAGTGTTGATGAGCGCGGTGGTGCTGTGATGATTGACGGGTGGCGGGAAGCGGCATCGGTCAGCGCGATGGACGTTGCCCGCCAGTTACAGGACGCCGGTGTCAGCGCCATTATTTATACAGATATTGATCGCAGCGATGATCTGCCTGACAGCAGTTTCGCCAAGACGACGGAAATGGCGCGTCAACTGAGTGTGCCGGTGATCTCAAGTGGCACCGTGCGCTCGCTGGATGATCTGTCCACGTTGAAATACCTGCCAAATATTTCCGGTGCCATTGTGGGTTGGGCGCTGTTTGAAGAAATATTCACGCTTGATGAGGCTATCGCTCTCTGCTTGTAGGGTTTATACGGACTTATGAGCCGTAAGCAAAAACCCTCACCGTCCTCAGCGTCCCCATCTTTGATGTCGGATGCCATACGCGCTATGAAGGCGGGTAAGGTACCGGCGGCGGCCAGGTTGATGAAAAAACATCTGGCCAAAAATCCAGATGACGGGACCGCCCTGCATATGATGGGCGTTATTGCTTTCCAGTTGGATCAGGCGGAAGACGCCGCCCATTATCTGGGCAGGGCCATCGAAATTGGTACCGACAATCCATCCCATTACGCCAATTGGGGATTGGCCCTTAAATCAGCCGGCCGGTTGCCAGAGGCATTGGACGCTTATGACAAGTCGGTAGCCATGGACCCCACCGCAGCATCTGTATGGAATGACCGGGGCAATGCGCTGGCCGCCATGGGGCAATTGGCGGCTGCGGAAGACTCGTTTCAACAATCCATCAAACTGGATGCACATGATGCGAAAACCCATGCGAATTTGGGTGGTGTCCTGTTGTCGCTTGGCCGCATTGATGCGGCCGTAGGGTCCTACCGGAAATCTACCAAGCTGAATGGTCGTTTGGCTGCTGCCCACAATGGGTTGGGCAATGCGATGGCTCGCGCTGGTGATACTGATGATGCGATTGCGGCATTCAAAAAAGCGATTGATCTGGATGCCGATTTTGGTGAGGCGTTGGGTAACCTGGCATCCCTATATGAAGAACTCAGCCGTTTGGACGATGCTCGGGCTATGGCCGCGCGTGCGCTGACTGTTGAACCTGGGCATCCTCATGCTTCGCTTGTTTTGGCCAAGTGTGAACGACGCGCTGGCGCGTTTCAGGCGGGTATTGATCTGCTGTCTACGGTGGATACGGCAAACCTTTCCGCCGCGCTGACCCGTGATGTGGCATTTGAGCAATCTCGCCTGTACGACCGGGCGGGGGATGCGGCGGGTGCCTTTGCCGCCATGACGCGCGGTAATGCCGAGGCGCTGATCGCCGAAGGTGTGGACGAGCAAGCGGGCAATGCGTTTTTGCGCAGTGTGGCTACCTTACGCACCTGGACACCGCCCGCGCACCCAACTGAGACTCAAACAGCGCGCTTCGATGACGGCGAAACTGATCCTGTATTTCTGGTGGGCTTTCCCCGGTCGGGCACAACATTGCTGGGCCAGATCATGGATTCCCACAGCGATCTTGTGATGATCGAAGAGCGCCCCATGCTGGATGCGGTCATCGCGAAAATCAGGGATGGTTTTGGTGGATACCCGGGCGGCGTGGCCGACCTGACCGTGGACGATATTGCCAAGCTCCGAAAACTGTACTTCGGTCTTGTGGATGACGAGGTCGAACGTACCGAGGGCCAGCGTGTGGTGGATAAGTTCCCGCTTCACCTCGTTAACGTGGGTCTGATCCAGACACTGTTTCCTGACAGCAAAATCATCATGGCCATGCGCCACCCCTGCGATGTGGTGCTGAGCTGTTTTATGCAGAATTTCCGCCCCAATGCGGCCATGGCAAACTTTTTTTCGACTGAGCGCGGTGCGGTGGCCTATAACGCTGTGATGGATTTGTGGATGCACGAAGCCGCGTACACAACGCTGGACCATCACACCATCCGTTATGAAGATGTGGTCACAGATTTCGATCAAGCGGTGGGGGGGCTGTTAACGTTTCTGGGCTTACCATGGCAGGACAGCGTGCGGGATTACGCTGAGAATGCCCGTGCTCGGGGGCGTATTGATACACCCAGTTACCATCAGGTCACCGAAGCTATCTATACCCGTGCCCGGTATCGCTGGTACGCATATGAGGCTGAACTGGCACCGATTATGGAAACGCTGGCACCGTGGATTTCAACATTCGGGTATACTGATATTGAGGATTAATGCTCCAGGTTCTAGTGCAGCGCGACGATTGCGCCGATGCCCTCACGGCTGGCATGTAAAACCTGATCCGGCGGCACCTCGGTCCATTGACCGGGATCGCTGGTAAAGGGTTCTGAGACCAGCGTCACATGGTTGCCACTGCCATCCCAATACAATGATGGCGGCACCGACGACGACGAATAGCGCACGGCTGTAATGTGCTCACCATCTGTGACAACGGCGGCCATGGATATGTCGGGCTCTAGCCCGTGGGCGGATTGGATGGTTTCCACCTGGGCGATGGTGTCACGGAATGCTGCGGCGGGGTTCGATTCCAGGCCGTTGGCAAACATCATCAGAAAAAAAGCCTCGCTGTCCGTGGTGCCCAGGCGCTGACCGTAGGCATCATCAGGAATACCCGCTTCCATATCACGGCGAATTTGGGCGAAGTGGCTGATGCTGCCGTTGTGCATGAACATCCAGTTGCCATGCACGAAGGGATGGCAGTTAGAGATACTGACCGCTGTGCCGGTTGAGGCCCTGACGTGGGCAAAAAACAGACTGGCGGAAACGTGGTGGGACAGATTGCGGAGGTTATTGTCGTTCCATGCCGGTTGGATCTGCCGGTAAATGCCCGGGATATCCCGATCACCGTACCAGCCTACGCCGACGCCATCCGCGTTGATCGCGGATTTGGACTCGAACGCGTGCATGCTCTGATCAATAAGCGAATGTTCAGGCTCATAGATCAGCTGATCCAGATAAATGGCGGGACCACAGTAAGTTTGCCAACGACACATGAATTCACTTTACGTAAAAAATGTATTTTTAACCAAGGAATTTATAACCCACACCTGTGACAGTGTGAATATAAACCGGCTTGCGAGGGTTCTTTTCAATTTTTTTCCGGATGCGACTTATAAAGGCATCAATCATGCGATCGCTGGGATCATCTTCTTGTCCTGTAATGGCATCAAGTAGCTGGTCTCTGCTAAGCACGCGACCACGGCTTTTCAACAATGTTGCCAGGACCCGAAATTCGCCCGGTGTCATAGAAATAATCTTGCCCTGAGGTGAGGTAACGGCATAACCACACATATCCACAATCCAACCATCAAATCGAACAGCATCATCAGCATTGCCCGACATCATGGTGCGGGTGGTTTCTGTTCCCGTGGTGCGTCTGAGCACGTTTCGAATACGGAGCAGCAATTCATCTGGTGAAACGGACTTCGTTAAATAGTCATCTGCGCCCACATCCAACCCGGCTAACCTGGTATCCATCTCTTCACGTGCGGTCAGAATGATGATTGGCTGGCTGGATCGCGCTCGAAGTTTGCGAGCCAGAACAATGCCGTCTTCATCAGGCAATCCCAAATCCAGAAGGATCAGATCAATATCCTTTTCCTGGTTCAGGCAATCGAACATTTCCTTTCCGGACCCGGCCTTTGCCACCAAATATCCGGCCCCTTCAAGATGTAGCGAGACCAATGACTGAAGCAACACATCATCATCGACCATTAGAATTTTATGTTGGTGTTTCATTTGTCTGGTCCAGTCATATCCCAGTCACAATGCAGTAAATTGCTGACAACATGCTTGCATTACGTTGGGAGAATGGAAATCAGGCACAGCACGAGCACATTTTTACAAAATATTAATAAAAGGAAACGATTTGTTAATGTTTCAGGCTCTTAATGCATTCGTAATTTTTGTGTTTCGTTCAGAAGGAAGAAACCAATGAAACGTAAACTACCTCTATTTGTTATGGGGCTTGGTCTGGCCCTTGCCGCTATCCCCGGCATCATTCAGGCTGCGACCAACGACACCAACGACACTGGCGCCGAACAGATTGCGACCGTGCCCACAAACGGGCAGCACATCGAAGTTTCGACGGAGTGCCTTAAGGGAGCTGCTGTTTTCAGGGTTACGAATGTTGGAGAGAAGCTACCAATACCGTACCAGTTCAATATAATCCGGGTGAATTCCAACACCGTTGTATCAAAGCGTCGCCTTAAGCTGGCTGCGGGTCAGAATGTTACGTTCAAGATCAAGAACGCGAACAAAATCCCCAGCGATATTGGCCTGCGGGTTGATGCCGCCGATTATCAACGCGATGGTCAGATGCACGCCTTGGTACGCTGCGACACCTGATATCTAGCGCGTCTTGTCACGCATAGTCACAAATTCTTCAGCCGCCGTGGGATGAATGCCCACAGTGCTGTCGAATTGCGCCTTGGCGGCAACCTTGCGCACCTGGGCACCGCCCTGCCGACGATGAAATACAATCAATGACAGACTAGCGATAGCGCGGTCGTTAAACGACTTCCTTTACAGCCACCAGGAAATCGTCCACCACGACCCGCAAGGTGTTTGATTGTGATGCCAGTTCACCAGCAGCCGAGTTGACTTCTGTTGCTGCGCTACCGGCCTCTGACGCTGATGAGTTAACCACATCGATATTTGACGTCACTTCAGTTGTCCTGCGGGCAGCTTGGTCGAGACTTTGGGTTATCTCATTTGTTGCGGCCTGTTGCTCCTCGACAGCAGCGGCGACGGCAGAAGTGGCTTCGGTGATTGCATTCACCTTTGCTGAAACATCTGCAATGCCTTTGACTGTTGTTTGGGTCGCGTCCTGAATGCCGGAAATATAGTCGCCAATTTCGCTCGTGGCGCGTGAGGTCTGTGTTGCCAGGTTCTTCACTTCGGATGCAACAACGGCAAATCCCTTGCCGGCGTCACCAGCTCGGGCGGCCTCAATGGTTGCATTCAAGGCAAGCAGATTGGTTTGGCCTGCAATATCAGTGATAAGGCTGACCACAGAAGAGATTTGGTTGGCCGCTTCCTGCAATTGGTTCACTTCCGCTGTGACGCTCTCTGATACTGCGGTGGCTTCCAAGGCCATTCTTGCGGCATTGTTTACTTGTTGGCCAACTTCTGCGATTGAAGATGTGAGTTCCTCAGATGCAGCGGCAACGGTGCTTACATTTGACGCAGCCTGTTCCGCAGATGAGGCGACATTCCCCGCCCTTTCGCTGGTTTCACCGGCGATTGTTTGTAACGAATCAGATGAACTGGATAATTCAGTGGCTGCACTGGATACCGTGCTGACCACCTCTCCAACGGTGCTTTCGAATTTTGCTGTTACGTCATTGAAGCTTTCGACCCTTTGTTGCATGGACCCCAGCGCTGAATTGACGGTTTTACTGGCGTCCAAAAAGGCCCCTTGCATGCTGGTTTCAATAATTTTTCGAAAATACTGATTACGACTCACGTGTTCCATGCATGCCGCAGACTCACGGACATATGCATCGCACCGATCGATCAGGTCGTTGACCGTTAACAGTAATTCGCCCAATTCGCCCGTCGCCGTGATGTTGGTCAGGCGAGCATCAAAGTCACCTGCTGCGGCTCGTTTGATCGTTACCAACGCATCAGACATCTCAGAAGACGATTGATTGGGGCTCTGTACTCTTATTTGATTTTTTTTCTTGCTGAAAAACATTTTAAACCCCCAATGAAAAGATGAACTCGTTGTAGCCAATCTTGTTTTCGGCCAATAGATCGACAACCGCCTGGAATGATTTGTCCAAGCCGGTCGCCGGGCTGTCTTCGGCCTGTTCAACCTGTAACAATGTTTTGTAAAGCGGTTCAATATGTTCTGTGAGGACCTGCCGGTTTGGAACGCGGCGGTTTGAGTGATAACCAACTTTGGTACCGGCACTATCAAAACTAGGCGTTACGTGGGCGAATACCCAGTAATGATCACCGTTAGCGGATCGATTTACCACATAGGCGAAAATTTCCTGGTCATTGTTCAGCGTTTTCCACAAGAGATCGAAAACGGCCCGTGGCATGTGCGGATGACGGATAAGATTATGTTATTGGCCCAGGCAATCGCGTTCTTCGATGCCCGCCATGCTGTAGAAGGTTCGGTTACCGTAGGTCAACTTCCCCGTTAAATCAGTTTTTGAGACAATAATGTCACTGTTATCAAAAAATTTCTCAACCCCCGTAATATGAGGATTCCCATATAAGGCCATACCACCCACTCCCATTGTAATACGCTAACACCCCATATGCGGATAGGAGTGTAAACAGCTGGGGTATCCAAATATATGATCTGAGTCAAACAGGCACGAAGTGATTCAGCAATATTGGCTTGCGGATTGATGCCGCCGATTATCAACGCGATGGCCAAATGCACGCCTTGGTACGTTACGATACCTGATATTTAGCGCGTCTTGTTCCTCATCGTCACAAATTCTTCAGCCGCCGTGGGATGAATGCCCACGGTGCTGTCGAAATCCGCCTTGGTGGCACCGGCTTTCATAGCCACAGCATAGCCTTGCGCGATTTCAGGTGAATCTGGCCCGACCATATGCAGGCCCACAACCCGATCTGATTTCTGATCAACAATCAGTTTCATAAGCGCCTGTTCATCGCGGCCTGAAAGCGTGTGTTTCATGGGCTTGAATCGGGACACATAGACGTCGATGTCGCCCTTTTCACGGGCCTGGTCTTCTGTAAGGCCGACTGAACCAATGGGCGGATGGCTGAACACAGCGGATGGTATATTGTCGTAATCCATCACGCCTGGATTATTATTGAACAGCGAATGGGCCAATACCATGCCTTCACCCAGCGCCACAGGGGTCAGGTTCACCCGGTCCGTCACATCGCCCAGTGCATAGATGTTGGGGACGCTCGTCTGATACTGCTCATTGACCACGATGGCGGATTTACGGTCCAACTCGATGCCCAGTTCTTCCAATCCCAGGTTGGCCGTTTTCGGACTGCGGCCTGTGGCGTACATGACCAGGTCTGTTTCAAGGGAGCTACCATCACCCAGTTTAAGGGCGTAGCCATCTGATGTTTTCTCGATGGCTTCGATGGTGGTGTCAGATAGAATGTTCACACCTTTTTTGGTCATTTCCTGACGCAGGTGATCACGCACATCTTCATCAAACCCGCGCAGGATATTCGGTGCCCGAATGATCTCGGTGACCTGGACGCCCGCGCCACTGAACACACCGGCAAATTCAACGGCGATGTATCCACCGCCCACAATAACCATTCGTTCGGGCAGCACTTTCAGATCAAGCGCCTCATTTGAGGAAATCACGTGCTCGATACCGGGGATATCCGGGTTGGATGGCCAGCCACCGGTGGCGACGAGTATTTTGTCAGCAGTGACCGTCTTGCCGTCCACATCAACCGTATGGGCATCCACCAGTTTGCCACGCCCGTTTAGCAGATCAACACCGGCGTTTTTCAGCATGCTGTGATAAACATCTTCAAGGCGCTGAAGTTCAGCATCTTTCTTGGCGATCATATGGCCCCAGTCCAGCTTGGCCGTGGATGCATCAACGCTCCAGCCATAGGCCTGGGCATCTTCGATCTCGTCATGGAAACTGGATCCGTAGACCGTCAGTTTCTTAGGCACACAGCCGCGCATAACACAGGTGCCGCCAACACGCATGTCCTCACACATCCCTACGCGTGCGCCAAACCCGGCCGACATGCGCCCGGCACGGACGCCGCCGGACCCGGCCCCGATAACAAACAGGTCGTAATCATAATCGCTCAAGGTCGGATGCTCCTGTGTTTAAGTCGAAAACAGAAATGGGGGTATCATAGGGGTGCTGTCAATGCTTGGGTGAAAATTCCCGGTTCACATTCCTGTGGGTGCCATTCTTGTAGGAGATAATACTTCCATGGTGTGATCACTGCCGCGTAGGTCGTGTTCGCCCAGGTGTTCCCAGTTGTGATCAAGACCGTCAGCAAACTCCCGCGATACAAGAACCCGACGATCCAGCGTCTTGGTTAGTGATTCCAATCGGGCGGCGGCATTGGCGGCGGGGCCTATAACCGAGAACTCCACCCTGCTGGGCACACCGATATTGCCAAACATAATGTCGCCCACATGCAGGCCAATGCCATATCGGAAGGGGGGTAGGCCTGCCTCGGTTCTGGCCTTGTTATGAACTTCGGCGCGCATCGATGCAGCCGTGGCAGATTTGAGAGCGCGTTCTCGGGCCTCTTGTTCAGAATAGCCGTTCTCATCGATTGGAAAGATGGCTAACGCTGCATCACCAATAAACCGCAGAACCTCACCGCCATGTTCAATTGCTGCACCAGCCACAGAATCAAAATAGTCGTTTAACAGGTTCAGGAATTCCTGACTGGGCAGTTGTTCGGCCAGCGCGGTGGAGCTTCGCAAGTCAGAAAACCAGATCACGGCGCGAATGTTTTGCCCATCGCCTAATTTGATTTTCCCGTCCAACACCTGTTTACCGGCATTCTCGCCCAGATAGGCAAAGGCTATATGCTCTCTTAACCGTTCCCGATTTGCCAATTTGGCGACGATAGCAAATCGTGGGATCAGGCGGCGCAAGATACTTACGTGTTCGTCGGTGAACCCGCCCGGTTCATCCGTTGTCCACGAGGTCAGCATGCCATCCCGGTGTTTGATCGCATGTTCCAATTCGGAAAAAATGCTGAGGAACGCGATGTAATCCGTTGCCCCTTCATCGGACAATTCCTGTAAAACCGGGTACTGGGGCCAGTTACGGTTATGGCTCAGATCGAACCGTATTTCGCTATGGCCTGAGTCCGCCAGGGTTTTCAGCGGGCTTTGCTGCCAGCGGTCTCCCATGTTACTACCGTGCGGAAGCGATTGAATGTCCGCCTCGCCGGTTGCACGAAACCACTGTATTGTAATGGCCTCTGTCAACGGGTGGATCGTGGTCATGGACAAATGGACACGAGATACCGGAATGCCGATAGCAACCAGACGTTCGCAGAACTCACCAAAAAGCGGTACGTAATCGGACGTGCGCAAGGCTGTTTCGATAATCCAATCGCTAAGAGCCTGTACGTCGTCCGATTTTGTCATATTATCCGTTTTAGATGTCACCCATGCACATATATTTGATTTCGCAGTAATCATCGATCCCGTATTTGGAGCCTTCGCGACCGGTACCGGATTCCTTCATACCACCAAATGGGGCCACCTCGGTTGAGATAATGCCTGTATTGATACCGACGATGCCATATTCAAGGGCTTCGGCGGTGCGCCAGATGCGACCGATATCGCGGCTGTAGAAATAACACGCCAGACCGAATTCTGTATCGTTCGACATACGGACAACATCTGCGTCATCGGTGAAGCGGAACAGGGGGGCCAGCGGGCCGAACGTTTCGTCACGGGCAACCAGCATATCCTGTGTGACGTCGGTCATAATTGTGGGCTCGAAGAAAGTTCCACCCAGTTCGTGGCGCTTGCCGCCACAAACAACCTTGGCACCTTTACTCACCGCGTCTTCCACATGTTCTTCAACTTTTTCCACGGCCGCCATGTTGATCAGAGGCCCTTGCTGGGTATCACCCTTGAGGCCATCGCCAACGACCATGGCCTTCACAGCCGCGGTCAGCTTTTCCGTGAACTCATCATACACGCCGTCCTGAATATAAAGGCGGTTGGCACAAACACAGGTCTGGCCGGTGTTGCGGTATTTGGATGCCATAGCACCGGCAACAGCGGAATCGATATCGGCATCGTTAAAGACGATGAACGGTGCGTTGCCGCCCAGTTCCATGGATGTCTTTTTCACGGTGTCGGCACACTGCTTCATCAGGACTTTGCCGATCTCTGTTGATCCCGTGAACGATAGTTTGCGAACAATGGGATTTGACGTCATCTCGCCGCCGATAGCACCCGATGCACCGGTTATCACACTGAACACACCTTTCGGGATGCCCGCACGTTCGGCCAGTTCGGCCAGCGCCAGCGCAGAATAGGGCGTGTCGCTGGCGGGCTTGATCACGAACGGGCAACCAGCGGCCAGCGCGGGGCCAGCTTTACGGGTGATCATGGCAGATGGGAAGTTCCACGGTGTTATGGCGGCAACCACGCCGATGGGCTCTTTAATCACCACAATGCGTTTGTCGGGACCGTGTTGCGGGATGGTATCACCGTACATGCGTTTGCCTTCTTCGGCGAACCACTCAATGAATGAAGCGGCGTAGACGATTTCGCCCTTGGCTTCGGCCAGCGGCTTGCCTTGTTCAGCGGTCATCAGAACAGCAAGATCATCGGTATTTTCGATCATCAGGTTAAACCAGTTGCGCAGAATATTGGCGCGCTCTTTGGCCAGCAATCCGCGCCAAGCGCCCCACGCCGCATTGGCGGCTTCGATAGCCCGTTTGGTTTCAGCGGCACCCATTTTGGGTACGGTGCCCAGTTGTTCACCGGTGGCCGGGTTCGATACGGCTTGCGTCTCGCCGCTATCGGCGTCGATCCATGCACCGTCGATGTAGCACTGCTGGCGAAATAGGCTCTGGTCCTTGAGTTCCATATTGGTATCCCTGACTCTGATTATCGTTTGAAAGAGGTTGTGATGACAAATTTCGTACCTGCTCTGACATAATGAATCAATCCCCAATTCGGGGTATGCCTTTGTGCCGCCCCTTGTCAGACTATGGCTAGCGGGTTATGCACGCGAACACGATAGTTTAAAGATTGCACCGAAATATGGCAAAACCCCTGACGTCGGCGAAACGAAACCAGTTGCTGCAACGCGCTGTGGCCGCCCTTGAGGGCGGCAATGCCGGTGCTGCGTACAAGGCGGCGGTACAGGTTGCCAGGCAGAACGCATCGGATGTGGATGCGCTTATCATGTTGTCACAGGCCGCACCCGGCACCGGTCGCATTGATGAAGCGATTCGCCTGTTTTCGGTCGCCATGAAATCTCTAGCCCCACGCGAGGACCTGTTGATTTGCTGGGGGAATTTGAAGGCTGCGGCGGGTGACCTTTCGGGGGCTACGGAATGTTTTCAGAACGCGGTGACCGTTGCACCCAGGTCTTTGGGGGCTCACCTTAATCTGGCGAATGTCCTGTTACAGGCCGGCAAGGCTGATGAAGCGGTACGGGTCTACGATCAGGTTATCAAGAACGGTGCTGGTTGGCAGGCACAGTACGGGCTGGCAAACGCATCTGTTGCTCTTGGGAATTTACAGGCGGCGGAACGCGCCTTCGTGTCGGTTCTTGACGATCAGCCTCAACACGTGGGCGCCTTGAACAATCTGGGCCGTATTCTTATGGACCGAGGATTTTACGATCAAGCGGCTATTTATCTGGAGAAGGCCGAGAAGCTGCAACCAAATAATCCCGGAGTGATATTGAATCTTGGCGGCCTGCGTCGGCGTCAGGGTGCAATTGACGAGGCTGTTCTGCTCACAAAGCGGGCCATTGCCATCAATCCAGACCTGGTGGCTGGATATTCAAACCTTGCTGATGTTCTTGAGATGGCAAATCGGCTGGAGGACGCAGAGGCCGCCGTGGATGCCGGGCTGGCGAAGTTTCCGGGCAACGCCGGTTTATTGGTTCAAGCGGCGAGGCTGGACCGCCGCGCTGGTCGTATCCAACAAGCGGTGGACCGGCTCAGCCATGTTGAGGATGATGTACGCGATGTGAAAGGCGCCGCCGCCCGCCATCAGGAACTGGGTGTGCTTTATGACAAGCTCGACCAACCGGCGGAAGCATTCGACCATTTTTCACAGGCCAAACACTGGTTTGGTGAGTTGTCACATCAATTGGGCATCACGTCAGATCTGTATTTTGGTCAGGTGGCCGCCATGCAGGCATTTGTGGACGAGGCGGATTTGGCAGCGTTGGACCCGGTTACAGTCAGCGATGGACGCAAAGACCCTTGTTTTATGATCGGTTTTCTTCGCTCAGGAACAACACTGCTGCACCAAATTCTGGATAGCCACCCCGAGGTTGTGGTGGTGGACGAAAGCCCCATGGCTCTTGCCGCCATGGATGTGGTGGCCAGTAGCACTGGTGGGTATCCGGGCGGGCTTGCCGAGTTGGACGACTCCACCGTGCAAAAGGCCCGGGATGCGTATTTTTCGTCGTTGGACGAGCATTTACCGGTCGGTGCGGGCGAAAAGCTTGTCATCGACAAGTTCCCGTTTAACACCATGCGTGCGCCACTGTTGTGGCGATTGTTCCCTGAGGCAAAGTTCGTGTTTTCCGCCCGTCATCCTATGGACGTATGCTTGAGCTGTTTTATGCAGGCCTTCCAGCCGTCTGCTGTCACCAGCCCCTTCCTCAGCATGGCTGAAACGGTGCACGCTTATCGTGGCCTCATGCAGATGTGGTTGGATTTCTCAGGCAAGATTGATATCACGTGCATGACTGTCCGGTATGAAGACCTGATTGCAGACCAAGAAGGCGTTAGTGCACAACTCATTGATTTTATAGGTGTTCCATGGAACGACGCCGTTATGCGATTTTACGAAACCGCTCAACAATCCAGCAGCGTCTCGAACCCCAGCTATCATCAGGTTATTCAACCGATCTATTCGGATGCGGCTCAGCGGTGGCGTCGGTATGAGACACAGCTTGCCGAGCATGAAGAACCATTGCGCCCGTTCCTTACGGCGTTTGGGTATGATGTGACCTGAATGTATCATAAATGCACTGTTAACCATAAATTCCCCTAAAGCCTTACAAACGTTTGAAAAACAGGGTGTGTCATTTTGGTCACACCCTGTGTCATTTATTGCATAAAGGGCATTTGTCTTCTTGAACTGGGTACCAGAGTTGTGGCCTTATGCTTTCACCGAGAGCACAGGTGTGCGCTCGGGCCCCGGTTGTCGGGGAATTTAACTTTCCCGGCTCCGATGGGGCTATAAGGAAAATTTGAGAGGGTTAACTATGAAAAAAATTCTTCTAGGAACGACAGCTCTTGTAGCCGCCACCGCTGTTTCAGCTGGTGCTGCAAAAGCTGATATGTCCGTATCTGGCTGGAGCACATTCGGCTTGGGCTTTGGTACTGTTGAAGCTGGTGGCACTGGCGTAGATGCTGGAACCGGTAACTTGGACGTATACGAAAACGGTGAAATCTACTTCAACGGTTCCACCGAACTGGACAACGGCATGACCGTTAGCTGGGACGTTCAGCTGGAAACAGAAAACGGTAATGGCAACTTCATCGATGAAAACTACTTCACCATCGGTGGCGATTTCGGTACCGTGATCATCGGTCAGGAAAACCTGCCAAACTACAAAATGCACTATACTGGTGGTATGTGGGTTGGTAACTCTGGTCTTAGCTCAAACGGCTACACCCAGTTCTCAGGTTCTCCGGGCGGTATTTCTTACTTCCACAGTGGGTTCATGAACGATACGGCTCCTGTTGGCAACGATGCTGATATGGTTTCCTACTACACACCTCGTATGAGCGGTTTCCAGCTCGGTGTTGGTTGGATGCCTGATTCAGACCAGAACGATGCTGGACACACCTCTGCTGGTGACTTGTCTGATACGTTCGAAGATACGCTTTCTATTGGTGCTAACTACACCACCGACATGGACGGTACTTCAATTGCCGTTTCTGCTGGTTACACATCCTCCGATGTTCAGAATGCCGGCAACGCCAGCAGCTCTGTTGAAGTCGAAACTCACCAGGTTGGTGTTCAGGTTGGCATGGGTGGCTTCACGTTTGGTGCCAGTTACATGGAACAAATTGATGACACCAATGCCCGTACCGGTGGTGACACGGAAAACATCTTGCTTGGTGTAACTTATGCAACTGGTCCACACACAATCGGTCTTTCCGGTATTTGGTCCGAAGCTGAAGAAACCACTGCAATCGCAGCCGATACCGAAGGCCAGGCAATCATGATCGCTCATGATTACTCTCTGGGCGGCGGTGTAAGTCTTAGCTCTTCTGTCACATTCATTGATATCGACGACGAAGTAGCAGGCGCAGCAAACGATTCAGATGGCCTGGTTGGCATGGTTATGTTGAATGCTGGCTTCTAATTGAAGCTACAAAATTACACACCTAGTGTGTAGGGGAAGGGAGCGGATTTTTCCGCTCCCTTTCTTTTTGAGTTTTTTATGTGTTATGAGTAGGCAACGGCTTGACATCATTGCCGCCCAATTTATTTTCGCATATTGATTGCATGCTGAGTAGAGGTCCGTGAACACAATGGCAGGTAATATGTGGATTGCGTCTTTTCCCAAATCTGGAAACACGTGGACCAGGGCGTTTTTGGCGAACTATCTTTTTGGCGGCAAGGATCCCATTTCAATCAACGATATGGATAAGCACTGCGCGCATGACGCGGATGTACGGTATTACGAGCCATTTCTTGAAGGCGATATTCAATCTTTGCCGGCAGAGGCGGTTTATGCCGTCCGACCACAAGTCCACCGTTCCATGGCTGAACAGGCAGATGAAAGTACTTTGGTGAAAATTCACAATCGGAAGGCGGATTATCTTGGTGTTCCTACAATTACGATGGATGCAACGGCGGGTGCCATTTACATCGTACGGAACCCATTGGATACCGTGGTATCCTACGCCAATCACACCGGGCAATCTATTGACCATGCCAGCAAAGCAATGGCATCCCCTGATCTCATCGCTCCAAGTTCAAAGAACTTGATCGTAACGGACTTGGGATCATGGTCAGACCATGTCAGGACGTGGGTCAATAGCAAGGGTGTCTATATGATTCTCGTCCACTATGAGGCGATGATACAGAATCCAGAGAAGACATTTGAATCACTGATATCGTTTCTGCGCGTCCCTTTCGATGAAAAGAAATTTCAGCGGTCGATAGAGTTTTCTTCATTTAAAGAGTTGTCCGCGCAGGAAAAAGAGACTGGGTTCCTTGAGCAGCCACCAAATTCTACAGGAAATTTCTTCCGAAGTGGAAAAATGGGAAGCTGGCGTGACGTCCTCAACAAGGATCAGGTGGAGTTCAACCTTAGAACACACAGCGATATGATGCGCAGAATGGGATATCTGGACGGTAGTGGTAGGCCGACCGTTTAGGATACTATGTTCGCGTAAATCAAAGTCATGGTGTGTCGGAAAGAAACAACCCAAGTCCATGAGTGATAAGGCTACTAACAAACACAGTGAACTCAATGCTTTGCTGCAGCAGGCAAAGTCTGAGTTTGACTGCAAGGATTTTGCTTCATTTCTTTCGACGTGTGAGAAGCTGGTTGTACAGTTTCCTGATCATGCCCAATGCCATCATCTGTGTGGGGTGGCATATATTCAATTCAATCAACTGAACGAAGCAGAACAGGCGTTCAAGACAGCTCTCTCACTTAATCCGAAGGACATGCAATCTGCAGAGAACCTTGGTGTCGTTCTCGACCAAAATGGATGGAAACGAGAATCGTACGCCCAGTTACGCAGTGTTTTGCAAACAACAGGAAAGCTGGGCAGATCTGGCTTCCTGGCTTTGATCCGCAATGCCCTTCTTGTTGGTGACAAAAGAACAGCACACGACGCTGTTGGTTTCGTTCTTGGGAGATCTCCCAACGACCCGGCCTTTATTCATCTAAATGCCCGTGTTGCATTTGCACATCACGATACGGTTGGTGGAAAACACGTCCTCGCCACTGGCTTGGCTCAATTTCCCAAGTTTCCTGAATTTATTGTGGATGACGGCCTCTACTCTCTTTCGGCGGGGAACTTGGTGAATGCCGCACAGTCGTTTCGCCAGGCTATTCAGCTCGATCCTTATCATTCTGGTGCGCATTACGCCCTCGCTGATATGGGCGGTGGTGCCACTGAAGGGCAGAAGGATGACCGGAATGACCGGTTGGACCTGATGCGGGCTGGTATTCAGAGTCCTGAGGTTCCTTACCTAAAACAGGTGGAGCTTGGCTTCGCCGCGGGGAAAGTATTGGACTCTCAAGCGTCTTACGATGAAGCATTCACGTGTTATGATGATGCGAACCGAAAGGTCTGGGCCCGATTGCCAGTACAGAAAGCAGCGCCAGGCCAAGCATTCGAGGACACAAAGCAGGTGTTTAATGATCGCTTCTTCGCGAATTTGGACCTGAGTGACTTGGAATCGGGTGCCGGCATGATCTTTCTCGTGGGCATGCCTCGGTCAGGAACAACGCTGTTGGAGCAAGTGTTATCACGCCTGCCTAACGTCACCGCCGGTGGCGAAACTGGCGAATTGGAAAATATTGTGGCGCAACTCCCGGAGAAACTTAAACGCCCCGGAATCTATCCTGACGTGTTGAACGATGTGGCAAACGAAGAATTGCATAAACTTTCCGGCAAATACATGGCCCAGTTCCGTTCCGAAATCGACGCGGGCACATGGCGAACAACAAAAGATATGGGCTTGTATATGCATCTTGGCTTGATTACCGCTCTCTTTCCGGCGGCCAAGATCATTCATTGTCGACGCAATCCATTGGACACCTGTGTTTCTGCATATTTTCAATTCTTCAAACTATACCATTTGCCGTATACATTCGACCTGCTTGCAATGGCGGAACATTACCGGTCATACGCGGATATCATGGCCTATTGGACCGATCAGCGTCGACTGGATATACTTCAATTTCAGTATGAAGATTTCGTGGTTGATCCACAGAGTGCGATCAAGCAAGTTGTTGAATTCTGTGGTATAGAGTGGTCAGATGATTGCCTCGATTTCACGCAATCAGATCGTTTGGTCAAGACGGCGAGTATCTGGCAAGTCCGCCAAGGCATGCATCAACAATCTGTCGATAGATGGCGTCGGTATGAGAAGCATCTAGCACCTTTGATTGAGGGAATTAACGATATTGCGTAACCTAGCGTGGTTTTTGTTCGATTCGTTGGAAAACACATTGTGAGCAGAAAACAAAGTCGTAAATCTAATAAACGGCGAGTTGCAAAACGGGGCGATAAAACGCAGACCGTGGCGGCATCCGGACCCACGTTTGCGGTTGCGCCGTTCGTCAATCCAGGCGTCTCATCATTGTTACTCAAGAATGTTGGTGCTCTCCGGACGCAGGACCCTCCAGGGGGCATTGATTCTCTATTCATTATGGCAAAAAATCACCATCAGGCAGGACGTCTAGACCAAGCCGAACAGATATATCGCCAGATTCTTCAACGAAATAAACGCCACGCTGCATGCCTACATCTATTGGGTTTGATTATGCACCAACGGGGTAAGTCCAGCGAGGCCTTGGCCCTAATCAAGTCCTCCATTGAGGAAAAGCCGAAGGACGCTGAATCACAGAATAATATGGGTAATGTTCTCAGGCGCTTGGGACGTGCCCATGAGGCCATTGCTCACTTTGAAAATGCAGTAGAGCTGGCCCCGAAATTTGCAGGAGCCTACAGCAATTTGGGTTTGACCCATCGTCAACTGGGACAATTTCCAGAAGCAGCGGCACAGTTCCGAAACGCCATAAATCACGATCCATATCTGGCGGAAGCTTGGGCCGGTCTCGCTAAAGTGGGGCGGTTGAGCTTGAATGAAGAGGAAGTCGGTTCAGCAGAAAATGTATTACAAAACAAGCGGTTATCAGACAACGACAGGCGTCATATTTGCTTTGCCCTAGGCAAGCACTTCGACGCTGTTCAGGAATGGAGCAAGGCTTTTCAATATTACGATCGTGCGAATTCTCTCAGCGAAGCCCCCTCAACCAAAGGCGATTCATCGCGGTTGCTGACCGCCATTCTGGATCATTCATTTTTACCCCTGACGTGCACGCCGGAAATCGACTCGCATACGCAATCCGGCGTTGTACCTATATTCATATTTGGCATGCCACGGTCGGGGACAACGCTTGTGGAACAGATATTGGCTAGCCACCCGGACGTTTCGTCAGGTGGGGAGTTAAACGTCGTCGAGCATGAATTGAAACGGATGTTTCCAGCACTAGGCAGGAAGGGTCTTGGTGGCCTCGAAAGCATGACGCCATCGCAGTCCAGCGATCTAAAAGAGGCTTTTATGGATACGATTGCATCATCGACAGACGCGAATTGCGGTAAGTCATTTTTTTATACGGATAAATCCCTCCTCAATTTTGCATTCTTGCCCAGTATCCTCAGTGCCTTTCCTGACGCCAGACTAGTCCATTGTCGCCGTAACCCCATTGATACGTGCCTTTCTATCTATTTCACGGATTTCAAGGCTGCCTATGAGTACACCAGTGATTTGGGAGAAATTGGACAAATTTATTGCCTTTATTACCAGGTTATGGAGAAATGGAACGCTGCGCTGCCAGGCCGAGTATTCGATATTCATTACGAAGATATTCTTGATGATCAGGAAGATGCTACAAGGCAGTTGCTCGACTACTGCGGTCTCACGTGGAACGCGGCCTGCATGAATTTTTTTGAAACGGACAGGCAGGTATCCACGCCAAGTGACTGGCAAGTCCGTTTGCCGATCTTTTCTTCATCGCGTGACCGCTGGAAGCACTATGACAAACACTTGGGCAGTTTGATTCGATCGCTGGAGTCATGTATTTAAGCGCGTGATGTTTCTTTGGCATCGCCGTATAATTTTCCGAACGATGTATTTGATATTGGGTAGCGTGTATGAACCGAACTATTCTACAGATTGTGACACTTCTGCTATGTGTATTGGTATCAGCCTGCGCTGGCGGTGGGCTCGTCGTCGAGGAAGAAGGGGTCCCTCGGTCGGAGAAAGAGGCCCAACGCCGTGGTACTGAAGGAAAATATGGTACTGAGCGTGAAAGCATTTTTGGTGAAGATGGATTGTCCTTCCTCAATCCATCCAAGTCTACCGGGGGGGCAGGCGGTGGAGGTGGAGGTATTGGCGTCAACACATACCTGTGGCGGGCAACACTGGATACGATTTCATTTATGCCGATCTCGTCTGCTGACCCGTTTGGGGGCGTGATTATTACGGACTGGCACGCCACGCCAGAATCCTCAGATGAGCGGTTTAAGCTTAACGTGTATATCCTCGGCCGGCAACTACGTGCCGACGCCCTCAGAGTTACTGTTTTCCGCCAGGTTCTCCAGAATCAGGTGTGGCGGGACGCGGCTATACCTGCAGATACCGCAACGAAAATTGAAGATGCATTCCTGACCAAAGCTCGGCAACTCCGCAATAACGACTTGGCTCAAAACTGAATTATTTCCAGTGTTCTACCAGTAACTGAGGACGGTCTCGTGAGAGATTTCGCAGGTGAGCTAAATCAAGCTGGAGTCTATTTTCAACAGAATAATCTGAAGTCTGCTGAAAAAATATCCTTATCCATTTTGGAAGAATCCCCTGACAATGTTGAGGCACTCAACATTCTTGGTGGTATTTACGCTACGAAGGGTAGCCCGGATCGGGCCATTCAATATTTTGGTCAGGCGGCAGAACTCTCACCAGACGATTCCCGATTGCATTTTAATATAGGTAGATGCCATCAGTTAAGGCGCGACCTTCCCAGTGCGCAGCAGGCATTCCGTTCCGCTATTGAAGCTGACGCCGATAATCTTGCTGCGTGGACGATGTTGAGCAAGATCTATCAGTCCCGTGACAACATGGTTGAATGTGTCGGCGCCTGCGATCAGATTTTACGGCTTGCTGTCGCCGGCGGGAAAAACGCCGCGCTTCGCACAGATGCGTACATTGGCATGGGCACGGCTGAGATAAAACTTGGGAATTTTGAGACGGCGATCAAGGTGCTTTCTGCTGCTATTCGGGAGAACCCGAATGACCCCAGGGCTCATTCAAGATTGGGCGACACGTATAGAGGACAAGGCCAGAATGCCAAGGCCGTGGAGAGTTTCTTGAAAGCCGCCAGTTTGCGCTCGCAACCTGTATCGGACTGGACAGGTGCGGCAATCGCCTATTTGCGTGACGGCAACCATCACAATGCGAATGAATTACTTCAGAAATGCCTGTCGGTGACCCCCGGTAACCGCCGTGTCTTGAGCGTGTATGGCCCGCTACTTTGGGAAATGAAGCGCGACTCGGAATATCACGTCTTATTTGACTATGAAAATCTCATCCAGGCTGCCGAATTCCTGGAACCTCCGTCCGGGTACCTCACGCTGGATGCTTTCCATCAGGCCTTGATACACGAAATCAGCGGTCACTCTTCCCTGACAGGCGAGCGCGTAACCAAATCAACAACCGGCGGTTTTCAAACAGGCAATATATTCACTAATCCACAGCCAGCTGCTGATGACCTTGTTCAAATCATCAATGCTCGCATATCAGCCTATATTTCGGATGAACAAAATTGCCCGGGAACTCCAGGAACGGAGTGGGCCGCTGAATGGGATTTGATCGGGTGGGGGGTAATCCTGCATTCACAAGGTTACCAGTCAGCGCATAATCATCCCAGCGGTATGGTCAGCGGCGTGTACTACATCAAGGTGCCTGAGGAAGTTCACGATAGTGGCGATTATCCTGGCTGTATCGAGTTCGGTCCGCCAAACGATATGTACAGGACTCGCCGCGAACCGCCACGTCACCGGTATTTGGCCGAGGAAGGAAGGATGTACCTGTTCCCTTCACACTACTGGCACCGAACGATCCCGTTTGAAAGCTGCCAAGAGCGAATATGTATTGCTTTCGACGCTATTCCACGCGCAAAATTAAGAGGGTAGGGTAAGGGACGTGGCTCGTGAGTAAGAACCCAGAAATAATGACGCTCATCGATGCACATGCTGCTTTTAAGAGCGGTAATATCAAGAAAGCCGGGCAGATTCTTCAGGCGCTTATTAAGTCCAGCCCAAAGGATGTTGAAGCCTTGGATCTCAGCGGGCGTATCATGCTGCAGCAGGGTAACTTGGATGGCGCAGCTGCTAACTTCGGCGCATCCCTTGCTGTAAAGCCAGAAAATCCAGCTTGTCTCAACGCACTTGGGTTTACCCTGTTTTCGCAAGGGCAAATATTGAAAAGCGAGGAAAAATTTCGCTCGGCATTGTCATACGCACCAAATTTCATTGAGGCTATTGGCAACCTTGGACTGGTAACGCGGTTTCTTGGCAAGCACGATGAAGCGTTACAACTGCTGCAACGTGCGGCCAGTGCTGGTGGCGTCACTGCCAAGGTTTTGGAAGCTCTTGCCAATGAGTTTCTATTCCATTCTCAACCACATGCCGCACGCGATGTCTTGTCGAAATTAGTCAGTGAGCAGACCGGAAACCCTGTAACACTCGCCCTGTTGGGTAGAGCGATGGCCGATTGCGGAGATATGGTTGAGGCGGAATTGCTGTGGTCGCGCGCGCAGGCGATTGACCCGAATTACGTTGAGCCAGAAGCATCAAGGGCAAGGTCGCTGCAAAGCAAAGGTGACATTGACGGAGCGGTCGCTGCCTTGGAGCGCGCATTAGCCATAGATCCCGGGCATGCGCTTTCATTGTTTTCGTGGGCCCATGTAGCAGACGGAAACGCGGCGGCTACATTGCCGCGCAGCCAGGTTATTGAGATGATTGAGACCGCATTGAAAAATGAACCCATCCCACATGACGACCTAACGCGCCTGCAATTCGCTGCCGGAAAGTTACTCGATAAAGATCGAAACCATGCAAAGGCAATCGACTATTACGAACGTGGAAACGGCAGCGTCTGGTCACTACGCCCTGTGCAGAAGGGAGCATATTTTGACTGGTACGATACCATTTTGACGACCTTTGATGATGCCTTTTTTGATCGGCATCGAGATATTATGGATCGGGCGCCTTCCGGTCATGATCAGTGCGGCGAAGGATTAATCTTCATTGTCGGCATGCCCCGTTCTGGGACCACACTCGTTGAACAAATATTCTCCCGCGCCGATGACCTGTTTGCTGGCGGTGAACGACCGGACATGGATGCGCTTGTGGGTATTGTTATGAAACAACTTGATCAACATGGTGCCGGGAAGAGTAGTCGGCGGACATTGCCCTTGCCATGGGTACGTGATCTGGCCGCACAACACCACATACAAATTGAAAAAATTTCTGGATCTAGTCGTAACTTTACGGACAAGTCGCCACGCAATTTTATGAATTTGGGAATGATCGCGTGTTTGTTTCCAAGGGCCAAACTTATCCACTGTGTCCGCAACCCAATTGATACCTGTCTGTCGTGCTACTTCAACTACTTCGGCTACAATGCTGTTCGGTACTCATACGATCTGGAGGCATTGGCCCATTTCTATTCCTTATATTTGAAAATGATTGATGCGTGGCGGAAGAGTCTACCCATTTCCATTTTCGATGTGATCTATGAAGATCTCGTCGGAGACTCTGAAACAACGATCAGGGAGATGGTGAAGTTTGGCGGGAAGTCCTGGGACGAAAAATTCCTTCACCCTGAAGAAAACCATCGTGCTGTTCATACGGCGAGCGTGGCCCAGGTACGAAACCCCATAAATAAAGGCTCTGTCGGTCGTTGGGTGCCTTATGAAGCTCACCTAAAACCGCTGTTGAGTTTGCTTGGGGACGGCGAGAGCCCTTTGTAAGGGATCCTCATTGTATTCTAACTGCACCCTGCCGGATGATCCCGTCAGCCTGAACGTGTTTTCGCGGCGTCAAGGTCTGAGCCTACAGCCCTATTCTACCGTCACACTCTTTGCCAGATTACGTGGCTGATCCACGTCCGTGCCCTTGGCAACGGCCACATGATAGGACAGTAACTGAACCGGGATGGTGTGCAGGATCGGGGCTACAAACGGATCAACGGTGGGAAGCGCAACCGTCTCCGCCGCCAGGTCGCCAAGTTTCTCAGCGCCCGCATCATCGGTGAAGAACACCACGCGGCCTTTCCTTGCGACCACTTCCTGTAGGTTGGATGCTGTTTTTTCAAACAAGCTGTCCGTGGGTGCAATCACGATAACCGGCACATCTTCATCAATCAGAGCAATGGGCCCGTGCTTCATTTCGCCTGCGGCATAGCCTTCGGCGTGAATGTAGGAAATTTCTTTCAGTTTGAGCGCACCTTCCAGTGCGATGGGGTAGCTGGTGCCACGCCCCAAATAAAGCACATCGCGCGCTTCGGCGACCTTTAACGCGATTTCCTGAATGCGTTCGTCATGGTTCAACACTTCGGCCGCGCGGGCGGGTACCTCGGTCATGGCCTCGGTCAACCGCGCAACGCCGTTCGCGTCCAGCGTGCCACGGTCCCGCGCGATCGCAATGCTAAGGCACGCCAGCACGGTTAGCTGTGTGGTGAAGGCTTTGGTGGAAGCCACGCCAATTTCCGGCCCGGCATAGGTCTGCCATACGGCATCTGATTCCCGCGCGATGGTACTTTCAGGAGAATTAACGATAGAGACGATATGCTGACCCTGTTTACGCGCATAGCGCAGCGATTCCAACGTATCCATGGTCTCACCTGATTGAGATATAAACAGCGCGACACCATTTTCCGGCATATCGGCGGCACGGTAACGAAACTCAGACGCCACATCAATTTCAACGGGCACCCGGGCCACTGATTCGAGCCAGTATTTGGCAACCATCCCGGCCAGATATGCTGTCCCGCAGGCGATGATGGTAATCCGGCTGACTTTATTGGCGTCGAAGGAAAGTGGCAGGGTAACGTCACGCGTGGCGGGGTTCACATAAGAATGCAGCGTATCGCCAATGACCTGCGGCTGTTCGTAAATCTCTTTCAGCATATAGTGCCGATACCCGGCCTTGCCAATAACGGCACCCGACAGGGATGACAGGCTGATGTCACGATCGACTTCGTTATCGTCCGAATCATATACGGTGGCGCCTTCCGGTGTGATCACTGCCCAGTCACCGTCTTCAAGATACTGAATTTTGTTGGTCAGGTGCGCCAGTGCCATGGCGTCTGAGCCTAAGTACATTTCACCATCGCCATGACCGATGGCAAGCGGGCTGCCTTGACGGGCAGCAATCATCAGGTCGTGGCGACCCGCAAAGATAATCCCCAGTGCAAACGCGCCCGTCAGTTGTTTGAGGGCCGCGCCACTGGCGGCGACCGGGTCCATGCCTTTGTCCATATTGGAATGGACAAGATGGGCGACCACTTCGGTATCTGTATCGGATGCCAGATCGCGCCCCTCGGTCACCATCGCGGATTTTATTTCCTGATAATTTTCGATGATGCCGTTGTGGACCAGCGCCACTTTTGTCGTCGCATGGGGGTGGGCATTTTCTTCATTGGGCACACCATGCGTGGCCCAACGGGTGTGG
>JABJGO010000044.1 GCA_018662225.1 Rhodospirillales bacterium | reverse complement strand
TGTTTTAGCATACCGTCCTGATGAATACCGGATTCATGGGCGAATGCATTGGTACCGACGATGGCTTTGTTCGGCTGAACCGTAAAGCCGGTCACTGTAGACACCAGACGCGACGCGCGCATGATTTCCTCGGTCTGAATGTTGGTGGAAAACGGCATGGTGTCCTGTCGGGTGCGCAGGGCCATGACGATTTCTTCCAATGCCGCATTACCGGCCCGTTCGCCCAGGCCATTGATGGTACATTCCACCTGCCGGGCACCAGCGTCCACAGCGGCCAGCGAATTGGCCACTGCCAAGCCCAAATCATTGTGGCAATGAACAGAAATAATCGCCTTATCAATGTTGGGGACGCGGTTCATCAACATGGAAATCAGCTCACCATATTCCCGTGGCATAGTATAACCCACCGTGTCGGGCACGTTGATGGTGGATGCACCCGCATTGATGGCGGCTTCCACACATCGGCACAGGAAATCGTGGTCCGAGCGAGATCCGTCTTCGCATGACCATTCCACATCGTCACAGAAATTGCGGGCCAGGGTGACGCTCTCGATAACTTTCTCAAAGACCGCATCAGGCTCCATCTGCAACTTGAATTCCATGTGCAGCGGGCTGGTGGCGATAAAGGTATGGATGCGTCCTTGTTTGGCTGGCTTGATCGCTTCGGCGCAGCGTTCGATATCACCGCGAGTGGCGCGGGCCAGCCCGCATACTGTGGACTCGGTGATGGCCTTGGCGATATTGTTCACGCACTGGAAATCACCGTCTGAGGCAATCGGGAAGCCTGCCTCGATGATATCCACGCCCATGCCTTCGAGAACTTCTGCGATCCGCATTTTCTCTTCCAGGTTCATGGACGCGCCCGGTGACTGCTCACCATCTCGCAAGGTGGTGTCAAAAATTCGAACGTGATTTCCATTATTCATTTTCGATGTATCGGCGGTGCTCATGGCACAATTCCTTCCGTTAACTCTTAGGTTTTATGTAGTTCGACTTCTAAATTTCCTCTGAACACCGTGTCGTAAAACGACAATCCATGGTGTAAGTGCTCAGAGGCACCTAAGTCGTAGTGATCCCCGAAGGTCACCCGATAGGGATAGGAGCAGGCCGGAAAGCGCGCCATCAGAAGCACGAGCAATAGCGCGGGTAGCGCGGGATTGGATCCCGGCCAACTGGTTATCACCTGAAATGAACGCGGCGCGTTCCATGCTTCAAACTCCTGATTTCAGCCATTTGTTAGACCGAACGATTATTTTTGTAAGGCTTCTAAGCATAGCCTGCAAGTGTTAATCTCAGATTGATCATAACGAATACAAGGTAAAAACAATGAACGAAGCGCCCGATCTGGAATATGATGATGATATGACGGCCGTGCTGGAAGCTGTCTGGGGTGAAGGCTTTATGTCGCCCGGCGGCACCGATGAAGTCGATGGCATTCTGTCCGGGTTAGAGTTACGCGACAAATCTGTGCTGGATATCGGGTGTGGTTTGGGCGGGGTGGATATTCACATCGCGAGCAACTATCCCGTATCCCATGTGACAGGCATCGATATCGAAGCTGACCTGATCGAAAAATGCAAAACTTTGGCCACGATGGCAGGTGTATCTGAAAAAATTACCTTTCAGCAGGTCGCCCCTGGTCCCTTGCCGTTTGATGCGGGTAGCTTTGACGTGGTCATCAGCAAAGATGCCATCATTCATATTCCTGACAAGCATACTTTGGCCACCGACATCCACCAGGTTCTAAAACCAGGAGGCATCTTTACCGCCAGCGACTGGTTAGCCGGGCATGAGGGGGAGCTATCGCCAGAGATGAAAGCATATGTGGAAGCCGAAGGGTTGGATTTCGGCCTCGCCACAGCCGAGACCTATAAAGATGCGTTACTTAGTGCCGGTTTTGAGAACGTGCAGATTCAAGATCGAAACGCGTGGTACAGAACTGTTGCACGGCAGGAACGTGAAGCGCTTGCCGGACCACTGCATGACAGTCTCTCGTCTGCGGTGGGGCATGAGTTTCTGGACCGCGAAATTAAAGTTTGGGATTTGATGATTACCGTACTGGATCAGGGCGAATTGCGCCCCACGCATTTGCGCGCGGCAAAACCTTCTTGAACAATCTATTCAGCAGGTTGGCTATTCAGCAGGTTGGCTATTCAGCAGGTTGGGTATCTGAAAAAATTTCCTTAAAGACTTTAAGCAAACCCATATCGAGCCCCTTATCCATACTTTCCAGAATGCCAAAGGCTTTTTCCGTTGGGAAAGCGGGCTTGTAGGACCGGGCATCGGTGAGCGCGCCAAAGATATCGCAGATACAGGACATGCGCGCCAGTTCATTCATTTCGGCCCCTTTCAGGCCGAGCGGATAGCCGGAACCATCCAGTTTCTCGTGGTGTTGAGCCGCAATAATATGCGCGCCCTTGCTCACGTCATCGCCTGCTTGCAGTAAGTCACGTGATTGTACCACGTGGTCCTGCATGATCGGCCATTCTTCGTCATCCAGCTTACCCGGCTTGTTCAGAATATTATCCGGCGTAACCAGTTTGCCCACATCGTGCAACAATCCACCGGTCGCCAGAATGTTCATATTGTCCTCATCCATACCAATGCCGTGGCCGAACATGGTCAGCAAGGTCGCCACCCGTAGGGAATGCACATATGTATAATTGTGATGATTTTGCACAGACTTGAGCAGTTCGTGGTGGCCATTGTCCTGGATGGCTTTAACCAAGGGTGTGCAGCTATCCGATGCTTTGTGATAATCGATGGGATCGCCATTCTCAATCGCAGTAGCGACGTCCTGGTACTCCTCAACCGTCAGCTTCAGCGTCTCTTTCTGTAGGGTGGGCAGGGCTTCCCATTGCTGTTCCGCCGCCACATTTATCAGGTCAGAGATACAGTCGATGATCTGGCTTTTCTTGAATGGCCACAGAAGATACCGATCAATCACGTTATTCATTTTTGGAACATTGCTACCGTTGCCAGTCAGGATGATCGGCACGGTATGGGTATCGGGATCAACACGTATGCGTTCGCGAAACTTGTTGCCGCCATTTGGTGGCGCAGTATCTTCACAGATAATGACAGCCGGGCGCTTTATCATGACTTGATGCAGCAATGCGCCAGTATCGACAAATGTCAGAAATTCGTAACGCCTGCCCAATGCCCGCAGCATCTCACCTTCGCGCTCTTTATCAGCGGCGATGAGATAGATCAGCGGTACTTTGATGCTGCTTTCAGCCATCTTCTTAACGTTCCATCCCCAATCGAATTCACTAAGTTTGACTGTTGCGGCAGCTATTCTTACAGCCGCCGATGCCAAACTGTAATGTTTCTGTAATATTATAATCTCTTACAGGGGTGGTAGTTCAACCATAAACATCATGTGGATACACATTCTTACACAATCGTGAGTGGTACAATTAACTATTTTTCCCATAAATACAGGTGATTAGAACCATTATAATATTTGTGAGGCGGCACAAAAAAAAGAGGAGAGCCAAGGCCCTCCTCTCTCAAATCGTCTTCCGTTTGGAAAAAATTAGTTCTTTTCTTTGTCCACCAACTGGTTCGCCTTGATCCACGGCATCATACCACGCAGGCGTTCGCCCACTTCCTCGATGGGGTGTTCAGCATTGCGGCGGCGAGTGGCTTTGAAGCTGGGCTGGCCAGCTTTGCATTCACTCATCCAATCACGGGTAAAGCGGCCGGACTGAATATCATCCAGAACACGCTTCATTTCTGCTTTGGTTTCAGATGTGATGATGCGCGGACCGGTAACATAGTCACCATATTCAGCCGTGTTGGAGATTGAATAACGCATGTTGGCCATGCCACCTTCATACATCAGATCAACAATCAGCTTTACTTCGTGCAGGCATTCAAAATATGCCATTTCGGGTGCATAGCCAGCTTCGGTTAGAGTTTCGAAGCCGTTTTTGATCAACTGCATCAGGCCACCACAAAGCACAACCTGTTCACCGAACAGATCAGTTTCGCATTCTTCCTGGAATGTGGTCTCAATAACGCCGGAACGACCGCCACCGATGGCAGATGCATAAGACAGAGCAACTTCAAGGGCATTGCCGGTAGGGTTCTGATGGATCGCCACAAGGCACGGAACACCGCCGCCTTTAACATATTCACCACGTACCGTGTGGCCGGGGCCTTTGGGCGCGATCATGAACACGTCCAGATCGGCGCGGGGCTCGATCAGGTTGAAGTGCACGTTCAAGCCATGAGCAAAAACCAGCGCCGCGCCTTCTTTCATGCCTTTGTGCATGTCGGCGTAGTAGATTTCGGCCTGCAATTCATCAGGCGTCAGCATCATCATCACGTCAGCCCAGGCAGAAGCCTCGGCCACAGTCATGCATTTAACGCCTTCGGCTTCGGCTTTTTTGCGGGTGGATGAATCTTCCCGCAACGCAACGACAACATCCGTACAGCCTGAATCGCGAAGATTCAAAACGTGAGCATGTCCTTGGCTACCATAGCCTACAACGGCAACTTTCTTTGATTTGATGAGATTTACATCTGCATCGCGATCATAATAAACGCGCATTTTATATCCCCTGGTTAAGGTAATTAATCAGTATAAATGTTTGATGGCGCCCTTATTAGAGTGCTGAGCGCCCTCGTGCAATAGCAACGACGCCTGTTCGTGAAACGTCGACCAGACCCAACGGTTTCATCAGGTCGATAAAGGCATCAATTTTTCCGGTATTTCCCACAATTTCGAACACAAACGAGTTGTTGGTGCTGTCCACGGCGCGGGCGCGGAAGATATCGGCAATCCGCAAAGCCTCAACCCGGGCATTGCCCTTGCCATTGACTTTGATCAACGCCAGCTCCCGTTCAACATGCGGACCATCCAATGTGAGATCGGCAACCTTATGCACCGGCACCAGCCGGGTGAGCTGGGCCTTGATCTGTTCAATGATCATGGGCGTGCCCGATGTGACCACCGTGATCCGTGACAGGTTCTCATCCAGATTGACCTCAGCCACGGTCAGACTTTCAATATTATAGCCACGACCTGAAAACAGACCGATAACCCGCGCCAGAACACCAGGTTCGTTGTCCACAACGACGCTGATGGTATGCCGGTTTTCAGTTTCCGGATTTGCACTCACAATATCTTACTCCGTTCAGCCGCCCGTGTTACAGGGGGCGGGTATTTATTAAACAAGCACCATGCCTTCTTCAGACACAGGTTTTTCTGCTTTATCAGCCGGTCCCATAAGCATTTCATTATGGGCAGCACCCGACGGGATCATGGGGTATACATTTTCCATCTGATCCACACAAATATCTGCGATTACGGATTTATCGCAATCGATCATATCCTGAATCACGCCATCCAACTGGCTTAATTTCGTTGCGCGCATGCCCACAGCACCAAATGCTTCAGCCAGTTTGACGAAATCAGGCAGGGAATCCATATAACTTTCCGAATAACGCCCACCGTGCAGCAGTTCCTGCCACTGGCGAACCATACCCATGTACTGGTTATTCAGGATAAAGACCTTCACCGGCAAACGGTACTGGGCGATGGTGGCCATCTCCTGAATATTCATCAAGATGGAAGCCTCACCGGCGATATCGATGCACAGCGCGTCAGGATGGGCGATCTGCGCGCCCATAGCAGCCGGCAAACCATAACCCATGGTGCCCAAGCCACCCGATGTCATCCAGTGGTTGGGTTGATCAAAATGAAAGTGCTGAGCCGCCCACATCTGGTGCTGACCCACTTCGGTGGTGATCATTACCTTCTTGTGTTTCTTGGTCAGTTCATACAGGCGTTCGATAGCGTACTGTGGCTTGATCGTGGTCTTGCTGGATTTATCAAAGCTCAGGCAATCGGTTTTGCGCCAGCTATTGATTTCATGCCACCAGGCTTTCATGGCCTTGGCATCAGATTTGACCTTCTTGGCCTTGTAGACCTTCAAAATATCCTGCAACACGACTTTCACATCACCAACGATGCCCAGATCAACCTGAACGTTCTTGTTGATGCTGGATGGATCAATGTCGATATGGATCTTCTTTGATCCCGGCGAGAAAGCATCCAGACGGCCGGTGATCCGGTCATCAAAGCGCGACCCGACCGCGATCATCAGATCACAGTCATGCATGGCCATGTTGGCCTCATACGTTCCGTGCATGCCCAGCATGCCGACGAACTGTTTATCACTGGCCGGATAGGCACCAAGGCCCATCAGCGTCAACGTGCACGGGAAGCCGGTCAGCTTGGCAAACTGGCGCAGCAACTTGGACGCTTGGGGGCCAGAATTAATGACGCCACCACCGGCATAGATCAACGGCCGCTTGGCGGCTGCAATCATTTTGACGGCTTGGTCAATTTTAGTGGGCTCGGCCTTTACCTGCGGAGCGTAATGCTTGGGCTTTACAGCTTTGGGGCCAACATAGTCACCCAGCGCCATAGCCACGTCTTTGGGCAGATCAATCAGGACCGGACCGGGACGACCACTGCGCGCAACATAAAAGGCTTCGTGCATAACACGCGCCAGATCATTCACGTCTTTGACCAGATAATTGTGTTTGGTACAGGGCCGCGTGATACCCGTGGTGTCGCATTCCTGAAAAGCATCGTTGCCGATCAGATGCGTTGGAACCTGGCCGGTAATACAGACCAGCGGAATGGAATCCATCATGGCGTCGGTCAAGCCCGTAACCGCATTGGTAGCGCCCGGACCGGAGGTTACAACAACAACACCGACTTTGCCGGTGGAACGCGCGTAGCCTTCGGCGGCATGAACAGCGCCGCCTTCCTGACGGACCAGAATGTGGCGAATGCTGTTGTGATTGAACATAGCATCATAAAGCGGCAGCACAGCACCACCCGGATACCCGAAGATATCCGTCACACCCTGATCAACGAGGGCCTTTAACATGATGTTCGCGCCGTTCATTTGTTCGCTCGCCATAATACTGCTTTCAACTGTGTTCCCCCGGGGTGTTTCTGTATATTTCAGGGGTAAAATTATCCGTATACAAAAATCCACGGCCAACGCTGTTACGCGTAAGCCGCGATCTTAATTCGAAAACTGGCTGATTTCTGCCCTTTTTCTATCCCGATACTGATGTGCCAACGTCAGGACGGCGCAAACTAGTCTTTCAAACCGGATTGGTCAACAAAAATTGGCGAACAAATGAAAAGATTTTTGGCCTTTGACTTTCCGAATATTGCGCAAAAACTGTCTCAGCTTCTGGAATCTGATTCCGGAACCATGTCATTTGCCGTTTGGCATAGTTCCGACTGGCCTGCTGAGCACTGGATACCGCCAATTCCAGCGTTAAATCACCAGCCAAATACCCGGCTAATTCACGCACACCGACCGCCTTCATGGCCGAAAGCTCCGAATCCAGTCCTAATTCCAACAGCTTACCCACCTCGTCCAGTGCCCCTTCATTAATCATCTGATGGAACCGTGCATCAATGCGCTCATATAGGGCCTCACGCGGCGGCATCAGGATCAATGGCTGGAACATCACATTTGACAAGCCCCCTTCATTGCCAAGCGAAATCCAGTGGCTCAGCGGCGTTTCCGTGGCCCGGTAGATCTCCACCGCCCTGATCAGGCGTTGCTTGTCGCCCACATCGATTCGGGCGGCGGATTCTGGATCACATTCAGAAAGCTCTGCATGCAACGCCGTACCGCCGTTTTTATCAAACCCGGCTTGCACTGCCAGTCGGATTTCCGCTGGCACCTCCGGTATGGGGGCCAGTCCCTGCATGAGCGCGCGGATATACATGCCGGTACCGCCGGTAACCACGGGCAGCTGACCGGCCTTCAACACCGTTTCCACCTCAGCCACAGCCAAATCGCGCCAGTGCGCCACGGAACAATTCTGTGACGGCGGGATCACGCCGTATAATCGATGTGGAACCCGCGCCTCGTCTGCTTTATCCGGACGGGCCGTGAGAATACGCAGGTTCTGATAAACCTGCATGCTGTCGGCGTTGATGATGACCCCATCAAATTCAGCCGCGATATCCATGGCCATAGACGACTTGCCGCTGGCCGTGGGACCGGCGACAATCAGAACAGGCCGTGTGTTATCGGTTGCGGAATTCATAGCCGGGGTTTACCAAACTTGCATGCAGATTTTCTTAACGCTAGTTGCGCCACCGAATTCAGATTTTCTACCAATTCGGTTGGAAAAATTGGCTGCGCAACTGTCAGCTTCCCATACACACTGGCTATCTGAAAGCACGGCTTGTGATCTGTTGTTTGATGATGGTGATGCGACAACCATCGAACAGACGGCGCGGACCTTCTTTGCGGGAAAGCCTGTGGATGTGCTGGCCGGTGCCGTCGATGGGCGGCGCAAGAAGCTGCTGATCGCCGATATGGATTCCACCATTGTAACGTCCGAAACGCTGGACGATATGGCGGGCCATTTGGGCCTTAAGGACGAGATCGCAGCGATCACGGCCAGTGGCCTGCGCGGCGAATTGAGTTTTGAAGAATCGCTACACAAGCGCCTGGGCATGATTGCTGGTCTGCCCCTGTCCGCGATTGATGAAACACTGGCAGATGTACAGCTTAGTGACGGAGCCGAGGCGCTCGTTAAAACCATGCGGGCACACGGTGCCCATACGGCATTGGTATCAGGCGGTTTCACCCTGTTCACCGGCCCTGTTGGTGAAACATGTGGGTTTCATGAAGATCACAGCAACACACTCGGGATTTCAGGCGGCAAATTAACCGGCGGCGTACTAGGCCCTATTCTGGGACGGGAGGCGAAACTGGAAATGCTTGATACGCTGGCATCACAACACGGCCTCAGCCAAGAAGACGCTCTGGCCATTGGCGACGGGGCCAATGATCTGGATATGATTGAGGCCGCCGGACTCGGCATCGCCTACTACGGCAAACCGCTACTGGTTGAAGCTGCGCGGGCCAGCATTCAGCATACGGACCTGACAACCGCGCTCTATTATCAGGGCTACGCCGATACTGATTTTACAGTCGACAAAAAATAAGGGCGGAGCCGAAGCCCCGCCCTTAGGCAGAATAACCTCCCTGGGAAACCCGAGAGTCTTTAAGGAATTATTCCTGCCCGATACGAAGGGCGACGAATCTGAGGCCCGCCTGCCCTTCGATCAACAATAGAACCGATTTCCGACCAGCCGCTTCGGCGTCTTCCACCGCTTTGGCGATCTGCCCCGGTTCTGATACTTCTGACTGGCTGACCTCAACAATCAGGTCACCAGGTCGAACGTCCTTATCTGCTGCCGGGCCTTCATCATCAACGGCGATGACAATGACGCCTTTGGCGGCATCTTCCAGTTGGAACTGCTCGCGAATTTCATCGGTAAAACCAGCCACGGAAAGACCCAGTTTTTCGATCCGAATCTCTTTCATACCACTGCCACCACCACTGGTGGATGCTGCAATGACTTCATCGTCCAGCACACCGACCTCAACCTGAAGCGTGACCTGCTTGCCGTCACGCCACACGTCCACGTCCACTTTCTTACCCACGGGTGTGTCGGCCACAATCTTGGGCAAGCGACGCATCTCGGATACTTTGCGGTTGTTGAATGTAAGGATCACGTCGCCGGGTTTGATGCCACTGGTCGCGGCCGGGCCATCTTCCATGACGTTGGCAACCAACGCACCGGAGGCCTCGCTCATACCCAGCGTTTCTGCAATCTCGTCTGATACATCCTGAATGTGGACGCCCAGCCAGCCGCGTTTGACCGTGCCATGTTCGATCAACTGATCAATAACATTCTTCGCCACGTTGGACGGAATAGCAAAACCAATGCCCACGCTGCCACCGGATGGTGAGAATATGGCCGTATTGATACCCACCACGTCACCATCCAGATTGAACATCGGTCCACCGGAATTACCCCGATTGATTGACGCATCGGTCTGAATGTATTCGTCATAGGGGCCTGAATTAATATCGCGGCCACGGGCCGAAATGATACCGGCGGTAACGGTGCCGCCCAGACCAAACGGATTGCCAATCGCCACGATCCAGTCGCCTACGCGGGACTTGTCTGAATCGCCAAATTTCGCGGCGGGCAGATCACCCTCGAATTTCACCTTCAACAGGGCCAGATCAGTTTTGGGGTCGAACCCGATGATTTCTGCTTCCAATTGGGTATCGTCATGCAGGATGACTGTAATCTCGTCGGCGCCCTGAATAACGTGGTTGTTGGTTACCACATAACCGTCGTTGGAAATGATAAAACCGGAACCGAGTGATGTAGCACGGCGCTGACGCTGCTGCCCCTGATTGCGATCAAAGAATTCCTTGAAGAAGTCCTCGAACGGCGATCCGGGCGGTAATTGTGGCATGACCGGGCCTTCGCGACCTTCTATCACGGTGGTGGTTGAGATGTTTACCACCATGGGCAACAACCGCTCGGCCAAATCAGCAAAGCTGTCCGGTGCCGATTTCGCAACGGACACAGAGGCCTGTACGATAAGGATCAGTGCGACAACA
>JABJGO010000043.1 GCA_018662225.1 Rhodospirillales bacterium | reverse complement strand
TGTACCCTCAACTGGAGGAGGAAACAGGGCAATCGACCACATGGCACGGCTGTGGCTCGCTCCGGCTTGCCTACAACACAGATGAAATGGATTGGCTCAAGTATACCCTCAGCGTGGCGCGCGGCCTCGGCTTGGAACTGGATATCATCGGCACAAATGAGATTGCCAGACTGCACCCTTTCTATAATCTGGATGGTGTTCTGGGTGCCTTGCACACGCCCAATGACGGGCATGTGGACCCGGCTGGTGCCGCGATGGCGCTTGCCAAGGGAGCACGCCAGATGGGTGCCACGGTTGTGCGTCATAATCGCGTTACCGGTATCGAGAAATTGGATAGCGGCGAATGGAAGGTCGTCACCGAGCAGGGCGACATCACCTGTGAGATCGTGGTCAACGCCGGTGGCACCTATGCTCGCCAGATTGGCGCATGGGTGGGGCTGGATATGCCCATCACCAACATGACGCACCACTATCTGATAACCGACACCGTGCCGGAATTTTTGGATCTGGAACACGAACTACCCGTTGTGCGCGATGACCGCGAGGTATCAGGCTACATCCGCATGGAACAGAAATCAGGCCTTATCGGAATCTACGAGAAAGCCAACCCCAACACCGTCTGGGATGACGGCACCCCGTGGGAATCGGAAAACGAGCTGTTCGAGGCGGATTTCGACCGCATCATGCCGTGGCTGGAGAATGCCTTCGAACGCATGCCTGTCCTAGCAGAGTTGGGCATCAAGAAAACAATCCATGGCGCCATAACCCATCCACCCGACGGCAACATGCTGTTGGGGCCGGCACCGGGTCTTGATAATTTTTGGTGTTGTTGTGGATCACAAGTGGGCATTGCATGGGGGCCGGGTGCGGGCAAGTATCTGGCGCAATGGATGGCGCATGGTGCCGCCGATATCAACATGCGCGATTTCGATCCGCGTCGGTACGGTGATTTTGCGGGCCGCGATTATCAAATCACCAAGGCCCGTGAAGATTACATCCTTCGTCATGAAATTCCATTTCCTGGTTTTAACCGAACAGAAGGTCGTCCGGTTAAAACCAGTACGCTGTATGAGCGTTTGAAAGACGCTGGTGCTGTCTACGAAGAAATCTTCGGTTGGGAACGCCCTCGATGGTTTGCCACAGACGGCATGGAACAGAAAGACTGTCACAGCTTCCAGCGCGCCGATCACTTCGCCGCCGTGGCTGCGGAGTGTAAGGCCGTGCGCGAACGGGTGGGCATCATGGATCTATCGGGGTTTGGCAAAATCGATGTGAGCGGGCCGGACGCCGAAGCGTTTCTTAATCGAATCATTGCCAACCGTGCGCCACGCACCGAAGGCGGCATTGTCTTGACCCATATCCTCAACCAAAAAGGCACCATTGAGGCCGAAATCACGGTGGCCCGGATTGCAGACAACCGCTACTACCTCATGTTTGCAGCCTTTTCCGAACTTAGAGTACGCGACTGGCTCAACCAGCATCGTGGCGACAATGATGTGAATGTGAGCGTTGTCTCAAAAGACTATGGGTGTTTGGTGCTTTCCGGCCCCCGATCCCGCGATGTGCTGTCACAAACCACGCAGCAACCATTGGACAACGACAACTGGAAATGGTTGAAGGCCAAGACCATCACCGTGGCGGGGGTAGATAATGTACGTGCCCTGCGCATGTCCTATCAGGGTGAGCTGGGCTGGGAGTTGCACGTTCCCATGTCAGGACTGCTGGCCGTCTACGGTGCCCTTTGGGCGGCGGGTGAAGAACACAACATCGCGAACTTCGGCTCCTACGCCCTCAATTCTATGCGCCTTGAAAAGGGTTTCCACGGCGCGTCCGAGTTGACCACAGAAGTCACCCTGCCCGAAGCTGGTGTCATGGCATTCGTGAAAATGGATAAAGCCGACTTTATTGGGCGGGATCAGACCCAGGTCAGCCTCGACACTCCCTTGCCATGGGTATGCGTCTATTTGGAAGTAGCTGCTGAGGGCGCTGACTGTGTGGGTAGCGAGACCGTCTACATGAACGGCGAACGGGTGGGGCAGATCAGCTCCGGTGGCTATGGCCATACGGTGCAGAAAAGCCTTGCCCACGCCTTTGTCCATCCACGGGCATCAACGCCCGGTACGGAGCTTGATGTCCATGTTCTGGCTGTCATGAGAAAGGCCCGCGTCTTGTCAGAACCCGTGTACGATCCCAACAATGAACTGCCGCGGAGCTAATACCATGAACCAGTCGGATTATTACGAGATTGCCGAACGCACCTTGCCCGGTGCGGGCCTGGGTGGTTATGCGTTGGCTGAGGACGTGCGCTTTGTTATTGAAAGTGGAGCAGGTTCCCGGGTGCGATCTGTTGAAGGGCGCGAATACATCGACTATGTAGGCGGCGCGGGGGCGCACCTGCTAGGCCATTGCCACCCCGCGCTGGTGGAAGCCGTCAAGAAACAGGCTGAGCGCGGGATGCATTACTTCGGCACCCTGAATGATACCGCGATTGAGTTGTCGGAACGCCTGGTGGACGCGATCCCGTGCGCTGAGAAAATTGCCTATGCCACCACGGGGTCCGAGGCCACCATGTACGCCATGCGCATGGCCCGGGCCTTTACAGGGCGCAACAAAATTCTGAAGTTCGAGGGTGCCTATCACGGCAATCATGACTATTCCATGTATTCCGTGTTCCCCACGAAACAGGAGAACTATCCCGTTGCCGCCGTCAATACCGGTGGGGTGCCGGAACAAGTGCAATCATCCGTGCTGGTCGCGCCCTACAATGATTTGGAGACCGTCCGCAGCATCGTTTCCCATCACGCCGATGATCTGGCCGTTATCGTGGTCGAGTGTCTGCAACGCATCATCATGGTAGACCCGGAATTTCTTCGCGGCCTGCGCGCATTGTGTGACGAGAAGAATGTTTTGCTTATGTTCGATGAAGTCGTGACCGGTTTCCGCGTGGCCTGGGGTGGCGCACAGGAACTGCATGGTGTGATTCCTGATCTTGCTACCTATGGCAAGGTGATCGGTGCCGGTGGTCCACTCGCCTGTGTGGCTGGACGCGCTGATATTCTCGAGGGTGCAAACCCGGCCAAAAAAGGCCAGCCGGACTACGCCTATATGAACGGCACCCTGCACGGTAATCCCATCGCGGCAGCCGCAACCATGGCATCACTGGACATTATTTCCGAGCCCGGTTTTTTCGAAACCCTGCACGACAATTCAACCAGATTTCTCGCTGGCATGCAGGAAGTTCTTAACCGTCACGGCGTACCCGCCTTGGCGGCAGGGGACAAATCCTTCTGGCAGTTCTTGTTTATGGGAAAACTGCCAACCACACAGGTGGACATGATGAACAGTGATCTGGCTGCCATGCGCAAACTGGATACCGAAATGCTGCGCCGGGGCATTTATGTGCTACCCGGTGTGCGGCGGTTTGTTTCGGCCGTGCATACCGAAGAAGACTTTGCACGTACCATCGAAACCCTCGACGAGGTCTGCAAGGCCCTTTAGGCAATAGTTTTTAGGTATATTGATACGGAGGATTGATCATGGATAACGAACGCTATGACCGGGGCCTGACCATACGCAAAGCCAAAACCCAATTCATCAAGAAAACCCATGTGGGTAACTTTGTTATTGATATTGATGGGACCTGAGCCACATGAAAATTACCCGTATCTCTGTCTTCCACAAAGATTTCGATTTGAGCCATCCTTATTATCTCTCCGGTGGGCGGCTTAAGTTTGAACGCATCGATTCAACTTTTGTGAAAATTGAAACCGACGAAAGCGTCCACGGCTGGGGTGAAGCCTGCCCATGGGGTGTCACATATTTGCCCGCCCACGGGAAGGGCATTCGCGCCGGATTGGAAGAGATTGCACCCGGCCTGATCGGCAAGGACCCGCGGCAGCTCGACCGCATCAACCGCCTGATGGATGTGACTCTGCCCGGCCACCCGTATGTGAAGTCTGCTGTCGACATCGCCTGTTGGGACATTCTGGGCAAAGTCACCAACATGCCTGTCTGTGATCTGTTGGGTGGTCGGGAACCCGCCCCGGTTCCCATCGCATCCAGCATCTCGACCGGAACACCTGAAGAGATGCTCGACAATATCCAGTCCTACCGGGACAAAGGCTATCGGGTTCATTCCGCTAAAGTCGGTGCTGATGTTGATCTCGACATTTCACGTATCCGCCATATGTCGACACACCAACTCGACGGCGAGAAAATCTTCTACGATGTCAATCGTGCTTGGTTACCGCGCGAGGCCATCGCGGTTATGAACGCCGTAGACGTTACCAATTCGTGGTTCGAGCAACCTTGCGAAACACTGGATGAGATCGCCATGGTTCGGGCCCGCACCACGCAGCCGATTTGCGTCGACGAAGGCCTGCATACGTTCACAGACCTGACCCGTATTCATCGAGATCAGATCGCTGAGCTGGTTAACATCAAGATCAACCGTGTGGGCGGACTGACCAAGGCGCGACGATTACGCGACTATTGCCTGGGGGCCGGTATCTCCATGCTGATCATGGACACAGGCGGATCTGTGCTTGCTGATACATCGACCGCTCATTTTGCCCAGTCGATCCCGGCCGTGTCGTGCCTCGGCACCTGGAGTTGTCAGGAGATGCTGACTGTCGATCCTGCACCTGAACAGGGCGCCCGGAATATTGACGGCTGCTTTACCGCACCTGACCAACCCGGCATCGGCGTGGAACCGGACATCAAGATACTGGGAGATGCCGTAGCGATCTACGAATAGGGACCATACTACGGGCGGGGAGGGTTTTGGATATGGCGACAAGCACACCAGACCAGATGGTCGCAGCCGATGACTGGAGTGACCTCCGGCGCATTCGGGAAATGCCAGAGATTGATTTCGCCCGTATGTATGCCTATCGCATGGGCCGCCTTCGCGCTTGCCTGCAAGAGACCGGGGCCTCCATGTGTGTTCTGGTGAACCCTGTCAGTCTTCGATATGCTGTTGATTATCGCACTTACGGATTGTTCCAGTCCCATATCCCGACGACCTATCTGTTTGTGCCGGTCGATGGCCCTGTTGCCATTCATGGCGTTTATGGTCCACCACCGTCAGTGGATGAGGTTAGGCTGGCAAGGCCTATATCATTTTTCGATGGTGGGAACGAACTGCCGGAGGCGGCACGTTTACTGGCCGATGACCTTGACCGGTATTTAAGCGACATCGGTAGTAACAATCGCCGGATTGCCGTCGAGTACGTCAACCCGAGCCTGACACAGGCGCTCATGCAGCGCGGGTTTGATGTGATTGACGGCGTTACTGTCTCCGAATATGCCCGTGTCATCAAGAATGAGGACGAAGTCGCCTGTATCCGGTGGGCTTGCGCGGTTGCGGAACTAGGTATTTCCAAACTGAAGGAAGCCATGAAGCCGGGTGTATCGGAAATCCAGCTTTGGGCGCTACTGAACTACACCAATCTCGCCAACAATGGTGACTGGCATGACGGACGCATGTTGGCGTCCGGTCCCCGCACCAATCCCTGGTGCCAGGAAGCTTCAGAGAGGCGTATTGAATCCGGCGATCTCGTGGGGTTCGATACGGACATGATCGGTCCCTACGGGTATTTTGCCGACATCTCCCGTACTTTCCACTGTGGTCCGGACACGCCGACTAAAAGGCAAAAGCAGCTCTACCGTTACGCCGTGGAAGAGGTCGAACATAACCTGCTACTTGTTCGCCCCGGCAAGACATTCAAGGCATTTCAGGAAGAGGCAATCGTCATGCCAGAGGAATTCCATGAAAATGCCTATGTCTGTACGCTACACGGCGTCGGTATGTGTGATGAGTATCCGAAAATTGCGCAACTGTTCCGAGGGCCGACCTATTACGACGGTGTTATTGAACCCGGAATGATTCTCTGTATTGAAAGTTTTATCGGCGGCAATAATGACCGGGAAGGCGTAAAGTTGGAACAGCAGGTGCTGGTCACGGATGACGGATATGAGATGCTCTCAACCTATCCGTTGGAAAAGGAATTACTTGAGTAGGTTATCGATTTTCATTTTCCACAATGCAAAAAAACCAGTGAACTGCATGTTTGAATCAAATCTGACCTATCCATGAATTCCTATCTCTGTTTGGCAGTAAGATTTGGCTTTCTGGGTTGATGATTCCATCAGGTTAAATTCTCTACTACTGGCCGGTTGCAGTCATGTCTGCTTACCTTGATTCATTTCTGCATCAACCCCAATAGCTGAAGTGTTCACGTAATCGGCCATACATGCATGCTCCTTAGGTTTCCAACCAACTTAAGGAGTAAACTAATATACACAGACAGAGCATTTCCTAAACCAGACTTTCTCCCATGGAACAAGGGGAAACTGATTGGTCAAAAGCCGCCGTTACAGCCCAAACATGTATGGGCAATTCGAACTCGATTGCAATTGGCAAGGCGCTATCGCGATCTGGCGCTATTCAATCTTACAATCGACAACAAGTTACGCGGTTGTGATCTACAAACGAACAGGAAATCTCAGGGCATTGTCAGAGGAAACTGGCTTGTGTCGAGAAAGTGGTTTCCGTAACCTCGTTTCATGAGAAATCCATTTCGCTACTTTAAGACATCACCCGAGATCATCCGCTTGGCGGTTATGATGTATGTCCGCTTTCCATTGTCGTTACGGCAAGTCGAAGACTTGCTTCATGAACGTGGCATTGATGTTTGTCATGAAACGGTGAGAGCGTGGTGGAGCCGTTTCGGACCGACCTTTGCTGCAGAGATTAGAAG
>JABJGO010000008.1 GCA_018662225.1 Rhodospirillales bacterium | reverse complement strand
TTCCTTGAGACCCACGTCAACTGCATTGCCAAGACCCCACTCACGACGCTTGCCGTTGATGGTGCCGCGAAATTGCCAACGCAACGAATTGTCCGTCACAATCAGATACAAGCCACGACCATCGTGGTGCTTGCCCGGTTTCGGATACGCGACCTCTTTTGCTGTTAGTGCCACTGGCTCACTCTCTCTGTACCCACCACTCTACCCACCACTTGCTTCTGATTATCACCATTGATCGTTGAGTGTCAATGGGGGTAGCTGGTGTTGGTGGAGAGCGTTTAAACGCTCTGTAAGCTACAGATACCGTGCCTTCTTCGAGATGATGTTTGAGGCGGAGCAGGGGTTACGGAGTTTGTACTGTAGTGACCGTTGGGGTCACCACTTTTATCAATGACTTAGCCGCCCCTTGGGCGGTTTTTTCATTTTGCACGGTATTTGCACGGCAAAACGTGTGTTTTAAACACAATACAGAGTAGGGGAGTTCATGCCCCGAAACGACCTGTCACCTTGCTACATCCGCTATATCCTCTACAAAGGTCCCAATGAAAGATGATCCCAAAGAAATCGCCGAACACCTGATAGCCGAACACGGCCTGGATGGGGTTATGGACGTCGTGATGAGCGGCATAACCGAGGCTCATGGCCAAGGTGATATGTACAGGTTGAGCGTCTGGCGGGATGTGCGACGGGTATTGGAGGCGATGGCGGCCGAAATCACCGCCTCATCGCTTCGACCAGAATGAAGGGAATGACCGATGCTAAAGATAGTTCTCCTATCAGCACTCGTATTTGCCGTCACAATCTTCATTGTACGCACAGCGCCGAGACTACGCCTCTATGCACAGCGGCTATTGAAAAACCCATTCGTGAAGACTGTCATTTTTAGAGGTTTATGGCGGCTGGTAAGGCTGTTGATTTTTAGACGTTAGTGGTTTTGCAAAACAATCTAATGATCCCCACTGTCAGCCGTCACCACTTTTCTTTCTACGCTGAGCACAACTCGCTGAGGTATTTCCTCATGCGAGTTTTTATTTTGGCTGGTTCCAGAGCTCGTATAGTATATGCATTATTGAGGCTCTATTCTTTTGGTAAGCCCAATTAACGGCTGTCAATTTAAAAGGAATTTCCGCCATGAACACCACCGCAGCCAGCCACGGTGACAACCGCCTGAAAAATGCGTTGGCTCACGTGACTGAGCAGTTTCAATCCGCCAACCCGGTTAGCTTTGATCGGTGGCAGGCTGCCCATGACGTGATGCCGGGCGGCAATACGCGCACGGTCCTGCATTACGACCCGTTCCCCGTGGCCATGGTCAAGGGGGAGGGCGCATACCTCACCGATATGGATGGCCACACCTATGTGGATTTTTTGAGCGAATACTCAGCCGGTCTGTACGGCCATTCCAATCCAGTCATTAAAGCCGCGTTGATAGAAGCGATCGAGGGTGGCACGGTGTTGGGGGCACCCAATCGCTGGGAGGCCGGATTGGCAGGCCTTGTGTGTGAGCGTTTTCCATCCATTGATCAGGTCCGCTTCACCAATTCGGGAACCGAGGCCAACCTCATGGCATTGGGGGCGGCCCGTGGTTTTACCAAGCGTGAAAAGATCATGGTCTTCGATGGCGCCTATCATGGTGGGGTGCTGTATTTTGCCCATGGCGGAACACCCGTGAATGTGCCCTTCGACGTGGTTTTTGCCCCCTACAACAACACCCAGGGCACCATGGATGTGATTGAGGCCAACAAACACGAACTGGCCGCTGTTCTGATCGAGCCCATGATGGGGGCGGGTGGATGCCTAATGGCAGATCCTGAATTCCTTGGCGCGCTGAGAGACGCCACCCAAAAACATGGCATCATCCTGATTTTCGACGAGGTCATGACGTCCCGTTCAGCGCCTGGTGGGTTGCAGCAGCGCCTTGGCGTGATACCGGATTTGACCACGCTCGGCAAATACCTGGGCGGCGGATCCAGCTTTGGCGGTTTTGGTGGCCGGCACGACATCATGTCGCAATTCGATCCGAACTCTCCCAACGCTTTGCCGCATGCTGGCACCTTCAACAACAATGTCATGTCCATGGCCGCCGGCAGTGCGGGCCTCGGGCAAATTTTCACCCCCGAAGTCGCCGACGCTTTCTACACGCAGGGCGAGGCGTTCAAAAACCAGCTGAATGCCGTCATGCAACGCCGCGGGGCAAATATGCAGGTCACAGGCGTCGGAACCATTCTTGGCCTGCATATGAGAAGCGATCCGATCCACATACCTTATGACGAAGATGCCCGCGCCCACGATTTACAGACCCTTGTTCATCTGGAAATGATGATGCGTGGATTCACCTATGCACAGCGCGGATACATGAGCCTTTCATTACCCATTACCACGGATGATCAGGACAATTTTGCTGGCGCACTGGATGATGTGATTAGCGTGCATAGCGATCTGTTAAATGGGTAGCACACCCCAACCGTATATGGATAACGTCGCGAATCGACTCACGACATTGGCTATGGATTCGTGAAATTCACCAAAATTTAGTCGTGATAACGTGGAATACTGACAAGCCGTCGAAGTTTGAGCTTAATTGCGTCGTTCACCAGTTAATATTGCATATTATAATCAATGCGTTATAGATTTTATAAAAACTGGAACCACATTCCATTTTTTTTACTTGAATACATAGGCAATCAACGTATAGTTGCGACGGGTGTTAGCGGCATATAGTCTACAAAGGCTCTGTGCTCTTATTATGGATAAAAACAATTCTGACGCTACTGATACGACAATCGTTACGATTGATCCGATCGACCTCAGCCATAAACGTATGAAGGCGTTTCATACGTATTGGATAGATACTCACCATGAGAACGGAGATCTTCCGGGCTTACATGATTTCGATCTAATGGAAATCTACGAGCTGGCACCGTGGGTAGCCATTGTGGATGTGGTGCCAGGCGAGGCACCGGCCACACAGTTTAGGTGGCGCTTTATCGGCACACATTTATGCGATGCCTTGTTCATGACAAATCTGACAGGGCACTACATGCACAACCTTGATCCCGCTAATTGGACAGAGGAAATAAAGAGCTGTTATGAAGACATCGTCTCAACAGCAGTACCGCACATGTGGCACCGCCGGGAGCTCATACACGCTGGCAGTGACGAAACAATCAGTTACACCCGCTTGCTCCTGCCCGTTTCAGGCGAGGGTGGCGGGGTAGGGCACCTTGCTGGCATTTACGTACAAGACGAGCCAGACGACGAGCCATGACGTTTTTACTCGCCCCGGCGCATACAGGCTGTTAAAACGCAGCAAGTATGAATTTAGAGGCGTATGGCACCATGAAGTTTTTTATTGATACCGCTGATATTGACGAAATTCGCAAACTTGCTGAAACCGGATTGGTGGATGGCGTAACGACGAATCCGTCGCTTATCCTGAAGTCCGGCGGTGATATCATTGAAACCACGCGTGAAATCTGTTCCATCATTGATGGTCCGGTCAGTGCCGAGGTAACCGCCACGGAATACAAGCAAATGGTAAAAGAAGGCCATAAGCTAGCGGAAATAGCTGATAACGTGGCGATTAAAGTACCTCTAACAATCGACGGCATTCGTGCCTGCAAGACATTTTCCGACGAAGGCCTGATGGTCAATGTGACCCTGTGTTTCTCATCAGCCCAGGCAATCCTGGCCGCCAAAGCCGGCGCCGCCTTTATCTCACCCTTTGTGGGTCGGCTGGACGATATCGGGCATGATGGCATGGGATTGATCGAAGATATTGGCGATATCTACACAAACTATGGCTTTGATACTGAAATTCTGGTGGCCTCAGTGCGCCATATTCCACATCTGCTGGATGCCGCGCGCCTTGGCGCGGATGTGGTAACCGCACCACCCAACGTGTTTTGGCAAATGTTCAACCACCCGCTTACCGACAAGGGGCTTGAGGCCTTTCTTGCCGATTGGGCAAAAACGGGCCAATCCATCGTATAGTTACTGGTAATTTACTGGCAGGCGTATACCGCTACTCGTTTGGCATCGCTGATCGATAGCTCAGTATCGAATACGGCCGTCTTTCCAAGCTTGGCACAGTATTCCGCCGCCATGGCATCGGCCCCGCCATCGCCCACAATGGGTTTACGAATCCAGACGTGGTTGCTGTCTGATCCGACGATCTCAGACGTTACGCTGACGCATCCGGTCAAGACCAGCAAAGCAACCATCGCGCAAGCAGAAAGAGGGATGTGAATTTTCGACATATAGGCTACCTTGTGGTGAATGGTTCACAATTGCTATGACAGGCGGTGACTGTCAACACCACGTATATGAATTAGGGTTTCCAGATGCCACACGATCACGACGAGCCACATACAACTCCAGATACAGCGGGCGAGGAATCAAACCATGAAATGGGGCTTGGTATTGCCAACGAGTTGATCGGATTTGCCAACAGCAAATTGGAGCAGGGGATCGACCCCGTTGCCGTCGCCGACGGCATGCGCCATGCGGCAGCGAACTTTACAGCCTTTGCCGCAATTCACGCCGGAGAAGGCTTTTTAACACCTGAACAAGTAGCGCAAGAATTTAATGGTATGTTGTCATACTATGCTGAGCGCCATAACGTTGAGCAGAAGCCCATGACCGGGCTTGAAAAACTGGTAGAAACTGTGAAAAATGAATAGAATTCATAAGAATCGTTTACCATATCTAACACACAGACAATGATGGAGCAGGGGCGGGTACCAGATGCGCAAGCCCCTCACTAAATTTAAAGATCGCCTTTCCTGGGACTGGAGTTGAAATGACCGAAACGAAGCATCGCCTGGTAACACGTGCAGATTTTGACGGTGTTGTTTGTGGCGCACTTTTGATGGAAAAGGGTCTTGTGAGCAACATTGTGTTCGCACATCCACGTGATTTGCAAAATCAAACCTTTCCCGTTACGGACAATGATATCATTGCAAACCTGCCTTATGCAGAAGGTGCCCATCTGTGTTTCGACCATCACGTCAGCGAAACTTATCGCACAGGCGATCATGGTAATCTGGTCCTCGACCCAGACTCACCATCTACAGCGCGGGTGATCTATAAACATTATGGTGGCTCAGCAACATTTCCTGATATCGCAGAAGATTTGCTGACAGCCGTGGACAAGGCGGATTCTGCCGATTTCGACATCGAAGAAATTCTGATTCCCGAAGACTGGGTTTTGCTTAATTTCATTCTGGATCCACGGACTGGCCTCGAAGCATTCAAAGATTTTGATCTGTCACGCGATGACTTTTTGATCGAATTGATCAACTTTTGCCGACGTAACCCGGTTGAAGAAATCATCCACCATCCGGATGTGGAAGAACGCCTGAGTACGTATTTGTTCAATAACGAGTTCGCTGAACTGCAAATCAGCCGTTGCTCGCGCGTTCATGGCACTACCGTGATCACCGATTACCGCAAGGAAGAAACGAAGTATCCCGGCAATCGGTTCATGACCTATGCGCTTTATCCCGAAACCAGCTTGTCGATCCAAATTTCTGATATGCCAAGCGGGCTTGTGGAACTGGCGGTTGGTAAATCCATTATTGATCGATCCTCACCCGTAAACATCGGGCAACTGATGCTGAACTACGGTGGTGGTGGCCATGCAGCCGCCGGTACCTGTCAGGTGGAGTCCGATAAGGTCGACCAGGTTATCGAAGAACTGTTAGCGTATATTGACGCGCAAAACGCTTAAAGCACGTTAAAGCGTTATCGGTCTTCCCAGTTATCGGTCTTCCCAGTCTGGCATGGGCTGCTTGGCGATGAATGCGTTAATACCGGCCCGCGCGTCACCATCAATCATATTATCCACAATGGTATCGACCGCGGTGTCGTAGGCCGTTTCCAGGCCTTCGTTGATCTGTCGGTAGAACAGGGATTTACCCATGGCGATGGCCTTAGGTGAGTGCCGTGAAATTTTCGCCGCAAAATCTTTGACCGCGCGATCCAGTTCTTCCGGCTCTACAGCCTGATTGATCAGGCCAAACTGCAATGCGGTCTCGCTATCAATGAAGTCACCGGTCAACAGCATTTCCATGGCCTTCTTACGCGGCACATTCCGGCTGAGTGCTACGCCCGGCGTGGCACAGAACAATCCTACATTGATACCCGATGTGGCGAACTGCGCCGCCGAAGACGCCACCGCCAGATCACACGTGGCCACCAACTGGCAACCGGCGGCCGTGGCAATGCCGTGAACCTTGGCAATAACAGGTTGGGGCAGGCGGGTAACGGTCATCATAAGGTCACTGCACTGCTGAAACAGAGCGTCTACCGCCTCGCGGGTATCCTTGGCACCCAGCTCTTTCAAATCATGCCCCGCACAAAACGCCTTGCCGTGAGCCGCCAAAATCACCACACGAACAGTCGTATCATCAGCGATCTGATCCAGAATTCGTTTGAGCTCCGTCATCAAATCACTGGATAAGGCATTGAATTTACTGCCTCTGTTCAGCGTGAGCGTGGCAATACCTTCGTGATCATCGCGCAATACCAGCGCATCATCGTTCACGCCATCTTCTGCGGTCTTGTTCTCGGACGTCATAGGCATTTTCCGTGTTGGTGGCTCATCAATTGGTGGCATTACTATAACCATGTGCTTGTATGCTGCCACCTGTTTTCACTTGTAGGGTCGGAAGTACGGCTGGGTAGCGCAATTCAAATGTGAGGTATTATATTACCGTGTTTCTAAAAGGCTATAATATAACGCTTTTTTCCGCATTTTTTGTACTTTACGCATTGACAGCTGGCTTTTCTGTGGCATATTCCGCGCCTCACCGGGGTTCCTTTGTTTCGCATAGGGCTCCACCTATGAATTATTGGATTAAGCGCCATGAAAACTTATTCTGCCACGCCCACTGATGTGGAAAAGAAGTGGTATGTCGTCGATGCTGAAGATCTGGTCCTCGGCCGTCTCGCCAGCATCGTTGCCATGCGCCTTCGCGGCAAACACAAACCTATGTTCACGCCGCACATTGACTGTGGTGACAACATCGTCGTCATCAATGCCGAAAAGGTAAAGCTGACCGGCCGTAAGCTGGAACAGAAAACCTATTACTGGCACACCGGACATCCGGGTGGCATCAAGGAACGCAAAGCCGGGCAGATCCTGGGCGGCGCACACCCTGAACGCGTAATCCAGAAAGCTGTTGAACGCATGATCAGCCGCAACCCACTGGGTCGCCAACAGATGAAAAAATTGCACGTTTATGCCGGTACCGAGCACCCGCATACAGCCCAGCAGCCAGAGGTCCTGGACATTGCTTCCATGAACCCCAAAAATAAGAGGAGCGCATAATCATGTCAGATGAAGCGCAAACCATCGATTCTCTCGAAGGCCTAGGCGAAGCCCTGAGCGAAAACGCAGGCGCTGTTGCAGCCGCAGCTGCAACCGAGTCCGCAATCCCGGATTCTCTGGAAGAAGTGGTTCCAACCACACCCGTAGAACCTGTGATTGACGAATTGGGTCGCTCATACGCCACCGGTAAACGTAAGAACGCTATTGCCCGCGTATGGATCAAACCTGGACCAGGTATCGTGACCGTTAACGGCCGCGAAATGAACACATACTTCGCGCGCCCTGTGTTGCAGATGCTCATCAACCAACCGTTTGAGGTCGCTGACCGCAAAGGCCAGTTCGATGTTTTCTGCACCGTTACAGGTGGTGGACTTTCTGGTCAGGCTGGTGCCATGCGTCACGGTATTTCCAAAGCCCTGGTCCTGTTCGAGCCGGGCCTTCGCCCTGTGCTCAAGAAGGGCGGCTTCCTGACCCGCGATTCACGTGTCGTGGAACGTAAGAAATACGGTCGGAAGAAAGCCCGTCGGAGCTTCCAGTTCTCCAAACGTTAAGTTGGAAACTGTATATTCGAATACGAAAAGGCCTCCTTCGGGAGGCCTTTTTTTTGTGAGTAAAAGCGATATTTCAAAATCTCTTAAATGAGCATGATGGGTCAAGCCTCAACATCAGTCAGAAAAACCGACTGACCTTAATTCAGAAATCCAGGCATTCAGGAAAACCTCGTCTTTGTATGGTTGCCTGCTGGCGAAGGCTGCCAGCGAAAACGCCGGGTCGATTGAATTGATTGCGACCATCTGATCATTGGCCTTACCCGGGTTTTCTTGCTTCATGTAGAGACTTGCCAGCAAAACACGAGAAATCAGGTCGCCGACGCTTGATGCTGCGGCACCCTCAGCGGATAGTATCGCCTCATCAAGCTGTCCAACCGCACGATAGGCGGCAGCAAGAATATTCTTAAATAGTGGCGGGTGAAACGGCGCGTAGCGTATCGCCGATTTGATGTGATTGAGGGCTTGTTCCTGTTGACCGCAGTAGTGCAGAACATTGGCATAGAACCCGTTTGCGTGGGCACAATTGGGGCGGTTTTTAACGGCATTTTGTCCCATTTCCAAAGCATCCTCAAAACGACGGTCCAGTAGGTAGACATGGCTGAGTACGGTATGGGCCTGTCCGTCGGCGTCTTCCATGGTGACGGCAGATTCGGCCCACGATTGGGCCAGTTTTCTTGATTGATCCGCATCGTCAGTCCAACCGCGTTGGAAGTCGTACCAATGTGTCAGTGCTATCCATGTTGGGCCAATAGAAAGTTCTGGATGAAGTTCATGGATTTTTTCAAATCGATACCGGGCAAGGCGCAAAGCTTCACCATTCATTTTGAAAAACTCGTTGATGCCCTGATAAAAGGTCTCAAGTGATTTGAGGTCACCCAGAACCCTGTTCCAGACTTTGGCCTGCTCGCCCATGACCAGTTTGGCATTTACGGCCGTCAGCACTTTGGCCGTGATCTGGTCCAGAACCTGAAATGTTTCTTCAACATCGCGATCGAACTGATCCGACCAAAGGATTTGGCCTAGCCGATAATCGGTCAATTGCACGGAGATTCGAAGTTGGTCACCGGCTCGGCGGACGCTGCCTTCCAGGGCATATTGGATGCCAAGTTTCTCGGCTGCGTCTTGAGGTGCCAGGTCCCGGACGGCATTCGCGCTGCCAGCAGCAATCAAAAAAACGCCAGAAACCTTTACCAGGGCATTTTGGATATCAATTCGAAGGCCATCTGCCAGGTAGGCCTGCTGTGGATCGTCACTGAGGTTTTCAAAAGGCAGAATTACAATCGAAGGCCTGTCCGGAACACCAGCATCCCGGTCGACGAGCTTGGATGATGAAATCTCGGCGCTTCGGATACCTGTATCCGGCTCGCCTATGACAGCTTCCGGCACAAATCGAAAACCACGTTTTTGCACGGTTTTGATCAATCTTTGACTCTTGCCATCATCGCCGAGCACTTTCCTTGCCGCATTTATTCGGGTGGAAATCGATGCATCGGAAACAATGCGTCCACCCCACACGGCGTCGATGATCTCGTCACGCGAAACAACCCGGCCGGCGTTAAGGGCAAGAAAATGAATTAGATCGAAAACCTGCGGTTCCAATTGAAGAAGGGTCGCGTCCTGACGAAGTTCAGCCGCACCAATATCCATGGAGAAATCTTCAAAATAGATAACCGTTACCTGAGCGTTCCCCAACGTTGGCCTCCCTATCGAAACATGAATCTCCCAACTTTACGCCGTTTCTTAAGGAAATCATAAAGCAATCTTTAAGCGCGTCCGGTTTCTGACAGCTACTCTCTCAATCATCGAAAGCCTATCCAACAACACAAATGGAGAGCCGTTATGACAATCAAAACAGCACAGTCATTTATCATGGCTAGCGGGACGGTAAATACTCTGGAGGCCATGCGGGCGGGACACGATGCGCGTACAGAAGGCTTGCGGATCATCGCGAATGCATGCGCCCAAAGGTTGAAGTCCTTGGTACATACCGCCACCGCCATAGTAAAAGCTCAATAGAGAAACGAAAAGGGCTGCCTGACAGCAGCCCTTTAGGGTCTAAGCAGCAGGTCGGGTATATGCTACCCGCCCATGCGCAGAAACATTAGATCAAATCGATTGAAAAAATCGTCAGATTCAGGTGCGCTGAAATTACAAAACTGTATCTCGACCGTCATTCTTGGAAGACTGAGCGAGCCAAGTTCTCGATTGGCCTTAGGGCTGCAAGAAATGAAAACGGTTCCTTGATCGCAATCCGAGCGGAACGACAAGCCCGCTTTATCGGTTTGTGTAACAATACCCTGAACGGCCTTTGGCAGGGCGCGGGTGAACTCATCCATTGTCAGGCTCATTTCTTTCTGAAAGATTGTCCCGGCAGGCGCATTAACAGGTGTCATATAGGCCGCGATAGGGTTGGAATTGGTCTGGTTTGAATGCAACATTTAGAATCTCCATTATGTTCTGATGTGAATTTTGATGTTTGAATAACGGGCCGCACCAATTGCGAACGTTCCCAACCATGCCCCCTTTGCGAGCACCATGCTTGGAGAGCATTTGAATTCCATGTGGATATTTCGTGGATTCTTGTAAAATTCAGGTATGATCACGCTGAAAGCCTCTTGCTCAAGAGGTACGGGGGATCAAGCTTGATATACGAATTTGATCAGTTTCGAGTCGATACGACCGCGTTCGAAGTGACGTTGGGTGGTGAACGCCTTGAGGCACAACCACAGGTTATCGAACTGCTGATCCTGTTGTTGTCCAGCCAGGACGAGGTGGTTAGCCGGGATGACATCTTCGCGCAGGTTTGGAAGGGCCGCGTTGTATCCGATACCGCGTTAAGCAGTCGTATCAAGTCGTTGCGTCAGTTACTGGGCGATGACGGTGAAACCCAGCGTTATATCCGCACCATTCATGGTCGTGGGTTCCGCTTTGTTGGTGACGCCAAGACGATTGATTTACAGGCGGCCTCAAATGCAAAACCACGAACACGGTACGCAAAAAGCGGAAACATCCACATCGCCTACCAGGTATACGGCGATGGCCCCGTCAATCTGGTCATAGCACCCGGTTTCGTTTCCCATATCGAAAACTACTGGGACAGCCCGGAAATGGCCAGGTGGCTCTCCGCCCTTGGCCGTCATGCAACTGTCGCCTTGTTTGATAAGCGCGGCACAGGACTTTCAGACAGCGTCAGCACGTTACCGGGCATGGACGAGCGCATGGACGATGTTCGCGCCGTCATGGATGCCGTTGGCTGGGATAACGCTTTTATCATGGGCATTTCCGAGGGTGGCTCATTGGCAGCATTATTTGCAGCAGCTTACCCGCAACGCTGCTTGGGCGTGATCTTATACGGCGCGTTTGCACAGTTTAAATCATGGCATGCTACCGACGAAAGCTTGCAACAGACGTTTGACTATATTGAGACGTTATGGGGCACAGGCGTATCCTTGCCATATTTTGCACCATCCGTTGGTGAGGAACCTGATGCTATTGAGTGGTGGGGGAAATTCGAGCGTCTGGGGGGAACACCAGGTGCAGCCATCGCCTTGATGACCATGAATAGTCAGATCGATATTTCGAAAATATTGTCGGCAATTCGGGTCCCCGCCCTGGTCGTTCACCGCACCGAAGATGTGCTCATTGATTTTGAAGGCGGACAGTTCCTCGCCGACCACATACCAAATGCGCAGCTATTTCAGTTACCAGGCCTCGACCATTTAGCCTGGTTTGGTGATAATACGGATCAGATTACCACTGCAATCGGTGATTTTCTGGCAGGAGAGGCAAAGGCCTCGATACCCGACACTGTCCTGACGACCGTACTATGCGTAAAAGTCACGAATGCGCGTTCGCGTAAAAAGTCTGAGTCAAAATTTGCATCCGATGAATGGCTCGATGCTGCCAATAAGGCAATCGGCCATAGACTAAACCGTTTTCGCGGGCGCGAAATCACCTCACAAAACGGTTTTCAGTTAGCCACATTCGATGGCCCAGCGCGCGCCATGCACTGCGCCCTGGATATTATCAAAGCGATGGCCGATAACCAGTTATCAGCGAGCATCGGCCTGCACACCGGTGAAGCAAGCCTGACTGACGATGGGGTTACCGGACCCCCCGTAGATATGGCGTTGCAAATTGCCAGCATGGCCTCGGATGATCAGGCCCTAATTACCAGTACTGTGAAAGACCTCACGGCTGGCTCCGGTATACAGATTGATCCGGTGAAATCGGCCCCTGGTTCTGATCAACAACAGCTTTTCCAGATCAACTGGGCTCAACCCAGCTAGAAAACCAGGCTCGTCCACCAAGAATCCCGATGACGTTATAGTCATATCCGATCACAAGGGCTAGAACAGTGAAGGAGGACAAAACGTCATGAGCACAGACCAAATCATTCTTCATCACTATCCCCAGTCACCGGTTACGGAAAAGGTGCGTGTGGTGCTTGGGATGAAGGGGCTCACCTGGAAATCCGTGCTGATCCCGCGCTTGCCACCCAAACCCAACCTGACAAGGCTAACCGGTGGGTACCGCCTGACGCCTGTGATGCAGATCGGCGCCGATATCTATTGCGATACCATGTGCATTATTCGTGAACTGGAACGCCGTTTTCCCCCTGCGGACCCGCAAACCGGTGGCCAAGAAAACTTGATCTGGGGGTTAGCGCAATGGACCGATGGCCCTTTGTTCCAAAATGTGGTCACCGTTGGCATTGTTGAGATGAGTACCACCATACCGGCAGAATTTCTGGCCGATCGCGGGCCGCTCTATTTCGGCCCTGACTTCACGCTGGATGGAATCAAAGCCAAGTACGACGAATGCCTTTCAAATGTGCACACCCAGTTCAGCTGGGTTGATGAACGCCTTGGCGACGGCGGATTTATGCTTGGCGACAAGCCGGGTATTTCCGATGCTCTGATCTATTATCTGGTCTGGTTTTTGCGCGACCGTATGGCCGAAGGTGAAGCGTTTTTGGCACAGTTCAAAAACATTGTGCGCTGGGAACAGCAGATCAAAGACATCGGCCATGGCGTCCAGCAAGAACTAAGCGACCTTGTGGCCCTGGAAATTGCGAAAGGCACCACCACACAGACGCCAGAGCAACGGGACACATCCGTTCCACTGGATTTCGCTATTGGCGATCACGTCACAGTGGAGCCCAATGCGGTTGGCCCCAAAGTGGCCGGGAAATTACACCGGCTTACGGTGAATGAAGTGGCTATTTTGCGCGAAGATGAACAGGTGGGCGAAGTCTGCGTTCATCTCCCCCGCATGGGATACCGGATAGAACCGGCCTAATCCAAAACCTGGTCCAAGCGACTGCCGATTTCGGCGTCGTCGTATCACATATCCTCCCGACACCGTTGCTTGAGCGTGATCAAATGTGCGCGGTCTGCATCCAGCGCGGTCGCACCCAAATCAGCCACAGCCTGGTCCAGTTCAGACCGTTCCACCACCCGATCAACCAATCCCCAGGCGCATGCCTCGTGGGCATCTGCGCGGGTGCCGCCCAGGATGATCATGGATGTGCGCCCCGGCCCCATGAGGGCCCGCATGCGGGCCGCATC
>JABJGO010000042.1 GCA_018662225.1 Rhodospirillales bacterium | reverse complement strand
GCACTGATCTCTCCGTGTTCTCACAGGTCGAACTCAATAAGGTTGCCCGTGAATTGAATGAGAGACCTCGAAAGACCTTGCAATATGAAACGCCAGCAGAGAGATTTAACCAATGTGTTGCAGCGATCAATTGAATCCGCAACCCATAGGAGACTTTCATTCTGTAAATCGCCCCCACGAATGGCTCTGACTTGGGGGCATAATGGACAAATAGTCATTTTTCCTGTACAACCTATCCGTGGTATTTGGGGGACTTGTCTCATGGATATGCTTGTTTCGGCTGGAACGATCATCGGAATGTCGTTCGGCTTGTTTCACGCGGTATATGTTTATCGGTACGCTGTTGCGGAACCACCCGCAGACTCTGCGCGCAGCCATGTGCGCAGCTTTTATTATGCTCTCTCTACATTCGTTCTTTGGGCACTGTTCGGCACGTATGTGCTAGTTTTGTGGCTGGTCGGTGCGGTGTTTTACGTTGTCTTCAAAGCGTTTCGATAATGGATACAACACAGATTAAAACCGCTGGAATTGTTGGTGCTGGTGTTGCCGGATTGGCCACTGCACGTAAGTTGATTGCCCAGGGCATAGCCTGTACGGTGTTTGAGCGCAACGATGTGCTGGGTGGTGTTTGGTCGGCCGGTTACTCCAACTTCGGTGCACAAGTACAACACGAACTATACGAGTTTCCCGACTGGCCATTGCCGGATGGAACACGGGACTTCACACCTGGACCAATCATACAGAAGTATCTTTGTGACTTCGCTGATCACTTCGGCGTTGCGCCACACATTCGGTTCAACACAGCCGTGGACGAAATTTCAGAACGTGACGGCCCTGGTAGTGGTTGGCTCATTACGTCACATACGGGCGACCAGACGCATCGTGATGATTTCGATATTGTCGTTATCTGTATCGGTCTCTATTCACAACAGCCGAACATGCCCGAGTTCCCTGGCGCGGATAGCTTCTCCGGTATCATCATGCATAACTCGGCCCTTAAATCTCGTGACCAGCTCGCGGGCAAACGGGTTGCCGTTCTCGGGTTTGGCAAGAGTGCTACCGACGCGGCTCTTGAATCAGCCGCCGTTGCAACGGAAACTCACATCATTGTGCGGGAACCACGCTGGCCTTTCCCCCAGAAACTCGCTGGTGTTTTGCCGTTCAAATGGGGATTGCTTAATCGTATGACCAGTGCGCTGATCCCCCTCTACCAACACCCGACCCCGGTGGAGCGGGCCATTCATAGTTTGCTGAAACCTCTGGTCTGGTTTTATTGGCGACTTGTGACGACATTACTTTATTTCCAATGTGGATTGGGTTCCCGATTCGGGACGCGCGTTAGTCTGGTTCCCAGCAAGCCGGTCGAGACCGATGCGTTTAGTGAATCCACCATGATCCCGCGACCTGACTTCTACAAATATGCCCGGCGCGGTGTTATCGATGTCCAACGCACCAGCATTGTTGAATACACACCTGACGGGATCAGGCTCGGCAACGGCACGGAGATCCATATCGATACAATGATATTGGCGACCGGCTGGAAGGCAGATTTCGGGTTCCTGTCACAAGATGTGTGGCGGCGGCTTGGCGCGGAGGATGACGGTTTCTATCTGTACCGGCATATTATGAACCCGGATGTGCCGGGTCTTTTCTTTATCGGACGTGCATCAACCATCTGCAGCATTCTCACCTATAGTTTACAGGCCAGCTGGCTTGGCGAATTGGTGGAGAATGGTTTTCAGTTACCATCCGCAGACGCCATGAGAGAAAATGTCGATGAGATGAAGGCATGGAAACGGGCGTGGATACCATTTAGCCCGGCGCGCAGTGCCCGGTTGATTGCTTTCATGCAACACTATCACGATGAACTACTCCGGGATTTCGGTGCCAGCCCTTGGCGAAAAACCGGCCTGTTTGCCCCGGTCAAGGAATTGATCTTCCCGTACGAGCCTCGCGACTACGCAAAGATCGTCTCCGGTGCATGGCGCAACAAGTCATAAGAGATACACAGGCTTGCGACTATTTCTGATGTCGGATTGCGGTTTTTCTCATTGGCGAGTCCAATATCTGCTTATGGCTGAGGCTGTTGAAGAAGTCGGTTGAATTGGCAGACTTGTCGTGATTCTCTTGTTTTAGCAGGAACGAGGGGATTACGGCGATGATGGGCGATCCAGTTGGGCGGCAAGATCGCCTTTTCTATGAATTTGATCTGGAAGATATGGTGCCGGACGATCATCTGTTACGACGGATTGATCGTGTTCTGGATGTAAGCTGGCTACGCGATGAGATGAAGCCTCATTATAGCCACCTGGGCTGCCCTTCGGTCTGTCCCGAACTGATGATACGCATGCTGCTGGTCGGTTATTGTTATTCAATCCGTTCTGAGCGCCGGCTTTGTGAAGAGGTGAAGATGAACCTGGCCTACCGCTGGTTCTGCGGTCTGGGTTTGGAGGGCAAGGTTCCCCATCACTCGACTTTCTCAGTGAACCGGCATGGCCGCTTCCATGACAGTGATATACTGCGCAAGGTGTTCGAAGAAGTTGTCTGCGGGTGCATGAAAGCCGGGCTTGTAGGCGGTGAAGGTTTTGCCGTGGATGCCAGTGTGATTGAAGCCAATGCCAGCCGTTTCCAGCGGGTCAAAGGCAGCGAGGTAGAGTGGACTGAGGAACAATTGGTCCGTCGTCCGGTTCGAGAGTATTTAAGCGCATTGGAGAGCGACAATCCGCCGACTAATCCCAAACAAAAGCCCAAGGCTATGTCACCCACTGATCCTACTGCCGCATGGACGGCACGTGGCCGCAACAAGATCATGTTCGGCTACAGCCTGAACTACCTCATGGACATGGAGGACGCTGTCATTGTTGATGTTGAGGCGACACCCACACGTATCTCCAAGGAGGTCGATGCCACCGAGACCATGATCGAGCGGACAGAAGATCGCTTTGGCCTGAAGCCTGATCGTCTTGCGGGCGATGTGGCATATGGTACAGGCAAAATGCTCGGCTGGTTGGCTAATCGCAATATCACCCCGCACATTCCAGTGTGGGATCAAAGCCGTGTGGCGGCAGAAGGCAAGTTCGTCCGTGCCGACTTTGAATACCACAAAGAATGTGATCTCTATGTCTGTCCGGGCGGCAAGGAATTGAAAACGTCGGGTACGGTCCATGATGGAACCACCATCAAATATATCGCCAAACGCAGTGACTGCTCCGGGTGCCCGCTTAAGCCTAATTGCACCTCAGGCCGGGAACGTCGGGTGTCGAGAGACACCAATCAGGAAGTTCGTGACGACGCCCAGGCTTTAATGGAAACCGACGCATATTACCAATCGGGCGTTGATCGCAAGCAGATCGAACGACTGTTTGGTGAGGCCAAGAACATTCTCTCCATGGTTCGATTGCGATTACGCGGCCTCAGCGGTGCAAAGGAGGAGTTCCTACTAACAGCCACCGTCCAGAACCTGAAAAGGCTTGCCAATCACAGCACAAGACCGCCGCCAGAGCCGATGGCTGCCTGAATAATAACCAAAACAGCAATCACAAAGCCAATTAGGCGAAGTGCCGCATCGGTATTAAGCCGATGCGGAAACAAAATGCGCGCTGGTAGTAATAGCGCACATCAGCAATGACATCGGAGCCGACTTATTCAACACACTCAGCCATAAGCAGATATTGGACTCGCCAATGAGAAAAACCGCAATCCGACATCAGAAATAGTCGCAAGCCTGTGTATCTCTTATGACTTGTT
>JABJGO010000041.1 GCA_018662225.1 Rhodospirillales bacterium | reverse complement strand
TATCAGAGCTATTCCTCTTTCCGCTCCAAGTACAAAGTCTGGAAAGACAACGGCTATCTGAATTGATAACCGGACTTGACCTTGTTTGGTTAAGATTGCAATAAAGCTGGGCCCCGGTTTTCCGGGGCCCAGTGATATTGAAGACCAGATATGAAGACCTAGAATAGACGACCGAAAATAAGAAACACGCCGTAAAAATTCCATCCGTTATCGCTTGCATCCTGTATCATTTGAGCATTCGGTTTTGGAATTAGACGGCAACAATCCTGATAAAACCAAGAGTAACCGGCCCGACGCGCCGCAACGGAAATCAGATTATGGAACTTGTAGAATTTTTTGCGGAATATCTTCCGATATTTATGTTTTTAAGCCTCGCATGCTTGTTGTTCACCGGGTATCCGGTGGCCTTTATTCTTGGCGGGCTTGCTATCGGGTTTGGCCTGATTGGCTACGAGCTGGAGATGTTCAAGCTTATTGAATATTTCAATTTCATGCCTCGAATTTGGGGTATGGCGGCTGAAAACCTTGTTTTGGTTGCGGTGCCAACCTTCGTCTTCATGGGAACCATGATGGAACGAAGCGGTGTCGCCAACGAGATGCTTTATTGTTGCCAGGTGCTGCTGCGCCGGGTACCTGGAGCTCTGGCCCTGGCGGTGACTGTTATGGGTACCATTTTGGCAGCCATGACCGGCATCATCGGTGCCTCGGTGACCATGATGACCGCACTGGCCCTGCCGGTAATGTTGCGCCAAGGGTATCATCAGACCCTTTCAACAGGTGTTATCGCGGCTTCGGGCACTTTGGGAATTCTAATCCCGCCGTCGATCATGTTGATCATCATGGCCGATCTGCTGGCGATTTCCGTTGGCACCTTGTTCATGTCGGCGATCCTGCCGGGCTTGATGTTGGCGGCCATGTATCTGACCTTCGTGACAAGCTGGGCGACCTTAAAGCCCTCCATCGCGCCACCTCTGCCGCCTGAATTGCTGCACGTGCCGTCCAATGAATTGGGCCCACTGCTGGTGCGGGGCTTTTTCCCACCGGTGTTCCTGATCGCCTTCATTAAAGGTTCCATCCTGTTGGGTTGGGCCACACCGTCAGAAGCCGGCGCGGTTGGTGCCTTTGGTGCCATGGTCCTGGCATTGTTCAAGGGCACCTTGAAATGGGATGTGGTGAAGGGCGTTTGCCAATCATCCGGCCTGACCATTGCGATGATTTTCTTCATCGTTATGTCAGCAACCTGCTTCGCCTACGTCTTCCGCTCTTTAGGTGGTGATGATGTGGTGGAAGAGCTGATCCTGGAAGCCGGACTTGGTTCCTGGGGCTTGTTGTTCCTGATTATGGCGATCGTGTTCTTCCTGGGCTTCTTCCTGGATTGGATCGAGATCACCCTGATCGTGCTGCCGGTGTTTGCACCCTTGGTGGCTGAGCTGGACTTTGGCGACCACGTCGGTGCCGAGGAAGTGGTGTATTGGTTCACGGTTTGTGTGGCCATCAACCTGCAGACATCTTTCCTGACCCCGCCCTTTGGCTTTGCCCTGTTCTATATGAAAGGCATTGCACCCAAGGAGGTCGATATCAAAAATATCTACCTGGGTATCATACCGTTCGTTGGCATACAGTTGATAGGTTTGATTGTCGTGCTGTCATTCCCGGATGTGGCCTTGTGGCTGCCAGGCATTGTTTACGATTAGATTGGAGATTTTGTAATGACTGAATCAACAATGGCAAGCCGGGAGATGAGCTCTCATCCCCTGGTATTGCTTTCATACAGACTGAAGGCATTCGTAGAATTCTTTGGTCAACGTGCAGCCTATCTGATCGTGCCTTTGGTTTTGGTAACCATGTGGGATGTCTTCAGTCGTAAAATGGTCTTTATGCAAATCTGGTTAGTGGAGAATATCTCCATCTGGTTCCGCTCAACCATGTTGCAGGAAATGGAATGGCATCTACATACCGCCCTGTTCGCCTTGGTATTGGGTTACGGCTTCACCCGTAACCGACATGTCCGGGTCGATCTGGTTCGGATGCACATGCAGACGAAAATGCAGGCGACCGTGGAATTCATCGGCACCACATTTTTTATGATCCCCTATACGATCGTGGTGCTTTATTTCTGCTACGTCTTTACCTACGACTCCTTTCTCACCAACGAGATCTCACCCTCACTTGTGGGGATGAGCCATCGCTGGATTATTAAGTCCATCCTGGCCGTCGGACTGATTATTGCCCTGGCGTCGGGACTGGCCGTGTGGCTGCAGACAATCATGGTGATGTTCGGCCCCAAGGAAATGCGGTTCGAGTTGATGACCCTGGAATGGCCCGAAGAAATGGGCGGTGGGGTTGAAGGTTACAAGCGCATGGTGCTGGAGGATCAGGAAACCGACATGAAAAAGATCGGCAAAGCCGGCAAAGGCTAACTAAACCGCTAGCCAGACAGCTTTTGGCGACACAAAAGAACAAAGCCCCCGGCCATTATGACCGGGGGCTTTTTTTCTAGTAAATTCGGTGCTGTCTATTTCCTGCCGTGAAATTTGATCTTGTCCGCCAGCTGCTTTTCAAACTCCGCTGCCGACATATTGAAATACGAGATCGGCACATTGATGGATGGATAGCCCATCATCTTGCCCTCGAACTTCGCCACCTGTGGTGAAAACGCGGCGAACAGCCCAACACGGCGTTTCATATGGCGGGCGGCCTGGTCGTCCAATTCCGTTTCATCCACCGCAACCATCAAGACCTTGCGCAGCAATGTCGCTTTCGAGGTGCCAATGCCGACCACCGCGTTCCACGGAATTACACCCACATCGGGCCGGCGGCAGCGAATGCCGTCTTCATCGATTTGCAGCACCGGCTTACGTTCAAAAGCCATCTGCAACAGCACGAACGCGGTCAGACCACCGACAAAGGCGGCGGCAAGGTGGATGCCCGTACCGCCGCCTATCAGATCAATGCCATTGGCTGCTGCATATAAAGTGGCGATGGACGCTATCACACAAGGCGTCGCCAGGATGC
>JABJGO010000001.1 GCA_018662225.1 Rhodospirillales bacterium | reverse complement strand
TGTTTCATTCGACGAAATCCCGGTGACGTTCTTCCTCACTGGGCGAGATAACACCTTGCCAATGTACATCTACTCCACACTCCGGCGTGGTATCACACCGGAAATAAATGCCGTCGGAATAGTGATTGTTGTGTTGTCACTCGGGTTAATCGTGCTGTCAGTCTACTTGCTGCGGCAATCAGAGAAAGAATAAAGACCTTTCCGCTTCTGGCCGATTGCGGGCATCTGTCGATAACTAGGCCAAACTTCTGCTATGGGTCATTTGCAGACATGTTTGATGACCCAGAAACACGTCCGCTTTCGGGCAGTAAGCGGACATTGGAATGGATTGGCGTGTTTATCTAAAATATAGAGAAGGCCGCACGTGTTGCGACCTTATTGTGGCCTCAAATCCCCGGCTGGGGTTTTGTTTTTTTTACCTAAGTCATTGAAAAGATTGGTCGGGGCGGCGAGATTCGAACTCACGACCCCTTCACCCCCAGTGAAGTGCGCTACCAGGCTGCGCTACGCCCCGACTTAACCTTGGATACCATCGCAATATCGTTGCGATGCGGGCCGCACTATACGCTCGGAAACCAAGCTGTACAAGCGCCTCAATACAGAGAATTCAAGCCGTTTTAAGGGCGTTTTGCAGGATGTCGCGCACCCCTTCCAGATCGGCGATTGAAGCTCGAATTCCGGCCTCAAGTTCCGGGCTTCGCACCCTATCCGATATCGCCGCGTCGGCGATATCAGTCGAGGCCTGTTCTGTCGCTGTTGGCAGATTCTTAACACCGTTTTGCCGCAGTAGTTTCTGCACGCCCTTAATGGTATAGCCTTCGTTGTGCAGCAGGTTTCTGATCTTATCCAACAGGGCCACATCATCGGGGCGATAGTAACGCCTGCCCCCTGCCCGTTTCATGGGGCTTACTTGGGTGAACTTTGTTTCCCAGAATCGCAGAACGTGCTGCGGAAGGCCCAGTTCCTGAGCAACCTCGCTGATGGTCCGAAATGCGTTTGGTGATTTGGCTGGCCGTGATGGCTCATTATTTTCGGCGGTCATTGGCTTCACTATTATCGGCCACACCCGGTCTGCGAATAACGGCTATTCGCCAGATGATGTGTTGCCGGTGTTGATCCGGCTTTTCAGGACTTGAGATGGGCGGAAGACGAGAACCTTGCGTGGCAGGATAGGCACTTCTTCGCCGGTCTTGGGATTGCGACCAATACGTTGGCCTTTCTGGCGAATGGAAAAACTGCCGAATGAAGAAATCTTTACTGTCTCACCCTGCGCAAGTGTGTCGGCCATATAGGACAAGACGCTTTCCAGCAGGTCCGCAGATTCATTACGAGACAGTCCGACCTCCTGATACACGGCTTCGCCTAGCTGGGCTCGTGTTACGGTTTTGCCTGACATGGTAGCTCCCTAATATCGCTATGTTTTTTGATTGTTGGCTAAAGGGTAACGTGCGCCATGAAGGGCGTCAACGGCAAAGGCGGGAAATTGTGAGGGTTGTTGCAAGATAAAAGAATTGACACACCGTCGCCTGAAATGGCTTACCAGCGTACCAAACTGGCGCCCCAGGTGAGTCCGCCGCCCATAGCTTCGAGCAGGATCAATTGTCCGGCCTGAATACGGCCATCTTTCACCGCTTCGTCCAGCGCCAGCGGAATGGATGCCGCCGATGTGTTGGCGTGGCGGTCCACGGTCACGACGATCTGATCTTCGCTCATGCCAAGTTTCTTTGCTGTGCTGTCGAGTATCCGTTTATTGGCCTGGTGCGGGACCAACCAATTCAGATCAGGGCGGCCTAGATCATTGGCATCAAGGGCTTCATCAACAACGGCGGCAAGATTGGTCACGGCGTGGCGGAAGACCTCTTTACCGACCATTCGAACGTGTCCGGTTGTTTGGGTGGATGACGGCCCACCATCAACATACAGCAATTCATTGTACCTGCCGTCCGAGTGTAAATGCGTGGACAGGATGCCGCGTGCATTGGCACCGCTACCCGCAGAATTTTCCGGGTCAACCTTAAGCACAACAGCACCGGCACCGTCGCCGAACAATACGCATGTGCTCCGGTCTTCCCAATCCAAAATCCGTGAGAACGTCTCGGCACCAATAACCAGGACTGTCTTGGCCTGTCCGGCACGAATGAAATTGTCACCGACAGACAACGCATAGATAAAGCCTGAGCACACGGCCTGTACATCAAAGGCGGCACCGTGTCGCATGTTGAGACGTGCCTGCACCTTGGTCGCCGTGGCCGGAAATGTCTGATCGGGTGTGGTCGTGGCAACGATGATCAGGTCAAGATCATCAACGTCTGTCTGGGCATGTTCCAGCGCGCGGATGGCGGCTTCATAGGCCAGATCAGATGTGAGTTCACCGTCAGCGGCAATATGGCGGGATCGAATTCCAGTACGCGATACAATCCATTCGTCGGTGGTGTCGACCGTCTCGGAGAGTTCCTGATTCGTTACCCGTCGTGCAGGCAGATATGAGCCGCTGCCCGCAATGTAGGAGCGCTGCATCATCATTCGTTTACTGCCGTATCCACAGGCGCATCCACAGGCGCATCCGCAGAAGCGTCATCACCTGAGCTAATTTCGGCATGCAGTTCATCAAAGTCATGCTTGATTTCATCATTGATGTTGTTACCCACCAGAACCGCAGCAACTTTAATCGCATTGGCAAATCCGAATGCATCTGTACCGCCATGGCTTTTCACACAAATACCGTTCAGCCCTAAGAACATGGCACCATTGTGGACCCGGGGATCAAATTTTTCCTTAAAGGCCATTAATGCCGGTTTCGCCAACAATGCCCCCAACTTGGCCATCGGGCCACTGGTCAGGGCGTCACGGAGTAAGCTGGTGATCAGGCGTGCTGTACCCTCGGCGGTTTTCAACGCCACGTTGCCGGTAAAGCCATCGGTAACAATGACGTCGACGGTACCTTTGCCAATATCGTCGCCTTCGACAAATCCGTAGAATTCGATCGGCAGATGGGTTTCCTGAAGAATAAGCGATGCACCTTTGACCGCTTCATTGCCTTTCGCACCCTCTACACCCACATTGAGCAATCCAATAGTGGGTTTTTCCAGGCCCAGCACCTTGCGGGCGAAGGCTTCACCCATAACCGCAAATTGAACCAGGTTGTCCACATCGCACTCGATATTGGCGCCCAGATCAAGCATGACAGTCTGGCCGCGGCGGGTGGGGAGTACGGTCGCGATGGCCGGGCGATCAATGCCGGGCAGTGTATGCATGACAAACTTGGCCATCGCCATGAGAGCGCCTGTATTGCCAGCAGAGACCACCCCATCGGCCTCACCATCGCGCACCGCGTTAATTGCCAGCCGCATACTGGAGTTTCTGCCGCTGCGCAGCGCAATCGATGGCTTCTCGTCGTTGGTGACCACATCGTCGGTATGAACGAGCACGACGCGCTCCGCCAGCCGGTTCGAGCCCTGGGCTATGAGCGGGGCAATCAGCTTTTCATCACCGTACAGTCGAACACGCACGTGCGGCAGCATGTCGAGGGCTAAGTCAACGCCTTCAACAGTCATTTGTGGGGCTGAATCCCCACCCATCGCATCAATGGAGAGCGTGAGTTCTTTGGTCAAGTGGTGACGTCCTTGTGAGCCAGTGTTTCGGGCCTAGGCAGCGTCACCCACTTCTACAACTTCACGGTCTTTGTAGTGTCCGCATTCGCCGCAAACGTGGTGTGGCTGCTTCAGCTCACCACAGTTTGAGCATTCCTCATAGACCGCTGAGGCCAGGGAATCATGTGAACGTCGCATGCCGCGACGGGATTGGGAAATTTTCTTCTTAGGGACAGCCATTGCTATCGTTCCTCGGAATATAGTCAGTTAATATCAGAAATAACGCCAAAATCATTGGCAGAAGCGCGCTTACATAAACATATTCTTGCCCGACGGCAAGCTGATTGACGTCGCTATTCGGGATTATCTTTCAATTTCGCCAATACCGCAAACGGGTTCGGTTTGACGTCATCTTCATCGGAAAGATTACCGCTCTCATATCCGTCGAAAGAAATCCCCGGTTTACGCGGGAAAGGGTCCAGTTCCAGGGACAATTGTTCGGCAAGAATGCTACCCAAATCAATGGTGTCATCAATAACCAGGCCCAACAGTTCTGGTGGTTCCGGGGCGTTCTCAACGTCATTACCGTCATCTTCCGGCAAGTCATTGGTTGGATCGGCCGCAGGGCTGGTAATAAGGCCCTCAAACGTGCCATCAATAATGGCGTCCACAGGGTCGAATGTGACCACGCAGCTTTGCGTTATTTCTGCATTAATGATTCCAGAAATCTCAATAATTACAATTTCTTGAAGCGTTTTTATCTTGCGTAAGGTTAATTCGAAATGACCACCTAACGTAGCAATCGATATATCACCTAATCGTTTGCCAAGGGCCTGGCACTCATTGTCAGATGCGCTGACTTTAAAATGCCGTGTGGTACCTTTCGAGAGATCAGATAGTGGTATGGGGCGGTAGAATTCCGGGGTCGGTTCGGTCATGCGTCTATGCCTCTGCCTGAGTGGGGCCAACCAGAACGGGGCCAACCACAACGGACCCAAACTGAATAGCTCCAGTCAGGATGGTATCGCGACTCTGGTTTTTCAGGTTCTGTTGTTCCGCACGGATGTACCGGGCCATGGTCTCTAGTCCCTGCTCGTCTGATTGCACTTTGCGGAAAATATTTCTGTTAATGACGTCTTTCAGGGCCACATCGCTATCATTTTCGGCCAATGCGTCATCGTAAGCGGTGGCACGGCCATAGAACCCTTCGGCCATTTTTTTGATTCGCTTGGCGACTCCGGTATCGCCAATGCTCAATTCCCGAAGATTCTGGTCCAAATCTGCAAACATAATGTCGAACAATGCCTGTGATAACTGGGGATCAATGGTGCTGTCGGCCTGTAGCCTGTCCAGCACCAGATAGGCATGGAGAGCGACCATGTCGTACCGCCCTTCCGGGCTGTCGGGCACGCCCAGACCCTCATAAAACGCCGGATTCCGAGCTTGTGCGACGACCGAGACGTACAAAGCGTGGGCCATGTCATCATCGAACGGGCTTTTAAAGAACTGTTTGAGGCGAGAGATTAGGGTCATGCGTTTAACAAAATGGGCTGCCTATGTTAAAATAATGGCTGTTTCGCTTGGAATATGTGTCGGCGCGAGAGTATATATAGTCTCAATCTTACGGCGAACAGACAATTCTCAGCTTTTTGCTAATTTGGTGCACACGTTCATGAGTAATTCCAAGACCTTCAAACACCTGATGATGCGCAGCCTGATGCCCGGCTTGATGTTAGGCACGCTCATGTTGGGGGCATGCGAATCCCGTGTCGATTCACGTGGCAATCTGCCAGACCCCGAACTGCTGGCCTCTATCGAGCCCGGTGAGGCATCACGCGATGATGTGAGCCTGTTGCTGGGCTCGCCGTCTAGTGTAGCTGTGTTTGAAAATGAGACATGGTTCTATATCAGCCAGCGTACCGAGACCTTTGCCTTTTTCGAGCCAGAGGTCATGGAGCGTCAGGTTGTCATCGTACAGTTTGATCAGGCTGGAATTCTGAAAACAGTGGAAACCCTTGGTCTGGAAGATGGCCAGGATATCCTGCCCGTTGAACGCGAAACCCCGACATTGGGTAATGAGCCGACCATGTTCCAGCAGTTCTTCGGCAACCTGGGTCGCTTCAACTAACGATAACACTGAATTTTGAACAAGAAAAAGCCCCGGCAGAGTAATCCACCGGGGCTTTTGTCTTTTGTGATTACCCGTTAGCCAGCCAGAATTGCCAGCATCAAAATAGCCATGATGTTCACGATTTTGATCATCGGGTTTATCGCAGGACCAGCAGTATCCTTGTAAGGATCGCCAACTGTATCGCCGGTAATGGCAGCATGGTGGGCATCAGAGCCTTTGCCACCGTGATGACCGTCTTCGACGTATTTCTTGGCGTTATCCCAGGCACCGCCACCCGCCGTCATGGACAGCGCCACGAACAGGCCGGTAACAATGGTACCCATGAGCATGGCACCAACAGCAGAGAATGCAGCTGCCTGACCGGCAATGGCATTGACCACGTAGTACATCACCCAAGGTGCCAGAATTGGCAGCATTGACGGAAGGATCATTTCCTTAATGGCGGCTTTGGTCAGCAGGTCAACACATTTGCCGTATTCCGGCTTGCCTGTGCCTTCCATGATACCAGGAATTTCCCGGAACTGGCGGCGAACTTCAACAACAATCGCGCCCCCTGCCCGGCCAACGGCCATCATGCACATGGAGCCAAACAAGAATGGGAACATGCCACCGATGAACAGGCCAACCACAACGAATGGGTCCTGCAGGTTGAAGGTTACGTCAACACCGGGGAAGTAGTGACCCAGGTCTTCGGTGTAAGCACCAAACAGAACAAGTGCGGCAAGACCAGCAGAACCAATGGCATAACCTTTGGTTACCGCTTTCGTGGTGTTACCAACAGCATCCAGAGCATCCGTAGTCTTACGAACGTCTTCGGGCAGTTCTGCCATTTCGGCAATACCACCGGCGTTATCCGTAACAGGACCAAAGGCATCAAGAGCAACAACCATACCAGCCAATGCCAGCATTGTGGTTGCAGCCATGGAAATACCGAACAGGCCAGCATTCATGTAAGAAACAAGAATACCGCCACAGATAACGATAACCGGCAATGCGGTTGCTTCCATGGAAACGGCAAGCCCCTGAATGACGTTGGTTCCATGACCTGTTTCACTGGCCGCAGCAACGCTTTTCACCGGACGGTAGTCGGTACCGGTGTAGTATTCAGTGATCCAGATGATCAGGCCAGTAACGACCAGACCAGCCAATGCACAGTAGTACAACTGACGACCCGTCACGGTGCCGTCACTCATGGCGTACTCGGTACCCCAACCGATGGTCATGGAAAACACGCCACCGATCAGAACCGCAGAGATCACAGCACTGGCGATGAAGCCTTTGTACAGCGCGCCCATGATGGAGTTGTTGGCACCTAGTTTAACGAACCAGGTAGCCGCAACAGAACCAAGGATACAAACACCACCGATCAACAATGGCATAAGCATCATGCTTTCCTGTGCAGCACCGGAGAAGTAGATGGCACCCAACAGCATGGTTGCAACGATCGTCACCGCATAGGTTTCGAACAGATCAGCAGCCATACCGGCACAGTCACCAACGTTATCACCAACGTTATCGGCAATAACACCAGCGTTGCGGGGATCGTCTTCCGGGATACCGGCTTCGATCTTACCAACGAGGTCAGAACCAACGTCTGCGCCTTTGGTGAAAATACCACCGCCCAGACGGGCAAAGATGGAAATCAGTGATGCACCAAAACCCAGGGCAACGAGGGCTTCGAGTACGTGGCGCATGCCTTCAGGCGTCGACGTATCGACCATACCGCGCAGCACCATGTAGTAACCAGCCACACCCAGCAGGGCCAGACCAACAACCAGCATGCCAGTAACAGCACCGGCTTTGAAGGCAACGTCCAAGCCACCAGCCAAACCAACGGAGCGAGCAGCTTCCGTGGTTCGAACATTGGCACGAACAGATACGTTCATGCCGATGTAACCAGCAACACCGGAAAGGATGGCACCGATGAAGTAACCGACAGCAACAAGCATACCCAGTTGCCAGGCCAGCAGAATACCGATGACCACGCCGACGACGGCAATGGCGGTGTACTGACGGTTAAGGTAGGCAGCAGCGCCTTCCTGAATAGCAGCAGCAATTTCCTGCATGCGTTCATTCCCAGCCGGAGCGGCAAGCACTGAGCGAACGGCCCATGCGCCGTATAGCAACGCAACGGCGCCGCAAACAATGGTCAAGACATAGAGATCCATGTGGATTCTTCCCCTCGTGTATTTTGGGTTGAGAGATCACTCTCCCGACAAATAGAGTTTATGGCAGAGGCATCGAAAATGCTGGCCCTGCAAAGCGCCGGGAAAATGACAGAAGATCAGGGATAAAGCAACAACTCGTCACACAAAATCAGGAGAAAATCGCCATTTGTCTGGCGATAGCGATTTAAGGCTATCCTTCGCTCACCGATTGAATGAGAACATCATACACTTCACGCTCGGGTAGCAGCTTGTGAACGATGAGTGTCAGGCGTTTCTTGAGCACGAAAACATCAAGCTTGGCATCCTCATTTTTCATAACGCGCGGGATGAAGCTGTGCAGGTCTTGTAGCAATGTATCGGTAATTTTCGGCAGCTGCTGATTAACGAAGCTGGCGTTATCTTTACCGCGGGTTTCCAGTTTGATCACAATCTGGATGACTGTGATCACTTGATTGTCTTGAAAAACGTTGATCAGCAATGGTTCCACATCAATGAAGATCGAAGGTTCCTTCTTGGCGGCTTCTTCTTTTGAGAGTTCGTCCTCAGGCGCAAAGGGGCCAATTTCCATTGATTTAAGGGCGGCGAGTCCACCACCACCGATCAGTATGATGACAACAATAAGAATGATGAATATTTTCACGTGGGGAACCTTGCCGGTTGCGAGATTTCGATCATGGTCAGATTATTGCGGCACAGGCCCACATTGCAAGGGTGGTTGTGCTAAATAATCGTCGTTCTTACCAGCCATGCTCATACCCACTACTTTTCATATACGCCAATACCTCACCATTTTTTCTAACAGTAGTGGGCGATTTTGCGTTTTCGGTAGAATTCATGGTGCCGATTCGGGTGAAAGGACCATGCAGGTCTTCGGGCCCGGTGAGCACCAATTCATAGTCATCGCCACCACTGAGGATCAATTCCATATAGGCATTGTCGTTCTCGTACACAGCTTTGGTGGCTGGTGACAATGGGACCAGTTCCCAATCAATAACGGCATGACATCCCGATACAGTACAGATATTGCCTAAATCGCGGAGCAATCCATCAGAGATATCGGCGCATGCGGTTGCCTGCTCGCGTAACGTAATACCTGTTTCTATCCGAGCGGTAGGGAAATGAAATCTATCGATAAGAAAGTCACGCGCCACGTCATCAGACAATGACAACTGACCGGTCAGGAGTTTCAACCCTAATGCCGCATCACCAATAGTACCGGTGACATAAATTCCGTCGCCGGGGCTGGCCCCGCTGCGGGCCGTGGCTGAACCCGTGGGCACATGGCCCATAGCTGTAATAGAAATGTTTAAAGGTCCAGGCGTTGCAACGGTATCACCGCCAGCCAGGTGGATATTGTAAGCCCTCTGATCTGTATCCAGTTGGGCGGCAAAGGCTTCAAGCCAGCGTATGTCGATATGACCGGGAATGCTGATAGCCATGGTATAAACGTGTGGGCATGCGCCCATGGCGGCAAGATCGGACAGGTTTGAGCGGAGCGCACGGGCAGCAACAGCGGCGGGCGGATCTGTGCTTAGGAAATGAACGCCTTCGACCAGACAATCTGTGGTAATCACCGTATCAAGCCCGGGGTGGTCCGGGATCAGGGCTGCGTCGTCCCCCAAGTTCAGTGCGCCTTTGTAGTTTCGCGCCAGGGGCAGAAACAAACGCTTTATCAGTTCAGTCTCTGATAGTTTTTCCGAACTCAATAGCCCTATCCATCAGTTTCGTGTGGCCGCAATTCTTTTGCAAGATTGTCCAGCACCCCGTTGATCAAGGCAGGCTCGCCCGCGCTGAAGAACGCTGTTGCCACGTCCATGTATTCGCTGAGCACCACCCGCACAGGCACGTCAATACGACGGGCCAATTCGTACGTTCCGGCACGCAAAATCGCACGGACCAAACGTTCCAGGCGATCGATCGTCCACTGTTCGCTCAAGGCACCAGCAATGTATTCGTCCAATACCGGGGTTTCGGCGGAAACTCCCTCGACGATATCCTGCAACAACGTCTGGTCAAAATTAGCCATTTCCACTGGTTCGTCATCGTCATCGGTGACCGAATTTTGCCAGCGTTGGTTCAGAAATTCAGCCAGAACCGGGTCAACGGACGCATCAGTGGATTCGATTTCATATAATGCCTGCACAGCGGCAAGACGGGCGCTGTTACGGTTACGGGGTGATTTGTTCGACATGTATCAGTGTTACTCCGCGAACATATTTTCAATTTCGATCATTCTGAGGCACGCATCAGCGATCTCAGCACCTTTGTTCTTAGCCTTCGGGTCGGCGCGAACCATAGCTTGTTCTTTGTTTTCCACGGTCAGGATGCCAAAACCCAATGGCACGCCGGAGAGGGAAATATCCATAAGCGCCCGGCTGGCTTCTTCACAGATATGGTCATAGTGCGAGGTCTCGCCTCGGATAACACACCCCAGGGCGATAGCGCCCGCGTATTCACGATCGCTCTGCATGGCATGCAGAATCGCGGCGGGGACTTCGAATACACCCGGAACCTCCACACGTTCGTATGCGCACTCCGCCGCGTCAAGTTCGGCGATGACGCTGTTTACCAGCAAGTCGGCCACATCAGTATAGTACCGGGCCTCAACGATCAGGACCTTCGGTCGTTCATCAGTCATTGGTTGTTCTTTCTGTTAGAGCAAAACCCGAACAAATTGAATCAATTTGTGAAGGTGGCTTCGCGTAATATCAATACTCTAGTTAACGTCTTCGATGAGATGCTGGCCGACCGCTTCCAGGCCATAACCGTCCAGCCCCACGATGTTACGTTGGGTGTTTGAGATCAGCGTCATTTTCTTGACGCCCAGATCCACCAGTATTTGTGCGCCGATGCCATAGTCTCGCAATTCAGCACCATCAGATGGCGTCTCGCCAATCTTGAACCGAACGCGGTCTGAAAGGCTTGAGCGGTGCGGTTCTCTGATCAACACCACAACCCCCCTCTCCGCTTCGCCAATAATATCCATGGATCGGTGCAGGTGGTACGCCTTGCCACTGTCACGGTCACCGAGCACGTCTTCCAGGATGTTGAAGGCATGCATGCGGGTCAATACGGGTTCGTCGGTAGTGATGTCGCCTTTAACCAGTGCAATATGCTCGGCGTATGCCAGCTGGTTGATATACACGTACATGTCAAAGCGGCCGCCAAATTCTGTATCGATGGTGGTTTTCAGCGTTCGTTCGATAAATGTGTCGTTTTTCAGCCGGTAAGCGATCAAATCAGCAATGGTGGCGATCTTGAGCCCATGGTGTTGGGCGAATGGAATCAAATCTGACAGCCGAGCCATGGTGCCGTCTTCGTTCATAATTTCGCAGATGACGCCCGATGGGTTCAATCCGGCGAGACGGGAAATGTCAACGGCGGCTTCTGTGTGACCGGCACGTGCCAGGGTGCCGCCTGGGCGGGCCTCAAGCGGGAAGATATGTCCCGGCGAGACAATATCACTGGCCTGTTTGCTGGGATCAATGGCAACCGCAATGGTTCGGGCGCGATCAGAGGCCGAAATACCAGTGGTGACGCCTTCGCGGGCCTCAATTGAAATGGTGAACGGTGTATAGTGCCGGGAATCATTGTGCTGGGTCATCAGCGGCAGATTGAGCTCTTTAACCCGTTCTGACGTGAGGGGAAGACAGATCAGCCCGCGGCCGTACTTGGCCATGAAGTTAATCACGTCAGGCGTAGCCATTTGCGCCGGGATTACCAGATCGCCTTCGTTCTCGCGATCTTCATCATCCACAAGAATAAACATCTTGCCGTTGCGGGCATCTTCAATGATGTCTTCAATGGACGACAGGTACTCGGCATCCTCCATAGCACGCTGGACGTCCTGTTTGGAGGCGGTGTTTTTGGGTGCGTCTTCAGCCAATGTGATCAATCCTTATTTAGAAGTCGCGCAACATAACGCGCCAGCATATCAACTTCCAGATTTACTGCGTCGCCGATCTGTTTTTTTCCAATTGATGTAACGGCCATGGTGTGCGGGATGATGTTGACCCCAAAAGTATTCTCGCCCACTTCGTTCACGGTCAACGAAATACCATCGATGGTGATCGAGCCCTTTGCCGCAATTTGGCGGGAAAGATCGGTGGGGACAGAAAAGCTGAAGCGGTGGGAATCAGCATCGGTTGATAGGCTGGTGACCTCGCCCACGCCATCAACATGTCCGGATACAATATGGCCGCCAAGCTCATCGCCCACTTTCAACGCGCGCTCCAGATTTACCGGCGTGCCTTCCTGCCAGGTCCTTAGCGTGGTGCATGACAGTGTCTCATTGGATACCATGGCGGCAAACCAGTTTGGTCCTTTGTCGATAACGGTCAGGCAAACCCCGGAGCATGCGATAGACGCGCCCATATCCACGGTGGACGTATCGTAAGCCGTCGAAAATTCAAACCGCTTGTCACCGCTGCCTGAAATAGCGCGGACACTGCCTAGATCAGTGATAATTCCGGTAAACAATTCACACCTCTTATGCGCTATGGGGCGCTGCTGATTGCCTCATAAATCTCAACTTGGTCAACACCCAGACTGAAACTGCCTGTTTGCTTGAATCCAGGCACATCCGCCATTTGGTCAACGCATACACCCTCGATAGCGGAAACACCATCCCCGCCGATGACCACCGGTGCCCGAAACCAATAAATTTCATCGACCAGCCCGGCGTGCAGAAAAGCTGCATTCAGTTTGCCACCGGCCTCCAATAAAACACGGTTGATCCCCTGCTCAGCCAGCAAGGTCATCACGGCGGCCGGGGCAAGTTTGCCACCGGTATCCAATTCCAGATGAAACACGGAAAGCCCATCCGCATCGCAAGGTCCACAGTCGGCTCCGGTGATGACCCATGTGGGTGTGGATCTCGCGGTGGAGACCAGATTGCTGTCATCAGGAATTTCCAGTCGGGGATCCATCACCACGCGTATTGGTGAAGCGTGTCCAAGCCCCGGCAAGCGGCAGGTCAGGCTGGGGTTATCGGCGCGAACCGTACCCATGCCGGTGAGGATGGCATCATTTCTGGCGCGGAGGTAATGCCCATAGGCCCGTGCGGGTTCGCCTGTGATCCATTGTTGCTGGCCAGGGTTTGTGGCGATGCACCCGTCCAGGCTTGTCGCTGTTTTTAAGGTGATATGGGGACGTGATTTGGTGATGCGCTTCAGGAACCCTGCATTGACGCGATTGGCCTCACCCTCAAGCAGGCCTACGCTTACGTCCATTCCGGCATTTTTAAGCGCCTCAACCCCTCCCCCGGCAACACGGTCATCGGGATCCGGTGCGGCAATAACCACGCGTGCGATACCGGCGGCGATCAGGGCATCTGTACAGGGTGGTGTCTGGCCGTGATGGCAACAAGGCTCAAGCGTTACGTAGGCCGTGGCACCGCAGGCTAAATCCCCTGCCCGTCGGATGGCTTCGGTCTCGGCATGGGGGCGGCCGCCAGCTTGCGTCCAACCGCGTCCAACAATGCGGTGGTCTAAATCCGGCCTCGCCAAAACGCACCCCACAGCCGGATTTGGGGCGGTATTACCCAACCCGCGCTGCGCCAGTCCCAGCGCAACGTTCATCAGTGCTGTATCAACGGGGTTATTCTTGCTCGTCACCAAGGTTACCAATGAAATCTTCGAAGTCTTTGGCTTCGCGGAAATTACGATAGACCGAGGCAAAGCGAACGTAGGCTACCTTGTCCAGATCGATCAGGTAATCCATCACCATTTCGCCAACCACCTTGGTGGGAATTTCGGTTTCGCCCAGGGTTTCGAGGCGGCGTTGGATACTGTTGACGATACGCTCTATGCGGTCTTCGTCTATGGGGCGTTTGCGAAGCGCAATGTTCAGGGATTTAGACAGCTTGTCGCGATCAAACGGCGTCTTATCACCGTTGCTTTTGACCACAGAGAGTTCACGCAACTGAACACGCTCGAAGGTGGTGAACCGTGATCCGCATTTGGTGCAGTAACGTCTGCGACGGATCGTCGCGTTGTCCTCGGTAGGCCTGGAATCCTTGACCTGTGTATCATCATGACCACAAAACGGACAACGCATGACTATCTCCCCTCTTTTATTTTGGTGTTCGGCGGCCAGCCTTGGCTGACCGCCGGTTCATTTAACGACTTAGTTAATTCCCTGATAGATCGGGAATGCCGTGCATAGCTCAGAAACTTTGGCAGCGGCTGCTGCTTCAGCGGCTGAATTGTCTTCACGGTTTTCAGCCAGACCATCCAGAACGTCCCCAATCAGGTTACCGATCTGGCGGAATTCATCCGTACCGAAACCACGTGTGGTGCCAGCTGGCGTACCGAGACGGATACCGGACGTAACCATTGGTTTTTCCGGATCGTTTGGAATACCGTTTTTGTTACAGGTCATCTTGGCGCGGTCCAGGCTTTCTTCGGTGATGTTACCGGTCAGGCCTTTGGGGCGCAAATCAACCAGCATCAGATGCGTGTCGGTACCACCCGATACGATATCGAGGCCACGTTCGATCAGCGTTTCTGCCAGAACGTTGGCGTTATCCACCACGGACTGACTGTATGCTTTGAACTCAGGACGTAAGGCTTCACCGAAAGCAACCGCCTTGGCAGCGATCACATGCATGAGCGGTCCGCCTTGCAATCCCGGGAATACGGCTGAATTGATTTTCTTGCCGATATCCACGTTGTTGGACAGGATCATGCCGCCTCGTGGGCCGCGTAAGGTCTTATGCGTGGTGGTTGTAACCACATCGGCATAAGGCAACGGGCTGGGGTGGATACCAGCGGCAACCAGACCGGCGAAGTGCGCCATATCCACAAACAACAAGGCTCCAACCTTATCAGCAATTTCGCGGAATTTTGCGAAATCAAGAATGCGGGGATACGCAGAACCACCAGCGATGATCAGCTTGGGATTGTGCTCGACAGCCAGCCGCTCGACTTCATCGAAGTCGATGGTGTCGTCTTCTTTCAGGCCGTACTGTACAGCATTAAACCATTTGCCAGACTGGGCTGGCGGGGCACCATGGGTCAGGTGGCCGCCGGACGCCAGTGACAGACCCATGATCGTGTCGCCTGGCTGCAACAATGCCATCATCACAGCACCATTAGCTTGCGCGCCGGAATGCGGTTGTACGTTGACAAATTCGCAATTGAACAATTGTTTGGCACGATCAATAGCCAGTGATTCAGCCACGTCCACGTACTCACAACCACCATAGTAACGGCGGCCGGGATACCCTTCGGCGTACTTGTTGGTCATGATGGAGCCCTGGGCTTCCATCACGGCGCGCGACACGATGTTCTCGGACGCGATCAGTTCGATTTGGTCTTTTTGGCGGGCCAGTTCGTGCTGGATGGAGCCAAGGAGGTCGGGGTCTCGTTCTGCCAGGGTTTCAGAAAAGAAACTTGCAAGGGTGTCATTTGGATAGGAACTCATTGAGCGGGTGCTCCTCTTATCGTTTTGTCATAATTAAACAGGTGGGTTTGATAGTTTTTCAACGCGCTGAATATGACGGCCGCCCTCAAACCGCGTATCCAGAAATACTTGCAGGCACTCGCGTGCCAATTCATTGCCGATTAGTCTTGCGCCAAAACAGACAACGTTGGCGTCGTTGTGTTCACGACCAAGTCTTGCGCTTGTTACGTCGTGAACCGGTGCGGCACGCACATCAGGGTAGCGGTTCGCCGCCATGCTGATGCCAATGCCACTACCACAGATTAATACGCCGCGGTCCACAACCTTGTTGCGAATGGCATCAGCCATTTTGTAACCGAAGTCTGGGTAATCCACGGAATCGTTGCTGTCTGTGCCAAAGTCATGCACCTCAAAGCCGGCGGTGGTCAGATCAGCCTTAAGAATACCCTTAAGGTCGATCCCCCCATGATCACAGGCGATGGCGATGCTTCTTGTCATCTATGATGTTTCTCCGGCACGCAGTTCTTCTGTATTCGTTCGTTGGTGTACCACATATTCATTGCGCCTGCCAACGGGGCACAATGTATCGGGTCATGTGCATATATGGTGGCTTGGTGGTTGTCGAGGCTCAAAACCGCTTAATGATGATTTTTTGGCTATTGTTTCTTACGGGCGGCTTCCGCTTCGGTGAGTTTCTTTTTCAAAACATATTGCAGCTTCCGCGCAGCCAGCTTCTTGAGTGCGGCCTCACCCTGTTTGTAGTCGCCGACCATCACCACTTCCGTGCGCGTAATCGGGTCGATGGCAACAACCCGAACGGTACGCTCGTTGACGCGGCGAAGCTCAAACAGAATTTCTATGGTGTTTGGCGGTAATCTTCTCATAACACATGATAAATATCGCAAATTTCATGTGCGTCAAGGGAATAGAAATCGAACGCCTTTACACCAGTCATTGTCAATTTAAGTTAATTCCCCCAAGCAAGGTGTGAAATATCGTTCAATGATTTGACTTTTCGGCCAAACTGGTGACTTTTGACAGTCAATCGACCATAAAATCACCAAAATATTTGCAGGAGAGCGAAATGACCGAACGTACCCTTCATCCTGATACCATGGCCTTGCACGCCGGTTATCGTAGCGACCCCACCACGGGCGCTGTGGCCGTGCCGATTTATCAAACCACGTCCTATCAGTTTCGTGATTCAGAACATGCGGAAAACCTGTTTGCGCTTAAAGAACTGGGCAACATCTATACCCGCATTATGAACCCCACGCACGATGTGCTGGAACAACGCATCACAGCCCTTGAAGGTGGTGTGGCAGCACTTGCCGTGAGTTCAGGCCAGGCGGCATCAACGTTTGCGGTGCTTAATCTGTGCGAAGCTGGCGATAACTTTGTATGCTCCACAGCGATTTACGGCGGCACATGGAACTTGTTCGCTAATACGCTGAAATCATTGGGTATTGAGTGTCGTTTTGTGGATCCAAATGACCCTGAAAACTTCCGTCGGGCCACTGACAAAAAGACCCGCTGTTATTATGCGGAAACCTTGCCTAATCCTTTGCTTGAGGTCTTCCCCATCGGTGATGTGGCGAAAATTGGTAATGAAGAAGGCGTTCCGCTGATCATGGATAACACGGCGGCACCACTGATCTGTCGTCCGCTGGAACACGGTGCATCTATCGTGGTCTATTCCACCACCAAGTTTATTGGCGGTCACGGCACCTCCATTGGCGGTATGCTTGTGGATGGTGGCACCTTTGATTGGGAAGCCGGGGGCGATCGATTCCCCCTGCTGAATTCACCAGACCCCAGCTACCACGGTGCTGTGTGGACCGAGGCTGTTAAGCCGCTTGGCCCCATTGCCTATATCCTGCGTGCCCGTGTAATCCTGTTGCGTGATTTCGGATCTGCCATGAGTCCTTTCAACGCCTTCCAGTTTATTCAGGGCGTCGAAAGTCTGCCGGTACGGATGGAGCGTCATTGCTCGAATGCGGCAAAGGTGGCCAATTATCTGGCCAGTAACCGCCAGGTATCGAAAGTCATCTATCCCGGCAATCACACAGGCGAGGTCCGCCAACGGGCCGATACCTACCTCAGCAATGGATACGGTGCCCTTGTGGGATTCGAGCTGGCGGGTGGCAAAGAAGCCGGTCAGAAATTCATTGATGCGTTAGAGCTACTGTATCATGTGGCTAACATTGGTGATGCCCGCAGCCTAGCCATTCATCCCGCCTCAACCACTCATTCTCAGTTGTCGGTAGAAGATCAGGCCGCTGCCGGTGTGACCCCCGGTTATGTGCGTTTGTCTATTGGTCTTGAGCATGCTGACGATATTATCGCCGATATCGCACAGGCCCTGGAAAAGGCATAAGTCTGTTGGCCGGAAACTTAGGCATAACAGGCGCACGAGCGACGGGGAGCTTTCCCGCGGTTCGCATGCGACGCAACCGTCAGGAAGGGTGGGTGCGTCGTTTGGTGGCCGAAAACAGGCTTGGTGTTGATGATCTGATCTGGCCGCTGTTTGTGGTGGATGGTGATAACGTTCGCCAACCTGTGGACTCCATGCCCGGTGTTATGCGCTATAGCGTGGACCAGGTGGCCGGTGCCGTCAGCGAGGCCCGCGATCTGGGCATCCCGGCCATTGCGTTGTTTCCCTATACCGACGCTGCTCTGAAAACGCCTGACGGGCGTGAGGGCTGTAACCCGGAAAATCTGGTATGCCGGGCAGTGCGGGCGGTGAAATCAGCCTGTACGGATATCGGCGTTATCTGCGATGTGGCGCTGGATCCGTACAATTCAGACGGCCACGATGGTTTGGTTCAAGGTGGCCGTATTCTAAACGACGAAACACTTGAAATCCTGTGCCAGCAGGCCGTTGTTCAGGCCGAAGCCGGTTGTGATATCCAGGCCCCGTCCGACATGATGGATGGTCGTATTGGGGTGATCCGCCGTGCGTTGGATGACGCCGGTTTTCAAGACTCAATCATCATGTCCTATGCGGCCAAGTATGCGTCCGGATTTTACGCCCCGTTCCGCGATGCGGTGGGATCGGGTGGCGCTTTGGCGGGGGACAAAAAGACCTATCAGATGGATCCGGCAAACAGTGACGAGGCCATACACGAAGTGGCATTGGATATCGCCGAAGGCGCCGATATGGTCATGGTCAAACCGGGTCTGCCTTATCTGGATATCGTGCACCGGGTTAAATCAACGTTTGGTCTGCCCACCTATGCCTATCATGTGAGCGGTGAGTACGCGATGCTACAGGCAGCGGCCCAGAACGGGTGGTTGGAATACGACAAGACCATGATGGAGATACTGACCTCCTTCAAGCGCGCCGGTGCGGATGGAATTTTAACGTACTGTGCGCTGGATGCAGCCCGTTTATTGAATAATCAGTAGAGCGGCATTCCGCTGCGCATCACTTATTGCCGATATCGAGCAACGTTTCCACATCCAGAACCACCATCAGGTTCTCTTCAAGCCGGAATACACCAACGGCGAAATCACGCCATTCGGGGTTCAACGTGCCCGGATTTTTCTCAAAATTGTCATTGGAAAGACTGATGGCATCGCCGATTTTATCAACCAGCAGGGTATATAGATCGTTGTTGTGCTCGATGGTCACACCCATGGTTTCAGTCATATCTTCGCGTGGCTCAAGGCCCAGACGAACGCGTACATCAATGACGGTCACAATACGGCCACGAAGATTGATGGAGCCTTTGATTTCTGGCGGTGCCAGGGGGATAGAGGCGATCGAATCGGGTCGCAGGATATCCTGCACCTTCAAGATTGGAACGCCGAACAATTGCTGATCAATGGAGAAGGTAACGAAATCGTCCTTGTCGCCTCTATCCAATGTATCAACGCTATGTTGCTGTACCGCTTCGATTTCTTGTGACATATCCAACCTCGTAAAAATGCTATTTTTTCAAAAGTAGTGTATCAAGAGCTCAACAGCAAGGTGGAAACCTAAGATATGGCGCTTGGCAGGCTTTTCCGGTTGGGATTTATGATTCCCGTAACTTGCTGTCTTATAATCCTTTTTATTGTCGTAACGGGCCTTTTTTGGTCCGATACAACGTTACCGCGTACCCGTGGTGATGTTGTTGTGGGCGGTCTGCAGGCAACGGTCTCCATTTATCGTGATGAACTTGCCATTCCCTATATTCAGGCGGATAACGCCGCCGATTCCTATGCTGCGCTTGGGTTCGTACACGCACAGGACAGACTATGGCAGATGGAGACGATGCGCCGGTTTATCAAGGGGCGATTGGCAGAAATTTTGGGTTTACCGCTTGTTTCTTCGGACCGGTTCATGCGCTTGTTGGGTTTCAGCCATCTGGTGAAGCGCCAATTTAAGGGACTGGCCCCCGACACCCGCGAGGCTTTGCGTGCCTATGCGCAAGGTGTGAACAGCTGGATTTCATCTTACCAACAAGCCTTACCCCCGGAATTTGCCATTTTATCGCTCAAGCCTGAACCATGGTTACCGGAGGACTCATTGCTGTGGGGACGGCTTATGGCGCTGCGCCTGAGCGGAAATTGGCATGATGAGTTGCTCCGCACCCGGATGCTGGAATCCCTGAGCGATCAACAAATTTTGTCTTTCTGGTATCCGGACCAAGCCACTTCAGACCAGGCGTCGGTGGATATGGGGCGTGATCACCAGCGCCTCACATTGGCCACTGAGGTTTTAGAGGAAATTCTGGCGTTAACCCCACCCCTGCCATCCACTCCCCGAGGTGCATCCAATGCCTGGGTCGTGACCGGTGAGCACACAGAATCCAGCCGGCCAATCCTGGCAAACGACCCTCATCTTGGATTGAATTTACCGTCCATGTGGTACCTGGCGCACATGGAGACCCCGGCTTATGCCTTGACCGGTGCCACGGTGCCTGGGGTGCCATTTATGGTCCTTGGTCACAACGGGCGGATAGCATGGGGGTTAACCTCTACCCAATCGGATCAACAGGATCTGTTCATCGAACGGGTGTCGAATGATGGTCAAACCTATCAGGCTCCAGACGGCAATTTCGTACCCTTTACCCTGCGTCAGGAAGCCATCTCGGTTTACGGACAGGCAGACGAAGTGCTCACCATCCGCGAAACCGGGCATGGGCCGGTCATTTCGGATCTGGCCGGAGGAGCGGCATCCGTGACCGGTGACGGGACTGTGCTGTCACTGTCGGCCACATTCCTGGCGCCTGAAGATTCCACACCCGATGCCATGATGGGCGTAAACGGGGCGCCCGACTGGTCATCTTTTCTAGAAGCCGTTGAAAAATTCCAGTCTCCCCAGGTGAACATGGTTTATGCGGATACCGGTGGCACCATAGGGTTTATATCGCCCGGCAAGGTGCCGGTCCGCAACGACGGTCGGGGACGGTTCCCGGTACCGGGTTGGAACACACGATACGCCTGGTCGGGTTTCATTCCGTTTGATGACTTACCGCGCAGCGTCAATCCTTTGGAGGGGCGAATCGTTTCGGCCAACAACCGTATTGTGTCGGATGATTACCCTTATTTCATTTCTGACGACTGGGCCCCACCCTATCGCGCCAAGCGCATATTCCAGTTGCTGAACGCCTTCGCCCCGTTGTCGGTGTCTGACATGGAAGACATCCAGCTAGATAACGTATCCGAGATGGCGCGTGAGTTGTTGCCATACATGACGGCGTTGGCCCCCCGGAACCCTAACGCCGCCGAAGCTATTTCCAGGCTGGCCCGGTGGGATGGTGCCATGTCCAGGGAAAGCGTGGAGCCACTCATATTCTATGCCTGGCTGCGAGAGCTCAACCGCGCCATCTATAAGGATGAACTGGGTGATCTGTTTCCCCTCGCGTTCGGGTTGCGGCCCAAGTTTATTGCCACGGTATTACGTGATGAACAGCATTGGTGTGATGATACCACCACCACACAAGATACTGAAACCTGTGAGCAGGTGCTGGAAGGTGCGCTGATCCGGGCGTTGTCACAGTTGGGTACGATGGGGGCGGACGGGAAACCTGTACGGCGCTGGGGCGAAGTCCATGAAGCGGTTTTTCGCCACCCGTTTTTCTCAAAACTGCCTGTGATATCAGAATATTGGGGCGAGCGTCGCGTAGCGGTGGACGGTGGCAACTATACGGTTAATAGGGCTGCGACCCGCCCGGCAAATGAGGACGCCCCTTATGAAGACATTCACGGTGGCGGGTTCAGGGCCATATACGATTTGGCTGATTTGAGTCAGTCACGCTTTATTCTTTCCACCGGCCAATCCGGAAACCCTTTGTCGGCGCATTATGATGATCTTTTGAATAAATGGGCAGACGGTGAGTATGTGATGATCGACGCCGGTAAATTGGCCATCAATACGTCCGGTTATGACCATCTGCGATTATTGGTACCAGGTGCAGAGGCCCCGCCCCCACCAACCATTGTGGAAAGGTTGGTGCCGTTGTCAGAAAACATCGTGCACGGCGTGGCCCGGTTTGTACGGACCTGGGGCGGACTCGTCACGGGAATATTCGACTAGGTTGGCTTTACATCTGCCAAATCAGAAGGTTGGTCTTGCGGTCGTCATCAACGATGACGATACGGCCCGGATCGTGTCCGTCCACGCTAAACGAGTTGCTGATTAAAATGCTGCCTGGGTGCATTTCGGACCGGGCCTTATCAAATACCCTTGTCATGGGGGCTGGCGACAGAAAGCAATACACCACGTCGAACCGTGACAAATCTGCCTGCCAAATGCTGCAATAGCGGACCGTAACGTTGGGGAGACGCACAAACATTTCGCGCAACCTGGATAGGAGAAACGGGATTGGAGCAGTTTCGTACCCGGTAAACTGGCAATCCGGTCGGGATTTAGCCAATGCGTACAGGGTGCCGCCGAGGCCACTGCCCAAATCTATAAAACGCGAAGGCTTATCCACCGGAATCAACTGCGATAACGCCGCCCATGTTTCTCGGTTCGTCAAATATAATGGAACGCGCATGGTGCTGGCATTCCAATTAACCATCAGCAGAACAACAAAGCCTGTGAGATAGACCCAGGGACTGACATCTATTGTTAGCCCGGCGACAATAGCGCCCGGAAAGCCCAGGTTGATGGCGGACCACCACCATTGCTGATGAAACACCCGGGACGATGTAACGGCAGCGGTAACACCAGCAATCAAGGCACCCGCAACAATTAACACCCGTGGCAGCACCTGAGGCTCGATATTCAAGCCCTGACCAGATGCCACAAACACCATACATACCATGTACGCGGTGCCCAACCCGATGGCCTGCGATACGAAAAATAATAATATTGGATATTTGCAAACTTTTGAAAACAAACAATGATACCGTTAACTGGTGTGGTGTATTGGATAGCTTACGCGGAGTATAACATGAAACCAAAGGCCACACAGAATGCATGTTGCCTCTAGTTGCATAATGCTTTCAGTTGTTTATAAGTCTAGCTAGTATAATTGATAAAACCGACTTTATTAACGTATCGTCGTATGTTGTTGGGCAGATGGATGCCTTTTCGTCTACCAGATTATAGGCGGGTTTGAATGTTATTTATCGTTGGTATTTTGATCGTATCGGTCTGCGTTATCGGTCTATACGGAATTCATGGCAGCTATGCCGTTTTATGGCAGCCTATTGAATTTGGTATTATCTTTGGTGGTGCTTTCGGTGCGTTTGTTATCGCCTACCCCAAGAAAATTGTGATTGGCGCATTCAAGTCCATTGGCCTTATGATCAAAGGCCCCCACTACAAACGGGATCACTACAACGAGTTGCTGTGTGTGCTTTATACGGTTTTCAAACTGGCTAAATCCAAGGGCGATTTGGCTTTGGAAAGCCACATCGACAAGCCTGAAGAAAGCTCTTTGTTTGGAAACTTCCCCCTGTTCCAGAATGATCACCACGGGGTTGATTTCCTGTGCGACTACCTGCGCTTGTTGACTCTGGGCGCCAATAATCCGCACGAAATGGAAACCGTGATGGATATGGAAATCGAGATACATCATAACGAAAATCATGCCCTGACTGCTGCCATGACGTCAGCTGCGGAGGCCCTGCCTGCCTTGGGTATTGTTGCCGCTGTTCTGGGCGTGATTGTGACCATGAATTCAATCACCGAGCCGCCTGAAATTCTGGGTGGTCTGATCGCGGCGGCCCTGGTGGGTACGTTCGCTGGTATTTTGTTGTCCTACGGTTTTGTCGGCCCCATGGCCACGTCCGTGGAGAAAGCTCATGCCGAGGATGCCGATTACCTGAACTGTATGAAAGCGGGATTGATGGGACACATGCAGGGCTACGCACCACAGATTTCAGTGGAGCTTACGCGTAAATCGCTTAGTAGTACCGTCCGCCCGTCGTTTGCTGAAGTCGAAGAAATGGTCAATTCGTTATAGAGGCCATTTACGACAATCGGCATGATGCAACCCTAGAAAGCTGAGACCTGATGGCCGAAGGCGCACCACAATCTATTATCATCAAGAAGGTGAAAAAAGGCGGCCACGCCGCTCACCATGGTGGCGCATGGAAAATTGCCTACGCGGATTTTGTTACCGCCATGATGGCCTTCTTCCTTTTGTTGTGGCTGTTGAACGCGGTACCACAGGAAAGTCTGGAAGGCATTTCCAATTACTTCGCGCCTGTATCGGTGTCTGAAAGCACCAGTGGTTCTGGCGGTGTTCTGGGCGGCAAGGTTATGTCGGAGGAAGAGGCCGGAATATCTGAGTCCAGTTCGTCTGTAACTATGGACCTGCCTCCGCCCAGTGCCGGTTCAGGTGGTGATGATCAAGCCAGTGCAGAAGATATTGCTGAAGACGCTGCTAGAGAGGCGATGGAAGCATTGGAGCAGCAGCAGTTCGATGAAGCCCAGCAAAAAATCATTCAGGCCATTGAGGCCGATGAAACGCTGAGCCAGCTGAAAGACAGCCTGAAGATGGATGACACCCCTGAGGGGCTGCGTATTCAACTGTTGGACCAGGACGGTTTGCCTATGTTCCAGAGCGGCGGCGCTACCATGTTGGCGCACACTCGGAAAGTCATGGCGCTGGTTGCCAAAGTCATTAAAAACATGCCGCAGCAGATATCCATATCCGGTCACACGGATTCGGTGCCATTTTCCGACGACCATGGGTATAGCAACTGGGAGTTATCGTCGGACCGCGCCAATTCTGCGCGCCGTGAGCTTATGGATGATGGCGTACCCTATGAGCGGGTGTCGCAGGTCATTGGCAAGGCGTCAACGGAACCGCTGATGGAGGACAACCCCACGCATCCATCGAACCGGCGGCTCAGCATTGTTTTGTTGCGGGGCAGTGCTGGACCGCTGGATGCGGAAGAAGAAATTCTGCCTGGTTTGAGTGACATTAAACAGAAACAGTTGGAAGATACGCTGAATTCTATAGAATAAAGCGGTGATCCCGTTGATCAGTAATCCAAGACGAGCAGGAGCGCTATGCGCCACCAATCGTTAAAAAGCCTGCACTATTTTTTTACGACACCGCTTATGCCGTGTCCCTATCTGCCCAATCTGATGGAACGTCGCATTGTGACCGAACTCGCTGGACGGGACGTTCATATCCTGCACGACGGTTTGTCTCTGAGTGGTTTTCGCCGCAGTCACGGCATTGCTTACGCGCCATCGTGTCCGGGCTGTAACGCGTGCGTGCCCATTCGCATCGTGGTCGACGGTTTCAGCCCAAGCCGTAGCCAACAACGCATTGAGCGCAAGAACAGGCATCTGAAATGGCGTGAGTGTGCGGCTGTCGCGACACCGGAACAGTTTGAGTTATTCAATCGCTATCAGGGTGGCCGTCATACAGATGGTGAAATGGCGAAAATGGACGAGAGCGATTATCAGGCTCTGGTCGAAGATACGCCGGTTGAAACATGTGTCGTGGAATTCCGTGATGAGGATGATGTGCTGGTGGGCGTGTGCCTCCTGGATCAGGTTTGTGATGGCTTATCCGCTGTTTACAGCTTTTTCGACCCGGCGCTCCACAAAAATAGTCTGGGCACCTATATGGTGCTTTGGTTGGCCCGGCGGGCGGCAAGCCTGCAATTACCCTATGTGTATCTGGGATTCTGGATCAAGGATTCAGCCAAAATGTCCTACAAATCCAACTTCAAGCCATGTGAAATGTTTCGCGATGGTGTATGGGGCGAAGGCTAGATTATAGGTAGTGCACGCTGGTACGTGGTGTGCAGGGCCATGTCTTTCTTTGGGCCGCTAATGGCCCATTGGCACACATAGGCGTTGTCCGAGATAACTTGAAAAATTCCATCATAATGATCTGGATCGCAGAAATGCTCTGTTCGCCAATGGCCGTTTGAGAGATCCAAATCATGGAATGCCCGGCCATCGTCGAAAAACACCTGTGCGGTTGCCGTACTTGGAAAGGCGAAATCATACCGTCTGAAGGCTGTATCGCCGTAGTCACCAAAACATAACTGGCCCTCCTCTTCATACCGGAGGTGTCCGTCATGGGGCGTGTAGGCGGCTGAACCAGTGAAGGTGCCGGACGCACCGGATTGCCTATCTGTCATTTTCCTGTCCACCGACCAGCGGCCGGACAGGAAGACGAACAGATCATCAACAGGTATTAATCGTTCCGGGCTTGTGTGAGTTTCCATGCCATCGGCAGTACCACGGCCGCAAGGGCCAGCTTCGTCAAATCACCCAGAATAAATGGTGTGAGACCCCATTCCAAAATGGGTTTATCCCATCCGAACAATGCACCCAGCCACAACAGGCCCGGCACGTAAATCAGTACGTTACCCACCAGCATGGCGATGGCGGTCGATACTACGTTGCGGCCCCAGCCGTGTTCGGCCAGCCAGCCACAGGTAACGGCGGCCAACAAGTAACCGATCAAATAACCACCCGTACCACCCATCATGTAAGCAAGGCCGATGCCTTTTTCAGGGGTGCCGGCGAAAACCGGCATACCAGCCGCCCCTTCGGCCAGATACAGCAGAATTGTTGCGGCGGCCAGGCGCCAACCGAGGCTCATACCCAGCAACAGGACCATGAACGTGGTCATGGTCATGGGCACTGGATAGAACGGGATCTGGATTTTGGCGGAAATGGCCAGCAAGGCAGACCCCGCCACAGCCAGAACGGTGGCGCGCATGAGACTGCTGCGTTCACCTGTTGGCCACAGGGTCGATACCAGGGTCGCTTGGTTTTGATTTGCTGCAATCATGGGAGCGCTTCCTTACAGTTTGTCGTCAATTGGACTGATTCTTACGCTGACAAGCGCGGGTAATCAAGTAAACCTGTTCACTTTGGGGAAGCCTTTGGGCACGAGCATGCCAGCCTGCGCTCGCTTTCCAATCCAGGGTTTTATGTTTGGCTCGCCGCGCATGCCGGACCCGGTGTTCCAGGTGAGGCCTTCGGCCAGATTGATGGATTTTATATCGCGCAGGCCATCTGAGTTATATCGCTGCAAGATCACACCGCGCCCGCGGGCCATGACGGGTAGCTCGTCCAGCGGGAATATCAGCAGTTTCCTGTTTTCGCCGAGCACCGCCACGGCATCAGCGTTCTCGATCACAGGAACACAACAGCGCCCCTCTTCGTCGCTGGAAAGATTGAGCGTCTGCTTGCCGTTTTTGGTCTGGGCGATCACATCCTTTTCTTCCACCACAAAGCCTCGGCCACTGTCAGAGGCAATCAGCAGCTTGCGATCCGGGGAATGCACGTGGATATCAACGATTTCATGGGCATTGCCCAATTCGATCAGCAGGCGGATGGGCTCGCCATGCCCGCGTCCACCGGGCAACTTGTCTACGCCAATGGTGTAGAACCGGCCATTGGTGGCAAACAGCAGGATTCTGTCTGTGGTCTGGGCTTCCATGGTAAACCGGCCTCGGTCGCCATCTTTAAATTTGAACTGCTCCGAGTCCAACCCATGGCCCTTAATGGCCCGAATCCAGCCTTTTTCGGAGCAAACCACGGTAACGGGCTCGCGCTCAATAAAGGCTTCCAGTGGTACAATCACGGCTTTTGGTGCATCGCCGATCTCTGTGCGGCGTTTGCCCAGATTAGAATCCTTGGCAAAGGATTTTTTCAGATCAGATATCTGCTGGCTGATCATCTTCCAACGGCGCTTTTCATCCTTGAGCAAGGCTATGATGTCTTTACGCTCGGCGCTTAGATCAGCGTGCTCATCGCGAAGACCCTGTTCTTCCAGTTTCCGTAACTGGCGCAGCCGCATATTGAGGATGGCCTCAGTCTGAACTTCGTTCAGCTTGAACGCCTTCATCATGATCGGCTTGGGCTCGTCCTCTTCGCGGATGATGCGGATAATTTCATCTAAATTGAGAAATGCAATAAGGTACCCGTCAAGAATTTCAAGGCGTTGTTCGATTTTATTAAGGCGGTACGTTGAGCGCCTGACGAGCACCACATGGCGGTGATCAAGAAATTCCTGCAAGGCTTCGCGCAGGCTCATCACCCGCGGCACGGTGTTGGAATCCAGCACGTTCAGATTGAGGCTGAAACGGGTTTCCAGGTCCGTCTGCATAAACAATTGCTGCATGAGCATTTCGGCTTCGACGGTGCGGGTCTTTGGTTCGAACACAATGCGCACATCGTCCGTGGACTCATCGCGCACATCGGCCAGGAACGGCAGCTTGCGCAACTCCATCAATTCGGCAATTTTTTCAATCAGGCGGGCTTTCTGGACCTGATAGGGAATTTCGGTGACCACGATCTGATACTGGCCCCGGCCCATGTCTTCAGTTTCCCAGCGCGCCCGCAGCCGGAAGCTGCCGCGGCCTTTGGTATAGGATTCAACGATTGCTTCGCGGGGTTCCACCAAGACACCCCCGGTGGGGAAATCCGGGCCGGGAATGAATTCAACCAGCTTGTCGAACCCGGCATTAGGGAACTTGATCAAATGCAGCAGGCCATCGCAAAGCTCGATCACATTGTGGGGTGGAATGCTGGTGGCCATACCAACCGCAATACCAGCAGCACCATTGGCCAGTAGATTGGGGAAACTTGCTGGTAAAACAATGGGTTCCGCATCTTCACCGTCATAGGTTTCGCGGAAATCCACGGCGTCTTCATCAATGCCGTCCAGCATGATCCAGGCGATTTCGGTCATGCGGGCTTCGGTGTACCGCATGGCAGCGGCATTATCGCCGTCGATATTGCCGAAGTTGCCCTGCCCGTCTACCAGCGGATACCGAACCGAGAATTCCTGTGCCAACCTGACGAGTGCGTCGTAAATCGACATGTCACCATGGGGGTGATATTTGCCCATGACATCGCCCACAACACGGGCGCATTTCTTGAACCCGGATTTCGGGTCCAGTTTCAGTTGCCGCATGGCGTACAGCAAGCGCCGGTGAACGGGCTTTAAGCCGTCACGTACATCGGGCAGCGAACGTGACATGATAGTTGATAGCGCATAGGCCAGATACCGCTCACCGAGGGCGTCGGCTAACGGGGCATCACGAATGTCTTCTGGTTTGGCTGGCGCTGGGCTCATGGTTGGTCATAGTATCGACCACCGGCAGGTGGTCAACGCCCGTCAAAACCCCTTGTTTATCAGGCGTTTCGGGGGCTGCCGTCCGCTGTCTTGCGTAACGCTTGTACGAATCGGGCGCGGGCCTCGGGTTGGGTGCCCCCATGTTGCTCATAAACGTGATTGTTGAGGAAGTACCCGGTCAACCGGGCTCCATCGGCAGCATCTTCTAGTGTGCCCTCCTCTGCGCTGCCGTGCAGGAAGCCTGGCAAGGGTAAAAGCCGGTCCTTGTAGGGCTCGCCAGCGCCTGCGGATACGGCTTTGCCTGATTTCGGTGAAACATAGACCAGATCATCGTTACGGCCCGTGGCCGCACATTCCGAGAAATCCAACCCGAACCCCAGTTCGCCCAGCAACCCCAGTTCCCATTTCACATAGATCAGGGGCCAGAAATCACCCTGCCCCAATGAATTCAGCAGAACCTGTAAACCTTCGTAGACCGGTGGATGTGGTTCACGTTCCGGCAAGACACTGTCGGCAACAGCACACGATGAACTCAGTGCCATGAGGCGTAACGGGTCACTGAGCACCATGGCGGCGTGCGGATGGACCAGTTCACATGTAAATGTGCCCAGATGCTCGGGCAACCGCGCGCGCCACTGGACGCGAACATGATTACCGGCCTGCAGGATACCGCGCTTGTTCTTGCCAGACCCACCACGGACCAGACCGGCGTAGCGGCCATGCTCAGGGCTCAGAACGGTGGTAATGGACGATGATTCACCGTGGCGGCGTGATGACAGGATGATGGCGTCGTCTGTCCATTCCATGACTCACCCCACCTATGCCTGAAAATCGAGGCCCCAGTCACTGTAACGGTCCGGATCATCACCCCAATTAGCGCGCACCTTTACGAACAACATCAAATGAACCTTCTGGTCCAGAATTTCCGCTAACTCGTGACGGGCCGCCGAACTGATAGATTTGATCTTGGCACCGCCCTTACCCAGTACAATGCCTTTTTGGGTGTCGCGCTCCACGTAGATCACCTGATTGATGGCCACACTGCCATCTTTCTTTTCTTCCCAGCTCTCGGTTTCCACCGTGGCGGCATAGGGCAATTCCTGGTGCAGCTGGTGGTAAACCTGCTCGCGGGTGATCTCGGCGGCCAGCAGGCGGGCTGGCATGTCCGATATTTGATCGGGTGGAAACATCCACGGGCCTTCGGGTACCGTTTTGGCGAAGTGAGCGACCAGTTCGTCCACGCCCTGCCCTTTTAAGGCCGAAATCATGAAAACGTCGGTAAAGACTTCGTCGTCATTCATTTGCGTGGTGAGGTCGAGCAGCTTGGGTTTGTCGATCAGATCGACCTTGTTCAGGACCAGGATCGCCTTGCGTTTCTTACTTTTCAACCCCGCAACGATTTTTTGCGTGTTTTGGTCATAGCCTGTGGCGCAATCAACAATCAGCATAACCGTGTCGGCATCACTGGCCCCGCCCCAGGCGGCCGCCACCATGGCCCGATCAAGGCGTTTGCGCGGATTGAAAATGCCCGGTGTATCGATAAAGATCAGCTGCGACTGCCCCGACATCATGATGCCCAGAACCCGCGTGCGGGTAGTCTGAACCTTGGCCGAGACAATGGATACTTTGGCCCCCACAACCTGATTGATAAACGTGGATTTACCAGCATTCGGCGCGCCCAGGACGGCGACAAATCCGGCGCTGGTCGGCCCTTCTACATTCGTATTCTCAGGGGTATCCATCATTCTTCCTCAGTACCGTCAAAAGAGGCGCCATCAATATGGTCCAGAACCAGACGCGCGGCGGCCTGTTCGGCCTTCCGTTTGGAGGTCCCTTCCGCAATCTGGACCGGCATTCCTTCTACTATAGCTGAAATATGGAAATTTGGGGCATGTGATGGCCCGGAGGTTTCCACAACCTTGTATTCCGGTAATCCCAGGTCGCGACCCTGCGACCATTCCTGCAAGGCGGTTTTGGCATCCTTGGGTGGCGTCAGGTCCTCTTCCAGCAATGGCTCCCAGTTTATTTTAATGAACGATTGAGCGGCATCATAGCCACCATCCAGAAACATGGCGCCGATAATGGCTTCGCAGGCATCAGCCATGATCGCCGGATTATCGCGGCCTCCGGTGTCATTCTCTGCTCGTGACAGGATGATATCTTCATGGATGTTCAAATCTGTGGCCACACGGGCCAGAGACTCTTTACGCACCAACGCCGTGAACCGACGTGATAGCGCGCCTTCTTCTTCGTTTGGAAAACGCTCGTACAACATGGCCGCAACCACCAGCCCCAGAACCCGGTCGCCCAGAAACTCCAACCGTTCATTGGATGACGTGCGATCGCGCGCCAAAGTACGGCTTGCATGGGTCAGAGACAGGTTGAGCAAATCCACGTCATTGAACTGATATCCAATGCGGGTCTGAAGGGTTTGCAGGCTGTCGGTCATTGTGGGGTACTCAGTTACTCAATGCCTGAAAAAATCCGGCTGAAGCGTACGGTGGATGGCCACTTCCAGATTTCCCACGCCTTGCCGTCCAGCGAAAAGAACATGAACTCCGCCCGTCCCACCAGATTTTTGGCGGGGATGTAGCCGACGGCGTTCAGAACCCGGCTGTCATTGGAATGATCGCGGTTGTCGCCCATACCGAAGTAATGGCCTTCCGGCACCACATAAATCTGGGTGTTATCCAGAAATCCCGTGTCGGATTCTTCCAAAATATTGTGAACCACGCCATTGGGCAGGGTTTCGGCATATTGTGGGGTACGTCTGAAGCTACCGGCGTAATCTTCTTCCATGAAGTCGTCGACATTTTCGCGGCCAACGGCGGTTCCGTTCACGTGCAAGATTCCCTTAACCACCTGAAGTCTGTCACCGGGTAGGCCCACGATACGCTTGATGTAATCAGTCTTGTTGTCTTTGGGCAACTTGAAGACCACCACATCGCCCCGTTCAGGCTCAGTAAAGAAAATTCGATCCTCGATCAACGGCAGGCTAAATGGCAGTGAATACTTGCTGTAACCATACGAGAATTTGGACACGAACAGATAATCACCAATAAGCAATGTGGGCTTCATAGAGCCGGACGGAATGTTGAATGGCTCATACGCAAACGTGCGCACGACCATGGCGATGACAATGGCGTAGAATACCGTTTTGAAGGTATCCATAAAGGTATCTGGCTTGCTTGGTTTCATATGTGCCTGGAGGTAATCATTATTGGTGCCGTGATATGCAGTTGTTGGCGGGTGTAAGTCAAGAATGATCTCCGGCATTGCCCGGAATACATGAGATTATGACAATGGCGTGTGCCAGCGGTGTTTCGTCCGTCAGTGAGATATTGATCTGGGCGATCATGCCGTCCGGCGTCAGTTCCTGTAACCGCTTCAGCGCGCCGCCCGAAAGCGTCAGGAATGGTTTGCCGGATTTCTCGCTACCCAACACCATATCACGCCAGAAAACACCTTGCCTGAAACCGGTGCCAAGGGCCTTGGCGCAAGCCTCTTTGGCGGCAAACCGCATAGCGTACCCGGCGGCGCGCCTTTGGGGGCGGCGTTCGACCGCTTTCTGCTCGCTGTCTGCGAACAGACGGTCCACGAAACGTTGGCCAAATCGATCAAGGGTTTTGGTTACCCGTGTGGCATCGCAAAGATCAGTACCAAGTCCAATGATCATAAGATAATCCTCAGGCTGTATCTTCGGGGTGAGAAAGGTGAGCGGCCTTCGCGCGTGATTTTCTCAGGCGTTTTTGCTGGTAGCCTTTGATAAGTCGGCGAAGCGGGACGTAGAAGGCAAGCCATACCACAAAGCCCGTTGGAATACCGCTCAGGAACATGGGCCAGAACACCGGGATGGCCGCTTCGAAAAAACCTGGCGCATCCATTTGGACAATGGTGTCCATGACACGGGAGAACGTGGCATCGAAGTCAGGCTCAATCGTATCCGATCCGGGGGCATTCATCAGCATCCAGTTACCGGACTGATACAGCCACACCCAGATAAACGGAAACGTCCAGGGGTTTCCCACCACCGTGCCAATGGCGGCGGACAGAATATTGGCCCGGATGATCCACGATATGGCCGCCGATATGGCGATATGCAATCCCACAAACGGGGTGAAGGACACCGCTGCGCCCACCGCGAACCCGGCAGCGATGGAATAAGAGGAGCCCGGCATGCGGGCAAGGCGAATTCTGATATATAGCCAGAACCGACGCCATCCGCCTCGGGGCCAGATCCAGGCCCCGATGGATTGTAAAAAAGTCAGTTTGTCACGACGGCTGAACATGTGTCTGTATAGCCTGTGTCAAAGCGGGACTATAGCGATATTTTTCAAATACTTGCCAAGGATTGTTTCGAGTACCGGAGGGGGAAATTACCCGCGCCCGCGGTCCACGGTGTTCACCGGTGTGGAGGCCCTGAGAGCGGCGATGATTTCGGTCAGATGCTTCACATTATGAACCTCGATATCCATCTGCATGTCAAAGAAATCAACGGATCGGGACGTAATTTTCAGGTTTGTTATGTTACCGTCATGGCGGGCAATAACGTTGGCAAGTTCGCCCAGCGTGCCGGGCTCGTTCATCACGGTCAGATCAATACGGGCTATATGAGCTTCGGTGGTGGTGTCTGTGTCCCATGCCAGGTCAAGCCACTCATCGGCTGTTTCCTGATACTCCAACAGCGAATCGCAGTCGATGGTATGAATATCGATACCCTTCCCGGCCACCATGATGCCCACGATGCGATCACCGGGTAGTGGATGACAACATTCATTGAAGTGCATGGCCATACCGGGGATCAGGCCCTTGATCGGAACGCTGTGGCCTTTACTACCAGAATTCATGGGGATGACATTGTCGCCATCTTGTGCAGTTTTTCGTTTTGCTGCCGGATAGACGGCTTCCAACAGGTCGCGTGCCGACAGGTTGCCTGAGCCGACCTGTGATACCAGTTCGCTAACAGATGGCATTTTGAATCGTTTAAGAATGCCAATCAGGCCTTTTTCCGAAACTTCGAATCCATCATCACGGAAGGTCTTGCCCAGAATTGACTTGCCCAATTTTTCGTACTCTTCCCGTTCTTGCAGGCGGATAAACCGTCTGATGTGTGCCCGAGCCTTGCCGGTGGCGACAAACCGTTCCCAGGTGGGTGACGGAGTCTGGGCCTTGGAGGTCAGGACTTCGACCTGATCACCATTCCTGAGTTGGGTGCGCAGCGGCATCATGCGGCCATTGATTTTGGCCCCGACGCAGGTATCGCCCACTTCGGAATGAACGGCATAGGCGAAATCAACAGGCGTGCCGCCTTGTGGCAGGTTGATGAGGTCGCCACGTGGTGTGAAACAGAACACCTGATCTTGAAACATTTCCAGTTTGGTGTGTTCCAGAAATTCTTCGGGCCCGGCCGTACTTTCCAGAATTTCCAGCAATTGACGTAACCAGTGATACTCTTTGCCCTCGGTCTTGCCATAGCCTTGCTTGTATTGCCAATGGGCGGCAACGCCGCGCTCGGCGACCTCGTGCATTTCCGTGGTCCTGATTTGAATTTCGATCCGGTGGCGGTGTGGGCCCAAAATTCCGGTATGGATTGAACAGTACCCATTTGGTTTGGGCGTTGAGATGAAATCCTTGAACCGACCCGGTACCACCCGGTAAGCCCGGTGAATGATACCCAATGCCCGATAACAATCGTCCAGATCCTTTACCACGATCCTGAATGCCATGATATCGGACAGCTGCTCAAACGATACGTTCTTTTGCTGCATCTTTCGCCAGATGGAATAGGCTGTTTTCTCGCGACCTGATACGTCGGCTGGCACACCTTCTTTGGCCAGGGTCTCTGTTAGCTCAGTCAGAATACCGGGCACCAGATCGCCGTCTTGTTCGCGCAGAAAGTTCAACCGCTTGGTGACAGACCGGCGGCCATCGGGGTTCAGTTCGGCGAATGCGGTATCTTCCAGTTCGGCTTTCAGTTCCTGAATGCCAATGCGTTCAGCCAGTGGCGCGTAGATATCCATGGTTTCCATGGCGATGCGCCGGCGTTTTTCCTCACTCTTGATGTGATGGAGAGTTCGCATGTTGTGGACGCGATCGGCCAGCTTGACCAATAGCACACGAATGTCTTCTGACATGGCCAGAACCAGCTTGCGGAAGTTTTCCGCCTGCTTTTCCTGATCGGACTGGAACTCAATACGGGTCAGCTTGGTCACCCCGTCCACCAGTCGGGCGATTTCGTGACCGAACAGGTTTTCCACCTCTTCGATGGTGGCGGGCGTATCTTCAATCGTGTCGTGCAGCAGGGCCGTGATGATGGAGCCCGAATCCAGATGATAGCTGGTCAAAATACCGGCCACTTCAAGGGGGTGTGAGAAATATGGATCACCCGATGCCCGTTTTTGTGATCCGTGAGCCTTCATGGCGAATACGTAAGCGCGGTTGAGCGCATCCTCGTCCGCATCCGGATCATAGGATTTAACCATTTCCACCAATTCAAACTGGCGAATCATCTGCTTCGTGTGTCCTGCCCGGTTACCGTTCTATTTTGTATCATAAATGGTCTTAACAAATATGCAGCCGAAATCTGATAATAAAAAACCCCGCTAAACCGAGGTTTTGGGCGGGGTTCTTACAGGTGCCTAATAAGGCACGTATTGGCTGGATCAACTAGTCAGCGGGTGTGAACACATCGCCGGCGTCGTCCATGGCGGCTGTGTCGTCTTCAAAACGAACAGCAGGTGACATGCCAGTGTCCTTGGCCACGCTTTCGTCAGCTACGAAATCACCAGTGTTTTCCTGCTGAATTGCCATCAGGTCCAACTCATCTTCTTCAGGTTCGTCGGCTTCCACATAATGCTGAAGATTTTTGATTACGGCTTCTTCCAACTCATCCAAATCGATGGTTTTGTCGGCAATTTCACGTAAAGCAACAACCGGGTTCTTATCGTTGTCCCGCTCGACCGTTACCGCCGCACCGGCAGAAACGCTACGGGCACGTTGCGATGCCAGCAAAACCAACTGGAAGCGATTAGGGACTTGAACAATGCAATCTTCAACGGTAACGCGCGCCATGAAGTAAACTCCAAACAAAACAGGTCAGACAGAGGTGGAAAGCGCGGTGAATATAGAGCGCCCGACCGAAATGGCAAGCGCTTCTGTTACATAAATTATAGCGGCGTAGCAATCCATTCTGTGTGGCATACTCCCTGAGCCGGAGGCATGGGCTCAATGGCCTGATCCGGTGGCAGGACATCCCGTAATTCAGTGACCGAGGTGCCCGAAACCGGGTGCCGCCAATTGGGGGCTAAATCGATCACGGGCAGGATCACAAAGGCGCGCTCAATCATGCGCGGATGCGGCACGGTCAGGTGTTCTGACTGAATATGCTGGTCGCCATAGGCAATCAGGTCCAGATCCAGTGTTCTGGGCGCGTTGGCCACGGATCGCACGCGGCCAAAGGCGGCCTCCACCCTGTTCAGCACCTCAAGAAGTTCCAGCGGCTCAAGGCTTGTTTCCACCTCAATGGCACCGTTGACGTACCACGGCTGTTCGCCTTGTGCCCCCTCGCCATTCAGACTTAGAACAGGTTCTGACTGGTACCACCGTGAAACGGCGCGAATTTGAACATCGCTCTCGCGTGACAAATGCTCCAATGCGGCCCCGCACGTTCGACGTGGTGAGCCGTACTCAGGATGGTTCAGGTTGGCCCCTATCCCTATGATAATCATTTAAATGGTTTCTCGCTTGAAGAACGTGTGTGCTGGATTTACCTATAGCACATTACATTTGAATGGCTATCGTACCTGCGGGCATTTTTCGCCCCATCATTCAGGCCGGTAGATTGTTATATTTTTTATAAATGAGGCCATTATGGATTTTCAAAACACCGGGCGCACCGCGCTTTTTATTGATGGATCGAACCTTTACGCCGCCGCAAAGGCGTTGAATTTCGATATTGATTACAAACAATTACTGAAAATGTTTTCGGGCGACGGACAATTGCTCCGCGCCTATTACTACACCGCCTTGATCGAAGATCAGGAATTCTCGTCCATTCGCCCGTTGGTGGATTGGCTGGATTACAACGGCTATACCCTGGTCACCAAACCGGCCAAGGAATTCAAAGACGACCAGGGCCGGAAGAAGATCAAAGGCAACATGGATATCGAACTGGCCGTGGACGTGATGGACCTGGCCGAACACATGGACCATGCGGTTATTTTTTCTGGTGACGGGGATTTCAGATCACTGGTCGAGGCCGTGCAACGGCGCGGTGTGCGGGTAACGGTGGTCAGCACCCTCAAATCCCAGCCCCCGATGGTGGCCGACGAGCTACGCCGTCAGGCTGACACGTTTGTGGATCTGGACGATCTGCGCAAGCAGATGGCGCGAAACAATGACTAAATGGGCAATACCGGACCCGGACTGTGCTTTGTGTCCCCGCCTGTCAGCGTTCATTCAGAAAAACCGCGACCTTTACCCGGATTTCTTCAACGCACCTGTGCCGTCGTTTGGGGACGAGCCTGAGAATGTGCAGCTGTTGATTGTCGGTCTGGCGCCGGGGTTGCGTGGTGCCAACCGGACCGGGCGTCCCTTTACCGGCGATTATGCCGGCGACCTGCTGTACGAGACTTTGGCCCGTCACAAGTTCGCTGAGGGTATTTACGATAAATCGCCCGATGATGGGTTGGCCTTGAAAGACTGTCGTATCACCAATGCGGTAAAATGTGTGCCGCCGGAAAACAAGGTCACGGGCGCAGAAATCAAGACCTGCAACCAGTACCTTGCGTCAGAATTCGAACACCTGCCTAATTTGAAGTGCATTCTGGCGCTGGGTGGCGTGGCCCATGGCGCGGTCCTGACCACGTTCGGCGAGAAGAAAAGCGCCCACAAGTTTGGTCACAACGTGACTCATGATCTCGCGGGTGATCTTGCGGGCGGCCTGACGCTGGTGAACAGCTATCATTGCTCTCGCTATAACACGAACACGGGCCGCTTGACTGAACAGATGTTCGACGACGTGTTCGTTACCATCCGAGGCTTAATAGGCGGCTGAATACAGGGGAGCAGCGGGCATGAAGACCGTAACCCAGTTGTATTTATTTTGCCTTGGCTTCTTTTTCAGCGGCTAATCTCAACGCTTTCAACCGTTCGGTTTTTTCCTGCGCCTTTTCCGTTCGTGCTTCTTTTTCCTTGATGAGTTTTTTATCCGTATTTTTAACGGGCTTACGATCTTTAAACTCACCTTGATCACCGCGCTCAATAGCCGCGATCATTTTGTCATCGGCATTGTTTGGTCGTGTTGATCCAGATCCCATTACGCTACCTTCTTTGCTATGTGTTGCTTACCAAGTTTAAGTGCATACCCTACCATACTTGTAAACCAACCTTTAGAAAACTCAATTGGGTGAACCAATACCCAGAGAAAAGGATTTGCTCCTCGCAAGTCTAAGTGCAGCATTATGATTTAATTTGTGCCGTTTGAGCGAACTTGGATTCATAATGCTCTTTTTGGCGGCTTGCAGCGACAACAGCGTTCCGCATTAACATAGCAACGGTCACGGGGCCAACCCCACCTGGTACAGGCGTGATCCATCCAGCTACTTTCTCACAGCTATCGAAGTCGGCGTCGCCAACAACCCGGACGTCTCCTTTTTCATCTGTGATTTGGTTGATCCCAATATCAATGACCGCTGCGCCGGGTTTAATCATATCTCCCGTAACAAGATTCGGTTTTCCAACGGCGACAAAGACCGCATCTGATCGGCGCGAGTGGATTGAGAGGTCTCGTGTCATGTGGTGGCAAACGGTAACGGTGGCTCCTTCCGCCATCAACAAGAAAGCAATCGGTTTTCCAACTATTTCCGAATGCCCGATGACCGTAACCTCTAATCCTGAAAGATTCAGTTTGGTGCGCCTTAACAGTTCCACTGATGCCATTGCGGTACATGGTCCGAGACGCACATCGTTGTAGACGATATCGCCGATTGATGCGGGATGCATGCCTTCTACATCTTTTAGGGGATGGACGGCTGATTGCAGCCTCCGGATCGAAAGGTGCTGAGGCAGAGGTCGTTGCACGATAATCCCGGTTACGCGCGGGTCCGCATTCATGGCGGTAATGGCAGCAAGAATCTCGTCGATCGAGCAATCGCCTGCGAATGTTCGCTCTTCGAAGTCAATTCCGCAACGATTGGCAGCCCGGCGCTGGTTACGGACATATAACGCGACAGGTGCAGAGTCTCCGACGACAATTGCCACCAGCTTTTGCTGCCATCCAGCCGCGGTTAACGCAGCCGTATCAACAGCGACTGTACCAAGTAATTCTGCTGCAACGGCTTTGCCATCAATGATCTTGTGCATCTTCAAAAGCTCCTGCGTATATGATGTCGACAACGCGTGAAATAATAATCAGAAAGCATAAGGTTACATTATATCTGTGGCGGCATATTCGGGTCCGTAGCCGACCCGGATGTTATTCAGGCCGTGTGACCAAGTCTGCAAATAGCTATTCTCTGAATTGATGAATGGCCTTCAAATATGTCTGTATTCAATATCTGAGCAGGCTGAAATTTTAGCAAACTTGAGCAAAATCAATGCAGTTTAATCTGGTCATTCTACTGTGATGTATTGTTTGATCAGAAAGGAAGTAACCGATGTCCCACGTGCCACATGAGCTAGGTGAAGAGTTCCCTGCGGATAAAGACAAAATGCATTTACTCAAACAAACGGATGCACATTTTGCAAAGCTATCTGATGAGTATCATGAACTGAATAGGGAAATACACCGGGTCGAAACAGGCGTTACGCCAGCTGATGACGGCTTCGAGAAACAGCTCAGGCGCAAACGCCTGGCACTAAAAGATGAAATCAGCACCTTCTTGGGATAGCCGTTGCCGGAAAAGACTACGACTCGCCGGTCGCATCCGGGTCGAGCAGCCGGTGCAGATGTACGATCACGTATTTCATGCGCGCGTTGTCTACATGGCCCTGGCTGGCGGCGCGCCAGGCATCAAGAGCGGTGGCGTGACTGGGGTAAATGCCCACGATATCGATGTTATCCAGATCGCGGTAATCCAGTGTTTGCGGATCGTCTACTTCGCCGCCAAAGACGAGATGCAAGAGCGGTTTTGTCATGATGTGTTACCTCATAAATTTAATGTAAGCTTATGACAACGTGATGAAATCACCTTAACTTTGGTTATGAACCTTAAGGACACGGGCTTTATCGCGCTGCCATTCCCGGTCTTTGACGTATGCGCGTTTATCGGCTTTTTGTTTACCGTGCGCCAGCGCCAGCTCAACCTTGGCAATACCGCGATCGTTAAAGTAAATGGACAGCGGCACCAGCGCCATTCCCTTGCGGTTTACAGCCCCCAGCAACTGGTTGATCTCACCCTTTTTCAGCAACAGCTTTCTGGCGGCTTTGGGTTCATGTTGGAATGTCTTGGCGGGTGCGTATTCCGAAATGTGGGCATTGACCAGATAAAGCTCGCCGTTCTTCTCGGTGGCGTAGGACTCGCCCAGCGAACAATGACCACCGCGCAGAGATTTAACCTCACTACCCTGTAGGATAATGCCAGCCTCAAATGTCTTGTCGATGCTGTAGTTATGGCGCGCTTTTCGGTTCTGCGCGACCATGTTGCCCGTCAGGCTCTTTTTTTTCTTCTTCGTTGCCATAAGGTCCGAATTTCAGCTGTATTAGTTCAGCAATCCAACGGTGCGAAGGGTTTCCTCGACCCGGACTTTGGTGCTTTGGGCAACTTCGCATAGGGGCAGGCGCAGCTCATCCGTACATTTACCCATCAAACTGAGGGCATACTTGGCCGGACCGGGGCTGCTTTCACAGAACATGGTTTCATGCAGTGGCATCAAACGGTCCTGAATTTCCATGGTTTTTGCCATGTCACCCACGTTCCACGCCTCGTGCATATCCGCACACAAACGCGGTGCCACATTGGCCGACACCGAGATACAGCCGTGACCGCCACCAGCCAGAAACGGCACGGCCGTGGCGTCTTCGCCGGATAGCTGGCAGAAATCTGCACCGATAGCCAACCGGGTCAGCATGGGACGCTTCAGATCCGCCGTGGCATCCTTGACGCCAACGATATTGGGCAGTTCCGCCATGCGGGCCATGGTTTCAACACTGATGTCTACGATGCTTCGGCCGGGAATATTGTACACAATGATCGGCAGATTGCCGGCATCGTTTACCGCCTTGAAATGCTGGTACAGGCCTTCCTGCGTTGGTTTGTTGTAATATGGCGCTACTACCAATGCCGCATCAGCGCCGATTGATTCCGCGTGTTCAATGAATTCAACGGCCTCGGCTGTGGAATTGGACCCCGCCCCTGCGATCACCGGCACCCGGCCTGCTGCTACTTTAACGCAAAGCTCGTTCACATGGCGGTGTTCTGCATGGGTCAGCGTGGGGGATTCACCGGTGGTACCACAGGGAACCAGCACCTTGGTACCTTCACTGATCTGCCATTCGACAAAGGCCTCAAATGCCTTATCATCGACGGCACCATTTTTGAATGGTGTAATCAGTGCGGTCATGGAACCTTTGAACATTACGTGCTCCCTTGCGGATTCAGGCTTTGAGTGTAGCATTGCGTTGCTAGAGGCGGCGAACATACTCCGTAAAAACCCTGCCCTGCAAGACGCTGTTTGCAATGAATGTTGAATGGTAACCTGTTCCTAACCGAACGCGAGGCATAATCACCGAAATTATAGCGTAGGATTCTCGTGATTTATCTTTTCAGTATGATTTCAGGATCAAGATCAATCGCCCTGGTGGCGTTGATTGTTGGTGTGATGAGTATGACATCGACCGTACAGGCGGCAGGTGACGTTTCGGCCAAGGACAAAGAACGAGCCGCGGCCATCTTTCGGGCTATTGACCTGAACAAGGGTATCGAAGCCCGCAAAACCATTGCCAGGGTATCGCATCCCTTGCTCCAAAAAACCTTACAGTGGCTGTTGTATATGGACGTCCCGGGTGCGGCCAATTGGGCGCAAATGGCTGAGTTTATCCAAGAGAACCCCGGCTGGCCCAAGCTTTGGACCATCCGGAAGAATCTGGAAGAAATGATGAGCAGTTCGACTCCGGTCAATGAGATCGGGGATTGGTACGCGGCGTACCCACCGGTCAGTGCACGGGGCAATGCTTTGCTGGTCAAATGGCTGTTGAGCGAAGACCGCGTGGATGAGGCCACACGGTTGGTCAAGAAAACATGGATCAACGGCGACTTTTCACGGCGCGATGAAAAATGGTTTTACCGCAGTTTCCGCAAATATATGTCCAGGGAAGATCACGAAGCCCGTCTGGACCGGTTGTTGTGGGATGGTGCAAACTGGTCAGCCCGCCGCATGTTCGGGCGCGTGAACAACGATTTGCGTATGGTGGCAGAAGCCCGCTATCTGTTACGCCACATGCGCGGCAATGTGGACAAGGCCATCGCGCGCGTACCGGAAAAATACCAACAACACGTGGGGCTTGTGTACGAACGATTGCGGTGGCGTCGGCGCAAAGGCAAAGACGTGTCCGCCCGCAGTCTGTTGGACGATCCTCTGGGACCAGCAGTGGGAAGCGTGCCGCGTCCCGATCTGTGGTTTAAGGAGCGCGAGGTTCTCGCCCGCCGTGCCTTATCCAAAGGATTGATAACCGATGCCTACAATCTGGTCAGTGAACACGGCCTGACACCGAAATACGCATCAGCGTACTCTACGGCTGAGTGGATGGCGGGGTGGATTGCCTTGCGGTTCCTGAATGAGCCGGAACAGGCTCTAAAGCATTTCACCGCCATGCACGAGGCGGTTCGTTATCCAATCAGTGTGGCTCGTGCAGCCTATTGGGCCGGCCGGGCGTCATTTGATTTGAATGATGATGTGAGCGCGAACGACTGGTTCAAAAAAGCAGCTGCCTACCCCACTACATTTTATGGCCAGTTGGCCACCGCTGCCCTGCCCGGTGATACCGCGGCCATTCATCTGACTGATTACAGTGGCATTGATGCGACCGCGCGCCTTGAAGAAAGCGAGCTGACCCAGGTTATTCATTTGCTGGATAGTCTGGATGCGCAAGATCGTATGCGGCCGTTCCTGCAACACCTGATCGACACCCGCGTGGATGACCCGGATTGGCAGGTTGCTGTTGGCAAACTGGCGCAAGCCGCAGGGCGTGCAGACTTCGGGGTCCGGGTTGGCAAGGCGGCGGTTCATAAGGGAACGATCTTGCCGAAACTGGGCTATCCCATGGTTGATTTGCCCGCTTTACCCAAGAGCGCGATAAAGCCTTACCCGGAGCAGGCGCTGGTTTACGCGCTCATTCGACAGGAAAGCTCATATTATACGGCAGCCCACAGCATCGCCGGGGCCAGGGGCCTCATGCAAATCATGCCCGGCACGGCAAAGGTGGTGTCCAAATCCGTTGGATTGGCATACTCCAGAGATAAGCTCAGTACTGATCCTGTGTATAATCTGAAGCTGGGGCAATCCTATCTGTCATCGGTGCTCGACCAATACGACGGCTCATATATTCTTGCCCTCGCCGCCTACAACGCTGGCCCCAGACGCGCCAAGGCCTGGATCAAGGCCCACGGTGATCCGCGGGACCCAAGTGTGGACGCGGTGGATTGGGTGGAACAAATTCCCTTCACTGAAACCAGGAACTACGTGCAGCGTGTCATGGAAAGCCTACAAGTTTATCGCGCTCGCATTGGTACACCTGTGATGGTGTCACAACTGGCGCAGGATCTGATCCGCTAACGATGATATCTGAAACTGCACCCCAAAATTATGTCGCCCGCCGAATTACATCGCGCGATGGATTGTCCTTGTACGTGCGGGACTATGATCACGTTGCCGGGGATCATGTTGCCGGGGATCACGTAGGCGGCGGCAAGCGCGTGGTGCTTTGCCTTGGCGGCTTGACCCGGAACAGCAAGGATTTCGGCGATCTGGCTGAGCGGCTTTCTGATCGCCATCGAATTATCTGCGTGGATTACCGGGGGCGCGGATTGTCTGACTACGATCCCAATTGGACGAACTATACACCGCCCACCTATGTGGATGATATTCGCCAGATAATCGCCGCCCTTAACATCCACGAAATCGCCGTCGTGGGAACGTCATTGGGTGGATTGCTTGCCATGGGATTGGGGGCCGCCGCGCCTGGCGCGCTGAAAGGCGTATTGCTGAACGATGTGTGCCCGGATTTACCCGTTGATATGCTGGCATCCATTGTCGCCTACGCCGGCGCAACACCTGAGCTGGAAGACTGGGATGCGGCCAAACGATACCTGCGCGATAACGCACCCGTGTCGTCAGCGGTATTGGAAGATCACATTGACGATATGGTGCGCAATACGTTCACCAAGCGATCAGACGGAAAGATCGTTTTTGGCTGGGACACCAACATCATCAAGCCTTTGTCGGATCGTCGCGCAGCGGAGATGGATCTATGGCCTTTGTTTTCGTCCCTGAAAAATATTCCCTTACTTTCAATTCGCGGGGGCCTGTCACCTTTCGTGACGGATCAGGCCTTGCAGCGTATGGCGACCGTAGCCTCGAATTTGAGCAGTGTCACGGTGCCCGGAGCCGGTCATGCGCCGACACTGACCGAAGACATTTGCCATGATGCCATCGACGAGTGGCTTTCGAGATGCTTCGAGCTTTAAAAGTAAAAAGCGCTGCTTCCCAGCAACGCTCCTTAATTTCGAAATGAAAATATGGGGATCAGGCAGAGGCGACTTTATCGCTACCATTTGATGGTTTGTTATGCCCGGGTGCGGCATCATTCTGTGCAGAATGCTGCGGTTTTGACGGCACCGGCGGCGAAACATCCCGAACACTAGACGTGGCGGCATCTGCTGATCTGTCCGTACCGCGCACAATACTTTCGACCCGTTTGTCAGAAATTCGCTGACAATGCCCTTCAAGGAAGGCGCCTTTATCGATGGAAAGATCTTCATGAACCACATCACCGGTAACGTGTGCTGTGCTAGCAAGGGTCACGGATTGGGCCGTAATCTGACCATTCACATGACCATAGACGCGTACCCGTTCTGCCCGAATATCACCATTAATATGGGCGAATTCGCCGACCAGCAAAGTTTCTGTGTCAATGTCACCTTCAATCCGGCCATCGATCTGGATTTCACCTTTACTGAGCAGATTGCCCGTGATGGTCAAATCGTCACTGATGATTGACGGTACAGCGGGCTTCACCGGCTTGCCGTCCGTTGCCTTTGTCTCTTCTGATTTACTCTTGGAAAACATATCGCCCTGCCTTAACAAAGTTCATGGGGTCCACTGGCTTATCATTGAAAACAATTTCATAGTGCAAATGTGGGCCAGTTGACCGACCTGTGCTGCCTACCAAAGCAATTTTCTCATAAAAACCAACGCTTTGTCCCTTTTTCACGAAGAACTTGCTCAGATGACCAAAACGGGTTTTCAGGCCGTTTCCATGATCAATCTCAACAAGATTACCGTACTTACCTTTCCATCCAGCATGTGAGACTACACCAGGTGCGGTAGAAAAGATAGCGGACTTGTTCGTGGCGCCCATGTCGGTGCCGTAGTGCATAGACCAGATTTTGTTAACGGGATCCTGTCGCTTGCCGAATTTGCTGGTCACATAATAGGTGATAAGGGGGGTGGCCAACGGCAGGTAGGGCATAGCGGACTGTAGTGTTTCCAGTCGGGCAAGTTGCCCATCAAGCGCGAAAAGGCGTTTTTTCAACTCATCACCCGGCAGCCCGTCCGGCACGGCAATAAAGGGACCACCTTTGCCCGAGGTCTTTTCAGTGCTGGCTTCAATGAATGATGCCACATCAAGACCCGCCGTGGATACAACCCGCTCAGCCGACTCAATATTTTCGGTGGTGCGTTCCAGTAGGGAATCAATAGTGCTGATCTGGGTTTCCTGCAGGTTGCTCAAGCGATCTTCCAGGTCGGTGGAATAATTGCGTAGCTGTTTAGCATTTGTCAGCGCTTTATTACGTTCACGTAGTGCCAATTTCAAATCGGATTCAATCGTATCCAGGTCATCGCGTAACAAGTAGTTACTGCTGGTCAATGTATGCAGGTTTTCCTGAATATCGTTCAGGTTGCCTTTAAGGCGCTCACGCATGGAAATAACGGTCTGGCGATCTGCTTCTGTGACCTCCAGTTCATGCTCAACCGTGTTCAGGTTTTGTTGTAGCGTGGTGTTCTGTTCAACCAGTTCCAGCATCACGCCATGATTTTCTTCAAGGTCCGTTGTGATGGACATGAATTTCTTTTGATACGAGGCCACTTCATCCAGCAGGTTTTGATACGCATACCGGGCGTTGGAAATTTGTGTGTCTTTGGATGACAGGATGGTGTCAGTCAGCACGTAGCTGATGGTCGAAAAGCTGAACCAGCCGCTGAGCAGGATCAGCGAACAGGCCACGGCAAGCTGTGGTGACTTTCCGATGCGCAAGAACGATACCCGTTCGCCCGTCCTGACGGTTACCTGCCGTTCAGGAAACAGGCGATTCAGGGTGTAATCCCAGCGATCGCGAAAAGGCGTTTTTTCCGTCTTCCCCATCTCTCTTCCCGTTTGGCTTCATCCTGTGAGCGTAACAGCACGTTGCGATATTCTTCGCCATCTTTAGATTGTTTTTACCACAATCTTGAACATTGAAGAAAGTATCCATTCATTTCTGCCCATGCAAGGGCTTAAATTCTTGTAATCCTGTGGTTTATGAGAAGAATCAGGCATGATTTTAACGACGTTTTACATCAGGTACACAGAGGCCCGCTTATGCCGCGACCCAGTTTAGCAAGCTCCAGCGTACTTATAGCCACATGGTTCGGCGCCGGATACCTGCCCAAAGCGCCCGGTACGTGGGGCTCTCTGGCCGCCTTGCCGTTCGCCTGGATCATCATGCAATATCATGGTTTCGGGATATTGATTGGTGCGTCTATCGCCTTATTTTTCGTCGGTATTTGGTCGGCCAATGGTTACATGGCGCAAACCGGCACCCATGACCCCGGCCCCGTGGTGGTGGATGAAGTAGTCGGACAATGGCTAGTTTTGAGCATTCTACCATTAGATTTGGGCTGGTACCTGGTCGGATTCGCGGCATTTCGATTGTTCGATATCGTCAAGCCATGGCCCATCAAGTGGTTGGACCAAAAGGTTGAGGGCGGTTTCGGGGTAATGATTGATGATGTGGGTGCTGCCGCCTTCGGCGTGCTGTTGTTGCTGGGAATCCGTTACGTGATGGAGCATATGTTGTGAAATCGAGAGCCGAAGAGGTTCTGGCCGCCTGTGGTGACAAGGGTGTGATGCTGGCGATGGCTGAATCGTGTACCGGGGGCATGATTGCTGCCGCTCTCACCGATATTGCCGGCTCATCCAGCGTGGTCGAGCGTGGCTTTGTGACCTATACCAACGAAGCCAAGCACGAAATGCTGGGTGTCCCTGCCCCGTTGATTGAGCAAGTGGGCGCGGTCAGTGAAGAAGTGGCCCGTGCCATGGCTGAGGGCGCTGTCAGCCATTCAAATGCACAAATATCCGTATCCGTCACCGGCGTTGCCGGTCCGGGTGGTGGCAGCGACGAAAAACCGGTGGGGCTGGTGCACATGGCTGTGGCGTATGAGGGCCGCGATACGGTGCACGAACGTCATGTATTTTCAGGCGACCGCCAAGCCGTTCGTGAGCAAACTGTTATGGCTGCATTCAGCCTGGTTTTGCGGGTTCTTGCAGGGTAGCGGGACCGCCACAGCTTGCATAGGCGGGCATCAAGATAACCAATAAAAAGTACAAAAAGTAATCGATCATAATTTGATCGCATTGTTGAGACTAAAGTCCACTCCCGACTATTAGGGGAAGTGGTTACGTCCTTCAATGATGTCCGCTTTCGGGAGTAGAGAAGACATGGTCAGGGGACACCAAAACCGTCTTCTTATGACTGCGGGTTCAACTGGTCAATGCAACACGCTAACCTTATTTAAAAGGGAGTGTTGTACCATGGCTCGACGACCACGATTAATTTATACGGCGGAGCTCAAAGCTAAAATCTGGGATCAGTATCAACGGGGGCTATCTTTAAATGAGATAGGCCGCTCTATAAACCGCCACTCGTCATCGATATACGGACTACTCGCGCCAACGGGTGGAATTCGTCCAGCTGTAAGATGACGATCGGAACATGCATTGACGCTGACAGAGCGCGAAGAGGTATCGCGGGGGCTTGTGCTGGGACTTTCGGTCCGCACCATTGCCGCAGGCTTGGGCCGCGCCCCTTCGACTATTAGCCGTGAGATTAATCGCAATGGCGGTGTCGTTCGGTACCGGGCAGTTGAAGCTGATACGGCGGCGTGGGATCGTGTGCGTCGACCAAAACAGTGTAAGCTCGCAAACAACAAAGCCCTGCGGTGGCGCGTGGCAGTGAAGTTGCGCCGACGCTGGTCGCCCCAACAGATTTCCGGTTGGCTTAAACGGACCTATCCAGAAGACGAGGGCATGCACGTGTCACACGAGACCATCTATCGTAGCCTCTTCATTCAGGCTAGAGGTGTATTCAAAAAAGAGTTTCAGCAACACTTGCGTTCACAACGCACGATCCGACGCGCTAAACAGTCCAGCCTGAAGAAAAGCGGGCTGGGACAGATTAGTAATATGGTGTCGATCCGTGAGCGCCCGGCCTCGGTAGAAGATCGCGCCGTACCAGGCCACTGGGAAGGGGACCTGATTGAGGGCCCCAATGGCAGTTGCATCGCCACCCTGGTCGAACGCCATTCGCGTTATGTCATGTTGGCAAAACTGGGTGATAAAAGAACCAATACCGTGATTGCCGCTCTGATCAAGCAATCACGAAAGCTTCCCAGCGAGCTTTATAAATCACTGACATGGGATCGCGGGAAAGAGATGTGCGCTCATCAGAAGTTCTCATTGGCAACAGATATTGCCGTTTACTTTTGCGATCCGCAATCACCATGGCAACGTGGTTCAAACGAGAACACCAATCGCCTCTTGCGCGACTATATGCCCAAGGGCACTGATCTCTCCGTGTTCTCACAGGTCGAACTCAATAAGGTTGCCCGTGAATTGAATGAGAGACCTCGAAAGACCTTGCAATATGAAACGCCAGCAGAGAGATTTAACCAATGTGTTGCAGCGATCAATTGAATCCGCA
>JABJGO010000007.1 GCA_018662225.1 Rhodospirillales bacterium | reverse complement strand
TGATGTCCTGGTGACTAGAGATCAATGAAATTTGCCCACAGATAGATATGGTCTTCCAACACTACGTATGCTGATGTCTGCAACGGGGCGTTAGCGGACTCTATTAGCGCTGTGGTTCGTATTCTGCTTACGGTCAAACAGCGGACATCGGAATGAACACGGAAACCGGAGTACGAAATGGTTGGTATCGAGTCCCCGCAACCAAATTAAATGCCGTTTCCTTGCGAATTAGCAAGAGGATACGATTCGTGACAGTTGCCATAGCAATACTCATCGCCGCCGGGATTCTGGCGATCGATCTGTCTCTGCCACTTGGCGTTGCCGGCGGGGTGCCATATGTAGCCCTCGTTCTGGTCGGTTGGTGGTTCCCTCGCAGAAGACACATCGTTTATTTGGCCTTGCTGGCCACCACGCTCACGTTCGTCGGCTACGCTTTCTCACCTTCTGGCGGGACTTTGTGGGTGGTCCTGACCAACCGCTTTCTGGCGTTGTTCGCGATTTGGGTCACGGCCATTCTTCTCACGAAGATTTTGGATTCAGTCAAAGCGCGGATTGCCCAACAGGAAGCCGAGCGTGCAAACAAGCTGAAGTCCGAGTTCCTGGCCTCTATGAGTCACGAAATCAGGACGCCTTTGAACGCCATCATTGGTTTCGCGGAGATGCTGACTTACCAGATATTCGGGCCACTTGGCTCGACCAAATACAAGGAGTATGCGGACGATATCCGTGCCAGCGGCGAGCATCTTCTGTATTTGATTAACGACATCCTCGATCTTTCAGCTATCGAGGCGGGCAAGCATTCTCTGGTCAAGGAAAGTCTGAATATTAAGGGCGTAATAAAGGAATGCTCCTCGCTCATCACGCCCGCCGTCACTCGTAAAGACATCACGTACTCGATTGAAGTTCCTGAAAATCAACCACCGCTTCTCGCCGACCGTCGAGCCTTGAAACAAATTCTGCTCAATATTCTGTCCAATGCCGTCAAGTTCACGCCGGAAAAAGGGACGGTCATATTAAAGGTGAAATCGCCAGAAAGCCTTTGTGTCTTCGAGGTAAGCGATACCGGCGAAGGCATACCGGAGGATAAGCTACCCAGCCTCACGGAGGCATTCGTCAGAGTCGAGACCAACTCCCATGAAACCCAGGAAGGGACTGGCCTCGGGCTTGCGATCGTGAAGTCTTTGGTCGATCTTCACGAAGGCGACTTAACCATCGAAAGCAAGATTGGAAAAGGGACAACCGTGACGGTATCGCTGCCCAACGGAGCACCCTCATAAATTCGGGCTCCGCATTTCACCCAATGTCCGGTTTGCGTCCGAAGGATGTACTTAATTTCGGCGTACTAGTTCCTGTTCCACCAGTTCCAGCGAACTCCATGGCTGAGGCTTTCTCGCCAGTGTTTCCAACAATGTTGTCTGCATATGTGGCACCAGCACGGTCTGCCATTTCTTCAAAAAATCAGGGTCGTCAAGCCAGCGCAGGATGTTCCGCGCGCGCTGTACCGACAGTGGATGACGGTCGTCGATTACCAACTTCTTATCGGCTTCGGATTGCGACGGGATCTCGGCAAAGTAGGCTGCCTGGGTTCGCACGGCGGCAGCCTCGTTAAACATGACCATTATCGCCGTGGCAATCTCGTCGGCCACTTCCTCGTTATCATAGAACGGGTAGGACCACTGGCGCAGCATGACATGACCAATTTCATGCAATAATGTGAACAACAGGGCGTCGCGCACTTTTTGTGTTTCGCCCAGCTCGTCTTTCAGGCGGGCGATATGTTCAACGCAGATCAGGACGCGTTTTGGCCCGCTGTAGGCATTTGCGTGGCCGCATGCCCCCACATCGATCTGCAATTCATCGAAAATGAAGGCCAGACGCAGCTTCGCTTTCAGGCTGGCGATGGCATAAGGTACCGTACCAGGCTTAGCCGTATCAGGTGCCGAGTTCTCGCCCGCCATAATTTCTGTTACTGAGGCGGATACATGAACGGATCGGATCGACGTGCCCGCCCGGTTGTCGAGCACGAGGTGGTAATCACCGGTCTCGGGAATCGTAAATTCAAATTTGGCCTCATCCTGTACTTCGGCACGATACAGAACCTTTGCGCCCTCTGATGCGGCCAGTGGCACGTTCGGTGTGCGTCTGGAACTTGCCAACCCCGATTACGCTCTCCCGGCCGGGTTACAATGCCGGGTACAGTTTGATACGGCGGGATGAGGTAGAGCCCTGATGTCTGTTTTGGGCCAACGCCGCAAAGGTTTCGCGCTTACTGGATCGTAATATTGTGTTTATAGATGGGCTCGTGTCCCGGCTTGGGCGGGATGCCCGGCTCGCCGTCACCGTATATATAGACTTCGGGCACTGTGGGCCGTGGGTTTTCCGCCAATAACCACAGGCGTAGCAAATGTCGCCTGAGGGCTAGGTCTTCATGGTCATCAAAGGCTGTGCGGGCATGAAGCACGGTATAGTTATTGGCAATGATGGCTTCGCCGGGTTCCAGTGTGAACTTGAAACAGATATTATCTTGTGCCGCCAGGTCTTCGAACATATCCAGCGCCTCACGGTCCAGATCATCTAGGGCATGCTCCGGATATTCATCGGCGGCGATTTCAATGTACTGGCGCACGATACGACAACTGAGCAAGCCTTCACGCTGGCTGAAAACCGGTACCCGGTGCGGCGTGATGGGATCAAAGCCTTCCGGCTGCTCACCAAATCGGTGATAGTGATATCCCTTATAAAGGCGTTCCAGCAGGTCCGGGCGGGTTTGGCGCATGACTTCGTGCACGGTGTGGGAGCTGGAAAAATGGCTGATGCCACCCCTCATAGCAGGTTTTAAACACAAAAAAGCCAGAATGTCGGCAGGGTCCGTGTGTGGGGTCAGTTCCTTACTGTTCCGGTACGCCCTGGCGTTTGGATCGCGTCCCGACACATCTACAACGTGGCCGAGGCGGTCGCCCATGACGCTCTGTGATACGGGCAGGCCCAAATGCAGGCCTAGCGCCCAGTACATGGTCTCAATCTCAGTCTGGTTAAGCTCATCAACAGGAAACCCCCGTAAGATCGCAAAGCCACGCCCATGCAAAATTTCATCGCGAAGCGCCGCCATAGGTTCGCTAAAGGCTTTCATCGGCACGTCTTCGTGGGCAAGCGACGTAACCTCGTGTCCTTTAGCCGCCACGGCCCGAATCTCGGCCAGGGAATCCTGCACCAATGCGGCATCCAAATCCACGGCCACATCGTCTTTCGAGTGGAAATCCGTGCCACGCCAGTGTGAACAGGCGGGAATCGTCGGGTAGTTTGTGGGCATATGTGTATTCTTCTGGTCCAAGCTTTGAAAATTCCGCCGCTTATGGATAGACGTTACCCCGGTTTTCGGACCGAAAGGAAGAAAATTCTCCTGATTCTTGAAAGGCTTCTGCGATATTTGTTTTTATGTATTGATGAAGGAAAAGCTTGAAACTATGGTGACTTTTCCAGGTTGTCAGGGCGGGTGGTTAGCGAAGCAGCTGTGCTGGACAAATACAGGCAAGAAAGTGCGCCGAGACCGCTTGAAAGCCTTATTTTTGTATGGTACGACACCCGCGCTTTCGTGACTTCTGTGTTCAGGAGATGCGGGCCTTGCCCAGGGGATAAAGACGGGCACGAATAGATAATAAGAACGAAGAGGTTCCGCAGTTGACTGCACAATCCACTGGTTTAGCCGGTCGCTACGCTTCGGCGCTGTTTGATCTGGCCGACGCCGAAAAGGCGCTCGACGCTGTCGCCGACGACTTAGCCGTCCTTGGTGCCATGATCGATGGAAGCGACGATCTACGTCGTTTGCTTCGCTCACCTGTCATCTCACGCGATGAACAGGAAGCTGCCATGCTCGCCATTATTGACAAAGCTGGCATGAACAAACTCACACGGAATTTTACGGGCGTTATTGCTCAGAACCGCCGCCTGTTCGCTTTTCCGGACATGATTGGCGCGTATCAGGCAATTCTGGCGTCCCATCGTGGCGAAACCACCGCAGAGGTGGTTTCCGCCAAAGAACTCACAGACAAGCAGATGTCCGCGTTGACAGATGCCCTGAAAAAGGCGGTAGGCACAAAAGTCTCCGTTGATGCCAAGGTTGATCCCGGCTTGCTGGGTGGCCTGATCGTTAAGGTCGGCTCTCAAATGGTCGATAGTTCATTGAACACAAAACTGCAACAGCTTCGGCTCGCAATGAAAGGGGTTGGATAATGAAAATCCAAGCCGCGGAAATTTCCGCAATCCTCAAAGAACAAATCGCTAATTTCGGTACAGAAGCCGAAGTCGCGGAAGTCGGACAAGTTCTGTCGGTGGGTGATGGTATCGCCCGCGTATACGGTCTTGATCAAGTCCAGGCCGGTGAGATGGTCGAATTCCCCGGTGGTATTAAGGGCATGGCCCTGAACCTGGAAACAGACAACGTTGGTGTTGTTATTTTCGGCGATGATCGGACTATTAAAGAAGGCGATACCGTTAAACGGACTGGCGCCATCGTGGAGGTCCCCGTTGGTATGGGCATGCTGGGTCGTGTTGTTGACGGCCTTGGCACCCCCATCGACGGCAAAGGTCCGCTGGAAGACGTCACACAGACCCGTGTGGAAGTCAAAGCGCCGGGTATTATCCCGCGTAAATCAGTTCATGAGCCTATGCAGACCGGCCTTAAGGCTATCGACAGCCTTATCCCCGTTGGTCGTGGCCAGCGCGAATTGATCATTGGTGACCGTCAGACCGGTAAAACGGCTGTTATCATCGACACCATCCTGAACCAGAAGGTCACCAACGAATCCGGTGACGACAGCGAGAAGCTGTTCTGCATCTATGTGGCTGTTGGTCAGAAACGCTCTACGGTTGCCCAGCTTGTTAAGACGCTGGAAGATTATGGCGCGATGAAATATTCCATCGTTGTAGCGGCTACGGCTTCTGATCCTGCACCGTTGCAGTTCCTGGCACCGTACACCGGTTGCGCCATGGGCGAATTCTTCCGTGACAGCGGCAAACACGCCGTTATGTTCTATGACGATCTCTCGAAACAGGCTGTTGCCTATCGTCAGATGTCCCTGCTGCTTCGTCGTCCGCCTGGACGTGAAGCCTATCCGGGTGACGTTTTCTATCTTCACTCACGCCTACTGGAACGCGCCGCTAAAATGGGCGATGATGCCGGTAACGGCTCACTAACCGCTTTACCGGTCATTGAAACCCAGGGCGGTGACGTGTCTGCGTTTATTCCGACCAACGTGATTTCAATCACCGATGGTCAGATCTTCCTGGAAACAGAACTGTTCTATAAGGGCATTCGCCCGGCTGTGAACGTGGGTCTGTCTGTGTCTCGTGTGGGCTCAGCAGCGCAAATCAAAGCCATGAAACAGGTTGCTGGCTCCATTAAGCTTGAATTGGCTCAGTACCGTGAAATGGCTGCATTTGCGCAGTTCGCTTCCGATCTGGACGCTTCGACCCAGCAATTGCTGGCCCGTGGCGAACGTCTGACCGAGCTGCTGAAACAGCCTCAGTACACACCAATGGCCATTGAGGAGCAGGTTGCTTCATTGTTTGCCGGTGTGAACGGGTATCTGGACGGCATTGCTGTGGGTGACGTAACTCGCTTTGAGCAACAGTACATGGACGCTCTGCGCGATAAGGGTGCTGATATTCTGGCAACCATCCGCTCAGAAAAAGCAATGTCTGATGACACCACCGCGAAGTTGAAGGGTTTCCTCGACGACTTCGTAAAGACCTTCGCCTAAAGATAATAGGGCCGGATTAACCCGCTAATAGTTGGATATCGTAGCCGATGGCTAATCTTAAGGATCTGAAAGTCAGGATCGCAAGCGTCAAATCGACGCAGAAGATCACGTCAGCCATGAAAATGGTTGCCGCAGCCAAACTGCGCCGTGCGCAGGAGTCTGCTGAGGCTGCCCGTCCCTATGCCGAACGTATGGAACGTATGCTGGGCTCAGTTGCCGCCAGTGTGGCTGGTGCCGATGGTGCCCCGCCTATGTTGGCCGGAACCGGCAGCTCCGACACGCATCTGTTGCTGGTATGCAGCGCTGATCGTGGCCTGTGCGGTGGTTTTAACGGCTCTATCGTTCGTCAGGCCCGTAAAATGGCACGCGAACTGAACGCCGAAGGCAAAACTGTCAAAATGCTGTTTGTTGGTCGCAAGGCCCACGATGTGATGAAGCGTGAATTCGCGGCCAACATTGTGGATGACATTTCCGGCCTTGGTGGCAAAAAAGGCATCACATACGGCGAGGCCGCAGACGTGGCCAAGCAGGTAACCGGCATGTTTGAAGCTGGCGAATTTGATGTATGTACCATCATCTTCAACCAATTCCAGTCTGCTATGACACAGATTATTACAGCCCAGCAGCTGATCCCGTTCTCACCACCCGAGAGCGAAGACGATGAAGCCGCCAATGGCGCACAAAGTGGTGCACAACCGGTGTTCGAATACGAACCCGACGAAGACGAAATCATCGCAGAATTACTGCCAACCAATATGGGTGTGCAGATTTTCCAGGCATTGCTGGAAAATTCCGCGTCTGAACATGGTGCGCGCATGACCGCCATGGACAACGCTACCCGCAACGCAGGCGAAATGATTGATGACCTGACGCTACTCTACAACCGGTCACGTCAGGCTATTATTACGAATGAACTGATTGAAATTATCTCCGGCGCTGAAGCGCTGTAAGGGTCTGATTGACCCACTTAGGTTAAGGAAACCAGGAATATGGCTAAAAACAACGTTGGATCGATTTCCCAGATTATGGGTGCCGTCGTCGACGTTCGGTTCGAAGGCGATCTGCCGGCGATTCTGAACGCACTTGAGTGCCAGAACGATGGCAAACGCCTCGTTTTGGAAGTTGCACAGCACTTGGGCGAAAATGTTGTTCGCACCATTGCGATGGATGCAACTGAAGGCTTGCAGCGCGGTCAGGAAGTATCTGACACGGGTGATGCCATTAACGTGCCGGTTGGCCCTGAAACACTGGGTCGTATCATGAACGTTGTGGGTGAGCCCATTGACGAACGTGGCCCCATTAAAACCAAAGCGACTGCTGGCATTCACGCGTCTGCCCCGGCGTTCGCGGATCAGGCTGTTGAAACGGAAATCCTGACCACTGGTATTAAGGTCGTTGACCTCATCAGCCCTTATTCCAAGGGTGGTAAGATTGGCCTGTTCGGTGGTGCCGGTGTGGGTAAAACAGTTTTGATTATGGAACTGATCAACAACGTTGCGAAAGGCCACGGTGGTTATTCCGTGTTTGCCGGTGTTGGCGAACGTACCCGTGAAGGTAACGATCTCTACCACGAAATGATTGATTCCGGCGTTATTGACCTGGACGGCGACTCATCGAAAGCGGCCCTGGTTTATGGTCAGATGAACGAACCTCCCGGAGCCCGTGCTCGTGTGGCGCTGACCGGTCTGACACAGGCTGAATACTTCCGCGATGTGGAAGGTCAGGACGTGTTGTTCTTCGTGGATAACATCTTCCGCTTTACGCAGGCCGGTTCTGAAATTTCGGCTCTGCTTGGTCGTATTCCTTCCGCTGTGGGTTATCAGCCTACACTGGCCACTGATATGGGCAACATGCAGGAACGTATTACGTCCACCAACAAGGGCTCCATTACCTCTGTGCAAGCCATTTACGTACCGGCCGATGATTTGACCGATCCGGCGCCTGCAACATCGTTTGCTCACTTGGATGCGACAACGGTTCTTAGTCGTCAGATTGCTGAGCTTGGTATTTACCCGGCTGTGGATCCGCTGGATTCCACGTCTCGTATTCTTGATCCGCGCGTCATTGGTGAAGAACACTATGGTGTTGCCACATCCGTTCAGCGTGTCCTGCAAACTTATAAATCACTTCAGGACATCATCGCCATTCTGGGTATGGATGAGCTGTCTGAAGAAGATAAGCTGGCCGTGGCACGTGCCCGTAAAATTCAACGCTTCCTGAGCCAGCCTTTCCACGTGGCTGAAGTCTTCACCGGCACACCAGGCACCCTGGTATCCCTCGAAGACACCATCCGTGGCTTCAAAGGTATTGTGGACGGCGAATACGATCATATCCCCGAAGCGGCCTTCTACATGGTTGGCACCATCGAGGAAGCCCTGGAAAAAGCCAAGAAGATGGCTGCGGAAGCCGCGTAAACGGTTTTTGGGTAGGAGAACGAAACCATGGCCGATACGACTGAATTTGAACTGGTATCACCAGCCCGTCTGCTCAAATCCGAGCAGGTAGAAATGGTTGTGGTACCGGGTGGTGATGGTGATATCGGTGTATTGCCGGGTCATTCATTGTTGATCAGCACAGTTCGTCCGGGTGTTATCGACATCCACGAAGGCGGCAAGGTACGCGAAAGCATTTTCGTTGACGGTGGTTTCTGTGAAGTCTCACCAGAACGCTGCACAGTGTTGGCCGAGTCAGCCATTGCAGTCGGTGATTTGGACAAGTCTGAAGCCGATGCTCGCTTGAGCGCAGCCAATGAAGCCCTGTCCAGCGCTGAAGAAGGCGGCAAAGCGGCAGCCGAAAGCGAAGTAAAGAAGGCCGAAGCCATGGTCGCCGCAGCAAACGCTGCCTGATCTGATCTGCTTCACCATCAAGAGTTTGAAAAGGGCGTTGCCAATTTGGTACACGCCCTTTTTCTTTTAAAGAACATGAACCACAGAGACACAGAGGCACTGAGAAGAGGGGATAACGAATTCTGTATTAGTACCTCTGTGTCTCTGTAGTTCAACGTCCAGCAGGATAACGATATGAGCACCGGATATACCGGCTTATTTTTGAGTGCGTTTCTGGCCTCCACGTTTCTACCGTTTTCATCTGAGGCGGTATTGCTGGCTTTGGCCGCGATGGATGGCTACGAGACCAGCCTTCTGCTGATCGTTGCCAGTGTGGGCAACACTCTTGGGGCCTTGCTGAATTGGGTTATGGGGCGGTTTTGCCTGCGCTGGCAGGATCGTCGTTGGTTTCCGGTATCACCGGACCATCTCGCTCAGGCAACACGCTGGTTCGGCCGTTACGGCCTCTGGTCGATGTTGCTGGCGTGGGTGCCGATCATTGGTGATCCACTGACGATGGTGGCCGGAGTCTTGCGGGTTAATATATGGGCTTTCCTGATTTTGGTGGCCATTGGTAAAACGGCCCGGTACGCCGCTTTGCTGGGATTATTTGAAGCGTTTGTTCGTTGACCAATTGTCTGCCCGAGCCCGATAGTTTGTAATTTTTGTTGACATAATGATTTCTTTATATGTATAAATCGTTATGTCTTATGAAAACACCAGTTCTCTGGACCAAACCCTAGAAGCTCTTCGGGCTGTGGGTGAGCACACGCGGCTCCGCATTCTGTTGCTGTGCGCCCATGGCGAGCTTACGGTTGGGGACCTGACCCAAATTCTGGACCAGAGCCAGCCGCGTGTTTCCCGCCACCTGAAGCTCATGCATGAAGCCGGTGTGCTGGAACGCCATCAGGAAGGATCGCAAGTCTGGTTCCGCGCCGTAACCAGTGGTGTTTTGGCATCGTTGGTACGGGGCATGGTGGATCAGATATCTGTCGATGATCCCGATCATGCCCAGGATCTCGACAAGTTGCGCCAGGTGACCAAATCCTGGGAAGTCCGTGCCCGCAGTTATTTCCGTAAACATTACGCCGACTGGGACCAGTTGCGGTCTGATCTGATTGACGAAGATGCCATTGATGCGGCCATCAAACAGCGTTTCAGTGAACTGGGGGCCAAGACCTTGTTGGATATCGGTACCGGTACAGGCCACGTGTTGCGTTTGTTAGGTAGCCAACTGGAAAATGCCGTGGGCATGGATAATTCCCGCGATATGCTACTGGCCGCCCGCGCCGCCATCCATAAAGAGAAATTGCCCCATTGCCAGTTGCGGCATGGTGAGATGCGTTATCTGCCGTTTGAGGATGACAGCTTTGATGCGGTGTCGCTGCACTTGTCCCTGCATTACGCCGAAGACCCGAAAGAGGTTTTGCAGGAATGTGCCCGGGTAACGGGCACCGGTGGTTGGATTCTGCTGGTGGACTTCGCCAGCCACGACCAACGCCAACTGATGAGCCAGCACGGACACCGCTGGCCCGGATTTAATGATAACCAAATACAGGAATGGCTTACGGGTGTCGGTTACAGCAATTTTGAATCCCAGACATTTACGTCGGGTTCCCCCAACGTCGTATTCTGGCTGGCCTGCCTAGGAGAACGGACAAGATGAAACTCAGCATAGAGATTTTTCCCCCTAAAAACGGTGACACCCGCGAGATCGCAACTTCTTTCCTGCGCGCTGGTGCCAGCCACATTTCTGTGACCTATGGTGCCGGTGGCTCAGACCAGTTGCTGAGCAAACAGGAATCCCTCAGCCTCGCCATTCTGGGAGTCCCCGTGACCGCGCATATCACCGTGGCCGGGCAAACCCGTCAGGAAGTGGATGAAATCCTAAGCGTATGGCACCGCGCCGGTATTCGGCGTTTTGTGGCCCTGCGTGGCGATGGTGACGGCCCCGGCCAGCCCTTTACCCCTCACCCTGATGGATACCCGTCGTCCATAGAACTGATTGAACGGATCGCGCAGATGGGCGCACTACAGATCAGCGTTGCCGCGTATCCCAACGGCCATCCGGACAGTCGTAGCCCTGACGCCGATCTGGATTTCCTGAAACGTAAAGAAGACGCCGGTGCCACCGAGGCGATTACCCAGTTTTTCTTCAGCGCTGATACATACCTGCGGTTCCGTGACCGTTGTGCCGCTGCCGGCATTGGCCTGGATATCATCCCCGGTATCATGCCGGTGTTTGATTTTGGCAAGGTGGCAAGCTTTGCCAGAAAATGCGGCGAGCCGATCCCCAGCTGGGTGGCAGATCGTTTCGATGGTTTGGAAGAGAAACCCGAAATGCATTATCAGGTGGCCGCCGCCACGGCCGCATCCCTGTGCGAACGCTTAGCCAGTGAATCCGTCAGTCGCGTTCACCTCTATTCATGCAATCGCGTTGACCTGACGCTGGCCATCGCCCGCCTGATCACCCACCCGGAGCCGATCAGCAAGGCAGCTTAGGCTGGTCTTGCTGGTGCATCCGGGTAGACGTTGGGAATGGACGCAGACGGCGAAGCGGTTGCCGGCATCACCGCAAAGAAGAACCAGACGTCTTCTTCGGCCACGTATGATAAGGGGGTGTCCTTTGGTATCCACAGTGTATCACCCGGTCCGGCATCAAGGACTTCATCACCGATCTTGAGTTGAAACTGGCCAGAGTGGACAAAAATAAATTCGTCATAGGTGACGGTCCATTCCATATCGGTACCCGCACCAAACACGCCAAACCCACCGCCCATGGTGTCGCTGTTACCGGCGTTCACAAAGGCCAACACACTGTCGGGGCTATCCCCCTTGTAGCTGAAATCCTGATCTTCTCGTCTGAATAGTTTTACGCCTGACATGATATCTCTCCTTCCTGAATTATTACTGTCGTTTTGAATTTTTTTTCCGATGTGTTTTTGAATGTTTCCATGCCTCACCCGATGCCCGCGGTGCGATGCCGGGTCGATCTAAGCCCAGTTCATGGGCTTCGAGGCGTCTGATCTCGTCTCGGATGCGGGCCGCTTCTTCGAATTCCAGATTGGCGGCGGCTTCCTGCATGCGCTTGTCGAGCTCCGCCAAGTGGCCTTTCAGGTTATGGCCGACCAGTTCCACGTCGCCGGAAACGCCGGTGTCCACGGTCACGTAATCCTGCTCGTAAACGCTTCTCAGCACGTCCGAGATACCCTTTTTCACGCTTTCCGGCGTGATACCGTGTTCTTCGTTGTATGCCTGTTGCTTTTCCCGCCTGCGTTCTGTTTCGCCAATGGCGTATTCCAACGATCCCGTCATACGATCGGCGTACAGGATGACCCGGCCCTCAACATTTCGCGCGGCGCGGCCAATGGTCTGAACGAGCGAGGTCTTGGAGCGCAGGAAGCCTTCCTTGTCCGCGTCCAGAATGGCGACCAGCGCACATTCCGGTATATCCAACCCTTCGCGCAGCAGGTTGATGCCAATCAGCACATCAAATGCACCTAACCGTAAATCACGAATGATTTCAATACGTTCCAGCGTTTCAATATCCGAATGCATATACCGCACCCGAACACCGTGTTCGTGCAGATATTCGGTCAGGTCTTCGGCCATTTTCTTGGTCAGGGTGGTGACTAGTGTGCGGAAGCCTTTTGCGGCAACCTTACGAACCTCGCCCAGCAAATCATCCACCTGGGTTTCCACCGGACGGATAATGCATTCGGGATCGATCAATCCAGTGGGGCGCACCAGCTGTTCGGTAAACACACCGCCAGTGCGTTCCAGCTCCCACGGACCGGGTGTGGCCGATACATAGATGCTCTGCGGGCGCATGCGGTCCCATTCTTCAAACTTGAGCGGTCGGTTGTCTACGCAACTGGGCAGACGGAAACCGAAATCCGCCAACGTGCGCTTGCGGCTCGCGTCACCTTTGTACATGCCACCGATTTGTGGGATCGCCACATGACTTTCGTCAACGACCACCAATGCGTTGTCGGGTAAGTACTCGAACAGATTCGGCGGTGGGTCGCCGGGATTACGGCCGGTCAGGTAGCGGGAATAGTTCTCAATACCGGCACAGTGACCGGTGGTTTCCATCATTTCCAGATCAAATACGGTACGCTCCTGAAGGCGTTGTGCCTCCAATAGCTTGCCCTGTTCGGTCAGTTCCGCCACGCGGTCTTTCATCTCGGCCTTGATTTGGGGGATGGCTTGTAAAAGCGTGGGCCGCGCGGTCACGTAATGACTATTGGGGTACAGCACAAAATCTTCGATCTCGGCCAGCTTCTCACCGGTCAGAGGGTCAATCTCCCACATAGCCTCGATTTCATCACCGAACAGGGACACCCGCCAGGCGCGATCTTCCATGTGCGACGGGAAAACTTCGATCACATCACCACGGACCCGGAACGTCCCGCGGTAGAACGCCGCATCATTGCGGGTGTAGCGTAGCTCCACGAAGCGTTGCAGCAATTCACGCTGATCCACGCTGTCGCCCACACGAATGCGGGAAATAAGTTCGGAATAGGTCTCAACCGCGCCAATACCATAGATGCACGACACCGATGCCACCAAAATCACATCGTTGCGTTCCAGCAACGCCCGCGTGGCCGAATGGCGCATACGGTCGATCTGTTCATTCACGGAAGCGTCTTTTTCGATATAGGTATCGGATCGCGGTACGTAGGCTTCGGGTTGGTAGTAATCGTAGTACGAAACGAAGTACTCCACTGCGTTGTTGGGAAAGAACTCCACCATCTCACTGTACAACTGTGCCGCCAGCGTCTTGTTTGGGGCCATAATCAGCGTGGGGCGTTGAAGGTTCTGGATCACATGGGCGATGGTGTACGTCTTGCCCGACCCGGTCACGCCCAGCAACACCTGATCGCGCTCGCCGTCCTGAATAGATGCCGTCAGTTCAGCAATAGCGTTTGGCTGATCGCCCGCCGGATCGAACGGCGATTGCAGAACGATAGGATTGCCGTCTTCGAGGGCGGGCCGTGGTGGTGGGGTGAAAACTTCAGGATTTACCATGGGTTCTATATAGTCCCATGAAGGAATAGACAAAAGGCTCAATATGGAAGAATGTAGATCTGCAACAGGGCGGGAATATAAATGGACACAAATATCCCTCATGTAGAATTCGCTGAACGCCGTGAACGGGCGCGCGCCATGGCCGAAGCAAAAGGCATGGACGGCTTGCTGGTCTGTGCGCGGGGCGGCGGTACACTGGACCGCTATGGCGACGTCTTGTACCTGAGCAATTATTACTCCCCTTTTCCCTACATTCCTGATCTGGCGGGCAACTGGACAGCCCGAGCCCACGCGTTTGTCATCCTGCCGGTGAAAGGTGACCCGATTTTGATCACGGACGTTCCTAATGACGGCAGGATCGCCATGCCGCCGGAATGCATCGTCTATACGGATCTGGTACTGGAAAGCGTTGTTGAGGCCCTGAAAAGTGCTGGTTTGGAAAATGGGACCGTGGGTCTTGTGGGCGGCGATGTGCTGCCGGTGGATACGTTCATGGGCATCAAGAGCGGCGTGCCCGGGATAAGTTGGGACAGCGCCGGTGGTATTCTGTCCACCCTTCGTGCGGTCAAGAGCGCAGGTGAAATTGCCCTGCTGGACCAATCTGCCAAAGTGGGCTCTCGCACTATTGAAGCCATGATGGCCGCCGCCGTGCCCGGTGCCACGCATGGCGATGTGGTGGCCGCTGGCCAGCAGGTCCTCAATGCCGCTGGTGGTGTGCTGTACAATTCATTCATGGCATCGGGGCGGGGTGGTGATGATCCGGTTTTGGTGAAATCAAACTTCCCCACCTGGGGCTCGTCAGAGCCGTTGCAGGAAGGCCACTGGTTGCGCCTGGGTATTTCGGGCGTGCTAAATGGGTATTATTTTGACGTATCACGATCCAAGGCTATCGGGCCGCCATCGAACCGGCAAATCGATCTGTTCGAAGCGGCCATTGCCAGCGTCGAAGCCGGCATTGAAGCCGTTCGGGTCGGCGCCACTGCCGAACAACTGGCACAGGCCGGATTGGGCAAACAGGAAGAGCTGGGGTTCGAGATCAAAGGCGTGTTTTCCGGCCTCGGGCACGGAATCGGGCTGGGCTGGGACAGCCCCTGGCTGGCGCCGGGTGATGCAACGGTCTTATGCCCCGGCATGGTGCTAAATTTCGAACGCACCATAACGCAAGACGGATTTCTTGGTGATTTTGAAGAAACTGTCGTCGTTACCGAAGAAGGGTATGATCGACTGACCGACGCCCAATTAAGATTCTGGTAGCTTCCATAATTCGTTGATTGACGCAAGGGTACGTATCCTGTGTAAGGGAATACATGAATCAGAATGCCCAGAACCCAAAGCTTCGGTCTGACTTGGTGGCCGGCCTCGGTATCGTTTTCAGCTCTGCCTTGTGGGGCTTGTTCTGGATACCCGTGCGCGCGGTAGAAGAAGCCGGCATCTCGGCACTTTGGACCGGGCCCGTCATATTTGCCTGTGTATCGCTCATATTCCTGCCTGTGGCTATCATCCGGTGGCGTCATTTGTTTAGCGCTGGGCCAGGCCTGATTATTACGGGCTTATTGCCGGGCACGGCGTTTGCACTGTATGCGGTCAGTTTCAATATGACCGACTTGGTGCATGCCATGCTCCTGTTCTATGTGTCGCCCATATGGAGCACGTTGCTGGGCCTGATGTTTCTGGGCGAACGCCTGAACGTTAACCGCGTTATCGCCATCATATTAGGGCTTGGTGGTTTGGTGGTTATTCTGGGTGGCGGCATATCGATCCCGTGGCCCAAACAGCCCGGCGACTGGTTTGCACTGGCCTCTGGGGTGTGCTGGTCGTTTGCCTCAGTTCGATTGTTTCAAGGCGGCGCTACGCTCGTATTCGAAAAGACGTTTGCGTTTATTACCGGTGCGTTTGTGGCCGGAACGATCATCGCCCTGCTGCCGCTGGGACTGGATAATGCCCTGCCAGACACCCAGTCGCTCAAGAACGGCTGGATGTGGATTGGGGGCGTTGCCCTATTCCTGTTGCCCGGCACATGGATGACTATCTGGCCCGCCACAGTTCTGAGTCCGGCGCGGGTTGGCATTCTGTTCATGACAGAAGCCATTGTGGGTATCGGCTCAGCCGCGTGGCTGACCGATGAAGCCTTCGGCATGCAGGAAGTCGTTGGCACCGGCCTGATCATGAGCGCCGCGGTGGTCGAAGTCATGCGAAAGCCTGATCCAAAACCAGACTAGCCTTTGATCACGAACTTCAAGGCCCGCGAGATCTCAAAGAAATCATCGGTGTGGAATTCGATGCTATGCGGCCCCGTGCTCTCCATACCGGGATAGAATGCCCCGCTGAAAGCGTTCTCATGCTTGGTGCATAAAATCTCCATATGGAAAGTCGATGGAATAGCCGCGACTGTATGGGCATCACGATCTTTCAAGGCGGCTTCAACGCCGCTTCTGATGCCGTCTCTACTCACGTCCGGGTGAGGCGCTACGGTCGACCCGCCAATGCCTTCCATGGTGGCGTAGGTATGGATGTTCGAATCCAGCGCCGTGGCGCTTTCGCACAATGTCTTGTCACCGGAAATAAAGACCGAGGGCACACCCACCGTGGCCGCCGCCATGCGATTGAGCATGAATTCCGATGTGATCTCGCCATTGATGCGGATTTCATGGGATACCTGGGTCATGGTATGGGCCAGCGGATGGCCCGCCGTGCTGGCACCTGAATGATAACCGGTCATCACAAGGGCATCGAAGGTGGAATCAATGCCCTGAACCATCGACCAGGGGTGGCCGCTCCAACCTCGGATAAGCTGGGCCTCACGGGGGAGCTTCTCGGCAATGATGTTGCGCGCCGTCCAATGGGCATCCTTGACCACGATCTCTTCCGCGCCGGCATTCAAGGCACCTTCGCACGCCGCGATGACTTCCTGAGTCATGAGTTCGGCATAGAGATCGTAGCCCATCTTGCCCTTTTCGGCCTCATCCCAATGGGTGATGCCGGTGGTGCCTTCGATGTCGGAACTAATATAAACTTTCATGTCGCATCCCTCATTTTGTTAGCAGGATTATTACGCCCTGAAACGGACTGCACAATACATGAATATTTCCGGTTTCTGGCGGGTTCCGGGTTGAACCGAAACATCTGTGGGCGTAGGGTGCGGGCAAGATTACTTCTGATCATTTTCCGAATACAGGTGCCCAAATGTCATTTCTTGCTGACCGTCTCGCGCGTGTGAAGCCGAGCCCCACTGTTGCTGTTTCCACCAAAGCTCGCGAGTTGAAAGCCGCCGGTATGGACGTTATTGGTCTCGGCGCGGGCGAACCTGATTTCGATACCCCGGCCCATATTATTGAGGCCGCCAAGATTGCCATGGACAACGGTGAAACTCGATATACCGCCCCGGCAGGCACACCTGAACTGCGCGAGGCCATCGTTGCCAAGTTCCAGCGCGAAAATGATCTGACTTACACAATCGATCAAATTCAGGTGGCGTGCGGTGGTAAACAAAACATCTTTAACGCCCTCATGGCCACACTGAACACAGGCGATGAAGTGATCATCCCGGCACCTTATTGGGTGTCTTATCCAGACATGACGCTGCTCTGTGGCGGCGAGCCTGTTGTGGTGGAATGCCTGGCTGAAAACAACTTCAAGATGGCAGCGGACCAACTGGAAGCTGCTATCACGCCCAAGACCAAATGGTTGATGCTGAACTCACCATCAAACCCCACCGGGTCGGCTTACACTGGCAATGATCTGAAGGCACTGGGCGAGGTTCTGGAACGTCACCCCCACGTTTGGGTGATGACCGATGATATGTATGAGCATGTGCTGTATGACGGGTTTGAATTCAAAACCTTTGCTCAAGTGTGCCCAAACCTCATGGACCGTACACTGACGCTGAATGGCGTTTCCAAGGCTTTTTGTATGACCGGCTGGCGTGTGGGTTATGCGGGCGGACCGCTCGAGTTGATCAAAGCCATGAACAAGGTCCAGTCGCAAAGCACCACACACACGGCTTCTATATCGCAGGCCGCCGCCGTGGCTGCACTGAACGGTCCCATGGATTTCATCCCGGCCCACAACAAAATCTTTCAGGAACGCCGCGATCTGGTGGTCAGCATGCTGAATCAGGCCAAAGGCATGACCTGTGCCACCCCGGAAGGTGCGTTCTACGTCTACCCCAGTTGCGCCGGTCTGATTGGCCTCAAAACACCGGAAGGCAAAGTCATCGAAACCGACTCAGATTTCGTGACCTACATGCTGGAAAGCGAAGGCGTCGCTACGGTTCAGGGCGTGGCGTTCGGCATGTCGCCCTACTTCCGGGTGTCCTATGCCACCGCCACGGAATTGCTGGAAGACGCCTGTACCCGTATCCAGCGGGCCTGCAACGCGCTGAGCTAATCCGCGGCTGTCTGCATACATGCAGAAAACTTGAGTATGCCTAAATCATTTTGGTTTGCGCATACCCCTGATCTTGTGATCTCGTATGTTCCGGAGCCAATAAAACCCGGAGCACGCCATCATGGCCAGAAGATCCTCACGCCGCCGCGAGCCGCGCGCAACAGCCGCCGTTCCACAAACACCATGGCGTCGTGTGATCAATCCACGCCCTCCTGTTGAGGTTTTGACCAGCGAACAGGTCGGTATGATCCACGATACTTCTATGCGGGTGTTGGAAGAAGTGGGCATGCGCGTTGATTGCCCCGATACCCGGGCGCTGCTGAAATCTCATGGCAACAAAGTCGATGAAGCCAAGACTCACGTATGGTTTGACCGCAAGTTCGTGGAAGAACGGGTGGCCATGGCGCCATCCACGTTCAGGGTCCACACCCTCAACGCGGAACGGTATCTGGACTACGGTGGCAACAACATTATTTTTGCTTCGGTCGGTGGTCCTGCTTTCGTGAATGATCTGGACAAGGGGCGCCGTCCCGGCACTTATGCCGAATATCAGGACGGGTTGCGTATCCTGCAAAGCCTCAATTCCTGCCACTTTATGAATAACGGTATCTTTGCCTGCATGGACCAACCCGCCAACAAACGGCATCTGGACACGTTGTTTTCCTGCTTCACGCTGATGGACAAGGGCATGGGCGCGTCCGTGCTGGGCCGAACGCGGGCCCAGGATGCCATCGACATGGCCTGTATCGCCCACGGTACGGATGCGGCGGGCATAAAGGAACGCCCTGTTCTGGTCGGTAACATCAACACCAACAGTCCATTGGTTCTGGATACCGAAATGGCGCAGGGTGCATGGACGTTTGCCGAAAATGGTCAGCCCATGATCGTCACACCATTCACTCTTTCCGGTGCCATGAGCCCGGCCACCGTGCCCGGCGCACTGGTTCAGCAAAACGCCGAGGCCCTTGCCGGTATTGCGTTCCTACAGACGGTTAACCCTGGCACGCCATCCATTTACGGCACATTCACCTCTAACGTGGATATGAAAACGGGGTCACCCGCGTTTGGCACACCTGAATACGTACAGGCCACGTTGGCATCCGCACAACTGGGCCGCCACTATGGCCTGCCTGTTCGTGCCAGCAACACCAACGCATCCAACGTGGTGGATGCCCAAGCGGCCTACGAGTCACAGATGTCACTGTGGGCCTGCGTGCTGGGCCATGTAAACCACATCAACCATGCTTTTGGCTGGCTGGAAGGTGGCCTGAGCGCATCGTTTGAGAAGTTTATCGTGGATGCGGAAATGATTCAGATGTTGGTGGAAAGCCTGACGCCTATGGACATTTCAGAAGAAACGCTGGGTTTTGGTGCTATCAAGGAAGTAGGCCCCGGCGGCCATTTCTTCGGTGCCGCCGATACCTTATCCCGGTATGAGAAAGCCTTTTACGAGCCCATGCTCAGCGATTGGCAGAACTTTGAAAACTGGGAAGAAGCAGGCAAGCTTACGGCCACCGACCGGGCCAACAAGATTTGGAAAGTTTTGTTGGAAGAGTATCAAGCCCCCGCGATGGACCCAGCTATTCGCGCTGAACTTGAAGCATTCGTTGTGCGCCGGAAAGCGGAAATCGACGCCACCCCTGTATAATGATCGGCATGACCAATAGATTCTTCCTTTGACTCCCAAGCTAGGGGTACTAACCTGATAGCTAACAACATGGCGCTTGCCCGGAACAACCGGGAAACTGCCGCATTAGAACGGATAGCGCCCAGACAATATTAATCAGGAATTCCTGGGAGGTTGTCTTGAGCACAAAAAACCAATCCACACCGCGCATCGCCGCCATTGTCGGCCCCTACCTGTCTGGCAAGACTTCGTTGCTGGAGAGCATGCTGGTTGCTACAGGCGTCGTTCACCGAAAAGGCAGCATCCGTGACGGTAACACCCTTGGCGATAGTTCCAGGGAAGCCCGCGACCGGGAAATGGGGACTGAGGTCAATATCGTTTCCACCGATTATCTGGGCGATCAGTGGACGTTCCTCGACTGTCCTGGGTCTGTTGAGCTGTCTCAGGACGCCATTCACGCCATGACCATCGCCGATATCACGGTTGTGGTGGCAGAACCGGACCCGAAAAAATCAGTCACCATCTCACCGATCCTCAAAGCATTGGATGCGGCGGGGATTCCTCACATGATTTTCATCAACAAGATGGATTTGAGCGAGTCCAGTGTTCGACAAACCATGGAATCCCTTCAAAACGTTTCAGCGCATCCTCTGGTGATGCGCGAAGTTCCCATCCGTGAAGAGGGTGCCATCGTCGGTCACGTTGATCTGGTTAGCGAACGCGCCTTTCGCTGGCGGGAGGGCAAACCGTCCGAGCTTATTCAACTGCCGGAAGGCACCATTGATCGGGAACAAGGCGCGCGAACAGAGATGTTGGAAAGCCTCGCCGATTTCGATGACACCTTGTTGGAAGAATTGTTGGAGGACGTCATTCCGTCGACCGATGAGGTTTATTCAAACTTGGTTCGCGATTTACAAAGCAATCTGATTGTACCGGTGTTCTTTGGCTCTGCCGAACATGACAACGGTGTCGTGCGACTTTTAAAGGCGCTGCGCCATGAGACCGCCGAGGTTCCAGCAACAGCAGAACGGCTTGGTATAGATACTAGCGCCACCTCGGCGCTGGTCTTCAAAACCATCCACGCCGGTCAAGTTGGAAAACTGTCCATTGCGCGCGTGATGGGGGGCACCATTACGGATGGCATGGCGCTGAATGGTGAACGCGTGAGCGGCATTTACCATATGACGGGTCCGAAGACGGACAAGCTGGCCCGGGGCGTGGCGGGGGACATGGTCGCCCTTGGCCGTATGGACACAGTACATACCGGTGATCTGCTCACTGAAAAAGGTGGTGCCCGTTGTGCATTATGGCCGAAACCATTGGAGCCACTGTTCTCCATGGCGGTTCATGCGGCAGACCGCGCCGATGAGGTCAAGCTGTCGGTAAACCTTCAAAAGATCGTGGATGAGGATACATCATTGTCGTTTGGTCATGACGGTGACACAGGTGAGTTATTGTTATGGGGGCAGGGAGAGATTCACCTGAGCATTGTGCTGGCCCGCCTGACCAACCGCTACAATGTGAGCATCACGTCGGCCCGGCCACAGGTGCCCTATAAGGAAACCATTCAAAAGCCCACCTCGCAACACTCGCGCCACAAAAAGCAATCCGGCGGCCACGGTGAATTTGGTGACGTGCATATTGAAATCAAGCCCCTACCGCGCGGTAGCGGATTTGATTTCAGCAACACCGTCACCGGTGGTGCCGTGCCACGACAGTACATTCCGGCCGTGGAAACCGGGGTGAAAGAATACCTGCCGAGAGGACCCCTGGGGTTTTCCGTGGTCGACCTGGCCGTGACCCTGACGGACGGTCAACACCACGCGGTGGACAGCTCAGAAATGGCGTTCAAGAAAGCCGCCCAACAAGCCATGCGCGAAGGGATGCCCAATTGTGGGCCAGTACTGCTGGAACCCATCTGCACCGTAACCATATCCATGCCCGATGAGTTCACATCAAACATTCAGCGATTGGTCAGTGGCAGGCGGGGGCATATTCTCGGCTTTGATGCCAAAGAAGGCTGGCCCGGATGGGACGAAGTGCAGGCCCACATCCCTCAAGTGGAGATGCATGACATGATCATTGAGTTAAGGTCCATGACCCAGGGCGTGGGAACCTTTGCATGGGCGTTTGATCACTTGCAGGAACTGTCTGGCAAGCTGGCCGACAACGTGGTGAGCGAACGTCAGAACGCCGCAAGCTGAGCCTGTTTCCGATTAAACAAAAAAACCCCTCTCAGGTAAAACCTGAGAGGGCGAGTTTAAACAGGGAGGCTTCACGTCTGGGAGAGACGCAGGAGCTTTGGAAAGCTCCTCCACTCTGAGCTAGTCAGAGTGAGAAGGGATGCTGCAATGCAACATCAACTATGTTTAATATAAGGAAACGTTCTTTAGAATGGAAGTAGAAAATATGCAATGCAGCTATGCGTAAAACGCATGGCTAAGCGTGTATGCCGACTCGCATGGCTTTCACGACGAAGTCCCGAAACACGCCAATACGCGCAGAATTCCGCAGTTCCGTAGGGTACACAAAGTACACATCCAGGTTCGGGCCACGGATTTCAGGCAAAACCTCAACCAGCGTATCGACCTCGTTACTCATGTAATCGGGGATAGCACCGATGCCGATACCGCTTTGTACCGCGCGAAAAATACCAAAAATACTGTTGACCTTTAAAACCGGTTTTCGCGGGCCCGCCCCTTTTTTACGGCCAACCTCCAGTAACCAATTCAGATTCTCGACCGGTGGTGCTGCATCCTCGCCATAGACAACCAGATCGTGATTATCCAGGTCCTCAGGGGTTTGGGGAATGCCTTTTCGTTTCAGATACTCCGCCGTGGCGTAAACGTGATATCCGATATGTTTTAAGTGCCGCTGAACCAGATCCGGCTTTTTGGGGGGTTCCAGTCGGATGGCGACGTCAGCTTGCCGCATGGATAAATCCAGCTCGGTGTCCGCCAGCACCAGCGACAGATCAATATCCGGGTACAATGCAATGAATTCAGCCATACGTGACGTCAACCACACGGAACCAAAGGCCACTGTCGTCGTTATCTTTAGTGGACCGGCGGGGGATTCCTTGGCTTCACTGATCTGGGATTCCACCATGTTCAGCTTGGCAAAAACGTCATGGGCGGTGTTGTAGAGAAGCTCGCCTTGTTCAGTGAGCCGCAGGCCTCGAGCATGGCGGTGGAACAAGGGTGCACGAAGGCTATCTTCCAGCGTGCTGATCTGTCGGCTTACCGCAGATTGGCTGAGGTGCAGTGTCTCACCAGCATGGGTAAAACTTCCCGCATCAGCAACCGCATGAAAGATGCGTAACTTGTCCCAGTCCATATACGATACTGCCTATTCTGCTGCCTGATCGGCGAGTGCTTCCTGATGGCCCAGAAAGCGTTCAGCCTCAAGCGCGCTCATGCAACCTGAACCGGCTGCTGTCACAGCCTGGCGGTAAATTTTGTCCTGTACGTCACCAGCCGCAAACACACCATCAATGTTGGTTGCGGTGCTGTCGGGTTTGGTCACGATGTAATTTTCTTCATCCAGGGTAATCTGTCCTGTGAACAAATCAGTATTGGGTGCATGCCCGATGGCGATAAAGACGCCATCCACCGGCAAGTCCGTAACATCGCCTGTGTTCACGTTCCGCACGCGGGCCGCTGTTACGCCAGGGGGCATGTCTTGCCCCAGCACTTCATCCAGAACGGAATCCCAGATAACCTCAACCTTCGGATGCTTAAATAAACGCTCCTGTGCGATCTTTTCAGCACGCAGTTCACCACGACGATGAATAAGCGTCACCTTGGATGCAAAGTTGGTCAGGTACAGGGCTTCTTCCACGGCTGTATTGCCACCACCCACAACACACACCGGTTTGTCGCGATAGAAAAAACCATCGCATGTAGCACACGCCGAAACCCCAAAGCCGCGAAATTTCTCTTCCGTTTCCAGCCCCAACCACCGGGCCGTTGCGCCGGTGGCGATCACCACGGCGTCACCCGTATAAACCGTGCCGCCATCACCGATGGCTTCGAACGGGCGTTTTGAGAAATCCACACTGGCGATGGTGTCTTCCACCATATCGGTGCCCACATGCTCGGCCTGAGCCTGCATCTGTTCCATCAGCCAAGGGCCCTGGATTGTTTCCGCAAAGCCGGGATAGTTCTCCACGTCTGTGGTGATGGTCATTTGCCCACCCGGCTGCAATCCCCTGACCAGCCGTGGTTGCAAATTAGCACGCGCGCAATAAATGGCTGCGGTATACCCGGCGGCACCTGAGCCGATAATCAATACCCTGGAATGAAGATGGTCCGGCATCGTTTGGAATTTCCTTACTTTAACAATAATCGATATAAACGTGGTCGATTACCTGTCTGCCCCCAAGGTAACGCAGGTTAAACATAAGGCCCAGAGATAAGGGCCGCAAGAGGAGGCAGGCGCTGATACGGCCATTCCTGTGGGATAATGGAGGTTATTGGGGGATAAAGCCGCATAAAGGTGGGTATACGCCATTTCAATACACTTATGCGCTTGGAAACTGAAATTCGATTTTGTAATATAGTTGCGCACAACGGGTGCCTAAGTACCATAAGATTTCACAACCAGAATTGAACAGCATGCAGCAACACAAACTTGACCGAATCGACCGCGTTATCCTGAAAAACCTTCAGGATGATGGCCGCATGACGAATGTTGAACTGGCCAAACGTGCCGATATTTCTGCCCCACCGTGCCTTCGCCGTGTCCGGACTCTGGAACAGGAAGGCTACATTCACGGCTATCACGCGGCCATTGATGCAACCAAGCTGGGGTTCACCGAAATGTTCTTCGCCCTCGTGGGGTTGTCCAGTCAGGCCCAGAATGTGCTGCAAACCTTCGAGCAGTCCGTCAGCATCTGGCCTGAAGTCCGCGAATGTCATATGATCCGGGGTGGCGGAGATTTTCTGATCAAGCTGGTTGCCCGCGATAAATCACACCGTGACGATCTGACCATGCGACTAACCGCCAGCGACAATGTGGTCACTGTATCCACGCTGGAGACTATCCGCACCGAGAAGGATGCGCCGGGGGTTCCTGTGGACTTGGGTTGAGGCCGCCCGAATTCAAAAGGTTTGAGTGCACAAAAACTCTGGGTTTTCTCGATATTCACCCAAAATTCTGTATCAAGAATAGAAAATCTTCAAATCTGATGCATAACCCGGTATGATTTGTACATAATTCTGTATTATGTGGAATGTGAGTCACTGTTTAAACCGCTGCTCACCCTTTAAGCCAGATAATCGGAGGGGTATGATTTGAGTAGGTTACCAAAAATTATTGGTCGCCAGGTTCGGCGACTGCGCAAAGCAAGCGGATGGACACAGGCAGACCTCGCAGAACAGATCGGTATGTCACTTGATATGATTGGTCGTATTGAGCGCGGCCAGGCGTCACCATCAATTACGACAATTGTTCAATTAGCACGTTCACTGGATTGCGAACCGGCGCATCTGTTAATGAATCAGGATGTAGAACTGTTCCCGTCCGGGTCCATGCATCAGTCCTATAGCCAGTTGTATACGAAATTGGTTGGTATTTCCGATGTCGATTTGAACTGGATGATCGATGCGCTCGCAACAACCCTTAACAAGACCAAAAAATTGCCCGACCGTTGACGAGTCAAATTGGCGTGCCTTAACGCCTATTTGTACGCAACCTCGCAAACTTCGTATGACTTTTTGCCGCCTGGTGTGGTCACCGCGACCATGTCACCTACAGTCTTGCCAATAAGCGCCATGGCCAACGGAGCGGTAATAGACAACCGCATCTCGGCAATGTCGGCTTCATATGTACCGACGATGTGATAGGTTATTTCTTCTTCCGTATCTTCGTCATAGATCATCACATGGGCACCGAAGCGAACCGTATCGCCAGCGTGCGAAGACACATCCACCACTTCCGCGTGGGACACAACGCCTTCCAGCAAACCAATGCGGGCCTCGATCATGCCTTGTTTCTCGCGGGCGGCGTGGTACTCGGCATTTTCTTTCAAATCACCATGTTCACGGGCCACTGCAATTGCTTTGATCACGTCAGGGCGCTCAACGCTTTTCAGAATCTTCAACTCGGCCTCAAGCCGGGCTAGACCCTTGGCGGTCATTGGTAACTTATCCATTATTCGTCTCCCACCTGATCAGGTGTCACGTAACACACTCAAAATGTCAGAAATTATTTCTTAGAATTCAACTTCAAAGTACGACTGTAGCGGCGCAACTTCAAGGCCGCCATCAATCACCGCTTCAATAGCACCCGCCGCGGCCTTCGCCGCCGTCATGGTGGTATAGTACGCTACGTTGTTCATCAGAGATGAATGCCGGATCGAGAAGCTATCCGAAATGGCCTGTGCACCCTCGGTGGTGTTGATCACCACCTGCACGTCGCCATTGATGATGGAATCCACACAATGGGGACGACCTTCCAGAACCTTGTTCACCATGGTCACATCAAGACCATTTTCAGTGAGGTAAATCTGCGTGCCTCTGGTTGCGATCAGTTTGAACCCCAGGTTCGACAACTGCCGGGAAACGGTCAGGGCATCTTCCTTGTCCTTGTCGCGCACCGAGATAAACACCGTGCCTTCTTCCGGCAACCCCATACCGGCACCGATCTGTGATTTGGCAAAGGCGCGGGGGAAATCACGGTCGATGCCCATGACCTCACCCGTGGATTTCATTTCCGGACCCAAAATTATATCAACACCGGGGAAGCGTTTGAACGGGAACACAGCTTCTTTCACCGCTACATGCTCCAGATCATAACGTTCCGGTAAATCAAAATCAGTCAGCTTTTCACCGGCCATCACCCGTGAAGCGATCTTGGCAACGGGGATACCGGTGGCCTTGGCCACAAACGGGACCGTGCGACTGCCGCGTGGGTTTACTTCCAGCACGTAAATGTCATCGCCCTTGATGGCGAACTGAATATTCATCAATCCCACAACGCCCAGCGCATGAGCCAGCGCCACAGTCTGGCGTCGCAATTCATCCTGCACATCGTCGCTCAGGCTATGCGGTGGCAGGGAACAAGCTGAATCGCCGGAATGGATACCGGCTTCTTCGATGTGTTCCATGATACCGGCCACAAACACATCGGTACCGTCACAAATGGCGTCCACGTCTACTTCGGTAGCGGCTTGCAGGTACGAATCCAGTAGCACGGGGCTGTCGCCTGAAACCTGAACAGCGGTTTTCATATAGCGGAGCAGGCTGGCGTTATCATGGACGATTTCCATGGCCCGACCACCCAGCACATAAGATGGCCGCACGACCAGTGGATAACCAATGCCATCAGCAACCTGGATGGCTTCATCAACCGACCGGGCGATACCGTTGGCGGGCTGGCGCAGGTTTAGGTCCTGCAACAAGGTCTGAAAGCGTTCGCGGTCTTCGGCCAGATCAATGGCGTCTGGCGACGTACCCAGAATCGGGATACCTGCATCTTCCAGGGCCTGTGACAGCTTCAACGGTGTTTGACCACCCAACTGTACGATCACGCCCAGCACGTCGCCGTTCTGTTGTTCGGTGCGGATCAGTTCAATCACGTCTTCGCCGGTCAGCGGCTCGAAATATAATCGGTCCGATGTATCGTAATCGGTGGACACTGTTTCCGGGTTACAATTGACCATGATGGTCTCATAGCCCGCTTCGGAAAGCGCGTAGGCGGCATGGACGCAGCAGTAATCGAACTCGATACCTTGTCCGATCCGGTTCGGGCCACCACCCAGAATAACAATCTTGCGCCGGTCGCTGGGCATGGCTTCGTCTTCGGCCGGGGAGATGCCATCACCTTCGTAGGTGGAATACATATAAGACGTGGACGTGGGGAACTCGCCAGCGCACGTATCAACGCGTTTGTAGACGGGCCGTACTCCGGCGGCGCGCCGGACATCAGCAATGCTGGCCTCCGGGGTGCCGGATAGCTCTGACAGCCGCGCATCGGAAAAGCCCATACGTTTCAGACGCATCCAGCCTACGCCATCATTATCAGAAGGCAGACCGGATTTCTTGACACGGGCTTCGGCTTCCACAATACCGGCGATCTGTTCGATAAACCATAGGTCGTACTTGCTGGCGGCCTGAACCACATCAATGGGCAAGCCCATGCGGAGGGCCTGGGCGATTACAAGCAATCGATCCGGGCTCGGCTGTGACAGGGCGGCGCGCATAACGTCCACGTCTGGGCCTGAGGCATCCACATCAATGCCATCAATATCCACGTCGTTCAGGCCCGTCAGGCCTGTTTCCATGGACCGCAGGCCTTTTTGCAGACTTTCCTGAAAGGACCGTCCAATAGACATGGCCTCGCCCACGGATTTCATGGCCGTGGTCAGGTATGGATCGGCGCCCGGAAATTTCTCAAACGTAAAGCGCGGGATTTTTGTGACCACGTAATCAATGGTGGGCTCAAAACTGGCCGGTGTCTGACCGCCGGTAATATCGTTGTCCAACTCATCCAGCGTATAACCGACCGCCAGCTTGGCTGCCACCTTGGCAATGGGGAAGCCTGTGGCCTTGGAGGCAAGCGCGGACGAGCGCGATACGCGCGGGTTCATTTCAATGACGATCATCTCGCCATTCTCAGGGTTCACGGCGAACTGCACGTTGGAACCGCCGGTCTCCACACCGATTTCACGCAATACAGCCAGCGAGGCGTCGCGCATGATCTGGTATTCTTTATCGGTCAGGGTCAGGGCAGGGGCCACGGTGATGGAATCGCCCGTATGCACACCCATGGGGTCCACGTTTTCGATGGAACAGATGATGATGCAGTTGTCCGCTTTGTCGCGCACCACTTCCATCTCATATTCTTTCCAGCCCAGAACCGATTGCTCCACCAACACCTGTGTGGTGGGTGATGCATCCAGACCGCCGCGCACGATGTTGTCGTATTCGTCGGCGTTATAGGCAATGCCGCCACCGATGCCGCCCATGGTAAAGGACGGGCGAATGATCGCCGGCAGGCCGATTTCGGCCATGGCACCCGCAGCTTCATCCATACTGGTAACCATGGCGCTTTTGGGGGTGTTCAGGCCGATGGCGTCCATGGCGTCACGGAACTGTTCCCGGTCTTCGGCCTTGGCGATCACCTTGGCGTCGGCCCCGATCAGCACACAACCATATTTTTCGAGCACACCACTTTCGTCCAGCGCAATACCGGTGTTCAATCCGGTCTGTCCGCCCATGGTGGGCAGCACCGCATCGGGGCGCTCCTTGGCGATAATTTTTTCAACCGCTTCCAGCGTGATCGGCTCAATATAAGTGGCATCCGCCGTATTTGGGTCGGTCATAATCGTGGCCGGATTGGAATTCACCAAAATAACCCGGTAGCCTTCTTCCCGCAGCGCATGACAAGCCTGCGTGCCCGAATAATCAAACTCACAAGCCTGACCAATAACAATCGGGCCAGCGCCGATGATAAGGATGGATTTTATGTCTGTTCTTTTAGGCATACGATTCTCTATTCAAGGAAGATGACCACAGAGACACAGAGGCACAGAGAAGAGGGGGAGAGTTTTTCATCATAGAACTACTCTCTTGATACCATCCTTCAACACAGCATTGTTAAAGTTCATAAGTAAGCCTGTTTTCATGTTCCCAAGTTTCAAATAAGTCATCAGTTGCGCGTGATGAATAGGTAATATTTTTTCTACCGTTTTGAGTTCCAGGATGATTAATTCATCAACAACGATATCCATTCGATAGCCACAATCCAGATTCACATTTTTATAAATAACAGGAAGGGCGACCTGTCTGGAAAATGGAATACTCGCCTGAGTAAACTCGTAGCAGAGGCATTCTTCATATGCAGATTCCAGCAAGCCCGGCCCAAGGTGGCGGTGCACCTCTATCGCAAGCCCGATAACCTTCTCTGTTACCGGGTCTCTTTCTTCACTTACTCTCTGTGTCTCTGTGTCTCTGTGGTTCACCCTTCTCACCCCTCCATCAACGCAACGAACCGCTTGAACAGGTAGTGACTGTCGTGCGGGCCGGGTGAGGCTTCGGGGTGGTATTGGACGCTGAAGATGGGCTTGCCGTCGATGCGGATGCCTTCCAGCGTGCCGTCGAACAATGAGGTGTGCGTCATCATGGCGTCGTCGGGCAGGGAATTGATATCCACGCAGAAGCCGTGGTTCTGGCTGGTGATTTCAACTTGTCCGGTTTCCAGGTCTTTGACCGGCTGATTCGCACCGCGGTGGCCCATGTGCATTTTGTAGGTCTTGGCACCCACGGCCAATGCCAGTATCTGATGGCCGAGGCAAATACCGAAGATCGGCGTGCCGGATGCCATGATGCCCTGAATCATGGGCACGGCGTATTCGCCGGTTGCCGCCGGATCACCGGGGCCGTTGGATAAGAACACGCCATCGGGTTTACGGTCCAGAATGTCGGCGGCGGTGGCCGTTGCGGGAACAACCGTGACCCGACATCCGGCAGATGCCAGACAGCGCAGGATGTTTTGTTTGGCGCCGAAATCAACGGCGACCACATGGAAACGAGGGAATTCCTGAACGCCGTGACCATGCTCGAGCGACCATTCGGTCTGATCCCACTCATAAGCTTGGGTGCATGAGACATCCTTCGCCAGGTCCATGCCTTCCAGACCGGCAAAGTCTTTGGCCTGTTGCTGTAAGGCTTTCACATCAAGGCTGTCACCGGCACCCGGTGCATAGGCGATCACGCCGCTCGGTGCACCCTGATCACGAATCAGGCGGGTCAGGCGGCGGGTATCCACACCGGTCAGTGCGGTCAGGCCATGGGACTTGAGCCATTCATCCAGGTGCTTGGCGGCGCGCCAGTTGGCCGGGTCGGTGATATCCATGCGCATGATGGCACCACGCGCCGCGGGCGTGATGGTTTCCACATCTTCCGGGTTGGTGCCAACATTGCCGATGTGCGGGAAGGTGAAGTTGATAATCTGGCCCGCGTAACTGGGGTCTGTCAGGATTTCCTGATAGCCGGTCAACGAGGTATTGAAACAGACCTCGGCCACGGCAGAGCCTGCGGCACCAGCACCGCGGCCCCAAATTACCGTACCGTCGGCAAGAATCAACGCCGCGTCAGCTTCTGGAGGACGCGCGTCCACCGAAGCCACTCGGGACATTTCGGTCGTATCAGTCATCAGCGGAATACCTTAGCGGACTAAATTGTCATCAGCCCATTCTAATCGGCACGTGGTCAACGGCCATAAATTGTTAGCTTGGGCTGTTGAGAGGTTCTTTTAAGCAAAGAACGGGCCAAGGTCAAGTGTGGCATTTTATATTAAGTTGTTTGTTTTCAATGGCTTAACTGAAAATCGTCGGTTGCCTTTTGTGGATCATTACGTTAGGGTTCGCCCCTTCCGGCAATTAGAGCCGAATCAGCACCCATATGAAGACGGAGTCTTCCATGCTTCGAGAGCAGATCAGCACCACAATGAAAGAGGCCATGAAGGCCAAAGACAGCGTCACAGTGGGCACCTTGCGCCTTATTGCGGCTGCGTTGAAAGATCGTGACATTGCAGCACGCGGCACTGGAAACAGCGACGGCATCAGCGAGGACGATATTTTGGGCCTGCTGCAATCCATGATCAAACAGCGCCGTGATTCTATTGAGATGTACAATCAGGGCAGCCGGCCTGAACTTGCCGAAGCCGAGCAAGTTGAAATTGGCATCATCGAGCAGTTCCTGCCCCAACAGATGAACGACGACGAGGTCGCCGCCGCCGTTGATGCCGCCATCGCCAGCTGCGATGCGACCTGCATCAAGGATATGGGCAAAGTTATGGGCGTCATCAAAGGCACCCACGCCGGCCAGATGGACTTCGGCAAGGCCAGTCAGGTGGTTAAGGCGAAACTGGCTTAAAACGCTGATTTCTTATGCAGATTGGCGCCGTGCCATAAAAACAACACCAGCAACGGCCCTTCGCTCATATCAATAGAATGCGGCAGATACGGCGTGTGATGCACCACATCACCCGGACCGCAACGCCGTGGGGCGGTATCACCTGTTGTGAATACTCCATCACCAGCCAATGGAAGGTATATCTCTTCGGGCTCATGGGCGTGGGTCGGGTACTGAATGCCTTCGCGCCAATATCCAAAACCGATCCGGTAGCTACTTGAAAGAAAAACGCCTTCCGGCCCGATCACATCGCACCATGCATAATTGTTCAGATAATCATCATCGAAGCCGTCTGCGGCGGTATAGCTGACCTGCCAGCGGATGGCCGGGATGGCATCGTTCAGGGCCTTATATAAAGGGGCGGCGAGGGGGAGGACGGATGCATCCAGCTCAGACAGATGCACCAGCGCTGGATGAGCCTGTGGTTCGACTTCGATTTTTTCCAGATCGCCCGCCAACAAAGGAGCTGCAAGCCTGGTGACCGCCGGATGATCAAACGCGACGACGAACGCCTGCATGGCCGCTAAAAGATTGTTCATTTGCCATGGGTCGGGGGCTGTCATGTGTGTAACCTGTGGATAAATGGCGTTTCACGCGTGTTGCTGTGCCTACCAAATAACATCATTCACCTATAGTATCCGATTTGTTGATTCCGCTGATCGACAACATCGCACACTATCTGCAAACGGCCCGCAACGGTATTATTAAATCATGGCTTTTCCAGCCCAGTTTCTGGACGAATTACGCGCCCGCTGCAGCCTGCCTGAGGTTGTGGGGCGGCGTGTACAGTTGCGCAAGAAAGGCCGTGAATGGGAAGGTCTTTGCCCGTTCCACAAAGAAAAAACACCGTCCTTCACCGTCAACGACGAAAAGGGCTTCTACCACTGTTTCGGTTGTGGTGAGCATGGCGGCGTCTTTGACTTCGTCATGAAGACCGATGGCCTCAGCTTTCCGGAAACCGTTGAACGTCTGGCCACCGATGCCGGCATGCAGGTGCCCCAGGACACGCCCGAAGAACGACACCGGGCCGAGCGGCGTTCGAGCCTACAAGACGTGTGTGAAGCCGCTTGCGTGTGGTTCGAGCGCAACCTCTATATGCCCGAAGGCAAAGCGGCGCTGGATTATCTGCACATTCGGGGGTTAAGCGACGAGAACATCAAATACTTCCGACTGGGGTTCGCGCCGAACGGCCGCAATATGCTGAAAGCCGCCATGGCGCGCGACAATGTGCCTGAGAACCTGTTGGTTGAAACGGGTATGCTGATCCAGCCACCAGACGACAGAGGAGAAGGCCAACGCGACCCATACGACCGGTTCAGAGGCCGGGTCATGTTTCCCATTATGGACCGGCGCGGTCAGGTCATTGCCTTCGGGGGACGAATTCTGGGTGATGGCGAGCCGAAATATCTGAACTCACCGGAAACACCCATCTTTCACAAAGGCAATGTGCTGTACGGACTGAACTACGCACTGCCCTCAGCCCACAAATCGGGCCAGATGATTGTTACCGAAGGCTATATGGACGTCATAGCGCTCAACGTAGCCGGGTTCGAGAATGCGGTGGCCCCATTGGGCACGGCTCTTACCGAAGGGCACTTGTCGGCCTTGTGGCGGGTGGTGAAAGAACCTGTGTTATGCTTCGATGGCGATAACGCCGGTCAGCGCGCGGCCACACGGGCAGCAGAACGAGCCTTGCCTGAGCTTAAATCCGGCTATGGCATACGGTTTGCGGAATTGCCGCAGGGCGAAGATCCGGACACGCTGGTCAGGTCCAAGGGCAGACAAGTCATGCAAGGCGTGCTGGATGCCGCCTTGCCCCTGTCAGAGGTGCTGTGGCGCATGGAATCGGGTGGCAGTACACCACGCACCCCGGAAAAGCGCGCCGCCCTGCAACAGGCGCTCGGTGCTCACGCCAACCGTATTCAGGACCCCACGGTGCGCGGGCACTTCCTGAAAGCCTTTAAAGACCGAATTTGGCAAGGCGGCAACACAGGTGGCGGTTCTCGTGGTGGCTCTGGGCAGTACAAGAAATCGCGCTATGGTGCGCAAAATAAGGATTTTCAATCCATTACCGGGGTTGATCACCGTGCCAAACAGACCGATTCTACCACCCGAAGCCTGAAATTACTTCTATTGGGGCTTATCGCCCATCCGTCTTTTTATGATCAGGTGGGCGAACGGTTAGGGAGTCTTGATTTCAGTAATTTAGGCCGAGAGCTTGACAATCTGCGTCAACAGGTTTTAAAAGCCCTTGCTGTTGAATCTGGCCTTGATTATCGGGGACTGGCTCACCATTTAAATGGTGCAGGCTACGCCGACGCGCTCGAAGCGCTACAGAATGACCAAGATCTCGGCGACGTGTTTTTTGTACGGACGGATGCTCTACCGGCAGCCGCCCTATGCGGATGGGAAGAAGCATACGGGTTGTTGCAAGGTAAGGATTTGGACTTTGAGATTAGAGAAGCCGAAAGACTATTGGCGGAAGACCCGACAACAGAGAACTTTCAACGGCTTCAGTCGCTAAAGAGACAGGAATTTGAGGCATCCGCCATTCCCCTGGCAGATGTCTGATTAAAGACCGAGGAATACTTAAATTGGCAAAAGCAGCAACCGCAGCACAACCCGCTCGTGAAGAACAACCGGATAGTCCGTTGTTGGACACACTTGGCGCGTCCGTCAAAAAGATGGTCGCCAAAGGTAAGGAAGTCGGTTTCGTCACCTACGACCAGTTGAACGAAGCCCTGCCACCGGACGAGGTTTCATCCGAACAGATCGAAGATACCATGGCCATGCTGTCCGAAATGGGCATCAATGTGGTGGACAACGAAGAAACCGAAGACGCTGATGCCAAAAAAGGCGACGGCGAAGGTGACGGTGAAGCCAAAGAAGAAACCACCACCACCGCGGGCAATGTAAGTGAATCAGATCTGGGCCGTACGGACGATCCGGTTCGCATGTACTTGCGCGAAATGGGCTCTGTTGAGCTGCTCTCACGCGAAGGCGAAATCGCCATTGCCAAGCGCATCGAAGCCGGTCGTGAAATGATGATCGGCGGTCTCATGGAAAGCCCGCTGTCTATTCAGGCTATCGTGGAGTGGCATGATGCACTGATAGACGAACGCATGTTGCTTCGTGACATCATCGATCTGGAAGCCACCTACGGCGGCAAACCCACCGGCGAAGTGGCCGGCGGTGAAGGTGGCGCAGGAAATACAGAGGGCACAGGAAATACAGAGGGTGAAGCAAAACCCGCTGTTGCAGCGCCCGCTGTTAAGATACCTGAGATTGAAAAGCCCAAAGAAGAAAAGAAGGCCGACGGCGACAAAGCCAAAGGTGAAGACGGTGAGGAAGGCGGCGGCAGTGACGATGACGAAGACGACAGCGAAGAAGTCAACATGTCACTGGCTGTGCTGGAAGCCAAACTGACCCCACAGGTCATTGAAACCTTTGAACTGATCACCAAAACATACAAACGCCTGCACCGTGCCCAGGACAAACGCCTCGATATTTTACAAGCTGGTGGTGACGTAAAACCGGCAGCAGAAAAGCGGTATGAAAAACTGCGCCATGAGCTGATCGACATGATGGAAGGCGTGCATCTGAACAACTTGCGGATCGAGCAGTTGATCGAGCAGCTTTACAATTTGAATCGCCAGCTTCTGAGCCTTGAGGGCAAGCTGCTGCGTCTGGCTACATCATGCCGGGTGAAGCGCGAAGACTTTCTTGATCAGTATTTCGGTCACGAGCTTGATCCGGGCTGGTTGGAACGGGTTTCCGGTAACAGCAAGGCTTGGGAGAAATTTGCGTCCAAGTCTCAGAACGACATTGAATCCATTCGCGAAACCATCGGCGAGGTGTCTCAGAAATCTGGCCTGCCGATCAAAGAATTCCGCCGTGTTGTTGGTGTGGTTCAAAAAGGTGAGCGCGAAGCCGGCAAGGCAAAGAAAGAAATGATCGAGGCCAACCTGCGCCTGGTGATTTCCATTGCCAAAAAATACACCAATCGCGGCCTGCAATTCCTGGATTTGATTCAGGAAGGCAACATCGGCCTGATGAAGGCAGTGGACAAGTTTGAATATCGCCGTGGCTACAAGTTCTCCACGTATGCCACATGGTGGATTCGACAGGCCATCACGCGCTCTATCGCCGATCAGGCCAGAACTATCCGTATTCCGGTTCACATGATCGAAACCATCAACAAACTGGTGCGTACCTCGCGTCAGATGTTGCATGAAATCGGTCGCGAGCCCACACCGGAAGAATTGGCCGTGAAGCTGTCCATGCCGCTTGAAAAAGTGCGCAAGGTCCTGAAGATCGCTAAAGAGCCTATTTCTCTGGAAACACCCATCGGCGACGAAGAAGACAGCCACCTGGGTGATTTCATCGAAGACAAGAATGCGGTCCAGCCATTGGACGCTGCCATTCAGGCAAACCTGCGTGAAACAACGACGCGGGTTCTGGCATCACTAACCCCCCGTGAAGAACGCGTGCTGCGCATGCGCTTCGGCATCGGCATGAACACCGATCATACACTGGAAGAAGTGGGCCAGCAGTTCAGCGTGACCCGTGAACGAATACGGCAGATCGAAGCCAAGGCACTCAGGAAACTGAAGCACCCAAGCCGGTCTCGCAAACTTCGCAGCTTCCTGGACTATTAGGGAGCAAGTCGAAGAAAGAATAAAAGGCCGGGCCACAAACCCGGCCTTTTTTAATGCATTGCCGCGTTGCTCGATTTTGGGTAAACAGACGGCACGGTGGGCCTGTAGCTCAGCTGGTTAGAGCCGGCCGCTCATAACGGTCTGGTCGCAGGTTCGAGTCCTGCCGGGCCCACCACTCAGTCTCTATCGAACCCGCCACCAATCCATTGATCTCTAAGAAACGGCGGAGTTCTGGGACTTTTGGACGTACATTTCACATACAGAGACGTATGTGGATGCGGAACAG
>JABJGO010000040.1 GCA_018662225.1 Rhodospirillales bacterium | reverse complement strand
GTGGACTATGCCCATACCCCGGACGCTCTGGTCACGGTTCTTCGAGCGGTTCGCCAACATACCGCCGGTCAACTGCATGTGGTGTTTGGGTGCGGTGGTGACCGTGATTCAGGCAAGCGCAAGCCCATGGGTGAGGCAGCGGCTATGAATGCAGATCAGGTTATTCTGACCGATGACAATCCCCGTAGCGAAGACCCGGCGGTTATCAGAAAGCAAGCTATGAGTGGTTGTCCCGGTGCTCTTGAAATTGGAGACCGGTATCAGGCTATTGAAACCGCTATAGGCAACCTTTCGACTGATGATCTGTTGGTGGTGGCGGGTAAAGGCCATGAACAGGGTCAGACAGTCGGTGATCAGGTTCATACCTTTGATGATGTAAGTGTCATCCGTGAGATTATCAGACAGGTGTCGTCATGACGATGCACCCTGTTCTCTGGTCATCTGATGATGCCGTGTTGGCGACCGGTGGTGAGGCACGGGGAAACTGGCAGGCAACGGGTGTATCCATCAACACCCGGACCCTGGAATCGGGTGATCTGTTCTTCGCATTGCCTGGTCCGAATTTTGATGGCCATGATTTTGCAAATGAAGCATTGAAACGTGACGCTAGCGCCATCGTGATATCACACGAAGTGGGCGATTGCGGCACTGATACGCCCTCATTGATTGTAAACGACACTCTTGGCGCCCTGGAAGATCTGGCACGGGCATCCCGCGACCGTATGAGCGGCAAAATTATTGCGGTAACGGGCAGTGTGGGAAAAACCAGCACAAAAGAAATGTTGCGACTCGTCTTGTCTGATCAGGGTGTCATATCTGCCAGCCAGGGTAATTTGAATAATCACTGGGGGTTGCCGTTGAGTTTATCACGCATGCCCGCCGACACAGATTTTGGTCTGTTTGAGTTGGGCATGAACAGCCCGGATGAGATCAGGCCATTGAGTAAGATGGCCCGACCTCACGTGGCAATTATTACGGCAGTTGAGTCTGTCCACATAGAATTCTTTAATTCCGTGGAAGAGATCGCCGATGCCAAGGCCGAGATATTTGAGGGGGTTGTTGAGGGTGGCCATGTGGTCATCAATCGGGACAGTCCGTATTTTGATCGACTTAGCGCAGCGGCTGACCAGTGTGGCGTTACCAATGTGCATAGCTTTGGGAATCATGAAAAAGCCTGGGCCCGTCTTGTTACGGTCGCATTGGAAGACAGATATTCCACCGTGGTTGCGAGCATTGACGACGAAACCTACCGGTATCGTATTGGCGCGCCGGGGGCGCACCTGGTAAAGAACAGCATCGCGGTACTGGCCGCCGTACATCTGGCGGGTGGTGATGTGGTCGCCGCGGCAGAGCGTTTTACCGAATACAGCCCTTTGAAAGGGCGTGGCAATAGCGCCACCATCAAACTCGAAACCGGTGACGCCGTTGTCATCAACGAAAGTTACAATGCCAGCCCCGCTTCCATGCGGGCCGCCCTTGCCGTTTTAGGCCGTATGCATCCTTCGGGTGAGGGGCGCCGCATCGCCGTTATTGGCGATATGCTCGAATTGGGTCCCCAGACCAGTGAAGAACACATCGCCCTGCTGGAACCTTTGCAGTCCAGTGATGTGAACCTGGTTTTCACCTGCGGACAGCACACACAGGATTTATGGGACGTGCTTCCCGAGCCCATGCGTGGCGGCCACTCGATCAGCCCGGACAAGCTTGCCATGGTCTTGGCCACCGCAATCCAGCCTGACGATATAATCGTTGTCAAAGGATCGTTGGGCAGCAAGGTGAGCATCATCGTGGATGCGTTGCTGGCACTAAACACCAACAGTCAAACAACCGGGGAAATTTAGGAGAAAAACCATGCTTCAAACAATCCTTGTCCCCTTGGCCGACCAATTTTCGGCGCTGAACGTTTTCCGCTACATCACCTTCCGCACAGGCGGCGCTGTGATGACGGCCCTCTTACTCAGTTTCCTGTTCGGGCCGGTTATTATTCGCTTGTTGAAAAAACGCCAGACCGGCGGCCAGCCCATTCGCGAAGATGGCCCGGAATCTCATCTGTTGACCAAAAAAGGCACGCCTACCATGGGCGGCGTGCTGATCCTGCTCGCGTCTACCAGCGCCACGGTGTTGTGGACAGATTTATCCAACCCATATGTGTGGGCCGCCCTTAGCGTCACCATCGGGTATGGTCTGATCGGTTTCATGGATGATTATTTGAAAGTTAGCCAGCGCAACAGCAAGGGCCTTTCCAGTAAACTGAAACTGGTCCTTCAACTGGCAATCGCGGCGGTGGCGGCATTCTGGATACTCAGCCATTTACCGGACGGTCTGACCACCACGCTGGCCATTCCATTTTTCAAATCTGTGTTACTCGATCTGGGCTGGGTGTTTGTGCTATTTGCCATCATTGTGATGGTGGGATCGTCCAACGCGGTGAATTTGACCGATGGTCTTGATGGCCTCGCCATTGTGCCGGTAATGATCGCGGCCGGTGTGTTTACCCTGATCGCTTATCTTGTGGGGAACTCGGTATTTTCCAGTTATCTGCAATTGCATTACGTGCCGGGCGCGGGTGAGTTGTCTGTGTTCTGTGGTGCATTGGTGGGCAGTGGTCTTGGTTTTCTGTGGTTCAACGCGCCACCAGCCAGAATTTTTATGGGTGATACCGGATCGCTGGCACTAGGCGGCGCGCTCGGTGCCATCAGCGTGATCACCAAGCATGAACTGGTTCTTGCCATCGTGGGTGGGTTGTTCGTGTTGGAGACCGTATCGGTTATCGTTCAGGTGGTTTCCTTCAAGCTGACCGGTAAACGCGTTTTCCGAATGGCACCGCTCCATCATCATTTCGAACAAAAGGGATGGGCGGAAAGCACCATCGTTATCCGCTTCTGGATCATCGCTTCCATCCTTGCGCTGGTCGGATTGGCCACCCTGAAACTGCGTTAAGAGGACACAGACGTTATATGATAGTTGTTCCCACCTTTGCTGGAAAGACGGTTGCCGTACTTGGTCTCGGTAAATCCGGCCTGTCGGCTGCGTTGGCGCTTAAGTCTGGCGGGGCGGTGGTGTATGCGTGGGATGACAATGATGCAGCGCGTAAAGCGGCTGAGGAAAACGGTATTGCCGTTGCAGACTGGATGACGATCAACTGGGCTGATTGTTCGGCTCTTATTCTCAGCCCCGGTATTCCACTCAACTTTCCGACGCCTCATCCTGTTATTGAACTGGCGCGCGCAAACGACTGCCAAATCATTGGCGATATAGAGCTGCTCTGTCAGGCGCAACGTGATGCACGTTTCATTGGCATTACCGGCACGAACGGAAAATCGACGACGACGACGTTGCTGGGGCATATTCTGAGCGAGTGTGGCGAGTTGGCTGAGATCGGTGGAAACCTCGGAACCCCGGCACTTGATTTGGCACCGTTGACGGGTAACGACGCTTACGTGTTGGAATTGTCCTCATATCAATTGGATCTGTGCCCTACGGCTATCATGGATTATGCGGTCCTGCTGAATATCACACCGGATCATCTGGACCGGCATGGTGGCATGGATGGCTACGTCGCGGCCAAACGTCAGGTGTTTCAGAATCAATCGGCCGGACAGGTCGCTGTGGTAGGGGTTGATGACGCCTATACATCAAAGATTTTCGATGACTTGAAGGCCCACGGTGCCCAACAAGTTGTCGCCATATCGGGCGCTCGTACTGTACCTGGCGGTGTGTACGTCATGGATGGTGATTTGGTCGACGATCTGCAAAATAAGGCCGCGACTGTTTTGAAGATGGCTGAGGCACTTGCCCTGACAGGTGAACACAATCATCAGAATGCCGCTGCGGCGTATGCCGTGGCCCGAATGATGGGGCTCGCGTCCGATGCAATTGCGCGAGCCATGATCAGCTATCCCGGCTTGGTTCATCGCCAAGAGCGTCTGGACCCCCTGAACGGTGTTTTGTTCATCAACGATTCCAAGGCAACGAACCCGGATGCCGCAGCCAAGGCGCTGGCCAGTTATTCTGATATATACTGGATCGCCGGGGGACGCGCAAAAGACGGAGGATTTGACGTTCTCACACCCTACATGGGCAATGTACGTCATGCCTATCTGGTGGGCGAGGCTGCCAATGATCTGGAACAGGTATTTGGTGATCTCGTTCCATGCCATATGTCAGGCGACATTCAAACAGCCGCACGTCAGGCCCACGATCAGGCAACCGAGGATCAGGTGTCTGGATCGATTGTGTTGTTCTCGCCCGCGTGTGCTTCATTCGATCAGTTTTCCAACTTCGAAATTCGGGGTGACTTTTTCAAAAAATGCGTTGCAGCCCTTAATCACGGAGATGCCGCATGAACACCATTGCCCGCACAGATACAAGCATTGTTGGTCGCTGGTGGTGGACGGTCGATCGTTGGTTGCTGGTGATGGTTGCATCTTTAGCCTTTTTCGGCGCGGTTCTGAGCCTTGCAGCATCACCCGCCGTAGCCGAGCGCATCGGGCTGGACACATATCACTTTGTTGCCCGGCAACTTGTCTTTTTGCCGGTTGCCTTGATGACCATGCTGGGCGTTTCCCTGTTAAGCGCGCGCGGCGTTAGGCGGCTAGCGCTATTTGTGACGGTGAGCGCTGTCATTCTTATGGTGCTCACGCTGATTATTGGTGTTGAGGTCAAGGGTGCAACCCGTTGGATCAGGTTGGGCGGTTTTGCCATTCAACCGTCCGAGTTTGTGAAACCGGGTTTTGCGGTATTGGCCGCGTGGCTGTTCTCGCAACGTCGACTGGATGACCGGTTCCCCGGGTACGCACTGGCAACAGGATTGTATTTGGGCATTGTAGCGTTGTTAGCTTTACAGCCGGATATCGGCATGACGTTCGCCGTGTCCGCTGTATGGTTCGTCCAATTTTTCCTGGCCGGATTGCCGTTGATGATCGTTGTGGTGTTGGGGGTGGCGCTCCTGGCCAGCACGGTGGGCGCTTACTTCGTATTTGATCATGTTCAGGCCCGGGTGGACCAGTTTCTGGATCCATCTTCCGGTGGAGGCTATCAGGTTACCCGGTCTTTGGAAGCCCTTCGCAATGGCGGTCTGTTCGGACGTGGCCCCGGTGAAGGTCGCATTAAAGAAGTACTGCCCGACGCACATGCTGATTTTATCCTTGCCGTGGCCGGTGAGGAATTCGGGCTGATCGTTTGTCTTGTACTGGTGATCTTGTTTGCGGGCATCGTGTTGCGCGGTATATCGCGCGCCTTTCAGGACGATGACCTGTTCATTATGTTGGGTGTGGCGGGATTGATGGTCCAGTTCGCCTTGCAGGCCATCATCAATATGGCATCCACTCTGAACATGATGCCACCCAAGGGAATGACGCTGCCGTTCATTTCATACGGTGGTTCTTCAACGCTCGCCATGGGGATCGGTATGGGGATGGCTTTGGCCCTCACCCGCACCCGGCCCGGTGCACGGAGGTTGTCGTGAACGCCCAGACCCGCACCGTTGTTTTGGCCGCTGGCGGCACCGGTGGACATGTGTTCCCGGCCAGTGCGTTAGCCAGTGAAATGCAAAACCGTGGTTGGCGCGTTGTCTTCGTGACGGACAGCCGGGGCGGAACGGTGGGTGGTATGAAAGATGTGGAAACATATCACGTACGGGCTGGTGGAATTGCTGGTAAACGCATCATTGGATTGTTGCGTAGTATTCCCGAACTGGCCGTTGGCACGGTTCAGGCGTGGCGGTTATTGCGCAAGCTTGAACCTGATATTGTGGTGGGCTTCGGTGGTTATGCCTCGGTGCCGACCATGCTGGCCGCCACCCGTTGCAATTGCCGTACCGCCATTCATGAACAAAACGCCGTGCTGGGCAGAGCCAATCGTTTGATGGCCAGCAGGGTCGATGCCATTGCCACATCCTATACGTCCAGCAAGGCTATCCCAGAAGGTGCTGAAGCCTATGTGACCCACACCGGCATGCCGGTGCGCCCCGAGATTGTCGCCGCCAGCAACAACACCTATCCACCCATTTCAGATGGCACAGATGTGTCCTTGTTCGTTATGGGCGGCAGTCAGGGTGCCCGTGTGCTGAGCGATGTAATCCCCGAAGCCATTAATCAACTAGATCCGGCCTTACGGTCGCGTGTGAACGTGGTTCAGCAATGCCGCGCCGAAGATATGGGCCGGGTACGCGCCGACTACCAAAATATGGGTGTGACAGCAGAACTGAATACATTCTTTGGCGACGTGCCTGAACGTTTGAAACGGGCCCATCTGTTGATCGGCCGGGCTGGGGCTTCCAGCGTATACGAGGCCTTGTGCATCGGCCGTCCGGCCATTCTGGTTCCGTATCCTCACGCGGTGGATGATCATCAGTCTGCCAATGCCTACGCAGTTGCCGCAGCCGGTGCCGGGTGGGTAATGGATCAGACCATGTTCACGCCGGAAAATCTGTCATCCCGCCTGAAGGAAATGATCAGCGCCCCGCGGGTTCTGACATCGGCCGCTGCATGCGCCAAGAAAACCGGGCGCGTGGATGCGGCTGTTCGGCTGGCCGACATGGTGGAGAGAATCGTGCGCGGCACAAACAATAACTCACACGAAGGAGAGGCGGCAGCATGAGAGCATTGCCCCTGGATTTAGGCACATTCCATTTTATTGGTATCGGTGGCATCGGTATGAGCGGCATTGCCGAAGTGCTGCATAGTTTGGGATATTCTGTGCAGGGCAGTGATATGTCTGACAACGCCAACGTCAAACGCCTGCGTGCGATGGGTATTCCCGTCATGGTCGGGCATGCCGAGGAAAATCTGGGCGAGTCCAGTGTTGTTGTGGTGTCGTCGGCTGTGAAATCTGATAATCCGGAAGTGATGGTTGCGCGTTCACATCTACTGCCCGTTGTTCGGCGGGCCGAAATGCTGGGCGAGCTGATGCGCCTTAAATGGGGCATTGCGGTTGGTGGTACGCACGGTAAGACCACGACCACATCTTTGATCGCATCCATGTTGGATACGGCCAGACTGGACCCCACCGTCATCAATGGCGGCATCATCAATGCCTGGGGATCCAACGCCCGGTTGGGTGATGGTGAGTGGATGGTTGTGGAAGCAGATGAATCTGATGGCACCTTCGTTAAGCTGCCAGCAACCATTGCTGTGGTAACAAATATCGACCCGGAACACCTGGATCACTATGGAACCTTTGATGCAGTGCGCGATGCCTTTGTTCAGTTTGTGGAGAATATACCCTTTTATGGGTTTGCAGCGCTCTGCGTTGATCATACGGAGGTGCAAGCCTTGATACCCCGTGTATCCGATAGACGTGTGGTGACGTATGGCTTTAGCCCGCAAGCAGACGTGCGTGGGATAAACGTGCATTCAGATGCCAGTGGTATGCATTTTGACGTATCTATCACCTATCGCCGTGATGGTGAACAGCGCCTGATCGAGGGCATGTTCCTGCCCATGCACGGCGAACACAATGTACAGAACGCACTCGCCGGTATCGCTATCGCCGATGAAATGGGCGTAGAAGAAGATTTAATCAAGGCGGGATTGTCCGGGTTTGGCGGCGTAAACCGTCGATTTACCAAAACCGGTGAAACCGGTGGCATCACGGTGATTGATGATTACGGCCATCACCCGGTGGAGATTACGGCTGTTCTCAACGCGGCCCGAAACGCAACCGACGGTCACGTCATTGCTGTGGTTCAGCCCCACCGTTACACGCGTCTGCGCGATTTGTTTGAAGAATTCTGTAGCTGCTTCAACGATGCAGATGTGGTCATTGTCGCCAACGTTTATGAGGCGGGTGAGCAACCGATTGATGGAATAAATCGGGATTCCATGGTCACAGGCCTGCGGGATCGTGGCCACCGGGCGGTTCACGCACTGGAAAGCGAAAATGATCTGGCGGAACTGGTCCACGGCTTGGCTAAAGCTGGCGACATGGTTGTGTGCCTGGGCGCTGGCAATATCACCCAGTGGGCCAACAGTCTGCCCGGAGAATTGGAAACACTGATCGGGGGCAAGCCATCATGAATGCTGCCTCGCAAATTACGTTCGATACAAACCTGTTGGAACGCCTGCCGGTTGTTCGTGGTGAGTATGAAGAAAATTTTTTGCTGTCTCGTTACACTTGGTTTCGGACAGGTGGCCCAGCCGAAGTTCTGTTCAAGCCGAAAGACGCCGATGACCTGGCCGCCTTTATGGATGGCAAGCCCGCAGACGTACCGGTAACGGTCATTGGCGTGGGATCAAATCTGTTAATCCGTGACGGTGGCGTTCCCGGTGTTGTTATTCGATTGGGTAAAGGGTTTAGCTGTGTGAGCGTTCGTCAGGATCATATTCTGGCGGCGGGTGGAGCATTGGACGTTAGCGTTGCCGCCGCAGCACGGGACGCGGGTTTGGCCGGACTTGAATTTCTGACGGGCATTCCGGGCACCATTGGTGGTGCCTTGAAAATGAACGCTGGGGCTTACGAGCGCGAAATCCGGGATATCGTGCTTTACGCCCGCGTGGTTGATTCCGACGGTAATCAACGCCATATGCGCGCCGACGAAATGGATTTCGGATATCGATCAACCAGCCTGCCGGATGACTGGGTTGTGGTTGGCGTTGTGATGCAGGGCATCCGCGGTAATCGTGGTGCCATTGCCCGCCGTATGGAAGAAATCCGATCGCAACGTGAAGACACGCAACCCGTTCGCACCAAGACGGGTGGTTCAACCTTTCAAAACCCAAGTTCAGTTGATGGTGCGGGCCGCAAGGCATGGGAACTGATTGATATCGCCGGATGTCGGGGCCTGGTGCGTGGCGGTGCCATGGTATCGGAGAAACACTGCAATTTTCTGATCAATACAGGTGCGGCCACATCGGCTGATCTGGAAGAATTGGGTGATGACGTAAAGCGGCGTGTACTTAATCGAACCGGCGTGGATATCCATTGGGAAATTCGCCGCATCGGCATTCCTTTGAATAGTAACAGTGGAAACAACGGGGGGCAGGGCGCATGACCAAGAATGTTGTTGTTCTTATGGGTGGCTGGTCCGCTGAACGTGAAGTGTCCCTTGTATCGGGTGCTGAATGCACCAACGCCTTGAAAAATGCCGGATATGCGGTCACGCCGATTGATGTTCAACGGGATATGGGCGCATTGCTGACGCGCCTTCTACCGCGCCCCGATGTTGTCTTTAATGCTTTGCATGGGCGGTACGGCGAAGATGGTTGTGTTCAGGGGCTGCTTGATATGTTGGGCGTTGCCTATACCCATTCCGGGTTGTTGGCATCCGCCATGGCTATGGATAAGCCGCTGGCCAAGCGTCTGTTTGCCGCTGAAGGTCTGACCGTTGCGGAAGAAGTGATTTTGGATCGCCAGTCCTTGATGGACAGCGATCCCATGCCACGGCCATTTGTGATCAAACCGTTGAACGAAGGGTCCAGTGTCGGTGTTCACATTGTTATGGACCGGGATAACGAACCGTTGTTCGGATCCACCGGCTGGCCCTATGGCGAGAAGGTCATGGTCGAGAAATTTATTCCAGGCCGCGAGCTTACAGTCGCCGTCATGGGTAAAGGTGATGACGCGAAAGCGATGGCCGTCACAGAGATATCAACCCATCGCGGGTTCTACGACTATGATGCCAAGTACGAAGATGGCGGATCGGTTCATGTTGTATCCGAAGGCATTGATAATATATTGGCGGACGAGGCCATGCGATCGGCCGAAGTTGCCCACCGGACGTTGGGGTGCCGTGGCATTTCGCGCTCTGATTTCCGTTTTGACGGCAAGGACCTATATATCCTTGAAACCAACACCCAGCCCGGCATGACGCCCACATCGCTGGTCCCTGAACAGGCTGCTGAGATCGGCATGTCGTTTGAAAACCTGGTCAGTTGGATGGTGGAAAATGCGGAGTGCGACGAATGAGCAAACCGCAGGTAACAAAAGCATTATCTAAACCACGCAAGCGCGCGACGCCCGTTTGGCGGCGTGACTGGTTCCGTATGGCCGTGGTGTCTGTATGTCTGGTCGCGCTGGGTGGTACTGGCTGGTGGACATTCCGAACCGGCTTGATGAACCAAATGATTGAAACCGCCAAGTGGCATGCCATTGCCACATCCGCGCATATTGGATTGCAGATAGACGAGGTTCTGGTTGTAGGGCGTCGGCATACAGGGCGGGATGAGTTGTTGGCGGCCCTTGGCACCACGCGCGGTTCACCCATCCTCGCTTTTGATGTGAACCTCGCAAAAGAACGAGTTGCCAGGTTGCCATGGGTCCGTCGGGTTTCCGTAGAACGCATGTTTCCAGATACCATTTTGTTGACGGTTGAGGAACGCACGCCATTGGCACTGTGGCAGAATGAAGGCTCATTTGCTCTCATCGATTACGAGGGCGAGGTCATCCTGCGCGATCGACTGGATGATTACCGTGATCTGATGATCGTGGTTGGTGCTGATGCACCGGTTCATGCGGCGACGCTGATGGAGACACTGGGCTCTCAACCTGAATTGCTAAATCTTGTTCGTGCCGCCGTTCGTGTGGGTGGGCGGCGCTGGAACCTACGGCTGAATGGCGGCATTGATGTTCGTTTGCCGGAAGAAAACGCCAACACCGCCTGGTTGCGGTTAGCCCAGTACCAGCGTTCGCATGGTGTATTGGAACGCGATGTTAAGGTTGTTGATTTACGATTACCGGATCGACTGATCGTGCGGAAATCGCCGGTCATCGAAGGTATTGAATTAGGTGCGGGCCAGGAAACATAAAGGTATGAAAACGTAAGATTATGAAGAAAAACAACACACAACAGCATAATCGGAATGCGCTGATTGCCGCCCTTGATGTGGGCACGACCAAGGTTTGCTGCCTGATTGCGCGTATGGGCGAGTTTGGCCCCAAGATTGTTGGTATCGGCCATCAGGTTTCTGCTGGTGTGCGTAACGGCACGATTGTGGATATGGATGCGCTGGAAGGTGCGATCAGGGCTACCGTTGAAACCGCAGAGCAGATGGCCGAAAGCAATGTGCAGGAGGTCATGATTAATCTCTCCAGCAATACAATTGCATCACGTCTCATTGCCTATGAAGTGGCAACGGCGGGGCACCGGATTGATGACGCTGATCTTCGTCGTTTGTTGGACCCGCAAGTCCTGCAAATTGATGAGGGCGAAGGACGTGAGCGCGTGCACACCATTCCCGTAGGGTACAGCATTGATGGCACCCGTGGCATTCGTGATCCCATTGGCATGTACGGTGATCGTCTTGGCGTAAACATGCACGTTGTATCCGCCTCGTCACCTGTATTGCGAAACCTGGAAACCACTGTTACCCGGTGTCACTTGGGTGTGTCCGGCGTAGCAGTCTCATCTTATGCGTCGGCGCTGTCGTGTCTGGTTGGTGATGAAGCTAAACTGGGCGTGACGATGATTGATATGGGCGGCGGCACCACATCTGTAGCGGTGTATTTCGATGGCGAGCTAGTCCACACGGACGTTGTGCCGTTGGGTGGGTCGCACATCACAAATGATATTGCTCGTGGCCTGTCCACGCCGCTGGGCCATGCAGAGCGGGTCAAGAATTTGTTTGGAAATGCTGTGCCGTCATCGACAGATGACCGGGCGGTTATTGAAGTTCCTCTGATCGGCGAAGACGGCACATCCGGGGCGTCACAGGTTCCGCGGTCCATGCTGGTTGGTATCATCAGGCCGCGGGTTGAAGAAATCTTCGAGTTGATCCGTGATCGGCTGGCCAAGGCAGGCTTCGAGCAGGTATCCGGTCCACGGGTTGTGCTGACGGGTGGCGCGTCTCAGCTACCCGGTGTGACCGATGTGGCATCCGAAATTCTGGATCGTCAGGTTCGTATAGGGAAACCGGCACCCATGGATGGTTTGGCCGAAGCCGTATCCGGGCCGGCGTTCTCAACCTGTACCGGGCTTATTCACTATGCGGTCAATTCGTCACAGGAAAGCGCTGCTGGCGCATTCCACCCGACGGGTGATTCGAATGCAACATTCGGAAAGTTGGGACAATGGTTTCGCGAAAATTTTTGAGGGCAATGAAATGAGATCGCCACGTTTACCTAATATCAACCATGTGTCGTTAAAAGTTAAAGAATCGACGACCTGGAGGGCATCATGAGTATTAATCTATCCGTTCCTGAACACCAGAATGAACAGGAACTAAAACCGAGAATTATGGTAGTAGGCGTGGGTGGCGCCGGGGGCAATGCAGTCAACGATATGATTGCGGCAAACCTGGACGGCGTAGAATTCCTGGCCGTTAATACGGATGCGCAAGCCTTACAGGGCTCTAACGCACCGCGTAAAGTGCAGATGGGCGCTACGATCACCAGCGGCCTCGGTGCAGGGGCACGCCCGGAAGTGGGAAGTGCCGCCGCCGAAGAATCGCTCGCAGAAATCATGGAACACCTGGAAGGCTCCAACATGGCCTTCATCGCAGCCGGTATGGGCGGCGGTACAGGTACAGGCGGTGCGCCGGTTATTGCCAAGGCTGCACGGGAACTTGGTATCCTGACCGTGGGTGTTGTGACCAAGCCATTTCATTTTGAAGGCGTGCATCGTATGCGCCTGGCGGAGCAGGGTATTGAGGATCTGGAAGCTTACGTTGATACGCTCATCGTTATTCCGAACCAAAACCTTTTCCGGATCGCCAATGAGAAAACTACCTTTGCCGATGCCTTCCGTCTGGCTGATGAGGTTCTCTATTCCGGCGTTCGTGGTGTGACTGATCTGATGATCATGCCCGGCATGATCAATCTGGATTTCGCTGACATTCGTTCAGTCATGAGCGAGATGGGTAAAGCTATGATGGGTACCGGCGAAGCCGAAGGCGAGCGTCGTGCACTTGATGCTGCTGAGGCTGCCATTGCCAACCCATTGCTTGATGACACCTCAATGAAGGGTGCCAAAGGCGTCTTAATCAACATCACTGGCGGTAACGACATGACATTGTTTGAGGTCGATGAGGCCGCAAATCGCATTCGTTCCGAAGTAGACGAAGAAGCCTATATTATCTTCGGTTCTGCCTTTGATGGCGATCTGGATGGCAAAGTACGGGTATCCGTCGTTGCCACAGGTATTGATTCCACCGCGAGCAAACGTGCCGCACCAACAGTTTTGAGCGCCATGGAACGGCCTTTGCCTACCATGTGTCCCGCTGTGGAAGCGGAACCAGAAGCCGTGGCCAGTGCCGATGATGAACCGCTGATCCCATTCCGGTTTACAGGAGCCGAAACCAGCGAAGCCGAAGCATCAACCGACGAAATCGTTGAAGAAGTTGTCGCTGAAACAGAAGCCGAAGTTGAGGTCGAGGTCGCCGAAGAGGACGTCACCGAAGCAGAAGCAGATGCGGAAGAAACCTCAGCGGCCCCTGAGCCCGAAGCTGAAACGCCAGCGGAGTCAGGGGCGGTTGCTGAGACATCAATTGAGGCCTCTGATGATCAGGCATCGCACGGGCTGGATATGCCCGCCGCTGTCGCCAGTGCACCGGAAATGGAAGACACGCCCGCACCTGTGGGCATGCCATCCGCTGACACCAAAGATGCTTTTATTCCACCGGCACCAATGACGGCTGCTGGTGGTGAACAAGAAGCGCCTACCAAGCCATTCGCCGTGTCTGACATGATGAACGGCAGCAGCACTAAACCGGTTGTAAGTTCCGGTAGATCAGGAAAATCGCGAGCCGGTAGCCTGTTTGGCCGAATTATGGGCGCCGGTAAGGCAGAATCAGCCAAGCCTTCAGAATCGCAGGCTCAGCCACTGGATTGGCAGCACAAAGCCGATGCACCAGCCGCATCACCGGCTGCGACGTCAACGCCTTTAGTATCAACGCCGATAGCGCCGACGCCAATTTCGGATGCCCCGGCTGCCACGCCACAAACCCGATTGGGCGGCATGGAACAGGCGGAACGTATTCCGGCGGCGGACCATGAAGAGGACTTGCTCGACATTCCGGCATTCCTGCGGCGCCAAGCGAACTAATAGGCAAACTGATTCGCTCCATCGAAAATATACGACGTAATGAAAAAATAGAGGGGGTTTCCAAACGGAAACCTCCTCGTTTTTATACGTGTATTTTCAATATGTTAACTAATATTTCCTACCGTAACAAAGCGAAACAAAGAGTGATTTGTGCAGCGCAATAGCAATTGGTAGTAATCCACGCACAAACAAAGCCTGCACCAGTAGGCACCGCATAATTCTCGGGGGATGAATGGTCAGGTTTGACCGGCGGTAGAATAAGAGATTTTGGAGATTACGCGAACATGGACGGTTACGACCTTCTTCCCGCGAACCATCGTTTTTTACGTCAACGTACATTGAAAGCCCCCATTGATTGTACGGGTGTGGCGCTGCATTCTGGCGACACTGTTACCATGACAATTAATCCAGGCGATGCGAACACTGGTATTGTGTTCCGTCGTACAGATGTGTCCGGCCGTGGGGCCGAAATCGCCGCGTTGTGGAACAACGTTGTTGATACGCGTCTGTGCACAGTTCTTGGAAATTCCGACGGTGTTACGGTTTCAACCGTAGAACACATCATGGCGGCACTTGCCGGTTGTGGTATTGATAATGCCGTGATCGAACTGAATGGACCCGAAGTGCCGATTATGGATGGTAGCTCAGAGCCATTTGTCTTCCTGCTGGAATGTGCGGGTGTTGTTGAACAGGATGCCGATCGCCGGGTCGTGCGGGTGTTGAAAACCATCAGTGCCACGGACGGTGAATGCACGGTTTCCATCCAACCCGCATCACGATTTGAAGTCGACATGGAAATCAACTTCGAGACCAACGCCATTAGCCATCAAAATATCCGATTAGGTGTCGTCAATGGCTCGTTCTCAAAAGAACTGGCGCGTGCACGTACTTTCGGGTTCCTGCATGAAGTCGAAGCCATGCGGGCGGCTGGCCTTGCTAAGGGTGGCTCACTTGAGAATGCTATCGTGGTGTCCGGTGACGAAATCCTGAACGAAGACGGTCTGCGGTTTGATGACGAGTTTGTGCGCCATAAAGCACTGGATGCGGTTGGCGACATGTATCTGGCCGGTGGTCAGATCATTGGGGCGTTCTCTGGCGTCCGTTCCGGCCATGCCCTGAACAACCAATTGCTTCGCGCTTTATTCGCGGACGAATCGGCGTGGACATATGATGTTATTGCCGCCGATGAAGCCGATAACATGCCAAATGGCGGCATCGATGCGGATCGTTCAGAATTCGCAATTGCAGCGAACGCCTGATTTTCCAGATTTTTTGACTCAAATGCGGTAATTTGTGACGAACATTCCTCAGCGAGTGTTCGTCTTCGCATTTTTGGCGTGTTATATTCTTATGGTACGAGAACAAGAGCCGCCCAAAAATACGATGAATTCGATGATGCGTCACACGAGCCAAAAATCAGCCATACCTGGCCTGTCCTTCGGCATTTTGCTGATCATGGGTGTTATGGTGTTCCTGTCTGCTTGCGCGGCACCGTCGCAAGATGAGTACGTGGAAGAACCCGTCGACATTCTCTATAATGCCGCCAAAAATAATTTGGATAAAGGCAACTATAAGATCGCGGCCAAAGGTTTTGATGAGGTCGAACGGCAACACCCTTATTCCAAGTGGGCCACAAAAGGCCAGCTCATGGCGGCATTTTCCTATTATATGGATAACGACTACGATGATGCGGTCATCACCCTTGACCGGTTTATCCAGCTACACCCTTCGCACAGCGATACGCCTTACGCTTATTATCTGAAGGCGCTTTGCTATTACGAACAAATTTCCACGGTAGACCGCGATCAGCAAATGACCAGCGATGCCTTACGCACGCTGAACGAGTTGATCACCCGGTTCCCTGAGAGCAGCTACGCCAAGGACGCCCGGGTCAAGCTTGACCTGACGTTTGATCATTTGGCGGGTAAGGAAATGGAAATTGGTCGGTATTACGGGGAACAGGGCCAGTATCTGGCGGCGATTAACCGCTTCAAGGTGGTGATTGACCAATACCAGACCACAACTCACGTGCCAGAAGCATTATTGCGGATGACCGAGTCATATCTCGCCATTGGTTTGGTAGAGGAGGCACGGAAAAGTGCTGCCGTGCTGGGACATAACTTCCCCGGTAGTGAGTGGTACGTGGATGCTTACCAATTGGTCGAGGGCAAACAGATCCGTGTAGATGAGACGGAAGATGAGTCCTGGTATAAGTTCTGGTAATAATTGATGGCCTGCTAAATATCTGAGAGTTTGCCCCGCCCATGCTTCGAAGCCTTTCTATTCGCGATGTGGTTCTGATCGAGAAACTCGATCTTGAATTCGAGTCTGGACTGTCTGTCCTGACGGGCGAGACAGGTGCTGGTAAATCCATCCTACTGGATTCATTGGGCCTGGCGTTGGGTGTCCGCGCCGATGCTTCGCTGTTGCGGCAGGGCTCAGAACAGGCATCAGTCACAGCGGCTTTTGATCCGGTGAATAACGAAATCGTTGAATTGCTCGCCGATCAGGGTATCACCCCGGACATACCCGGCGAGGGTCTGATCTTAAAGCGTATATTGGGCAAAGATGGCCGGTCGCGCGCCTATGTGAATGGCGAACCCGCAAGCGTGGGGGTTCTGCGCTCAGTGGGCGACAAGCTAGCCGAAATCCATGGCCAGTTCGAAAACCAGCGAATGCTTAACCAAGCAACCCATATGGGCCTGCTGGATGCTTATGGGGCACTTACAGGCGCTGTCAGCAAGGTATCTGGATTGTGGACCGGGTGGCGGGAAAAAGAAATTGCCGTAGCCGAGGCTCAGGCGGCATACGAGAAAGCCCGCATTGAAGAAGACTTCCTGCGCCATGCGGTTGAGGAACTAACCGAAATCGGACCGCAGCCGGGCGAAGAACAGGAGCTGGCTGAAACCCGTACCTTCATGATGAATGGCGAAAAGATCGCAGAGGGCATGGAAGGGGCCAGCAAGGAACTCAGAAATGGCCGAGGCGTTGAAAGCTCGCTACAAAGTGCGGCCAAGCACCTGACCCGTTTAGCTGAAAAGATTGATGCGCGGTTCGAACCCGTTATCGGGGCCCTTGATAGGGCATCAGCCGAAGTCGCTGATGCGCAATCAGAGCTGCAACGGCTGAAGGCAGATCTGGATTTGAATCCGGCCAATCTGGAACGCACGGAAGAACGCCTGTTCGCGCTACGGGCGCTGGCCCGAAAACATGGGGTTGAGGTGGATGCGCTGGCCGATTTGCAGCAAAAATTCTTGGAAAGCCTGGAATCCATCGATAACGGCGCAAAGAACATAGATGGCTTGCGCGCGGAAGCGGCCGCGGCTCGTGCCGGTTATCAGGACGCTGCCAGCGCGTTGAGCGACGCCCGCAAGAAATCGGCCAAAGGCCTGCAAACGGCGGTGAACAATGAACTGGCACCGCTGAAACTGGGGGCTGCCAATTTCCACGTGCCGGTTGATGCACTGGCCGAAGGCGAATGGGGCGCTCATGGTATGGACCGGGTATCCTTTCTGGTATCCACCAATCCGGGCAGTGCGCCGGGGCCCATTGGAAAAGTGGCATCGGGCGGCGAAATGGCCCGTTTCATGCTGGCCCTGAAAGTGGTTCTGGCCAAAGCAGACCCTGTGCCAACGATCATTTTTGATGAGGTCGACAGCGGTATTGGCGGGGCGACGGCGGCGGCCGTGGGTGAACGGCTTGCCGGTCTTGCGGCAGATGTTCAGGTGTTGGTCGTGACACACTCACCACAGGTGGCATCCATGGGCGTCAACCATTGGCGGGTCAGCAAACTGGCTGGGGACAGTGTTGTTCAAACTACGGTGAACGGTTTGAATGCCCAAGAACGTGAAGAAGAAATCGCCCGCATGTTGGCCGGTGCGGAAATCACTGATGAGGCCCGCGCCGCAGCCAGCCGTTTGTTAGCGGGGCGAGCACAGGGTGACGCCGCGTGAGCGACACGACGTCCCTCGTTGCGATTAAAGATTTAACGCCATTTGACGCCGATGATGAACTGCGTGCTCTGGCGGCTGAGATCGCCCGTCACGATGTGGCTTATCACCAGAACGACGCGCCGGAAATTACTGATAGTGAATACGACGCCTTGCGTGGGCGCAGTGATGCTATTGAGGCTGCATTTCCCTATCTGGTCCGTGATGACAGCCCATCGAAACGCGTTGGTGCTGTCGTATCCGGCGGCTTCGGCAAGGTAACGCATGCGCGGCCTATGCTGTCATTGGGCAATGCCTTTTCTGAACAGGACGTTGCCGATTTTCTGGATAGTATCCGCCGGTTTTTGAGATTGGATGAGACTGAAGAATTAGCCATCGCGGCTGAGCCGAAAATTGATGGCCTGTCTATTACCCTACGCTATGAGAACGGTAAATTTGTTCAGGCAGCAACACGCGGCGACGGCACCACCGGCGAGAACGTGACGAAGAATGTGCTGACCTTTGATGACACGCAGGTACCAAAGGTAATCGCTGGTGACGTGCCAGCTGTCTTGGAGGTACGCGGTGAAATCTTCATGAACAAGTCTGACTTCGCCGCACTGAACGCGCGTCAGGAAGAACGCGGTGCGAAAGTTTTTGCCAATCCCCGCAATGCAGCGGCGGGCAGCCTTCGCCAGCTTGATACATCGGTGACGGCGGAACGCTCGTTGCAGCTGTTTGCCTATGCGTGGGGCGAGGTCGATGGTGATTTGGCTGGGACCCACACAGAAGCGCTTGAACGGTTCAAACAATGGGGGTTTGTGACAAATCCGCTGGCCCGTGTGTGCTCCAGCGTTAAGGATATCATGGCGCTGTACGCTGAAATCGGTGAGGCCCGCGCTGGGCTGGATTACGATATCGACGGTATTGTGTACAAGGTCAACCGATTGGATTGGCAACAGCGCCTGGGCTTTGTGAGCCGAGCGCCCAGGTGGGCTATTGCCCATAAGTTTCCGGCCGAAAAGGCGCAAACCACGTTACGCGAAATCACTGTACAGGTGGGTCGAACGGGGTCGTTGACACCTGTTGCCAATTTGGATCCCATTACCGTGGGCGGGGTGGTCGTTGGTCGCGCCACATTGCATAACCAGGACGAGATTGAACGACTGGACGCACGCGAAGGCGACACCGTGATCATTCAGCGGGCCGGTGATGTTATCCCGCAAGTGGTTAGCGTGGTCATGGACAAACGTCCGACTGACTCGACACCGTTTGAATTTCCCAAAACCTGCCCCGAATGCGGCAGCCATGCCGTCCGCGAAAAGGGTGAAGTGGCCTGGCGGTGCAGCGGCGGGTTGGTCTGCCGGGCGCAGGTGGTGGAAACCCTGAAGCATTTCGTGTCGCGTGACGCCTTTGATATCGAAGGATTGGGCGGCAAACATATTGAGGCCTTTCACGATGAGGGCTTGGTCAAGACGCCGGCTGATATCTTCCGATTAAAGGACCATTACGATGCGATTGCAAAGCGGGAAGGGTGGGGCAAGAAATCGGCTGATAACCTGATGGCGGCTCTGATCGCGCGCAGCACCATTCCGCTGGATAAATTCATTTATGCACTGGGTATCCGCCACATTGGGCAATCAACGGCGAAATTGCTGGCCCGGCACTATGGATCGGCCCAGGTGTGGCGGGACGATATGATCGAGATGTCGCGCATTATCGGAACAGAAATTCGACAAAACCTGGTGGAACTTGATACCATTGGTGACGCGGTGGCCGATACGCTGGCGGCATTTTTCCGTGAGGCTCATAACGTTGAGGCTTTGGACGATTTGATTGCCCAGCTGACCATCGAAGATGTGGCAGTACCTGATACCAGCGCGTCACCGGTTGCCGGAAAGACTGTTGTGTTTACCGGCACGTTGGAGCAAATGTCGCGTAGTGAAGCCAAGGCTTCCGCCGAATCCCTTGGCGCAAAAGTCGCGGGTTCTGTATCAAAGAAGACGGATTATGTGGTCGCCGGTCCGGGTGCCGGATCAAAGGCAAAGAAGGCCGAAGAATTAGGTGTCACGTTGCTCAGTGAGGCTGAGTGGCTTGAATTGATTGCGGGAGACTAAAGTATGAAGCGCGTAATTGGGGCTTTGAAGGATTTGTTCGAATCCGCGGCATTAAATGGTGACGATGCGGGTGAGGCTGCGGCCTTTGCCTTAAAACATGTTAAATGGTCGTCGGCGTTACAACCGACGGAACCCCGCAGCCCGGCAGTTGTGGATGAGTGCCTTGAAAGCCTGTGCACGTCGGCAGGGCAATACGGGTCCAACGCCCACATGATTGGTGAAGCCATTCTCGGTGCCAAGGATCAGATCAGGTGGAACCTGTGGGGCGAAGGCAACGCGGATGAACCTGATATCGAGGCTTTCCAGAACCGTTTTGCCTATTGTTCGATCTTCGGCAGTAACGGCCCACTGGTATCAGACAAAATCGCCGGCGGTTTTAGTATTCAGGCACCTGATATCTACTATCCACCCCATGCTCATCAAGCAGTGGAGACGTACTGGATCATCGGTGGTGACGGGGATTGGAAAATTGGCTCAGACCCATGGTTCCCTGTGGAATCCGGCACACTGATTCACCATGAAACAGGCATTCGCCACGCCATGCAAACCAACCATTCAGCATTGTTGACGGTGTGGTTATGGACCACCCATGTGGATAGCCCCCTTGTTATGGTGCGGGGATAGAGCTTCCGTCTTGAAATTCTGCTGCCTCAGCGATGAGCCAGTCTCGGAAAGCCGTTTTCGACGGTGATGTGGATACGTTGAGCGGATTTATGAGATAGAAGTTTTGACTGGTCGGCACCGCCGTATCGAAAGGCCGCGCCAGAACTCCTTTGCCCAACATCTCGCTTGCCAACGAGTGACGCGCAATTGCCACGCCGATGCCCTTGGCAGCCATCTCGAAAGCCATGATGGAATTATCGCACTGGATATCGCGGTTAATGGCCAGGTCTGCTGAATTCGCAACCTTGCACCAGTCTGCCCAACCGTCCCGATAACCGATCACATGGATGCGTAGCTCTGCGGCTAAGTCGTCATGGGTACGCGACACGTGATCCGGATGGCACACCGGGAACAACGTATCCCGGGTTAGTTGGGTTACGTCCATCCCTGGCCAATCGCCACTACCGTACTGGATTTCAAAATCCGCGCCTTCTTCCATTTCACCCAGCGCCCACACGGGGTTGGTGATCCGCAAATCAATATTGGGGTTTGCGGCGAGAAAGCGGCCAATGCGGGGGGCCAGCCAAAGCACGGAAAATGCCGCGTTAACCCGAATAACCAGCTGGTTCTTGGTGTCGTGGCCAAATATCTCGTCTGTGTCGTCGGCCAGCTGATTAAGAACAGGTTCGATTCGTAGCTGATAGGCCCTGCCATGATCTGTAAGGCGCAGGCTTCGTGGCAGGCGGATGAACAGCGGCGTTCCCAGATATTGCTCCAGTGATTTGATATGCTGGCTGATGGCGGCCTGGGTCAGATACAGCTCTTCACCCGCAGCGGTGAAGCTGAGCAATCGTGCCGCTGATTCGAAGGATCTGAGCCAGTTCAAGGGAGGTAATCGGCGTTTCATAACTGATCCATAAATAAAACAAGGCCATATGTCCAATATTCATTGCTTGTGATGGGCATCGGTGTGGCAGAAAATGCGCTCGAAGGACGATTTGAGGACCTGTTGACGAGCCAATGACGCACACACTACCAATTGATAACGCGGCGGTTTCGCCTGATGCGCCAGTATTTCCGTGGGAACGACTGACGGTCTATGGCGCAATTGTTGCGGCCAGTGCAATGGCCTGGGTCGGTGTCTGGGTATTTGCCATGGATCATGCGGCGGTTGATGGTGGTGTCACCAATCTTGGCCCCGGTATGGAAATGGTCGATCAGGTTCTCGTTTGGGCCGGGTATAGTGCCTTTCCCCCTGGATCAATCTGGAGCGAAATTTGCCGTGCCGTGATCGCCAGCAGTGGCACGGACGCCGGACGCTGGACCATAGAGCAATCCGCGCTGGTGCTGGCCATGTGGATGGTCATGGCTATTGGCATGATGTTACCGACGGCAGCCCCCGTGATCGCGGCCTATTCAGATATTAACCAGGCCGCCGCCACAAAAGGAATGCCGAGTGCCCCCACGGCCGTGTTTGCCAGTGGGTATTTGCTGGTTTGGGTTGGCCTTGGTGTCGGGGTGACCATGCTTCAATGGCTCATTAGTGACACATTTGCGCAGTCCGCGTCATTGCTGGACGTGGCCCCTGTTGTTGGTGGCGTGGTTTTGATCATGGCAGGCCTGTATCAATGGAGCGCCTTGAAGGAAGCCTGTCTCAGCCAATGTCGTTCACCCATGAAATACTTTCTGCTTCATTGGCGCGAAGGTAAAATTGGTGCTGTTCGAATGGGCATGCAGCATGGCCTCTATTGTGCCGGGTGTTGCTGGGCGTTGATGGCCATCATGTTTGTGGGTGGTACCATGAACCTGGTGTGGATGGCGATCTTGAGCGTTATTATGTTATTTGAAAAAATTCTACCCAAAGGTCAATTTTTTGGGCGAGTAATTGGTGTTGTACTTGTTGTGTGGGGTTTAAGCCTCATCACCACGGTTATTTCGTAAAGTAAGGAAAAACGATGGCAAAGAAGTGGACGTTAAACGGTGAATTGATCCTCAATTGCAGCTGCACAGTTTTCTGCCCCTGCGTTGTGTCATTGGGTGTTCACCCCCCAACCGAAGGTTACTGTCAGGGTTGGGCCGGTATCCAGATTGAAGACGGCTATTTTGGCAATACCAAGCTGGATGGCCTGAACGCAGGTATCTTGCTGGATATTCCCGGCAACATGGGGCGTGGTAACTGGACAGCGGCTCTTTACATTGACGAACGCGCTGATGATTTTCAGGCGCAGGCCATCGAAGAAATCCTGACTGGTCAGGCCGGTGGCAGCACTGGCGTGCTTCGTGTGTTGGTGGGTCAGTATCTGGGCGCCAAACGTGTACCTATTTCTTATGCCAAGAATGGTGACAAACGCGTATTCAATATCCCCCGCAAGATCGACGCTGTGATCGAGCCTGTTATGGGGGCCAACGGCAAAGAACCCGTGGTGATCAAGAATTCAGGGTATTGGATTGCGCCTGATATTATCGTGTCCAAAGCAACGACAGCCAAAATCCGTGATTTTGGCCGGGTTTGGGACTTCGGTGGCCGCAGCGCCGAGTTCTGTCGCCTTGAGTGGTCTGGCCCGTAAAGGCCCTGATGATGGCACCGGCTACACTTTCCCAGTCCCGTCGCACCCGGCGGACACCATTTTCGCCACGTGTGGAAGCGGCTGGGGTTAAAAGCTACACCGTCTATAACCACATGCTGTTGGCAACGGTATTTGAATCCGTTGAGGCTGACTATACCCATCTGAAACAACATGTTCAGATCTGGGATGTGGGGTGTGAACGCCAGGTCTCAATACAGGGTCCGGATGCGGCGCGCCTGGTACAGTTGATGACGGTCCGCGACATTGGCGGCATGATTGAAGGCCAATGCTTCTACGCACCACTGGTCGACACTGACGGCGGTATGATCAACGATCCGGTGGGCTTGAAGCTGGCTGATGATCATTATTGGCTGTCTTTGGCGGACTCTGATGTGCTGTTGTGGGCACGGGGGTTAGCCACAGGCTTGGGTTTGGATGTGGCGACCCACGAGCCTGACGTATGGCCGCTGGCTATTCAGGGGCCTAAATCAGACGATTTGATGGCTCAGGTGTTTGGCGAGTCGGTGCGTGATATTCGTTTTTTCCGCTTTGAGCGCCTGAGCTTCAACAATCACCCCTTTGTCATCGCCCGGTCCGGATGGAGCAAACAGGGCGGGTTTGAAATTTATGTGGATCGTGAAGATCTGGCGTTGGAATTGTGGGATGCCTTGTGGGAAGCGGGCCAGCCTTTTGAGATCAGACCCGGTTGCCCCAACCATATTGAGCGCATTGAAGGTGGGCTGTTGTCCTACGGGAATGATATGACCCGTGCGCACAATCCGCTGGAATGTGGCTTGGACCGATATTGTCATGTGGACCGCCCCATTGAGGCGCTGGGCCGCGATGCGGTGGCCAAAGTCATGGCAGAAGGGACTCGTCGCCTTGTGCGAGGTTTGAAGATCGATGGTGGCCCCGTACCACCCACAACAGATGAATGGTCAGTACAGGTTAATGGTAAGCACGTGGGCGGTGTCACGTCGTCTGCCTATTCACCCGATTTGGCAAGTACGGTTGCCTTTGCCATGATGGACAAAGGCTTCTGGGATGTGGGTTTGGCGGTTAAGGTCGTCTTGCCCGATGGCACGATGCGTGACGGCAGTGTATCTGACCTGCCTTTTATCTGAGTTATACCTATCTGAGTACATCAGGGAGAGCGATAATGTCCTCAAATGCGTACGATAGCGGCCTGGACAAGAATGCAGCCAATTATGTGAGCCTTTCGCCACTGTCCTTCATGCAACGCGCTCGGGACGTCTTCCCTGACTATCCTGCCGTTATCTATGGCTACCGCCGCTATAACTGGCGCGAATCCTATGACCGCTGTGTGCGTCTGGCCAGTGCACTGGATAATTTAGGCATTGGCGTGGGCGATACTGTTACCGTTATCGCTGCCAACACCCCTGAGCTGTTTGAAGCCCATTACGGTGTTCCCATGTGTGGGGCCGTTCTCAACGCTATGAACACGCGTTTGGACGCGGACACCATTGCCTACATTCTGGATCATAGCGACGCCAAGGTGCTGATCACCGACACCCAGTTTTCGCCTACCATGAAGGCAGCCCTTGAATTGCATGGTCGGGGCGATCTTCACATCATCGATATTGTGGATGATCAGGCCCAGTTGAAAGACGGCGAAGGTGAGCGGCTGGGCAGCATGGATTACGAAGCGTTTCTGAATACAGGCCAGCCAGACTTCGCGTGGACCTTGCCCACGGATGAATGGCAGGCGCTGGCGCTAAACTACACATCTGGCACCAGTGGTCGCCCCAAAGGCGTGGTCTATCACCACCGTGGCTCGTACCTCATGACCATGGGCACCGTGGTCGGCTGGGGATTGCCCAATCACCCAACGTATCTGTACACGGTTCCCATGTTCCATTGTAACGGCTGGGGCCATGCCTGGACCATGGCGGCGGTAACCGGGACCATCGTTTGCTGTCGCTATACCACCGCCAAGGCGGTCTTTGATGCGGTTGTCGAACACAAGATCAGCCATTTTGGTGGCGCGCCCATTGTTTTGGGCATGTTGGTCAACGCACCGGACGAGGAAAAGAAGACATTCGATCATCCGGTTAAGGCCATGACGGCTGGTGCACCACCGCCTGCGGCCGTGCTGGAACAGGTTCAGGCTCTGGGGTTTGAGGTCATGCATGTGTATGGCCTGACCGAAACCTATGGTCATGTGCTCCATTGCGCCTGGCAGGATCAGTGGGATGCCTTGCCATTTGACGAGCAGGCCGAAATCAAGTCTCAGCAAGGTGTACGCTTCCCCATGATGGAAGGCATCATTGTGGCCGAAGTTGGCACTGCCAACCCGGTACCGGCCAACGGTAAGGTTTTAGGCGAGATCCTCATCCGGGGTAATGCGGTCATGAAGGGCTACTACAAAGCGCCCGAGGCAACAGAAACAGCGTTTGCTGATGGCTGGTTCCATTCTGGTGATCTGGCTGTGGTGCATTCGAATGGATATATTCAGATCAAGGACCGCCTGAAGGATGTGATTATCTCTGGTGGTGAGAACATCTCGTCTGTGGAAGTAGAGGGGGTTCTTTATAAACACCCTTCAGTGGCCTTGGCTGCTGTGGTTGCCGTACCCGATGAGAAATGGGGCGAAGTGCCATGTGCCTTTGTGGAATTGAAACCGGATGCCACGGCAACCGAAGAAGAAATCATTGCATTTTGTAAAGACAACATGGCAGGATTCAAAAGGCCAAAACGTGTGGTGTTTGGCGACTTGCCCAAAACATCAACGGGCAAGATTCAGAAATTTGTCCTGCGTGACCAGGTCCGTGACCAGGCCCGTGACCAGGCCCGTGACCAGGCCCATGACCAAGTGCATGAATAGAGCTGAATAGTATGTATCCAAAAACCATCGCCGCCCTGAAAACCATGTGTGAATGGGCGGCCGCTCAGGATCATGAATCATCCAGTAGCTATGCCAAGATCGTTGATCGTGTGGATTGGTCTGGTCCGGTTAAGGAAGAAGAACCTCAAACCATGCCCATGGCCGATCAGTACTTCGGTACCTGTATTGGACTATGCGGTGATAACCCCTTGGGGGACTTGGCCCGTGCGGCGTATTCAGAGCGCGACCAGTTGCGCTGGTTCGGCATGTACGCGTCATACAATGATGACAAACGGGCCGCAGCCTTCAACGAGAAGTATGCCATTCTTCGGCTGACCGGCCCGGAAGGGTGCTGGTTTTCTGATGACCTGACCACGGCCATCACCATACAGGGACCCCATGCGTGGTATCCCCCACACGCACACAAACAAAGCGAGGTTTATGGCGTTATGGGTGGTGAGGCACAATGGAAACGGGGAGCTGAGCCCTGGCTTGATCGGCCATCAGGTGATCTGGTCTACCATTCGTCGGGCATACGGCACGAAATACAGACGGCTGATGAGCCACTTATCAGCTTTGCCTGCTGGATCGACAGCGTTGATCTGCCCAGCATCTATGTGTGGGATTAACCGAAACCGACAGCTGAGCTGATTTCCTTGGCAAGATCACCTGCCGATATAGGCTTGGTCAAGATACGTGTGGCGCCTGCCTGTTCGGTAACTTCACGCAAGAACTTGTCCTCATCACCGGTCAGGATCAGGATCGGCGTCTGATTTTTCTTACGACGCATACGGTGGACAAACTCCATGCCATCCATGCCATCCATGTGCAGGTCACAAATGACCACATCAGGGTTGGGTTCGTGGATATTTTCAATGAATTTAAGGGCTTCCTCGCCATTAGCGGCTTCGAAAGAATTCCCTATCTGCGCCTGCTTCAGGAGTTGCCGGATAATCTTCCGCATTGTCTCCTGATCATCTACAACGAGAACGTTTAGGTCGCTCAGGATCGAAGTCGAATCGTTCAATTTTATTGCCATCTTATATCCGTTACCATCCTGTGTTGTGTGCACACTACATTAATGCCCCATGGGATTAAAGCGGCTCATGCACAAGATTTGAGATGGCCTTATGCTGCGGCGTAAGATATCCAGCCCTTGATCCGTAGCTCACAGGCCGGACATGTGCCACAGCCATGTCCCCAGTCGTGAAGGTCGCCGCGTTCCCCCAGGTAGCAGGTGTGGGTATCGCTCCTGATGATGTTCACCAACGCTTCGCCGCCAAGGGATTCCGCCAATGCCCAGGTTTCGCTTTTATCCATCCACATCAATGGGGTGTCGATGACAAACGGCTCGTCCATACCCAAGCCTAATGCCTTGGCCATGGCTTTCATGGTTTCGTTTCGGCAATCAGGATAGCCGGAGAAATCTGTCTCGCACATGCCGCCGACGATATGACCAAGACCACGTCTGTAGGCAACAATGCCAGCAAAGTTCAAGAAAACCAGATTGCGACCGGGCACGAACGTATTGGGTAAGCCATTTTCGGCCAGTACGATCTCGGTTTTGCTGGTCAGGGCTGTATCGCTGATATCGCCCAGTACATTCAGATCGAGCACATGATCCTCACCCAACCGGTCATCCCACAGGGGCGAGATATTACGCACAGCGTCCAAAATCGTGGGCCGCATATCCATTTCGATCAGGTGGCGTTGGCCATAATCAAAACCAATGGTTTCCACGTGGGAGAAGTTCTCAAGTGCCCAGGCAACACAGGTAGCGGAATCCTGCCCCCCTGAAAACAAGACCAGTGCCTTTTTGTCATCCGTAATCATGAGTTGCTCGTTTCAAATAAAACCCGGGTCAAATAAAAAAACCGGGGAAACCAGCTGGCCACCCCGGTTTTATCAATTTTGTCGTGGAACCGGGTTAGTGCAGCTTACTGGCCAGATTACCAATTGCCGCATCGACAATGGCGTCGCCCTTGGCATCTACTTGTGCAGCAACCAATTCGCGTGTGGCGTCCATGGCGATATCAACAGCCATATGGCGAACTTCTTCGATCGCTTGTGCTTCTACCTGGGCAATGCGATCCACGGCCTGCTTTTCGCGGCGGGTCAAAGCCTGTTCCAGGCGTTCCTTACCGTGTTCAGCCATACGGCCTGCTTCGGTTTTAGCATTGGCGAGAATGTCTTCGGCCTCGCGAAGGGCATCTTTCTGCTTCCGTTCGTAGGTCGCCAACAAATTTTGTGCTTCTTCGCACAATTTTTCAGCTTCGCGAATATCGCTTTCGATCTGTGTGGATCGTTTGTCCAGCTGTGCGCCCACAGTTCCCGGAACTTTCAGATAGATGATAACCGCGAACAGGCCAATAAAAGCAACCAGAACCCAGAAGGCTGGATCTTGAATAATTGCACCCATATCCATATCCTCCTTTAAGAACGCGCCTTCAAGGCGCTGTCAATTGCGGAACCAACGACTGATGCGTCAGGTGCATCACCAACCAGCTTTTCAACGGCGCTGCTTGCCACATCCTGTGCCACATCACGAATACTGGAAATTGCTGCCGTTTTGGCGTCGCTAATAGCGGCTTCGCTCTCCGAAATTCGAGCTTGCAGCTTTTCGGCCAACGCGGCTTCTTGGGCAGCCATATCGGTAGCAAGGTTCTGGGCCATTTCATTGATCGTGCTTTGTGCACTGGCGCGAGCCTCGGCAATAGCATTCTCATAGGCTTCGATAGCGGCTTCTGCGTCCTTTTTGAACTCAGCAGCTTTGTCCAGATTGTCTTCAATACGCCGCTGGCGTGATTCAAGAACATCGGCAATCCGTGGTACAGCCACTTTCCACATAATAAGGAAAAGGGCTGCAAACGTGACGGTGAGCCAAAATATCTGAGACGGAAACGTGGATATGTCCAGCTGTGGCATGTGTCCTCCTAAACGGGAATTCCAAGACGAGGACCGGAAGTTTCAATTTAGGTGCCCTAAGACACCCATTTTTGAAAACACCCGGCTTTCAGTCTTCGGAAATTAACCGAACAGAATAACGAGTGCGATAACCAACGCGAACAGTGCGATGGCTTCCACCAGGGCAAAGCCCAGCATGGTCATTGGGAAGACAGCACCCTGTGCAGATGGGTTGCGGCCAACAGCCTGAATAAAGGAGGCAAAGATATTGCCAATACCAATACCAGAACCAATAACGCCAATAACGGCAAGACCAGCGCCCAACAGTTTTGCGGCTTCGATTTCCATGGTTTATTCCTCTTTTTCTACAATAATAGTGACTTGTTTGATTGAATATACAGGCGTTGTATCTGCGATCAGTGCAGGTGCAACGCGTCGTTAAGGTACAGGCACGTCAGAATAGCAAAGACGAAAGCCTGCAAAAAGGCGATAACAAATTCCAGTCCGGTCAGGGCTACCACAAATAACAGTGGCAAAACGCCCAAGGCACCCAGCGAAATCACAAAACCTGCAAACACCTTCAACAGGGTGTGGCCAGCCAGCATGTTAGCGAACAAACGAACGCTGAGGCTAATGGGCCGTGACAGGTAGGAAATGACCTCGATCGGGATCAACAGGGGGGCCATGTAGATCGGTGCACCCTGTGGCATGAAAAATGAAAAGAAATGCATCTTATGTTTTGCCAGCGCGATCAAGGTCACACCAATGAACACGAATGCGGCCATGGTGAAGGTGACGGCGATATGGCTGGTGAAGGCAAAGCTATAGGGAACCATGCCCCACAGGTTGCCAAACAGCACAAACATGAAAACGCTGAAAATAAACGGGAAGTAAGTCCGACCTTCGCTGCCCACGGTATCTTTCACCATATTGGCGATGAAGATGTAGCTGAGCTCGGCCATGGACTGCCATCGGCCGGGTACGTGTGCGTGCTTTCGCATGCCCAAAACAAGAAACGCGGCAATGGAAACAACTGTCAGCACCATAACCAACGATGAATTGGTGAATGAGGCATCCAGACTGCCGATCTCCATTGGGATCAGTTCCTTGATTTCAAACTGCGCGAGCGGACTGTGTTTTTCTACGGCCACGCCTGTAAACCCCTCTTTAATCCGTAATCCGCCTGATTTTTGTATCAGGCCGGTTAAGTGTATAAATTTCTACCGTTCTTACAAGTCGCTGTCCCGATGTTCCTGATCTTTTTCGTCTGCCGTTTGGTAGTTGGCGGCATAAGCAAACCCGCTCGCCAAACGATAGACATTCAGGATACCGGCGGCGGCGCCCAAGACGACAAAAACCAGCATGATCCAGGGGCGCGTATCGAGCCAGTAATCAAGCGACCAACCGATGATCGCCCCTACAACCAGCGCGGAAACTAACTCGACAGCGACCCGAAAAGCAAGCCCCAGAACGTTGCTTGGTGGCGCTTTTATGTTCATGGACAGCTTGGATGGTTTCCGGCGTTCTTCACGCAGTTCCCGCACGCGTCGGTCTAAATCTTCAAGGCTTTGTTTTTCCTCAAGATTTTTTGGCGCTGGCGGTGTGCTGCCCGGTTTTTCAGGCTGTGTGTTCATGGCTTACAGTGCTCAGAAAAATGGCTCTGTGGAAAACTTTTTTTTACCAAACGGCCATCTGGGTGAAAAAACACATCAGGATTCCCTAAAAACATGATTATGACGGGCCCTGTTCAGGGGGAGCCGTAATTTGGCAAGCTTTCAGTGACCATACAATTGCCAGGATGCCAGAAGCTGTATTGGCTATGGCGACGGCCCAGAACACCCCAATGATACCCAGTAGCGTGCTGCCCAGCAAAGCTAGTGGGACCATCAAAACCAACATACGGATTACCGTCAGGGACAGTGATCGTCCGGGTCGGGCAATGCTATTGAAAAATGCCGCCGCAATCATGACGACGCCATGAAAGGCATAGGACCACGGGACGATGCGCAGATAAAGATCGGCCGTGCCGCTAATGCCCGGATCTGGGTCAAACAGGGGGGTAATGAGCGGTGACAGGGCGAATAGTATGATGCTGCCACCCACACCGAATATGGCGCAAAAGCGAAAACAGAAGATCAGTGATTCACGAACTCGAGGCGTTAGCCCCGCGCCCCAATTCTGACCGGCAACCGGCCCGATAGCTGCTGACAGAGCGTATAGAACCACCAAGGCCAGCCCTTCGATACGTGTGGCCACACCGAAGGCAGCAACGGCACCCACGCCATAGGATGCCACAATGGCGGTCAGGACCGCGGCGGCCAGCGGATTAAGCATCTGGTTCACCGACGCCGGTATGCCGATATGCAAAATGTCTTTAGCCGATCGCACAAACTTTGCCCAACCTGGCCAGAATGACGTGATCAGGTGTTCACGGAAATGCAGAATACACAGCGCACCGACCAGCGTGAAAAGGCGGGCCAACAACGTGGCCCATGCTGCACCGGCGATTTCCATGCGCGGCGCCCCCAACAGGCCAAAGATCAGAATAGGGTCTAGTATGGCGTTGAGAATCGCGGATCCCAACATAATCAAGCCCGGCCACTTGGCATCGCCACAGGCGCGGATCGCGCTGTTGCCGGTCATCGGGACAACCAGGAAGACAATACCTATATACCACGGCACCATGTAGGCGGTGATATAGGGCATGGTCTCGTCATCTGCCCCCAACAATCGGAAAGTCGGCTCTATGGTTACGATGCCAAGCAGGGTGAACACCGATGAGATCAGAAACGTCAATGTAAGGGCATCTGTGGTCAGGCGTTGGATATGATCCCGGCTGGACCCGCCAATAGCGCGAGATACAACAGAAGAGGTGCCAGCACCCATGCCGATGCCCAACGAAAACAAGAGCATGGATACAGGGGCGACGAATCCCATGGCGGCGAGCGGTACTGTACCGAGTTGCCCAACGAAAAACATGTCGGTGATACTGACGGCAACAATGGCGAAGATTCCCCACACCATGGGGACCGTCATGTTGGTGACGTGTTGTCCGACCGAGCCTGTGGTCAGGCGACCAGCAGGCGCCATTTCAGTTTTCGACATGGTTTGTGATTCTATGTTCTGAACGAGGGAGCGTATTTCAGGCGTTATATCCCTGAACAAATTTTTTGTCGAACCTTCCCGAGTTTAATTCACTAGGTGTTTCCGTGAGGCGAGCATAACTATGATTGGACGGACAAGTTCCCACATTATCGCATAAGGGCAGGGGCGAGCATGTTTCAACGACGTATACCGGAATCGTTACGCCATGCCCCAAATCCGGGCATCAAAGGCGTTGCTATGTTGGCGGCTGCGGAAAGCGCCACACGCGGTATACTGCTCTCGGTCTTTCCTATTGTGATCTACAGAAACTTCGGTGACGCGGAATCTGTCTCCGAAGTGTATCTGGTCATTGGAATTGCGTCGTTTATCCTGGCGCTTCTGTCACCTGCAATATCCCGCCTGATTCCCCGACGGTGGTTTTACTCAATTGGCGTTGTGGGGATTGCCGGTGGGGCCATGTTGACCGGTACAGCAAGTGGCTGGCTTGTTGGTGTGGGGCTTGGTGTGTCTACGTTGGCTTCTGTCATTACGTCCATTTCTTTCAATGCCTACGTTATGGATTACGTGGAGCGCACAAACCTGGGGCAGTTCGAAACCACACGGTTGTTCTACAGCGGCACCTGTTGGGCCGTGGGGCCGTTTCTCGGCGTTTGGCTCATGGGTCAATGGGCACTAGCGCCGTTTGTGTTCGCCGCGGTCGCGGGATGTGTACAGTTGATCGTGTTTTGGGTTTTACGACTGGGCAATGGCAAGGTGATCACCAAGGCGCGCCGCCGGACCGCTAACCCGCTGGCCTTCTTGCCCCGTTTCTTTGCTCAGCCACGGCTGATTGCCGGGTGGATTTTTGCTGTTGTCAGGTCATCCGCATGGTGGGTCTATATTATATATGTCCCCATTTATGTGGTGGAGAGCGGCTACAGTGAACAGTTGGGCGGCCTGACCGTATCTATCGCCAACGCTTTCCTGTTTATCACGCCATTCATGCTGCGTTGGATGCAGGCCCGGTCTATTCGACAGGCTCTGCTGACCGGTTTTGTGTTATCCGGGACTTTCTTTTGCCTCGCCTTCCTTGCTTCAGGGGTGCCTGAAATCACCATCGTAGCGTTGATCCTGGCCTCCCTGTTTCTGGTGTTGCTGGATATCAGCGCAGGCCTGCCATTTCTCATGGCCGTTAAGCCGTCAGAGCGCACCGAGATGTCGGCTGTTTACGCCACGTACCGTGATGTATCTGGTGCCATTGCGCCGGGTGTTGTGCGCGGAGTTCTGGTGTTTGCTGGCTTACCCGCCGCGTTTGCTGTGGCTGGGCTGGCACTGATTGCGCTGGTGCCACTTGGGCTTAAGGTGAACAAACGGCTTGGTGCCAAGCGTATCACGGCAACAGTTTAGGCCTCTTTACGGAATATGAGGCTGAGATTATTGGCTGGCATGTCGACAATGTGGTCTAGTTTAAGGCCGTTAGCCGTCGCTAGAATTTCCACATGACCAAGTTCACGGATACCCCATTTCGGGTTTTGGTTTTTGAGCCACTCATCAAATGAACCATTGCTGGGTGCAAGGGCCACGCCATCTTGTTTGTAGGGGCCGTAAAGAAAAAGAACACCCCCGGCACCCAGTATTCTTCCAGCGCCCTGTATCAGACCCTCGGTACTGGCCCAGGGTGAGATATGGATCATGTTCATGCACATGATAGCCGCAGCGGCTTCTACGGGCCATGGGTTTCCTTGAGTATCCAAATGTACGGGGTCAAGGACCGCACCACCCGTATCGCTGGCCCAGCTGAGGATACTACCGAAGTTATCGCGATCAATATCGGTGGGCTGCCAGGTTAAGGTCGGAAAATGCGGGGCAAAATAGGCCGCATGCTCACCTGCACCACTGGCGATTTCCAGCACCGTGCCGGTATCCGGTAGCACGTCTTTAAGGACGGACAGAATGATGTCTCGATTGCGCTGCGTCGACGGTGAGTGTCGTCTGGATGCTGTATCCACAGATTTAGGCCGCGCCCGCACCTGCGGTTGCCGTATCCCGAATAGACTCAGCCTGCTGCAAATCGACGGAAACAAGTTGGGACACGCCGCGTTCGGTCATGGTCACACCAAACAGGCGGTCCATACGGGCCATGGTCATTCGGTGGTGGGTGATCAGGATAAAGCGGGTGCCTGAACCCTTGGCGATCTTCTCAACCATGGAGCAGAAGCGATCCACGTTGGCATCATCAAGCGGGGCGTCGACCTCATCCAGCACACAGATGGGGGCCGGATTGCTGAGGAATGCGGCAAACAGTAGCGCCGTCGCCGTTAAGGCCTGCTCACCACCGGATAGCAGTGAGAGCACCTGAAGTTTCTTGCCGGGCGGGCTGGCCATGATTTCAAGACCTGCTTCCAGCGGATCATCGGCATCTGTCAGATGAAGGTGTGCGGTACCGCCGCCAAATAGCTGAACAAACAGCTTCTGGAAGTTCTCATCCATTTCCTTGAAGGCTTCCAGCAACCGTTGGCGACCTTCACGATTTAGCTCTGCAATGCCACGGCGCAACTTGCCAATGGCCTCAGTCAGATCATCACGTTCGGAATTCAGGGTGTCGATCTGTTCGGTCAGTTCTTCGGCTTCCTGCTCCGCGCGAAGATTAACCGGTCCCATGGTGTCGCGTTCTTTGGTCAGACGCTCGACCCGGCGTTCGGCGGATTCCATATCGGGCAATTTGGTGTCTTCGGTAATTTCCGCCAGCTCAGCCAGGTTTTGCGGTGTGGTTTGCAGTTTCTCCGACACCCGTTCTGCAATGGACTCGATGGTCACGCGATTTTGCTCTACGATACCTTCGGCCCGCGCACGCGCTTCACGGGCATCGGCCAGCGCACTTTCAAACTCACGCAACACCTTGGCCGAATCGTTGACCCGGTTTTCACTTGCTGCAAGTTGATCGGCCATGCCCTGGCGTTTCTTTTCAGCACCTTCGACCATACCAGCCAGTTCCAGACGCTTGGTCTCGATTTCTGATGGCAGGCTCTTCAAGCGTTCCTGCTGGGCGCCCAGGGCTTCCAGGCGAGCTTCCAGTTGCTCGATCTGGCCTGCGGCACCTTTCTGGCGGTTCTGCCATGATTCCAATTCGCGGACGATATCGGCAATGCGGCGCTCACGCTCTTCGGCGATCCGGGCATGACCGGCATACTGGCTTTGGCATTCTGCCTGATGGGTGCGGCGATCGGTCAAGTCCTGACGGACGGCTTCAAGGCGACCGCGCTGGTCTTCCATAGCCGGCATGCTGGCGACGGCTTCCTGTGCTTCTTTTTCACGAACAGCGATTTCGTTCTGGTCGTTGTTGAGGGCCGCAATCTGTTCTTCCAATGCGGTTACGCGGGATGAACGAGCCGCCGCTTTTTCTTTAAGCGCCCCTTGAAGTTCACGCGCCACGGCCAGTCGCTTTTCAGCCTCGTGCGAGGTGCCGCGTGCGGCGCGTTGAGCCTCGGTTGCCTCTTCCACGTGCGTGCGAGCTTCTGTGGTGTTGGCACCGGCCCGTTCTGCATCACGGGTGGCGGTTTCAATCTCGGTTCGGACCTGCGCCAGTCTGTTGCGCTGCTCCAGGCGCATAGCGGCACCGGTTGCTGCATCGGGAGAGACGGTAAAGCCATCCCAACGCCACAGCCAACCGCTGGAACTAACCAGTCGCTGGCCCGGTTTCAGGTCGGTTTGCAGTTTACGGCCGGTGTCTTCGTCGGCAACCACACCGACTTGAGACAACCTTCGGGTCAGGGCTTTGGGGCCGCTCACCATTCCCGACAAGCGTTCAGCACCAGCGGGTAGTGCGGCGGCATCATCATAGCCATCAAGCGTCCGCCAGTGTACGGCGGACGGCTCATCTGCCGGTGCCGACAAATCATCACCCAAGGCAGCACCAAGAGCACCCTCGTAGCCGGACTTCACATTAACCGCATCGATTAGTGGCGGAAACATTTCAGGCTCTTCGCTTTCCAGAACGGTGGACAGGGCTTTTTCTTCAGCCTGAAAACCGGTGAGTTTGGATCTGGCTTCGGCTTCGGCGGCGCGGGCGGCCTCGACCTCGGTACTGGCAGCCTCACGGGCAGCTTCGGCCGCATCGATGGCTTCGCGTGCCTGTTCCAATCCCCGTTCAGCATCGGCAACATCGGTATCGGACGCGGTCAGGTTCTGCGCTTCGCCTGATTCTTCCAATAGCGCACTACGTTGTTCCTGGGTCACATCCATGCGCTGCAAAATCTGTTGCAGTCGCGATTGCAGATCACCTGCGGCCCGTTCCAGACTGGCCCGGCGCGCTTCGGCAGCCGCCAATTCTTCGGTCAGGTGGGTGTGCTCTTCGTCCAGTTCCAGAACGTTGGTGTTGGCTAGTTTCAGGGTTTCAGCGGACTCGGCGACGGCTTCATCTTCGCCAGTCCGGCTTTCTTCCAGTTCGGTGCTCTCCGCATCCAGTCGTTTGATGGCTTCGACCGCATCATGGGAGCGTTCTTGTTCCCGTTCGATATCCTGCGCAATCTGGGTCAGGCGTTCGCCGCATTCTTCCTGTTCGCGCAGAATACGTGCTTCTTCGGCGCTCAGGCCATCGCGGGCGATGGTCAGGCGTTGCAGCTCAGCTGCCGCCGCTGCTTCAGCCTCACGAAGCGCCGGCAGGTCAGCGGCAGCTTTGGTTTGTTCCAGCGATGCCGTCGCCGTGCGGCGGGTCAGTTCATTGACCGTGTCTTCGGCGGATTGCTGCACAACACGGGACTCGTTCATGGCGGTATCAGCCTGCACCCATTTGAGATGGAACAGGGTGGCTTCCGCTTTGCGGATATGATCGCTTAGATTCCGGTAGCGATTGGCCTGACGGGCCTGTTTTTTGAGACCCTGTAGCTGAGTTTCCAGTGTGCCAAGAATATCATCCAGGCGCTCCATGTTGGTTTCAGCCGCACGCAGGCGAAGCTCTGCTTCATGGCGGCGGGAATGCAGCCCGGTGATACCGGCTGCTTCTTCCAGAATATGACGCCGATCCGTGGGTTTTTGAGAAATGATCTGGCTAACACGGCCTTGCGAGACAAGTGCTGTCGAGCGCGCACCCGATGCGGCATCGGCAAACAGCAGTTGCACATCACGGGCACGTACTTCCTTACCGTTGACGCGGTACGTGGAACCTTTGTCCCGTTCAATCTTACGGGTAACTTCCAGGTCGGAAAACTCATTGAACTGGGCTGGTGCCACGCGGTCACGGTTATCAAGGGCAAGTGCAACCGTGGCGATGTTACGACTGGGGCGAGATGCGGTGCCACCAAAAATCACATCTTCCATTTCCTTGCCGCGCATCTGCTTGGCCGACGTTTCGCCCATAACCCAGCGCAGGGCTTCAACCAGATTGGATTTACCACAACCGTTGGGGCCCACAACGCCGGTCATGCCGGGTTCAACCGGCATTTCCGTGTTATCTACAAAGGACTTAAAGCCCGATAATTTTAGTTTTGTAAATTGTAGCAACTCAGTTGAACCCCATTTATGTTCGCCAGCGTCGTATGCTGGTCCACATGATTATTAATTTAGTGCGTCGTTCAGAACCTTGCGGAACTCATCAGGCCCCATGGCCCCTTCAATTTTTTCACCGGTGTCACCAATGATGAACGTTGGTGTTGCCTCGATGCCAAATTCGTCACTACCCGCTTCGGCGCGGGTGCGGATGCCGTTCAGTAAGTCCTGATCCTGCAAGCACGCCATCACATCATCCGAAGACAGGCCGCCAAACTTTGCCACCGCTGTCAGGGCACCGATGGCATCCTCTGACTGGCTCCAGTCGGATTGCTTTTGAAAGAAAAGCTCAAGCATACCAAAGTACCGTTCCTGTGGTGCGCAGCGTGCAATCATGGCCGCCGCCATGGCGCGATTGCCAAGTGGATAGTCACGATAGACGAGGCGGACTTTACCGGTATCAATAAACTCCTCCATGACCATGGGCAGGGTGTTTTTGTGGAATGCCTTACAATGCGGACAACCCAATGACGAATACTCATAAATCGTCAATGGGGCGTTCGGATCGCCCAGTGATCTTTCTTCCAAAGCGGTGGCTGTATCCAGTATTTCACTGTGTGCCTCACTATTTCCGAGCAAAACTGCCCCGGAAACGAGAAAAAGCATACTAACAGCAACCGCAACACTTTGTATATATTGACGCAAATTGGCCTCCATAACCACAACATATTGAACTATAGAATCGGGAGTGCCCCAGAGTCGAGCCAATGTTTTCCACAATTCCGGTTTTTCTACCCTTATCGTTGATACAGAATACGGCAATTAGAGGGCGAGCTACGCGCGCGGCCCATTTTTCAGGAGTTTATCATGCCAGCACCCAGCAAAAAAACGCTCACTAAACCGCCTAGACGCGTGTTCCAGACATTCATGGATTTCCCCCTGAGCACGGATATGGATGCGTTTGACGCAGATATAGCAATCATGGGCATCCCACACGGAGATCCCTACAATATTGATGAAGTCACCAACGATCAGACCAATGCACCTACAGCCATTCGTCAGGCATCGGATCAGCTTATCATGGGTAGCAAGCATTGGGATTTCGATATCGATAGCACGCTGCTGAATGGCCGCGATATCAAGGTTGTGGATGTGGGTGATGTACGGGCGGATGCGCGTGAGCTCTCCCACCATTACCAGCGAGCCGAAGAGGCGGCGCGAAAGGTTTTCAGTACAGGTGCCAGCCTGATTACGTTTGGTGGCGATCACGGTGTGCCGATTCCGGTCATGCGGGCGCTGGACGTGTTGGGCGAGACCATCACACTGGTCCAAATTGATGCACACATTGATTGGCGCAATGATGTGAATGGCGTTGAAGAAGGCTATTCCAGCCCCATCCGACGGGCGTCAGAAATGGGTCATATTGACCAGATTTATCAACTGGGCATTCGGGCATCGGGCAGTGCACGCGAAGAAGAAGTCAAAGCCGCCCGCGCGTATGGCTCAAACATCATCACGGCTTATGATATTCACGACAATGGCATGCAGTCGGTTCTGGACCGGATCCCGGATGGCGGGCATTACTATCTGACTATTGATCTGGATGGCATGGACCCGGCTATTGCCCCCGCTGTTATGGCGCGCACGCCGGGCGGGTTATGGTTCCATCAGGCCCGCACACTGATCCATGGGCTTATCGGTAAGGGGCGACTTGTGGGTATGGATTTAAACGAAATCGCCCCTAAATATGATCTGGGTGATGTTACAGCGATTACGGCTGGCCGCATGGCGGTGAATTTCATCGGCAAAACGGTTCAGGCCGGGTATTACGACTAGGCCTTGTCCTCGCGCCGTGCGATGGCGTGCGCCAGTTCTTCCAGCGAACGGCGTAGATCGTCGTCGTCTACGTCCGTCAGAAGCGCTGTAATTTCGGCCACTTTTTCCGGGTCCAGTGGTTGTTTTTCGATCTTGGCCTGTTTCGGCATATCGGGCAGTGGGGCTTGCGTCAATCGCACGCCTTGCACGGCGTTATAGCCAAAATACCCGTTGATGCGCTCCAGTAGTACAGGTTCCAGATGTTGAAGTTCCACCGCAATGGACCCCGATGCCACCCGCAGGTGAAGCGTGCCGCCGGACCGCTTGTTACGGGGATAGGTAATGCGTTCAGGCGATGACAGGGCAGCCAGATTATCGCCCACAACCCGTGCCCATTCGGCGATGAGTTCGCCGGACGAAAACCCGCGGCGCCCGTAAGCGCGTTTGGTCAGGCCACCGACCTGCTGACCCACAAGGCGGGCCGTGCCGCCACGTTTGGGCGGTAACTTCTTGTCAGCATAAGTGATGTTCGGGTTTTTCTGGCTCATACACAATGGTACGGTTAGCCACATGGCAGAGCAAGCAACAGCATTACAGTTACTGGATTGGTATGGTCGCGAGCGTCGGACCTTGCCGTGGCGGTCCGACAACCCTGATCCCTACCGCGTGTGGTTATCTGAGGTGCTGCTCCAGCAAACCACCGTCGCAACGGTAAAACCCCGGTATCAGAAATTTCTTGAGCGCTGGCCCGATGTTCTGGCGCTGGCCGCCGCCTCACTGGATGATGTGCTGCATGAGTGGCAGGGATTGGGGTACTACGCCAGAGCCCGTAACCTGCACGCTTGTGCGCAAAAGGTGGTAGGCGACCACGGCGGGCGTTTTCCGGATACTGAGGACGGTTTGATCACCTTACCCGGTATCGGGGATTATACCGCTGCGGCCATTGCCGCTATCGCATTTGGTCAGGATACAGCCCCGGTGGATGGCAATATCATCCGTGTCATATCCCGGCTTGATGCCATGGACGATAAAATGCCGGCGGGTAAACAGCGGGTGAAGGTCCGCGTGTCAGAATTGGCACCACCAGGGCGGGCTGGTGATTTCGCCCAGGCTATGATGGATCTGGGTGCCGGTATCTGCACGCCCAAGAATCCTAAATGCGACCGGTGTCCTTGGGTATCTGAGTGCCGCGCCACAAAACAGGACGATCCAGCTTTGTTCCCGCGAAAGGCCGCCAAGAAAGAACGGCCCACACGATACGGTGTGGTTTTTTGGCTAACGGACGGTGATGGCCGGGTGCATTTGCGTCGCCGCGCGGAAAAAGGGTTGTTGGGCGGGATGATGGAATTCCCGTCAACCGACTGGCTGGAGGCTCAGGAAGATGATGCCACGGTCGCCGGACAGGCACCGCTACCCACAACTGTATGGCACGCTCTGGATGGTGAGGTCGCTCACACCTTCACCCATTTCCATCTTCGGCTTCAGGTGTGGACAGGGCAGACCGGCGAGAGCCGTAATTTGGACAATGGCGTATGGGTTCACCCATCCGACCTGGGCAGCCATGCCCTGCCGACCGTTATGAAGAAAGTCGTTGCCGTCATTCCCCTTTAGAAACCGTTTCCAGGCGTTCCATTTATCCCTCCCGATAAGCTTTTAAAGCGATCCACAGCAATCCACTTGCGGCCACCATATAGCTGGCGAACATCAAGCAGATGTTTTCAATAGGAATTCCCTGATCCATCATGAAGCCCATGGTCACAGGCCCCAGCGCTGAGGCGAAGACCGAGATGGCATAGAACAACGACTTGATGGCACCCAGGTTTTTCACGCCATAGATCTCAGCCCACAATGTGGTCAGCCCGGTAAAGGCGAGTCCGGAACTGAGGCCGAACAGGAACAGGTAGGGCCAAGCCCACCAAGCGTCGTCAAAGGCCCATACCAGGATCAATCCGGCTACCATGGGCATCAGAAAGGCTGGTAAGACCCGCACGGCCGTCAACCGGTCGATGAGGGGGCCGGACAGCAGCATGGAAATGATGGTGCCTGTGCCGTAGACCCAATAGCTGCCTGTAAACCACGTGGCGTCCCAGCCCTTTAATTCTGCCAGCGACAAATGATGAAAGAATAGCGCGGTGCCAACGAACGATGGTGCCAGCACGGCTGGCATTAGCAAGTAATACCGGTAATCCCCGAGAACCTCGCGCCGGGACCAGGACGATGCATCGGTCTCCAGCTGTTCTTTATCCAACTGGTCCTGAAGGGCCTGATGCCTGATGTGGTGCCCTTTCAGCAACCACATGGCGACGGGCAGGACGATGACCACCGTTGCCAGTGCCACACCGCTATAGGTGGTCCGCCAACCAACAATCGATATGGCCAGAACCATGAGAACGGGCAGGATGGATTCGCCGATGGAAAACCCGATAGACGACAGGCCAACAGCCTTGCCCCGATCTTTGGGAAAATATCGAGCCATTGCCGTTGACCCGGTGAGGCTCATGAGGCCCTGACCGGTCTGGCGCAACAGAAATATAGCCACGATCAATAATGTGGCGGACGGCACCCATGCCATAAATACGCAGGCACCCGCCAGCGCCAGAATAACACAGGCGGTATAGCGGGGCAGGGTGACCCGATCAATTAACTGGCCGGTCCAGGGCAACAGCAGAGCACTGGCCAATGTCCCGACCATATAAATGCCACCCCACGACGTGTAGGTCAGGTCGAATTCCATCCGTATGGCCGGACCAAAAATGCCAATGAAGTAGGTTTGCCCGAAACTGGAGGCCATCACCATGACGAACCCGAAGCCCAGAAATCTGAGGTTATTGATGGCAAATTGCAGGTAGCTGAACAAATGGATCATGATGAATGTACGCTATACCGAAAGCTGGAAGGGCTGGTCCAAATCGAACGGTTGCTGGGCACTCCTGTAGAGAGCCCAATTATGCCGAGTCTCTACTCGGTAATATTAGTCATCGTAAGAGATTAGGGAGTGGAACGGAACACCATTTAATTTTTCTCGTCCATTCAGGAAATTTAATTCGATGATGCACGCTGTGCCCACAACGTCCGCCCCGGCACTGTCCAGTAAATCCAGCGACGCACCCATTGTGCCGCCTGTTGCCAACAGATCATCCAGTACAACCACCCGGTCACCCGGTTTTACAGCGTCATCCTGAATTTCAATAATATCCGTGCCGTATTCCAGCTCATACTCAAAACTGATGGTGGATCCCGGTAGCTTGCCTTTCTTGCGTACCATCGCAAAACCGATACCCAGTTTCAGGGCCAATGGTGCCGCAACAAGGAACCCGCGCGATTCGATACCAACCAGCACATCCGGTTTGTGCTTCGATACATGTTCGGCCAGCCGATCAACGGCAACTTTCCAGGCCTCGGCATGGGCCAGCAGGGTGGAAATGTCATAAAACAGGATGCCGGGGATGGGGAAGTCCGGAATGGCGCGGATATGATCTTTAAGGTCCATCGGGGAATGTGTCCGTATTCGAATTGAAGTCTTCACTAAAACGCCGCCCTGATTGCTCAGCGCGGCGTTTTTGAATTTATAGAGCAGCTACTTAATTCAATGTGCCCAGGTACTCGATCAAGTCAGCCCGTTTGCCGTCTTTTTTGATCCCACCGAAAGACATTTTGGTTTTCTTCATAAACTTCTTTGGTTTTTTCAGAAACCCATCCAGGTTTTCTTCGTCCCAGACTAGACCACCAGCAGCAGCTTCGCTCATGGCATCGGAATATTTGAAGCCATCAGCGGTTGCCGCAGCACGGCCCACGATACCGAAAAGGTTCGGCCCCATTCCGTTTGCGCCACCACTTTCGACAGTATGGCATGCCTTGCATTTTTTGAAGATTTTTTCGCCTTTTGCCACATCAGCATAAGCAGGTGCAGATACCGCGCTCATAATAGCAACGGCGGCAACAGCGATGGAGGAAATCAGTACTTTTTTCATAGAGTCTCACCTTGTTGAACTAAAATTCTTTGGCCTCAGCGGCATTATTAGCGTCAATTTGCAGATATTCAACCATTCAAAACGCGTTACGATGATCATCTCATAATTGATTCAGGTCGTACCAGATACCAAAATCGCGTTGGAATGTGTATAACGACCGCCAAGTTTGGGCAAATTCTTCATCCTCTCGGCTATATTCTTGTGCGGTCACGCGCCATGCGTGGGCAAGGCTTTTCAGAACGTTATCTGGTAGTCTCAGAACATCAACGCCTGCGCTGGTAATTCGTTTCAGAGCGTCCAACTGCGTTGCTTCTCCATCAGCCAGGCCTTGGCGCGTGTTGTCGCCACAGGCGATTTCCAGGTACCCCTGGTGATTAGCTGTCAATGATTGCCAGGTTTCCAGCCGCATCATTAACACCAACAATGTTGAGCGATGATGCCATCCGGGGAAGTAGTAGTAGTCTGCTACCCGGTGGAGTTCGAACCCAAGATCAACGGACGGTAAAGACAGCTCTGCCGCATCGATCTCGCCATCTTTGAGCGCTTGTGCAACTCTACCCGGTAGCATGGTCACGGGTTCAGCACCCAGTTTGCTTACGATGGCCGCGCCCGGGCCATCAATACGCATGCGAAGCCCCGCAAAATCCTCAGGGGATGTTATCTTTTTATTGGACCAGCCCGCAGACGCTGCGCCTAATAATCCACAGGGTAGGGCGTGTAGATCCCGGTTATGATAAATGCTGTTTAGCTCTTCCATCCCGCCACCGGCGTAAAGCCAAGCTAGAAGTTCTGTGGGTGTCGGTCCGAATGGTGCGCCGCCGAAAAGTCCAAGGGCCGGAATTTGATCAACGGACAGGACCGGCGCGGTATAAGCCACATCTACGGCGCCTGATCGTACAGCTTCCATTAGTTCTGATGCGGGCGCCAGGGTGTCGGGTTCATGAAATCGTACTGTACTGGCACCACCCGACAGGGTTTCGATTTGCTTTTCCAACCGGCGTGGCAGATCACCAAACAAGGGCATATCAGATGGAAATGCACTGGCCAGTTCCCAATTCAAGCCGCCGCCGTCATCGCCCGAGGGTGCCGCAGTGTTGGATAGTTCAGTGACGGGCACTGTTTCTACTATATTGCCTTCGGGCGGAATGACCGTGTCATCCACGGTTTCTGAATCGAGGGTGCGTTGGGGCCCCGCTTCCAATTCATTCGGAATCAGGCGCGGTGCAACAACTGATGCACCGAACAGTATGCCGACCACAGCGCCGATAACGATACCAACAATGAGTTTTTGCATAGCGAACCAGAATTCTAATACGGTCTGATATGAGGCCGCATCGTCACACTGTTGTCAATTGTTCTACCGTCATGAAATTTTAAAAATGACGACCAGCCTTGAAAACGCTGTAAATTGATCCGCATAATAGCGTCCCATCCTGTCGTACTGGAAATCAGGCATAAGAGTGGAATGATTAAAGCCGTTGTTACATCGTGGATATTCGTCACCGTCTTGTGGGTGTCGCCTCTGAGTGCGCATGCCGCCGAGGAGGTTGCGCCACCGGCTGAGGCCGCCCGATTCGTGACCGCACTGGGCGAGCAGGCGATCAAGGTGTTGTCAGACCAGTCCATACCTCTTGAGCAACGAGAAGAGCAAGTGCGCCAGTTGCTGTCACGTAACTTCGCCCTCGATAAGATCGGTCGGTTCGTTTTGGGCCGGGCCTGGAAAAAGGCAACCGAGGCCCAGCAATCAGAATATTTGCAACTGTTTTCCAAATACGTTTTGACCACTTATTCCCGCAGACTGGGTGGCTACGCGGGTGAGGAGCTTGAGATTGTGAAAGCGCAACCCATGGGTAAGCGGGACGCCGTCGTTTTGTCCAAGGTCCATCGTGCCGACGCCGCACCGCTGAACTGCGGCTGGCGGGTTCGGCTGGACGAGAATCGTTTTCAGATTATGGACATCATTGTTGAAGGCGTCAGTATGATATCAGTACAGCGCTCAGAATTTGCAGCCGTGGTCAAGAATCAGGGGGTGGATGGCCTGATTGAAAGCTTAAGAATGCAGGTAAGCAAGTACACGGCACAAGCGTCCTGAAGGCGATTGGAGGAGGGGCATGGCAAAATTTACAGCATGGTGCCAGCGGTCAATGGCAATACTGTGTGTGATCGGTGGGTTGTTCCCAGCCACCGTACAGGCCAGCACATTTGAAGATGGTTGGGCGCACTATCAACAGGGCGATTTTTACGGCGCGGTACAGATATGGTTGCCGTTGGCGGAATCTGGTGATGCACGGGCGCAATATAATGTTGGCCTGATGTTCGACGAGGGTCGCGGCGTCGTACAGGACCAGGGCAAGCGTTGGAATGGTGGCAACGTGCCGCAGGGGGCGGGAATTACCGCGCCATGCACAATATGGCACTGGCCTTTATCAGTGGAGCCAATGTACCGCAGGATTTTGGCCGAGCCGTAGAGCTGCTGCAACAGGCCGCCGCCGCTGGCTCAGTCCGGTCCCAATATACCCTTGGAAAGATGTATTACTACGGAAGCGGATTGGACGCTGATGCCGACGAGGCATTTCGATTGATTCTCATGGCCGCCGAGGCGGGCTTCCACAAAGCGCAATATAATGTTGGTAAGATGTACCGCGACGGTGACGGGGTGACCGAAGACAAGCCTGAAGCCTTCAAATGGTTTCTGGCGGCGGCTCAGCAGGGCTACGCAAAGGCGCAAAATCATGCCGGTGTTCGGTTTGCGCGCGGTGAGGGCGTTGAAAAAGACGAGATACGAGCGCTCATGTATCTCATTCTGGCCGACCGAAACGGCTATACGGCGGCCCATCAGAACGTGATCGATTTGTCGGCCCGGATGCCGGAGGACCTCGTACAACAAGCGATGGATATGGCCCGCGCATGGAAACCCGTGGCCAGACTTGCCTGGTAAACTGGTTCAGGTTGTGGTTTGGCACCACAGGCAATGTCCGATTTGCGGCGTAGAGCAGACTATAGTTCCGGTTCTCGGAAACTTCTGAGAATGGCCCTAAGCGGACAAGAACAATCTGCAGCCAAGAATTTCAACGATGTCCCAAATCAGACATCAGTGAACCGATATGCTTGTGATATTATGCACTATAGTAGTTGGGAGCAACGATTTCAGCATACTGTTATCGTGCACCAGAGTGTATGAAAAATTTCTGTTTACATTTTTGGAGGACGTATGAGCCTGGAACGTTTTAAAGCCGACGTAACACCCGAAACCGTCATCGCCGCACTCAACCGAGATGGCGCCGTAATCATCGAGTCGCTTGCCAACGACGTGACTATTGACCGCGTCGTCGACGAATTTCGCCCCGAATTCGACCGGGTCGGCACGGCGGTTCAGAACGATTTCAACGGCTATACGACGCTACGGATTGCTAGCGTTCTTGGTTTTTCTCCCACCTCAGCAGACCTGATTGGCCATCCCTTGGTACTGGAAGTTGCCGACAGTATCCTGTTACCAAACTGTGTCAATTACCGTATCGGCAGCACCTCCGGGATTGAGATCCATCCGGGCGAAGCCCAGCAAGTGCTGCACCGGGATGACTCCATGTATCCATTGCGTGTGCCAGGTGTTGAATGGCAGTTCTCAGCATTGTGGGCGCTCGACGATTTTACCATTGAGAATGGCGCTACCCATGTGGTACCGCAAAGCCACCTGCAGATCGATTCGGAAATCGTTCCTGTGTCAGAGGAAATTGCACCTGCGACAGAGGAAAGCGTGCAAGCGTCGATGCCTAAGGGGTCGCTCTTGTTGTATCTTGGTTCTGCGTGGCATGGCGGTGGCGCCAATCGTTCAGCTCATCCGCGCATGGCTCTAGTCAACACCTATGCGTTGGGTTGGTTGCGTCAGGAGGTCAACCAGTACATCGATATTCCATCGGATGTCGCAGCACGCTACCCTGAGCACATCCGTCGACTACTCGGCTATCAGATGCACGGTGATGACCTCGGTCATCATCGCACCGATAAGGTTAACTCGGCTTGGGTTACCGACTGGCAGCGTTCGGGTTTGCCACGCGAGTGAGTGCTGGCTCTTAATCACTCTGAATGTCTCTTCTGGCTATTCTCAGAAGCTGTTAACGGCTTTCAAATACGACTGTTCTTGAGGCAGAATCAGATATTCGAGCCAACGGCCTCTGGTTTCTCACTCTATGAGTTACTATTCTCAATTTATGAGACAATTCACATAGGCTCTAACTGCGATAAACCTTGTGTTTGGGGCGTTCAGCCAAGATGTTTTCCTTGGCGAAAGAGGTTACTTCCTTGAAGGCGTCGCTCTGAATGAATTCCTGGTAGGCTTCATGCTCATTCCAGTTGCTGACAATCAGGAATGACCCTTTTTCGTCCACGTCTTCATACAGGTGTGATTCGTCATGGCCGTCGGCTTCGTTAATAGCCGCGAGAACGGCGCGGAAATTGTCGATGAACTCCTGCTCTTTTCCAGGCAGGGTTCTATAGTCCATTCCAATCGTAACCATCGTGACTTCCTATCTTTTAGTCATTCTAACCAGACGCGATAATGCCGTGCCTCACGATCATGTTCAAACAATGATTGTGGCTCGGCCTGTGTTTCCACGATACGCGACATAACGGCGTCCAGATCGACGGAGCCAGTTTCGCGGATGTGGGCAATAACGTCTTCGGGCATGATATTGATCAGATCATAGGCCGCCCGGGCCGGCATGGCGATGGCGACGACTTGTTTATCGCCTTCTGTTACGCGCACGCGAAGCTCTTGTGATTTTACCGGCCGGTCTTCTGCGGCGGATTTGGGTGGTGGTGAGCCCATCGAGGTAACACGCCGTATGGCCAGACGCGTTGCTGCCGCATGCATGGCCTCGGGTCCAAGACAGGAATTCAGCACATGCCACCACGATAAGTTTACGCCAAGGCTTTCCATCTGTGACAACGCACCGTGAAAAATACGCACACAAAACAGGGATTCAGGAGGGCCGGCAGACCGGAGCCACCACCGTCGTTCGCCCATCAGATCTTCAAATTGCTTTTGAATGGGCCATGTTTTGGGATCGAACAGTTCTTCTCTGGCGAATGGTGCCAATAGAACCTGTATGGCATGGGGCAGGTCTTCACGAATGTATTCCAGTTTTTCAGGGGCAAACCCCATGTCGCACAGGCACTCGAATGCTGGAATGTGATGGCCTTCGTGAACGGCCATGATCAATTCAAGCAAGGCATCGCTCTGTGTCTTTGTGGCGTCCACGGTACAGCCATAATCCAGCAGAACAAATTCAGGAACACCTGCAGCATTCTTGCGATAGAAAGCATTCCCCATATGGGGATCACCATGCAGCGAGCCACTGATAAAAAGACAATGGAACAGGGTGGTGAGAATGATCCGCGCGATGGCGTGACGGTCATTGTGATGCCAATCCAGAATATCTTCCAGGTACTGGCCTTCTTCCCAGTGCTGAACGAGAACGCCTTCGCTGCACAGCTCGGAAATTACCTCAGGCACGCAAAGACCGGGCACTTGGTTGGCCTGGCGAAAGGAGATTTGGCGATTGGCTTCCGTGCGGTAGTCCAACTCGCGGTCCATGTTTTCTTTTATGGATTGTTTGTAACCATCCAGATCGATGCCCCACTTTTTGGCCGGGCCAACACCGGGAATCATACCAACGATTTTCATCTCGGCTCCCACGGCGTCGCTAATGCCGGGATATCTGATCTTGATGGCGACGTCTGTGCCATCCAGCAATACGCCTCGGTGCACCTGGCCCAACGATGCGGCAATGCCGGTATGATCGATAGATTTAAAGACTTCGCTCGCCGGGCGGCCCAGGCCTTGTTCCAGTGCAGGCAACATATGCTCGAACGGATATGGCTCCACGCCCCGGGTCAATTGAGCGAGCGATGTGTCGCCACCGATTTCCGAAAACATCTGGCCGATCTTCATGGCGCCACCGCGCGCGTCGGAAAATAATTCCGCTAGTGCGGCTTGCGCGTGCTCACGCTCTTTGTCTGATCCGGCCTTTCGTGTGGCCCGAACGCCCATCGCTATTTTCACCAGACTGTGGGCGCGTTTCAGAATGCTCATGAGGCAACTTTGATCCAGACGGCTGTGTCATGGAAAGCAGCACCACCCGCGGGTGCGATCGGCTCTGCACTAGTCAGCACATTGATGCCCTTGCCTTCCTCGAAGGCGTGGTTGGGCCAGATACCCTCGCTGATCACCGTGCCGCGATTGATGCCGGTGTCATGACGGGCATGCAAGACGAGGCTGCCCTGATCATTGCCCATGCGTACACGGTCGCCATCATTGATGTTTAACTCTGCCGCGTCATCCGGGTGAATTTGTACGTCCGGGCGTCCTTCGCGTTTGATGGATGACGGCGTCTCGTTGAAGCTTGAATTCAGGTAAGTCCGTGCCGGTGCCGTGACCAGGCGAAACGGATGCTCTGCTGAGGTTTGGTCAATAATAGTCCAGTGATCGGGTAGCTGCGGCATTGACTCCATCACCCGATTATCCACGTAACCCCGTTTTTTATTTCCAGCCCAGTCAGGTTTAAACCGGAACTTGCCGTCCGCATGACCAAACCCGTTCACAAAATGCGATTCGTCGAACGGGGGTTGGCAATCCAGCCAGTTGGTTTCTTCCATTTCGGCCAACGTGCCGCGCCCTGAATCCTGTAACGTGCGGTCTATAAGTTCACGCGGCGTCATGTGAAAGCCCGGATGGTCCACACCTAACCGTTCCGCCAGACCGCAAAGAACCTCATGGTTGTTACGGCAATCGGGCGGACCATCAATGATCTTGAGGCCCAATGATATATGTTGGTGGCCACCGGCCTTGTAGATGTCGTCGTGTTCCACGAACATGGTTGCGGGCAACACGATGTCGGCCATGGCGGCAGTTTCGGTCATAAATTGTTCATGCACACACACAAACAAGTCATCACGGGCAAAACCCCGGTGAACCTTTTCCTGATCGGGCGCGATGGACATGGGATTGGTATTTTGGATAAACAGGGCCGTTACCGGTGGACCGTCGCCCAGATCCCGTTTGTCACCGCACAGAATGGGGCCGATGCGTGACTGATCCAGTATCCGAATAGTCGGGTCACGCACGTCCAGCCCTTCAATCATGGTGGTGTCCGTTTGGAAAATCGCGCCGCTATTGTGGAATGCGCCACCACCTTCCACGTGCCAGCTGCCGGTAACGGAAGCGATGCTCATGGCCGCGTGCATGTTGGTGGCACCATTGCGGCTGCGGGTGAAGCCATACCCCAGCCTGAGGTATGTCCGCGGCGTTGTGCCAATCATATGGGCCAACGTTTCGATGTGGGCGGCGGGCACACCAGAAATTTCGGATGCCCACACGGGTGTTTTAGTCTTCAGGTGTTCTTCCAGTTCACCCGGTACATCGGTGAACTTTTCCATGAAATCCCGATTGGCCAGATCGTCGCGGAATAACACATGCATGATGGCACAGGCCACCGCCCCATCGGTGCCCGGGTTGACCCGCAGGAACATGTCCGCCTGTTTGGCGGTCCCTGTGTTGTAGGTATCGATAACGACAATCTTGGCACCGCGTTCCTTACGGGCTTTGGTTACGTGAGTCATGACGTTGATCTGGGTATTCACCGGGTTGGTGCCCCAGATGACGATCAAATCGGACACACCCATTTCACGGGGGTCAGGCCCCATTAGAATGCCGGTCCCGGCGATGAAGCCTTGCCACGCTGGTGTGGTGCAGATGGTATCGTATTGTCCGGAGTAGTTTTTGGTATGGCGCAACCGTTCAATGCCATCGCGCATGAGCAACCCCATGGTACCGGCATAATTATAGGGCCACACAGATTCGGATCCATGTTTTTGTTCGGCCTTCAGCAGGGCTCCAGCGACTTCATCAAGCGCCTCGTCCCAAGATATGGCCTCAAATTCACCGCTGCCTTTGGGCCCGGCGCGGCGCAAAGGGGTGGTCAGCCGATCCGGGTGATGGGCACGTTCGGCATAGCGCCCCACTTTCTCACAAACTACGCCTGCGGTGTATGTGTTGTCGCGCGCGCCTCGAACCCGTCCAATACGGGTCGGACTGAGTCGCTCAATCTCCAACGAGCAAACGCTGGGGCAATCGTGGGGGCAGGTGGATAGAACGGAATCATCGGGCATGGCGCGTCAGGACCTTATGGGTGAAACTGATGGTCAGGATGCTAATACTCGGAAAGTTATGCCGCAACCTCGGCTTTTGCGGTACGCGGCAGGCCTAAGGCCAAGATTACGGCTATAATGGAAAGTCCGGCGGCCAGCAAAAAGGCATAGTCAAGCTGGATGGAGCCCACGGCACCGGCCAGCAACGCGCCCAGTGCACCCACGCCGTCCATGATCGAAAAGGCAAGGCCCAGCGTGGTTGATTCTTTTTTGCCCGCATGCTCGACGGCGGCGGCCAATATGGCGGGTCGAATGGCGACCAGTGTGCCAACGGCGATAACCTGTACCACAATCAGGACAAACAGGTTTGGTGATAGAAACATTGCAGCAGCGCCAAGCGCTGCGATCAGGTTTCCGGCAATCGTGATTGGGCGGCGGCCAATGCGGTCTGAAACACTACCGATAAAGGGTTGCAGAAGCGCGCCTGCAAGCAGCATCCCCGAAAATACGATACCGGTCATGCTGATGCTGAGACTATACGTTGTCTGCAAATACAGCGGTATCATGCTCAGGAGCGATATGGCCGCCATGTTGTAGCAGCAAATGAGCATCACAAAACGCATACCGGCCGGGGTACGCCAAGTTTGCCAGATGCCGACAAAATCCGCGCGGGATATTCTGGATTTGGTTTTCTTGGGTACTTTTGCGGCAATCGGGATAAAAGCAACGGCCATAATGGCGGTGGGAATAACACACAGTTGAAGGGTTGTTTGCCAGTCCACATACGTCAACAGGAACCCGGCAGCCAGCGGGCCAGCAACGTCTGATAATGAGCCTCCAATGGCATGAATGCCCAGCGCCTTGGCCCGGGAATTGGGGAATTCCTGCATCAGAACGCCAGTTGCTACCGGGTGCCACACGGCATCGCCAATGCCCGCCACGGCCAGCAGAATCGCCAGCGTCCAGTAATTGGGCGCGAACGACGCGACTAAATAACCCACGGTCACCCACACGAAGGTGAGCAACAGCAACCGCCCGCGATCAGAAATATGATCGGATACCATACCCGCCGGAAAAAACGCCAGGGCTGATCCCGCACTGTGAATAGCGAACAGCATGCCTAACTGAGCCGGGCTCAAGTCCATGGCAAGGGCAACGGCCGGTCCGATAATCCAGACCGCACAAGGGGCAAAATCGTTACAAAAATGTCCCAGGCTGAATCCGTACAGCATGGGTGTCGATGGCTGTGACATATAACTTCCAGATATCGTTAGCCGATGATCGGCATTTCCTGAGGTGCGCGTCGGCTGAGCCACTCGGCACCATCATCAGTGATAACAATGTTTTCTTCGTGAACCATCTGTCGACCGGGGGCGAATTCCATGCCCGGCTCGAGCGTCAAAACCACGCCGGGCTCTAATACCGTCATATCTGTTTCGGTATTGGATGGCCATTCGGTTAGCTGCATACCAAGCCCGTGACCCATACGGCCCACGTCATTGCCTAGTGCGCCACCGGATTCCATCACCGCCCACATGGCGGCCCACACATCGGTTGTGGTGTTGCCCGGTTTAGCGGCTTCAAACCCCGCATCGGTGGACTTGAAAACGGTCTCGTAGGCGCGCATGGCATCATCGGCCACATGACCAAAGCCGAAATTACGATCGAAATCGCAGAAGTAGCCGTCATAGACGGTGCCTGTATCAATGATCAGGATGTCTCCTTCATCAATGATGCGATCACCCGGCCCCATGATGATATTGCCGTATCCGCCCGGTCCGGCACCGCCAACGATATAGGGTGTGCTGTCTGCACCCCGGTTCAATAGGTCTATGCGAAAGCGTTTCACATTTTCGCGCTCACTCTCGCCAGCCTTTAGCGATTGAGGCAGGGCTTCAAACGCATCGGATGCGATTTGACACACATGATGGATTTTTGCCACTTCGGCAGGCGATTTTACATACCGCAACTGATGCAGTTCGGTGGCCACATCGACGATCTCAATACCGGATAAACGATCTCGTAATACTTGATAGTCACCCGCTGGCATTCGCAGCAGGCTTTCGTGACCGAGCGGCACACCAATACGGTTAGACTTGGTTGTCAGTGACGAAAGAGCATCGGCCAGCATGGAGATACCGTCATCTTCCGGCTGTGGTGAATGCCAGGTGCGAATATCATCTACCCATGTGGCGCGCATACCCGCCGCGCCAATGCCGGGGATCACCGCAATGGGTTTTCCTTCACGAGGCAGGACCAGGAACCATGGCCGTGTGGGACTTTCCCAGAACTGGGTGTGGAAGCCAGAAAAATAGCGCACATCTGGTTCAGTGGTCAGCAGAATAGCGTCGATGGACCGGTCATGCATAACGCGTTGAACGCGCGACATGCGGCGCTCGAACTCCGATAACTCGAATCCTCTGGGGGGTGCCTTTCTCATTAGGCGATCTTACTGTCAGAAATCAGATAACCGCAATACGCAGCATTCAAATTTGCGCAATTTGCGTTTTTTATATCTGCGCTATTCGCGACAGTGCCAAATGTGCGACCGTCACACCAAGAATGACTGTAACGATCATAAAGAACAACAGGAGGTATCGGTGGATATTGCCTTCCATCCGGGATTTTTTGGCTCTGACCTTGGCGAACAGGCTGGAGAAATGAGAATTCATGGCGTCGATTTTCATGATCTCGTTGTGCTGCCAGAATTGATAGATAATCAACGTGAACACCACGCCGACGCACAACAGTATGCTTATACCCATAAATGTGTTGGTGAGTGACTTGTCCGCATCAACCATGCTGGCAATCACGACCATTCCACCAAGGGTCAGTAAGGTGGACCCAACCACACGCCACTGCATGTTTTTTACAAACCGCAGGGTTTCTGTGGATTCTCGGTAAAGCATCTGAAGCTCGGCATGGCTAAGTTCATCGAGCTCGCTGGGTGTGACTTCGCCGCCGTCTCGATCGCCTGAATCATCATCTGCCATAGTAAGTTCCTTTTCCGGGTGCCTCCCGCGAAGATGATAGCATCATACAAACGTATGGTTAAGGTTCAGTTAGCGTGAGCCAGGCAAATTGATGCCAATGGTTGGTTCGACGACTGAGCGCTTTCCCGGCAGCTATTGAAAACCTTTGGACCTTGCCAATTTGGGTGGCGCCAGTTAAACCGTCCACACGGTCGGGGTGTAGCGCAGCCTGGTAGCGTGTTCGCTTCGGAAGCGAGAGGTCGTAGGTTCAAATCCTGCCACCCCGACCAATCACAAAGACTCTACGGCAAGAAGTGTTCAGCGGCGATCTTAGCCCGGGGGATTAGCCGGGGGATTAATATGGCCGATCAATGCAGAATTCGATGAGTCCCAGCAGAGCGGATTTTTCCGGACAGTCATCGAAAATGCCTAATGCATCGCGGGCGATGGCGCTGTAATGACGGGCGCGGTCTACGCTGTCATTGAGGGAATTGTTCTGTGACATGAGTTCCAGCGCATGGGCCAGATCATCATCGGTCTGTTCCAGGTCTTCCAGCGTCTTGCGCCAGAAAGTGCGTTCTTCATCCGTGCCCCGGCGGAAGGCCAGAATAACCGGTAGCGTGATCTTGCCTTCGCGGAAATCATCACCGATGGATTTGCCCAATTCGGCTTGCACTGCGGAATAGTCCAGCACGTCGTCGATGATCTGAAATGCGATCCCCAAGTTCATGCCGAAAGCCTTGAGGGCTTCCTGTTCCACCTGCGGTCGGTCCGCCACCACAGCACCAATTTCGCAAGCCGCTGCAAACAGTTTGGCCGTCTTGGCCGTGATTACTTCCAGGTACTGAGGCTCGCCCGTTTCCGTATCGTTGGCGGTCATCAGTTGCATGACTTCGCCTTCGGCAATCACGGATGAGGCGTTGGACAAAATGCGCAACACATCAATAGAGCCGTCTTCGACCATCAATTCGAACGAGCGGCTGAACAGGAAATCACCCACCAGCACACTGGCCTGGTTGCCCCAGATAGCGTTGGCGGACTGGTTACCGCGCCTTAAATCGCTTTCGTCTACCACATCGTCATGCAGCAGGGTCGCGGTGTGAATAAACTCGACACAGGTCGCCAGTGCCACGTGGCGGTCTCCGCCATAGCCACACATGCGCGATGCCACCAAAGTGAGCATGGGGCGTAATCGCTTGCCCCCGGCGGCCACAATATGGCCAGCCAGTTGTGGGATCATGGCAACCGGGCTGTGCATGCGCTTGATGATCTCGACGTTGACGGCCTTCAGATCGTCTGCCACCAGATCGGTCAACGCGTCCAGCGACGGTTGCTTCTTGCGTTCTTCATCGAGGTTGACGACGATGCCCAATGTATTATTTCCCAAGTTATGGCACGATGGTCGTGCTGAGGCCGAGCATACGAATGCCATGACCCCCGGGTCAAGCATGGGTCAAGCACGGGTCAACACAGCTAAAGAGGAAAAATGGACCAAACACCAGATCAAACGCCAGATAGAACAACCGATCACCTGCTTGATGGTCGGGTCACGTTGACCCAACACCGTAAGGGATACCGGGTTGCTATCGACCCGGTGTTTCTGGCCGCTGCCGCCCCGGCGGCAGATGGTGACAGGCTGTTGGAACTGGGGTGCGGTAGCGGTGCAGCGGCACTGTGTCTGGTGGCCCGTGTTTCCGGCGTTTCTGTAACCGGGCTTGAACTACAACCCGAAATGCTGGAACTGGCTCGCCTGAATGTGACGGCGAACGGGTTTGGTCAGTCTATTGAACTGATCAAAGGTGACGTGGCCTCACCGCCTGATCTGGCGCCGTTTGATCACGTGATGACTAATCCGCCCTATATGGCAGCGGGACAGGGCAACCCACCACCTGACCCGGTCAAAGCCATGGCGATGGTGGAAAGTCACGTTCCGTTGGCGCAGTGGGTCTCGTTGGCCTGGTCGGTGCTGAAACCTGGCGGCACTTTTACCATGGTGCACCGGGCGGACAGGGTTGGTGAAATCACAACCCTGATGGAGCAGCATTTCGGTCAGATTGTTATCTGTCCTTTATGGCCGGGACCAGATCGTTCTAGCCCGGCCAAGCGTATTTTGGTGCAAGGAACGAAGGGTGCAGTGGCAGAGACCCTGACAACGGGTGGTCTGATCCTGCATAATGATACAGGTAGCTATACTGAAGAAGCGGATCATATCCTGCGTCATGGTGATGCTATGGCGATTCGCTGAATATGAGATCGCTGGGCAGCGGGTGAAAGCCTTGACCCCTGATACCCCGGCACCCTAAAAGGTAAGTATGTTTGGATTCAGTTTGCAAAAGCTTCTTTTCACCGGGATCGTGATCGCCGCTATTTTTTACGGCTTCCGCTGGTTTACCGAAATGCAGGCGCGCCGCGAAAGAGACGTGCGCACGCGCAGCAATGGCGGTAAGCCGCGTGGTTCTGCCAATGCTGGTGCGGCAAAGTCGGCGGAGCAGGATGTGGAAACCATGATTGAATGCACGGTGTGCGGATCATTTGTGGCCTCGGGTAGCGCGCGGTCTTGCGGTCGTGAAGACTGTCCGTATCCGGGATAATCCAAAGCCATATCTGCCGCCATATCCTCTGTGATTTCCGTGTGTTGACCCGCTCCAAGGCGCTGGCTATGTTGCAGCGCACCTAATGGTTAAACCAAAGGAACGCGGGCATGTCCGGCGCATCTGATAAATCGAAGAGTTTCCAGTCTATCATTCTCGCCCTGCAAACGTTCTGGGCGGATCAGGGCTGTGTGATTATACAGCCCTATGACGTGGAAGTGGGCGCGGGTACGTTCCATCCGGCGACCACGTTGCGCGCACTTTGGCCTGAAATCTGGAACGCGGCTTATGTGCAGCCATCGCGCCGTCCCACCGATGGCCGTTATGGCAAAAACCCCAACCGGTTACAGCACTACTATCAATTTCAGGTGCTCATGAAGCCCAGTCCTACCAATATTCAGGAAATGTATCTGCAAAGCCTCGCCACGATTGGCATCGATCCCGATTACCACGATATCCGTTTTGTGGAAGACGACTGGGAAAGCCCCACGCTGGGTGCCTGGGGTCTGGGTTGGGAAGTATGGTGCGATGGCATGGAGGTCTCCCAGTTCACCTATTTCCAGCAGGTCGGCGGTATGGATTGCACGCCGGTACCGGTGGAACTGACCTACGGACTGGAACGTCTGGCCATGTATGTGCAGGGTGTTGAGAACGTATACGATCTGGATTGGGATGGGGTGCCCAAGGATCAGGGCGGCAAAACATATGGCGATATTTATCTAGAAAACGAGCAACAGCATTCGGCTTATAACTTCGAGATTGCTGATACGGACGTGCTGCGCCGTCATTTTGAAGACGCCGAAAAAGAATGCGCCAGAATTCTGGAAGCCCGTTTGCCGCTACCCGCATACGATCAATGCCTGAAAGCAAGTCACCTGTTTAACCTGTTAGATGCCCGTGGCGTAATCAGCGTGACCGAGCGCGCTGCGTATATCGGGCGCGTTCGCACGCTGGCCAAGGGCTGTTGCGAGCAATGGGTTGAAATCCATAAAGCCAGTGATCTGGACGGAGGAGCCGCATAATGGCCGAGCTTTTCCTTGAAATCCTGTCCGAAGAAATCCCCGCCCGTATGCAGGCCCGCGCTGCTGACGATCTGAAGCGTTTGATGGCCGATGGTCTGAAGAAAGCCGGACTTGAGTTCGAGAACGCCCGAACGTTCGTCACGCCGCGCCGCCTTGTCTTTGTGGCTGATGGGATACCGGAAAGCACCCCGGATATTTCAGAAGAACGCAAAGGCCCCGCAACCGATGCGCCGGAACAGGCACTGAACGGTTTTCTGGGCTCCACCGGCCTGACCATTGATCAATGCGAAAAGCGTGAGATTAAAGGTCGTGAGTTCTACTTTGTGGTTATCGAAAAACCGGGCGCTGCCGCTGGTGACATCCTGCCGGGTGTGATCACGGAGGCGTTGAGCGCCTTGCCGTGGGCCAAGTCCATGAAATGGGCGAATCATGATTTGCGTTGGGTGCGACCGTTGCATGGTCTTGTGTGCCTGTTTGATGGCAAGCCGCTGTCCGTGACATTCGGGCCGGTATCATCAACGGGTGCCACCGTGGGCCATCGGTTCATGAGCCCTGCGGCGATTACGGTGTCGAGCTTCGATGAATACAAAGCCAAGCTGTCGGCGGTCAAAGTCATGATTGATCCGTCAGAGCGCCGTGATTTGATCGCGTCGGATGCGGCCAAGCTGGCCGGTACCGAAGGGCTTATGGTTAAAGATGACAAGGGCCTGCTGGACGAAGTCGCCGGACTGGTGGAATGGCCGGTGGTGCTCATGGGTCGTATTGATGATCAGTTCATGGACCTGCCGCCCGAGGTGCTGACCACGTCCATGCGATCCCATCAGAAGTATTTTGCCTGTCTCGACAGTTCCGGCAATCTGGCCAACCGCTTCATCGTGGTGGCCAACACAGAAACCAAGGATGGTGGCGCGCAGGTGACAGCCGGTAACGAGCGTGTTCTCAATGCCCGTCTGGCCGATGCCCGATTCTTTTGGGATCTGGATCAGCAGTCTTCGCTGGCATCTCGCGCACCGGCGCTTAAAGACCGGATCTTCCATGCCAGGCTAGGCACGTTGGATGATAAGGTCGACCGTATGCAGGCGCTGGCCGCTGAAATTGCAGGTTTTGTTGACGGTGCCGACAAGGACAAGGCACGTTCCGCCGCCCGCTTGGCGAAGGCTGATCTGTCCACGGGTATGGTAGCGGAATTTCCTGATTTGCAAGGTATCATGGGTCGTTATTACGCCCAGCACGACGGCGAAAGTACCGAGGTGGCAGACGCCATCGCCGAACACTACGCCCCGCAAGGCCCCGGCGATACATGCCCCACCAAACCGATCAGCGTTTGTGTGGCACTGGCCGACAAGATTGATACGCTGGTGGGCTTCTTCGGAATTGATGAAAAACCAACCGGATCGAAAGACCCGTATGCGTTACGTCGTGCGGCACTGGGTGTGATTCGATTGATCTTGGAGAACGATCATCGTATTCCCCTGAGCCGCGTGTTTTCGACCGCGGCTAAACTGTATGACGGGCACGAAGATGACGGCGCTGGTCTGCTCGATTTCTTCGCCGACCGCCTGAAAGTTCATTTGAAAGAACAAGGTGTGCGGCATGATTTGATTGATGCGGTATTTGCGCTGGGCGGGGAAGATGATTTGGTTCGATTGCTGGCCCGTGTGGATGCCTTGAAGGGTTTCCTTGCCACCGACGATGGCGCGAACCTTTTGGCCGCTTACAAACGCGCCGCCAATATCCTGCGTATCGAAGAAAAGAAAGACGGCACGGCTTTCAACGCAGGCGTGGATGCGGCTTTGTTGACACAAGACGAAGAACGCGCCCTGCACGATTATCTTCAGGCCATGGGTACGGATATAACCTCGTCGCTGGCCGCTGAAAATTTCACCGCCGTCATGGAAAAGTTGGCCGGCGCGCGCCCCTTGGTGGACGCCTTCTTTGACAAGGTTACGGTCAACGACGATGACGCCGCTGTGCGTGTGAACAGATTGAATTTACTGGCGCTGGTTCGCCGGTCCGTGGATGAAATTGCTGATTTCTCCCGTATTGAAGGGTAACAGGACAACACATGACCAAGTGGATTTACAACTTTGGTGACGGCAAGGCCGAAGGCAACGCTGAAATGAAAAACCTGCTGGGTGGCAAGGGTGCCAATCTGGCCGAAATGTCAGCCCTTGGTATTCCGGTCCCACCGGGTTTCACCATCACGACCGATGTATGCAACCACTTCACCGCCAATGACGACACGTACCCCGATGATCTGAGCGCTGGTGTTGATGCCGCCATGGCATCTATGGAAAAGACGCTGGGTGCCACGTTTGGCGGAAGTGACCAACCTTTGCTGGTTTCGGTCCGGTCCGGCGCGCGGGCTTCCATGCCGGGCATGATGGATACGGTCCTGAACCTAGGGCTAAATGACGAAACTGTAGAAGCTCTGGCGAAGGTCAGTGGCGATGAGCGCTTCGCCTATGACAGCTACCGCCGGTTTATTCAGATGTATGGCGATGTGGTGTTGGGCGTGGATCACAGTATTTTCGAAGACATTTTGGAAGATCACAAGCTGCGGCTTGATGTTAATCTGGATACAGACCTGACGGCGGATCAATGGAAAATAATCGTTGATGATTACAAACGCGAAATTGAATCCGAGTTAGGCCGTCCGTTTCCGCAAGACCCCACCGAGCAGCTGTGGGGCGCCATCAGTGCCGTATTCGGCAGCTGGCTGAACAACCGCGCCACCGTGTACCGGTCGCTGCATAATATCCCCGCTGATTGGGGTACCGCCGTTAATATTCAGGCCATGGTGTTTGGGAATATGGGTGAAGATTGCGCCACCGGCGTATGCTTTTCCCGCAACCCGGCCACGGGCGAAAACCATTTTTACGGCGAATACCTGATCAATGCTCAGGGCGAAGACGTTGTCGCCGGTATCCGCACACCGCAGCCCCTGACCATCGCCGAAAAGGCGACACAGGGCGCGGACATGCCTGCGATGGAAGAAGTCATGCCCGTGGTGTTCCAGGAATTGTGCGATGTGCGTGACAAACTGGAAGCCCACTACAAAGACATGCAGGACATGGAATTCACGGTTCAACAGAATAAGCTGTGGATGCTGCAAACCCGGGGCGGTAAGCGCACGGCGAAAGCGTCGCTGAATATCGCGCTGGATATGGAATCCGAAGGTCTGATCAACAAACGCGAAGCCATCATGCGGGTTGATCCTAACCAGTTGGGTCAGTTACTGCACCCCATGCTTGATCCCGACGCGCCGCGCGACGTGATCGGTCGGGGCCTGCCGGCTTCACCGGGTGCTGCCACCGGCAAAATCGTATTCAGCTCGAAAGACGCCGAGATTTGGACCGGCAACGGCGAGTCGGTCATTCTGGTTCGCACGGAAACCAGCCCCGAAGACATCAGCGGCATGCACGTATCCGAAGGGGTGCTCACATCCCGCGGGGGCATGACCAGCCACGCCGCCGTTGTGGCCCGTGGCATGGGCAAGCCTTGTGTATCCGGTGCCGGAACCCTGCATGTGGATCATCATGCCAAGACCATGGCGGCCCAGGGTCGCGTGTTTGCCGAAGGCGATGTGATTACCCTGGACGGTACCAGCGGCGAAATCATGGCCGGTACGGTGCCCACCATTCAACCTGAGCTGACCGGCGCTTTTGCTGATCTCATGGAATGGGTGGACGAGGTCCGCACCCTTGGTGTTCGCACCAATGCCGAGACCCCGCTGGACGCGGCCACGGCCCGTAAATTCGGTGCCGAAGGTATCGGCCTCAGCCGCACCGAGCATATGTTCTTCGACCCCAAGCGGATTGTTCATGTGCGTGAAATGATTCTGGCCAAGGACCAAACCGCCCGCCGGATCGCGGTGGATAAGCTGCTGCCTTATCAGCGCGAAGACTTCGTTGAGTTGTTCGATATTATGAAGGGCTTACCGGTCACCATCCGACTGTTGGACCCGCCCTTGCATGAATTCATCCCCCATGGCGATGACCAGATGCAGGACGTGGCCGATGCCGCAGGTGTGACGCTGGCGGCACTTCGCGAGCGAGCCGATGAGCTTTATGAGGTCAATCCCATGTTGGGTCATCGGGGCTGTCGTCTGGGCCTCACGTACCCGGAAATTTATGAGATGCAGGCGCGTGCTATTTTTGAAGCCGCCGCCGAAATCGCCAAACGTGGCGATACCGCCCACCCTGAAATTATGATCCCACTGATCATCAGCCGTCCTGAATTCGATGTATTCAAGGTCATGGTCGATGACATGGCCAAACAGGTGATGGCCGAGACGGGTACAGACTTAACGTATATGGTCGGCACCATGGTGGAATTACCACGGGCCTGTATTCAGGCTGGTGACATCGCCCAATCCGCGGAATTCTTCAGCTTCGGTACCAACGATTTAACGCAAACCTGTTTCGGATTCTCGCGCGATGATGCGGGATCGTTTCTGGATGAGTATTACCGGCGCGGCGTGCTGACCGATGATCCGTTCGTGACCATTGATCAGGACGGCGTGGGCGAATTGGTCCGCATGGGTGTGGAACGGGGCCGCGCTGCCCGTCCGGGTATGAAGATGGGTATCTGTGGCGAGCACGGTGGTGATCCGGCGTCCATCCATTTCTGTCAGGACGTGGGACTGGATTATGTGTCGTGCTCACCGTACCGGGTGCCGGTGGCTAAACTGGCCGCTGCACAGGCCGCGTTGTTAGCCGCTGACGACTAGTGCTCTTGAGCAGAGCCCTGCCATGCGATTGCGTGGGAGAGCTATGAACGGGTCAGCGTATTGCGGTCCGTGTGCTCGAACGTTTTATCGTAGATATCTACCATCGTGGTTTGATCATACGTCAGCTTGCCACCTCCTACGATGATCTGTTGGCGGAATGCTGTGGTCGATGCGTTCTCCTGCATGAAGGGGGACTGGATGATTTGCCAGTTGGAATCGTCGGCTTTGGCCTCCACGGTGATAATAGCCCGCCCGTCCGCATCCTGTTCGCCCGTATAAACGCCACCCGCCAGGACGCACACGGCGCGGGGGATCACAAAGGAATGCATGACGGTGTTGGTCTCGCGGTCCCACATCCAATAACCGGTTTGATTATGAAACACATTGCCATTGGATTTACGCCGAACGATCTGATGATAATGTATGGCGGCGAGGGTTTGGGATTCCGCATTCGTTGTATCACCTGCCTCGGTATAGGTGATGGTCTCGTCGTAGGGATTGTTCTCCTCACCACCCGGTTCGGGTGCAATGTCCGTGCCTTCATCCCCCGCCCACATGCCGATCAGGTGTTCCAGGGGGCCATAATCAATGTTGTTATCGCTGCTCATTGCGTCCTCGTTATGTGCTATTCAGTTATGTGGTGGATCATGGCACGATCATATATGGTGATAAACAACTTCATCCATCCCATGCCGTGAGATCGAGCTAAGGATCGGATTAGAACTAGGGCAAGGACAAGGAAAAGAGTATGGACAAAACGGCTGATCTTCTGACGCTCGTTTCCGGCGGCGAGCCATTTCTGGACAAGGGCGTGTGCTTCGGCTCACCCCGGCCTTGCCATGTTTTCATGATGGATTTGATTCGACGACTGTCGGGGAAACCTGACATTCGCGTGTTGGAAATCGGGTCGTGGCTCGGGGCGTCCCTGCTCACGTGGGATGCGGCGTTGGCCAAATACAATGACGGCAAGGGAGCGTTGACCTCGGTTGATCCGCACAATCCCTATTTCACCCCACCAGTCGAGGCCACGCCGTTTGAGCGCCAGTTCGCGCGCATTATGGAAACCGGGCTGGCCTATGATATTTTTCGCCACAACACAGGTTGCATCAAGGCTAGCGGCGGCTTTACCCACTTACGCGCGGGTAGCAAGAATGCGTTGCCGCAACTGCGCGACGGCCATTTCGATGTGGTCTATGTGGATGGCGATCATCGCTATTCGGCAGCCAAATTCGATTTGATGGAAGCCCAGCGATTGCTGGCCGATGGCGGGTACCTGTGTGGTGATGACCTGATCATTCAGGCGGAAGACTGCGATCCGGAATTTCTGGCTGAGACTCGCGAACAGGAGTCGGTTCGTATGCCGGACACTGACATACGGTTCTTCCCCGGTGTAACGGCGGCGGTTGCCGAGGTGCTTGGACCGCTGCCCACCCGTAAAGGGTTCTGGGCGGTACAAAAGAACGGCTCAAAGTGGGACGCGGTCACATTCGATGATATTGAGGCCGAGGTGCCAAACCATTTTCCCGATGATATCAGAGACGCTATTCTTAAGGATTTAGCTGAGTAGACTACCTGAGAATACGCCGCATTTCCGGATCGTACAGGGCCCGCAGAGAGCAGGTGCACGGGTAACGCTTTCCCGCGATCTCAATTTCCCATGTGCCTGTTGCCAGGTAATCCGCCGTGACCGGCGTTTCCCCACTCTCAATCATGGCAAGACCGACAGCACCGCCCAGCGTATGGCCGTAACTGCCGGCCCTTACGTCACCAACCATTTGGCCGTCGCGCAAGATTACCTCGCCGTGCCACAGCAGTGGTTCCGGATCGCCCACCAGCACTTGCACCAAACCACGCGTATAGGGTGCTTTCAATTTTTGAGCTTTGGCGGCTTTCTGTCCAATGAAACTACCAGGTTTGTCGAGCGATACAACAAAACCCAACCCTGTATCGAATGGATTGTCCGTATTGTCGATATCGTGACCATAATCGCGATAGGCCTTTTCCAAACGAAGACTACCCAGCGCACTTAAACCGGCATGAACCAGTCCATGAGATTTGCCCTCGGCAACCAAACGGTCGTAAACATGAACGGCCTGCTCGCATGGTATATACAGCTCGTACCCCAATTCACCCACATAGGTGATCCGCACGCACAAGGCGCGGGCGAGGCCTATATCGATATCGCGTGCGGCGCGGAACGGGAAGGCTTCATGGCTTAAATCAACCGATGTGAGGGCTTGTAACAAGTCACGGCTGCCCGGGCCTTGAATGTTTATCTGGGTCAGGCCCGAGGTCACGTCGGTGACAAAAGCATGGGCGTCATCAGGTATATTTGATCGCATCCAGGATTCGGCATGACCGTGCATGGTGTCGGTTACGACCACCATAAATTTATCATCGTCCAGCTTGGTCACGGTGAGGTCGGCTTCGATCCTGCCCTCGTCATTGAGCCACTGGCTGTAGGTGATCTGTCCTGTATTGCCGTTGACTTTGTTGGCCGAAATGTAGTCGAGCACCTTCCCTGCATCACGCCCCTGAACCATGAACTTTGCCATAAAGCTCATATCCGTCAGGGTCACAGCCTCGCGGCAGGCTCTGTGTTCAGCTTGCCAGTAAGGCCACCAGTTCATGCGGCCAAAGGACAGTTTGTCGACCGTGGCCAGATCAGGGCTGGGCGCGTACCAGCTTGCGCCTTCCCAGCCGCTAACGTCGGTGAAATAGGCTCCGGCGGCGGCTAGACGGTCATGTAACGCCGAACGTTTTGCGCCCCGCGCGGTCTCAGGTGCCTTGGTGGGGTAGTGGCATTTGTAGACGGATCCCAGCATTTCGGTGACCCGCTCACGGCGATATTCCGGGTTGGCCTGAAAGGCTTGCATGCGGTTTGCGTTGAAGCCTGTGACATCTACGTCTGGTTTTCCATTTAAAATCCAGTGAGCCATGATACGGCCCAGACCACCGCCCGACAAAATGCCGATAGAATTCAGACCGGCGCATACAAAGTAATTTTTAAGGTTTGCGGCCTCGCCCACAACGGGGGCCAGATCGGGTGTGAAACTTTCCGGGCCGCAAAAGAATTTCTTGATGCCGGTATTCACCGAAATTGGAACACGGCTCATGCATTTCTCGAGAAACGGCCCCATACGGTCCCAGTCCGGGTCAATCTCACCAAACGAGAAATCCTGCGGAATGCGGTCCACATTCCAGGCTGCACTTTCCGGTTCGAACAAGCCAATCATCAGCCCGCCAACTTCCTCGCGGTAATAACCGTAGTGGGATGGGTCTTCCAGCACCGGCCAGTCCGAGCTGATGCCATCAATGGACTCGGTGATCAGGTAGTAATGTTCGGCGGCCTGATTGGGGATAACAACGCCGTGTTCGGCCCCGAACTGTCTGGCCCACATACCGGCACAGTTGACCACGAACTCGCACGCAATATCGCCCTGATCGGTGGTCACGCCGGTCACGTGTCCATTTTTGCGGGTAACGCCCGTGGCTGACACGCCGGTGATGATCTGCGCACCTTGCTGGCGCGCGCCTTTCGCCAGAGCCATGGTCACATCGACCGGATTGACCCGGCCATCATCCTTTATATAGAACCCGGCCAGCACGTCATCCACACGGGCAATGGGGAACAGGTCCTGGACCTCCCCAGGTGAGATTTCCTCTACGTCCACACCACAGTAACGGTTGAAGGTGGCCACCCGGCGGTATTCCTCCAATCGGTCCTCATCGGTGGCGACTTCGATTAACCCACACTGGTTAAGCCCGGTGGCCTGACCGGTTTCGGCCTCCAGCCGGCTATAAAGATCGCGGCCGTATTTGCGAATTTCCGTGGATGTTTCTGACAGGCTGCCAAATGTAACGATCAGGCCAGCCGCGTGCCATGTGGTGCCGGAAGTGATGCTGTCGCGTTCCAGCAACACCACATCCTTACAGCCCATATGGGCCAGATGATAGGCCACCGAGGTTCCGATAATACCCCCACCCACAATAACCACACGGGCGGACGACGGTAATGGATTGGGCTCATTGGATATTGTATCGCTCACGGGGCTCTCTCATTCAGGGCAGGTTGTATCGATTGGGCAGTTGATTACATCGCATCATGCCTACGCATATTATACGTGCCTGATCCGAATGGATAGCCCGGCTGTAAAGACTTCTTGATGGGAATTATCGTTTCTGCGACTCTGTAATCGCGACGTACTGGAAAACAGCGAGGTTCAACATGCGACGGGATCAGCCAAACATCGTTTTGGTGTTCGTAGACAATCAACCCGCCGACATGATGGGGTGCTCCGGCAATGCCGAAATTTTCACACCTAATCTGGATCATCTGGCCAGACAGGGCGTTCGGTTCGATCAGGCCTATTGTCCAAATGCCATGTGCTCGCCGTGTCGGGCGACGGTTCTTACCGGTCTTATGCCATCCCAGCACGGTGTTCATACGTGGCTGGATGATGATGCTATGGATGCATGGCCTGCGGGTTGGAACGCTATTGCTGAATTTGACACGTTGCCCGAACGACTCGGTCGTGTGGGTTACGATACGGCGCTCATCGGGAAGTATCATCTTGGATTTCCGGATGTTGCCCAGAATGGGTTCTCTCATTGGGTCACATCGGGCATTGGTCATGTTCAGTCATTCTATGACAATGAGATCAATGATAATGGCAATAGCTTCACAGTGCCCGGACATAGCGTGGATTTCTTCACCGACAAGGCGGCGGATTATATCGATGATCACAAAGGGCCGGACACGCCGCCATTCTTTCTGTATCTCACATACCCTGCTCCTTATGGTCACTGGCCTTCGGTTAAGGGTGAGCCTGACAATGATTTTGCTGATAGATACCGCGACCTGCCCATGGCATCGGTCCCGAGGGAAGGCGTGAGCCAGCAGTTGATCGACTGGATACTGATGCGGCACGACAAACTACCGGGTGAGGAAGACGGGTATTATCAGTCATTGGCTCAGCTTCCGAATGATCTGCCTACATTACGGAACTACTATTCTCAGATGAGTATCGTCGACAGGGGCGTGGGCAAGGTGTTGAAACATCTTGATGATAACGGTTTGACGGATGATACCATCGTCATCTACACCGCTGACCATGGCATGTCTTTGGGCCAGCATGGTTTTTGGGGGCATGGCGAAGATACATGGCCGTCAAACACACACCGCGAAGCCCATAACATTCCTCTGATCATCAGGGATCCAAACGGTGCGGCATCAGGTGTGGTAGACTCATCCATGGTCGGAACCACCGACGTGTTCACCACCATTTTGGATTGCTGTGGGTTGGATTTGCCGTCCAGGGAAGATGCTCCGGGTCGCAGCTTGCGTCCTATTCTGGCGGGCGAAGCGGTTCAGTGGGACCAGAATGTCTATATGGAGCAGGAAGAAACCCGATCTGTACGAACGCCTGAGTGGTTGTTCATGAAACGGGTGCCATCGTCCAACTATGCATTTTCAAGTGAACTGTATGATCTGCAGAATGATCCAGGCGAGCGAACGAACCTGGCCGATGATGCAGTACATCAAAACATTGTTGAAGAGCTTGGCGGAAAAATAGATGCGTTCTTTGATCTATACGCAGATCCCAAATGGAACCTTTGGAAAGGAGGCCGCGTTAAGTCGAACTCAACTCGGCCATTTCTCTGGCAGGAAATGTGGGGCGACGACTGGACGCCGTCTCATTGATCGTCGTCGCTCGACCTCATGCTTATGTTTATAAGTGCCTGATTCGAATGGGTAGCTCGCCTGTAAAGCTTCCGGTTTTACCCTGACCGAAAAATAATCAAGAATGTGATATAGGATTGTGCCATATATTCGATGATACTATTGGTTCGATGTTGGGTAGGGGAGAGTTCGCGGCGTGTCCACAGATCATGAGCTTCGTTTAGAGGACTATCTTGGTCGGCTCTATGGTTACGCCATGAGCCTGAGCCAAAACCATGATGATTCCAAAGACCTTGTTCAAGAGTGTGCTTTAAAAGCCCTTGGCGCACGGAATATTCCGACGCAGCATTCGGCATATCGCGCGTGGCTTTTCCGCATTCTGAGAAATGCCTTCATCGATAAATGTCGACGGAGAAAGGTTGCTGAAACATGGGTGACGGATGGGACTCATTTATCTTCTGACAATATGGAATATTTTCGGGGGGATGAGCGTTTAATCAATGCATTGTCCGTAAAATTCGAACTGGCAAAGCTGCCTACTGCACAAAGAGAAATCATTGGCTTGATCGATGCCGCGGGTCTCAGCTATGAAGAAGCCGCAGAATTACTGAACGTCCCGATCGGGACAGTTATGAGCAGAATAAGCCGGGCACGTCATGCGCTTGTTACGGCAATTAATGGCAGCAATGTTCAAGGACTACCTGTCAAACGGAGGACATGAAGCGTGCAGACTACCACGCCGAGTTTTGAGACGCTAAACGCTTATGTCGATGGTGAACTGGATACAGGGCATGCGGCAGAAGTTTCGCGCGCCATAGCCAGCAATAGCGAGCTAGCCCGCCAGGTTGCGGTGCTAAGCCAACTGCGCTTGTCCATTGCTGAGAGCATTGACACACCGCTTCTGAAATTACCTGTCCAATCTTCGTCAGGCGGCCGGAACGTTAAACATTTTCTGGTCGCTGCGTGTGTGGCGGGACTTCTGGCCGTCGGCGCGTTCTTGTTAGAAAAAGCATCGGTTGGTGACACGGTGGCCGAGTGGATTCCGTCTGCTTGGGAAATTCATCAGGCTTGGGATATCGCCGCAACGGATGTTCCATACCCAAATAACCTTGGTGACCTTGTTAAGGTCTCTTTGATCGGCGGACTGGTCGAATCGTATGTTCCGGATTTGACGTCGGCTAAACTAACGGTTGCCTATGTTTCGAAAGATGTCTTGTACCGCGGTCAGCAATCATTGCTCGTCGGTTATACAGGAACCCGTGGCTGTAAGGTTTCTCTGCTTGTGACGGGCGAGTCAGCGCCACTATCAGACGAGCTGACTTTTTTCCAACGCGATCAAGTGTCTTTATACGGATGGCACGTTGGTCACCTGGATTATATGCTTATGGCAGAAGGAATGGCATCTGAACGGTTCCGCTCAATTGCAAATGCCGTCTATGAGTCGACCAAAATTAGATTGCCTATGAACCCCAGCACCCAAACGCTGTTGGCGGAGAGTCGCGCAAAAAGCGCCCCTTGCGTGACCTGAGACATAATATTCTGAGGCTCTGAGCCCATATCACAAATATTTCGAATCTTTTTTGGAATAATTCTGTGGTGGCGTGCGTTCTATTGTTTAAGCGTTATTTCGAGGGAGTCTTCGAAGGAGTCTTCGAGGGAGTCAAGATAACGCCTGAAAAATTAAACAGAGGTAGGGACGTATTATGCCAAAAGATGACACAACGATAGAAGATAGCACCGTTAATCTTTACGAGCTTTATGACAAGGACCCTGACGTCGCCGATAAGGTGATTTTTGGAAGGACGCCAAACAAAAATCGCCGCGGCTTCCTTAAAGGTGCAGGCCTTGCCACAATGGGCGCCATGATTGGGTCGGCCATTCCATTCCATCGCAACATGCCGGCTGGTTTTGTTCCGGTTGCGCTCGCTGATACTCATGGAATGATTGAAGGTAAAGATGGGCTGACCGTTTTTAACGACCGCCCGGTTAATGCCGAAACACCCGCACACCTGTTGGACGATCGGGTCACGCCGACTAATCGTCACTTCGTGCGCAATAATGGCATTCCACCCGAAGACATGGATCCCAATAACTGGACGTTGACTGTTGACGGATTGGTGAACAATCCGATGACCCTGTCTATCGCCGATCTGAAGAGCAAATTCGAAGTCGTTACAAAGCAGCTCACGATTGAATGCGGCGGTAACGGGCGAGGCTTTTTTGATCCACCAGCAAAGGGTAATCAATGGACCTACGGTGCCGTTGCATGTTCAACCTGGACTGGCGTTCGTTACGCAGATGTCCTGAAGGCTGCGGGCGTCAAAGATGAGGTCATTTACACCGCACATGTGGGTGCAGATTCGCACCTGTCCGGTGAAGAAGGGAAGTTATCTCTTTCACGCGGCGTCCCGATCGACAAGGCCATGAACCCCAATAACCTGATCGCGTTTGAAATGAATGGCGCACCGTTGCATGCCATGAATGGCGCTCCTTTACGTTTGGTTGTTCCTGGTTGGCCCGGATCATGTTCTCAAAAATGGCTGGAGCGTATCTGGCTCCGTGATCAGGTCCACGATGGTCCTAAAATGACGGGCAAAGCCTATCGCGTACCCGGATACCCGGTTGCCCCCGGAACAAAGGTTCCTAAGGGAGACTTTGAAATCATCGAGGCCATGCCTGTAAAATCGCTTATTACCTTCCCGGAAACAGGTGTTGCCCTTCCTGATGGGCAAGATGTTGTTCAGGTCCGCGGACACGCATGGGCTGGTGATGATGCGGTGGCTTCAATCGATCTTTCGATTGATTTTGGTGTTACCTGGATCAAGGCTGATCTTGAAGGTCCGGCAAACCCATATGCTTGGCAGCATTTCACTCAAACCATCAAATTTCCTGAAAAGGGATACTATGAGGTTTGGGCACGGGCAACGGACACCAAGAACCGTATGCAGCCATTTGCTATTGCATGGAATCCAAAAGGTTATCTCAACAACTCAATGCACCGCGTCGCGGTTACGGTGGCATAGAGTCCATGCGGAAAAATATCAGAAAATTGTCATTTCTGGTCGTGTTTGCCAGCTGGGGCTTCCAAGCCCCGGCTGGCTACGCGAGTGAAGATGAATGGCTAGGTCTGCCGGAGGGCAATGGCCGTGAGGAAGTGTTCTATTCCTGCCAGGCTTGTCATTCTTTAATGACGGTCACCCAACAGGGACTTAATCGGGAGAGTTGGAAAGAGACCCTTGTCTGGATGATAGAAGAACAGGGAATGGCAGAGCCAGACGAAGAAGAGTGGGGCCCGATCCTGGACTACTTGTCCACGTTCTATGGTCGTGACAGAAAAGCCAAGAATATGGCAGCTGGCGATTAACCCGACCCAAAAGTCTTCGCGGCTAACGCCTCACAAAAATCGTAAAATCCGGTAGGCCGTAGTTCGTGATGACTTCGATGTTTTCCGATAATTTCGTGCGGCAAAAATCTGCGAAGACTTTTGGGTCGGCGTAGAATAATCCGGCCAGTTGATTATCGTCCGCGTGATCCAGCATGTTGAAGGCTAGGGCCACATCGGTTTGATTCCAGATATCCTGTAACGACGCAAACACGTAAGCCTGCCAGTCTTCGTCGTCCGCCGCCAAGCTCATGTTATAGGTGCCCGACACGAACGCGTAGTCCGCCCGTTCGGTGGCCCGCATGGCGTGGGAGAATGAGGCGCGCGGGTCGCGGATGCGGGTGATGCAGGAGTCCAGTAGTGTCTGGCAGATATCATAGCCATGATAGGTGCCGCCACGTAATGCAGGGTGATCGGACAGGTAATCGTACAGGGCGCCATATCCACACCCCAGATCGTTGACGGTGGATGAGCCCAGTGCGTTATGGGCCGGATCAATCACTCGGGCCAGAATATCGAACCGCTGTTTTACAGCGTGCCCATCGGCCCAGAACACGCCCTTGGGTGTGGGGCCTTCCTGCGTAAAGCGGCGGCGGTAAGCGCCTATGACGGGCTTTAACATGGTCGCTGATTGGCGCAGGACGGCATGAGTGTTGCCGGGTGGGGCGATGGTCGGTTCAGCGGGAAAGGCCGACTGAAACAACCGTTTTAGTAGATTGCCCACGATGGTGTCCTCGGGATCAGGGTCGCGCCGTTTGCGCTCAAGCCCACATCACCGCCTAAATAATCCAGCTTGATCATGGCAAGGCCCGTGTGGCCAGCCGATGAAGATGAGCGCATTTCGCCGGCTTCCCGATCGCCGGCCATGATGGCCGTGCCCGGTTTCGGCGCATCACCTGTAATTGTCACCGGCATCAGGCGCTTTTTGACCAGCCCCCGGTGTTTGGTGCGGGCGGTGACTTCCTGGCCCATGTAACAGCCTTTGTTCCAGTCCACACCGTTTAATTCATCAAAACCATTTTCCAGCAACACGGATTTATCTTCGATCAGATCGCGGCTGCCATCGGGCAGGCCCAGATTGATGCGGTGGTCGTCATAGGCGGCGGGGCCCGTGGCGTCGGATTCCAGCAAGTCAGCTATGTCAGCATCAACAGGCGCAATTATACGCGCACCGGCTTCGACCAACCGGGGATCTACATAGATCATACCCACGGGAAGTGCCATGGCGGCACCGGGTGTGGGATCAAGCCCCACTTGGCTCAGCGCATCATCCCCGAAATGGGCCACGACCGAATACTGGTCACTGACATCTTGCAGCTGAACGTCTGCGCGGAGCTTGTACATGCCAAGGCGCTTGATGAAGCTGTCGATCCGGCTGCGTTCGGTATCGACCAAAATAGTGCCACCCATCTGAACCATGAAAAAATCGTACAGATACTTGCCCTGCGGGGTCAGGAACGCGCCATATCCGGCGGTGGTCTGGTCGATTTTCTCTACATCGTTTGAGACGATGCCTTGCAGAAAACCGACGCAATCATCGCCGGTTATGGCAATGATGCCGCGATCTGGCAATTGACAGTGAAAACTCATGGGACGACCCTCAAAACGTTTTGGTGATCTAACATACGCTTGCTGGTCGTGTTCTGCCAGTGCTCAAATGCGCTTGCGTCTTGCAAGTGGTTGGTTTCCCAGTATAAACGCCATATGCGTATTCTTTTTGTCACCGCTACACGGGTGGGCGATGCGGTCCTGTCATCGGGCGTATTGCGGCACCTGATTGAACAGAATCCGGGCGCCCGCGTAACCGTGGCTTGCGGCCCGGCGGCGGCCGGTTTGTTTGCGGCCGTGCCGGGGCTGGAACGCATTATCGTGCTGCGCAAAAAGAAGATGTCCCTGCACTGGTTGGATTTCTGGCTGAATACGGTGGGCAGCCTGTGGGATCAGGTGATTGATTTGCGCAATTCGCCGATCACCTATCTGGTGCCCCATAAAAAAGGCCGGCACATCGGTCGGGGCCACATGGATGGCCATCGTATGATCCGCAATGCTGCCGTGCTGGGGTTGGAAGACAATCCGCCCGCACCCGTTTTGTGGACCACAGCAGCACAGGACGAGCGGGCGGCGCAGTTGTTGCCGGAAGGCGGGCCGATAATCGCACTCGGTCCTGTATCGAACTGGCAGCCCAAGACTTGGGCCGCTGAGAACTTCGTTGAGCTGGTCAAGCGACTGACCCGTACAGATGGCCCGTTACTAAACGCCCGTATCGCCGTGTTCGGCACCACCGACGAGCGATTACAAGCGGCACCGTTATTGGAGAATATTCCACCCTGTCAGCGCATCGATTTGATGGGTATGGTTAGTTTGCTTGAGCTGTATGCCTGTCTTAAGCGCGCGCAAATTTTTGTGGGCAACGATTCAGGCCTCATGCACATGGCGGCGGCGGCGGGTATTCCCACCCTTGGCCTGTTTGGCCCCAGCCGCGAAGAACACTATGCACCGTGGGGTGACAGGTGTCGGGCCGTGCGGGGGGGCAGAGGGTATGACGAATTGTTCCCGGCGGACTATGATTACAAGAATTCAGCACATCACCAGTTTATGGCGGATTTGAGCGTGGACCAGGTAGAACAGGAAGTCGTGTCATTGTTGGGTGAGACCAGATCATGAGCGAGATCAAACTCAGCGCCCTTGTGGTTGCCCACAATGAGGAAGACCGCATTGCGGCCTGTCTCGACCGCCTTAAGTTCGCCGATGAGATCGTGGTGGTGCTGGATAAATGCACCGATGGCACCAAGACCATTGTGGCTAACTACACCGACCGCGTGTTGGAAGGGTCGTGGGACATCGAAGGTGACCGCCGTAACGAAGGTCTCAAGTTCTGTCAGGGTGAATGGATACTTGAAATTGATAGTGACGAATGGGTCACAGAACAGCTCGCCACCAATGTGCGACAGGCCGTGAACGAGTCCACCTATGGCTGGCACGAAATTTCCGTCGATAACTATATTGGTGACCGGCTTGTGCGCTATGGCTGGGGCGGATCGTTTGGCACGTCCGCCGTGCCGCGTCTGTCACGCCGGGGTGTAAAAGAGTGGGGGCCACAGAGCGTGCACCCCAGCCTCACATGGCATGGCACCAAGGGATACCGGTTGAACGGCTATCTGATCCATCATGTGGACCGCAATATATCGGACGTTATCCGGCGACTGGATAGCTACACCACCGCCAAGGCCCGGGACATGCGGGCCCGTGGCGAGATCGGTTCCACCGCCAACAATGTGCGTCGCCTGTTTACCCGGTTTTTCAAATGCTACGTCTCGCGTAAGGGGTACCGCGAAGGCGGCTATGGATTGCTGATCGCGCTGTGTGCCGGATTGTATCCGTTGCTGTCCCACCTGAAAGCCAAGTTGGAGGACGAGTAAATGCGTCTTCTGCAAGCCATGGCGGGTGCGCAGCACGGTGGTGCCGAGGCTTTTTTCGAGCGCCTGGTGGGTGCACTTCACAATACCGATATCGATCAGAAAATCGTAATCCGCAAAGGCCCGGAACGTGAGGCCCGGCTGGCATCTTACGGGGTGACGGCAAAGACGTTGCCCTTCGGCGGCATGCTGGATATGTACACGCCGCTCGCTCTGCGGTGCATGGCGAAGCACTTCAAACCCGATGTGGTGATGACGTGGATGAACCGGGCGACGGCGAAGATGCCACGCGGAGATTATCTTCACGTGGCGCGTCTGGGCGGGTTTTATGACCTTAAATATTATAAGCACTGCGATCATCTGGTCGGGAACACTCGCGGTATTGTGGATTACCTGATCGAGCAGGGATGGCCCGCAGACCGCGCTCACTACCTGCCGAATTTTGTTACTGTTGATGCGGCACCCCCAATTTCCCGCGCAGAGTTCGATACACCCGAGGATGCACCGCTCCTGCTGAGCATGGGTCGCCTGCACACCAACAAGGCGTTTGATACCCTGCTCGACGCGATGATCAGTGTGGAGGGGGCTTACCTGTGGATCGCCGGTGAGGGGCCTGAACGACTGGCGTTGGAAACACAGGCCTACAACCGGGGCGTGGATCAACGCGTTCGGTTCCTGGGCTGGCGGCAGGATATCGCGGCACTACTGGCCACCTGTGACATATACGTGTGTCCGTCGCGGCACGAGCCGTTGGGCAATGTGGTTATCGAAGGATGGGCCGCGGGAAAGCCTGTGGTGGCTGCGGCATCCCAGGGGCCTTCGGAACTGATCACCCATGATGACAGTGGTTTTCTGTCACCTATTGATGATGCAGCGGCCATGGCGGCAAACCTGAACCGGGTTATGGGCGATGCTGATCTGGGCGCTCAATTGGTTGCAGGCGGCACGCGCGCCTATGAGGCGGCGTTTACACAAGACGTGGTGGTACAGAAATATATGGAATTCTTCGATCATATCCGGGGCGTGCGCTGATGTGTGGCATTGCGGGCATGACCATGATGGGCGAAAAGCTCGTTGATCCCGGCGTGATCGACAAGCTGGCTTCGGCCATGCTGCACCGGGGACCGGATGGTGAAGGCAGGCATGAGCGCAGCGGTACAACCATGGTGCAGGTCCGGTTGGCGATCATCGATCTGGATGGTGGTGATCAGCCCTTCTACGAGGGTGATCTGGCCCTGATCGCCAACGGTGAGATTTATAATTACTGCGAGCTACGCAACACTATGACCGATGTGGAATTTTCTACGGCATCTGATTGCGAGCCGCCGCTGCACCTTTATGCAAGCCACGGGCTTGAGTTCGTGAAGCACCTGCGCGGCATGTACACCATTGCCATCGACGACAAGGCGGGTGATCAGTTGGTACTGGCGCGCGATCCATTCGGTATCAAGCCGCTTTATTATGCCGAGACTGAAGATGGATTTATTTTCGCCTCGGAAGCCCAGGCCATCATCGCCACCGGATTGGTTGAGGCGGAACTGGTTGCGGATAAGCAGGACGAGTTGCTGCAACTTCAATTCACCACAGGCCGTCAGACGATCTTTGCCGGTATCCACCGGGTCATGCCCGGTGAGGTGCTGGTGATCCGTGATGGCAGAATCGCCGAACGTCACAACCACGCGGCCTTGCCTGATGGCGGCACACGCGGACTATCGGAAGACGAAGCCCTGCGCTTGCTGGATGAGTATCTGGAAGAAAGCGTGAATTTGCATCAACGCGCCGATGTGGATTACGGCATGTTCCTGTCAGGCGGAATCGATTCATCGGCCATCCTGGCCATGATGGCGCGATTGAACGTGCGGCCGGTTCAAGCCTTTACCATCGGCTTTGATGGCACCGACGTCCATGACGAGCGGGCTCTGGCCCAGCGTGCTGCGGCCAGTGTGGGCGCTGAGCATGAAGAGATATCATTTACCGAAGACGATTTCTGGACGCTTTTACCGCGGGTGGCGGCGGCCATGGATGATCCGGCCGCCGACTATGCGGTGCTACCCACCTACAAGTTGGCGCAAACAGCGCACGAGGCTGGCCTCAAAGTTATATTATCGGGTGAAGGCGGTGACGAGTTGTTCGGCGGCTACGGCCGTTATCGCCGGGCCGCGCGGTGGAAGATATTCGGCGGACGCCCCATGCGGCAATCTGGCACTTTCGATGGCTTAGGCGTGTTACGCCGCGAACCAACGGGATGGCGGGAGGGTATTGCCGCGTCTGAGGCCACCGAAAGTCATTCAGGCCGAACCCGATTGCAAGCCGTGCAAGCCACCGACATTGCCGACTGGTTGCCCAATGATCTGTTGGGCAAACTGGATCGGTGTCTCATGGCTCATGGTATCGAGGGCCGTGTTCCGTTTATCGATCCGGTGCTGGCGGACTTTGCTTTCCGGCTGCCTGATCGCCTGAAAACCAGCGGACGTCTGGGCAAGGTGATCTTGCGCAAATGGCTGGCACAGGCCTTGCCAGTGTCTGAGCCATTCAAGCCGAAAATGGGGTTTACTGTGCCAGTGGGCCAGTGGATCGGTACCAAGGGTGATCAACTGGGCCCGCTGGTGGCGAGGCAACCCGGTATTGAGGCCCTATGCCAGCCGGGTACGGTTGAAAGCCTGTTCAGTGCGGCTGCGGGTAGCGGTGCAAAGCGTGAAAAACAGGCCGCCTGGACGCTATTGTTCTACGCGCTGTGGCATCGCCAGCATATAGGCGGCATGACGCCCGATGGTGATATATTCCATTGTCTGGAAAACGCGTAGGCCTGAGGCTAGACGAGTACGACTAGTACGCGGTATTGGATGGTATGGGCTGGGGGATATTGCCGCGCCACATTTCACCACTGGCGACCAGACACGCCTTGCCCGACGGCAGCGTCTCAATCATGGTCCAGTTCCCGTCCGGGGCGGCCAGAATTTCCAGCACGGTGCCCTGTTCGGTAAAGCCCATGGAAACAGGCGCTTCCGAATACTCACTGGCCAGACCGGCGACAATATCACTGCGCTGTTTGCAAATAATTTCGTCAAACGCTTCGGCTCGCGCCTCAAATGACGCGCCAAAAGACAAGACTGCACAGCCCATCAGGGCCAGAATTGTGAATGCCGAGAACCGAAACATGGCTCAATTTTCCCAGGGTTTGAGGCTTGCTGGCCTATATTGGTCCGCTTAGCCCCGTTTCTTAATGTATAACACTAACAAATCTTTCTATCTGTGTCACTTTATTTGCTGTTACTGAGTTCCACACGTGTGGTTTGACACATAAAGTGAGAACGGGGACTCATAAAATGGGAAACCGGTGTCACAAATGCGAATGTCTGATTTTACCGCCAAAACTGCCATATTCGAAAGACGTTAAGAACTTCCGAGAATAGCCATGTGTGGACGGCCCCCTGTTGGCAAGGATTTATTTGACTTAAATGCAGTGCTGGTTGGTGCTGCCATGTGTTCGGCCTGTTTGTGCGGCACTGTTACATGGCCGCTGGCCCCTCTCGGACCACATAGTGGTCCTGCCGGGTAGCACATAATGCTCTCCGCAGATCAGGTTCCGGTCATAAGCACGCAGTCTACTTTGCTGTACTGGCTAAAATGGAGTGTCCTGATCTTTGGATCAACCGGCTGGGTGCATTATTCGTCTGTCATCCTTTCCAACTTCGTGTGCACGAGCGATGCCCGTGCGTGTTCTAAGCTGCCTGTGATACAGGCTCGTGATAAAACGTTCCATGTGCCATCATCGCCCAGGCGGTAC
>JABJGO010000039.1 GCA_018662225.1 Rhodospirillales bacterium | reverse complement strand
CCGCCGTTGACCAAGAACGAGTAATAATTTGAATAATACACCGAACGGGTATGCGAGCCGTTCCCAAACAATCCAAAGCTCCACAATTTCTGCATCGGTTAGCACCCGATCCCTTGATTTTTCCACTTCAGGGTGCGGGAGAACGACGTGTGTCATGGGGCTTTCTTTTAAGCGGTTCTTTTCGAGGCACCATTTGAAAAACCGGCTCATGTATCGATAAGCTTTGTTTGCCGTATGCGGGGCCTTGATTTCATCAAAACGAGTGATCAGATCAGCCCTGGTAATATCGGTTAACGGACGCTTTCCCAACTTCTGTCGAATTTCGTTTTCAAACAGGCTCTCAACTTCTCTCCAACTTCGATTCTTCTTCTTTGCATATCCTTTTACAAAATCAGCGAATGCCTCGGATAGAGTTTTAGGGGCCGATTCTGTTCGAGTGATTTCCTTTTCACGCTGAATGTCTTTCCCCAGTCTGGTATCGCGAATTGCTATAAGAGCTTGGTCTCGAGCATCAGCGAGAGACAGTGCCGGGTAGTTGCCTAAGGTAAATCTGCGATGCCGCGTACCTACACGGTAGCGGATAGTCCATGATTTGACGCCCTTAGCAGTTACCCGAAATCCAAGGCCAGGAACTTGTGTATCCCAAATTTCGATCCGCCCGGATTCAGGTGGGCGCACTTTCCTCAACTTTGGGTCAGTCAGTTTCTCTTTTGCCATTGTGTCCTCTTGTCTGTGCCCCAGAGTTCAGGGGCACACCGGGGGCACAGCTTACCCTTGCTTGCTTTGAAATGCTATGAAGAGTTTTGAAACGATGCTAACTCATAACCACCTGTTTATTGGTAGTTATTTTCGATTATATCGGTTTCGACATTTTTGCATGAAAAGTATTGAAGCAATATACCCACGCATTCGTAATGCGGGGGTCAGAGGTTCGAATCCTCTAGGCGGCACCATTCTAACAGTTATCATCTATCTGTTTTGTTTATCAGTCTCACGTACCAGTCTCTGGTTTAGTCTCTGCAGGGTGGTAAACCCGGCAGGCCTACTCTAGTTCAGCGATATAAAGGGGTTTCAGGAAGGTTTGGGGAAAATAATGTGCATGGGAGCGCATAGGGTTTCACAGCGCTTCCCCAAACCAATTAGCGGTGAAGATGGTTCGTAAATATTATCTGGGAGAAAACACTGTTTGATAGCTGGGTTTAGAATATCTTTCAGAGAGAAGAAAAATAGCGATTGATCTTTTCTATCTCCTCATCACTCTTGCAAGAGCAAAACGCTTCACCAAACGCGCCCCGGGATTTAGTCCGGTCGATATTTTCCATTTGGTGAATGTCTGATATCACATGGAGACCATTATCAGAAATATCAAATAACCTATATCCAATATTTATCAGTGCTTCGCACCAGTCGGTACCGTCGTATTCTGATACCTCTCCAACAAAATCGGGTTTTGATTTTCCGATGATCTCCATTCCATTTTGAATTATCTCAGCCTCTAAACCTTCGACATCGATCTTGATCAGGTCAATTCCACTAATTTTTCTTTGGTTACAAAAGTCATCGAGGGTGCAACAAGTGACATCTATTTCAAAGCACCCCCGGTCTGAAAACACCTCTCCCGGAACGAAACGGTTTTTCAAGGAGCCTATATTTGGAATTTTGCTATGCGAACGATCAGGCATGTAAAACTTGGTCACGCCGGTTTCGTTCGATAAAGCAACATTTTCAGTTTTAATGCTTGCCCCATTAACACTTATGAGTTTGCTCAACAGGGCAAAGCTTTCGGGGACCGGTTCGAACGCTATAACTTTTGCGTCCGGGTTCGCTTTTTCTGCTATCAATGAAAATAGGCCGAAATATGCGCCAATATCAAAAATGCAATCACTCGTTTCAGAGAGCACATAAAATAGTTTTACAGTATTTTTTTCATATCCTTGGATGCCACGCCAATACAAACTCTTGAATATTTGAGATTTTTCAATGTCTGAAAAAATTATCTCTTTCCCATTCGGGAGAGACACGCTGAACTTCGATACAAATGGTGGAAATATTGATGATATATGCGCCTGGATGCGCGATGGCAATGAATTAAATAATCGATGGCGCATCATTCAAACTCTTTCATCACTCGTATTTTTGCGGTCGCTACGTCGCCAGTAAACTTATGGCCGTTACTTCTATCATCCCAGCGAGCAAGTAGCCTCTAATTGAGAGTAAGGAACGTGAATGATTAGAGTAAAGAAATCGTACTGTATATAGATAATTTAAATGGCTAATGCACGTTCAGTTGAAAAATACATGTGTCGGATATCTATACCCAAAACAATCATTTCGTAATGCGGGGGTCAGAGGTTCGAATCCTCTAGGCGGCACCATTCTTTTCAATGGCTTACAATCAATTCAAATTTTTCCAGCGTGCCCAAATCGTGCCACGGTGTTTCGGTTCCCAAGCCGGGGCGGTTAGGAGAACGTTTGCATCGCCCCATAAATGACAAGTTGGATGCTACGAATACCAGCCGATTGGTTCAGATGAGTTTCGCTAATAATATCCGTCCAAGGGGTGACCGACGGAGTTCAAGCCGTGGGGCGATGCCAGAGTTCTGGATACAGATCAGTACCGAGCGCATCCCCTGGCTTGAGACCCGCTGCGATCATCTCTTTCGAATAATCCGGATCCATCCCCCAGTCCTTGAACGAGACGCGAACGTCGTCACCACACCATTTTGCAGTAAACACGCGGAGTTTGCGGTCACCAGCGAGTTGGCCCGAGCCGCCGTGAATTGTCCGCCCATTGAACACCAGTACGTCGCCAGGCACCATGTCGAAACTCGTGGGCCGGTAGGTCTCGGCTTCGCCATCGATGTCAGGCATTGGCACCGTGTCCTCAAGCATTGAGAAATCGGAATGTGGGACCTTGTCGTGGCCGTCCGGGTTGAATTGGCCGAAATCCGCTTGCAGAAAACGTTTTTCCCAGCGGTGTGACCCCGGCACTACGGCGAGTGCACTTGGTGCCGCCACAGGAACAAGGGGAATCCAAACGGTGCAGGTTTGGAAGCCGTCGACTGACCAATATGGCTCGTCCTGATGCCAAGGTGTTCTAAACTGATTGCCAGGCGAGCGACAGAACACCGCCTCGAAAAAGAAGTTGACCCTGTCTGCGCCCATCAGCTGACCCGCGAGTTCAGCGCATGGACTCTCCTCGATGAAGCGGCGGTACTCCGGCACGCCGCGCCAGGCGAAAGTGTCGTAATACATCTCCCGCTGGGCCTCGTCTCGGTCCCAGGTGTGACCTCGATTAGTTGGCTCCGCCCGACTGCGACTGAGCCCTTCGTCGAGCAATGCTATCCATTCAGGATTAAATAGGCCTTTGAGCAGGATGGCCCCATCCCGATCGTAGGTCGATACATGTTCAGGCGTGATCGCGTACGGCAGAGTATCATTCATGATCGGGTCTCCAATAATCGGGTCTTACAAAATATCGGACCACCAATTGCGGTATGAGTAAACTGAAAATATTTTGAGATCGGAGCGACAACAGTTTGCTCTTGTTACTCGCATGAATGCGCGTGCAAACGAGGAGAATGGGTTTGCAGTGACTTTAGTCCGACAACCTACAACGTTACCGCAATCCGGAATGCGTCCAGCAGGGCGGCGTGCAGGGATCGGCTGGATACCGCATCGCCTACGCGGTACAGCACATAGCCATCCGTGTTCCCATCATTGTAAGGTTGCGGGGTGTTGTTCACCAGCGCGTCTATGTCGGTTGCGCCCTTATTGATGGCGGCACCCCGTAGCTCGTGAAATACCTCGTCGAGAGGTGCCGTACCGCGTTCGACGATGATTTGTTTGGCTTCAATCTCAACCTGTTCATCCGTCAGATCATTGGTGAGCGTCGCCAGCAAGCCGTTACCTTTTTTGGTCACGGACCGAAGCGCCAGATCGTGCACCATGGTGACTCCGTTTTTGTACATTTGCTTTCGGTGCGTGGCGCGTTCGGCGTAACCCATTTCCGCGCCAACCCTGTCGTCTATGGTGGCAAGGGTAACGGTGGCTCCACCAACGGCAAGTTGATCAGCGCAAGATAACGCCTCATGCCGCCCGGTGCCGTCATAGACCAGGATGTCGTCGGCGGGCTGAATTTCGCCGCTCAGCATTTCCCAGGTAGATTGGCAGAGTTCCTGGCCCTCAAAATCACCAGGATTGGGTAGGCCGCCGGTGGCCACGATAACCACATCGGGCCTGAGCGCCATCACGTCATCGCCCGTTGCATAGACGTTAAGGCGCACATCAATGCCCAGGTGTTCAAGCTCATTCACCCGCCAGTCGACAATTGAGATCATGTCTTTCCGCCAACTGCACCGTGCCGCCAAAAGCACCTGCCCGCCTAATTTAGGGGCGGCCTCAAACAGGGTCACCGTGTGACCGCGTTCGGCCGCGACGCGCCCTGCTTCCATCCCGGCGGGACCACCGCCAACAATAACCACGGTTTTGCCGGGCGTGCCTGAGCGTTCAATCACATGGGGCAATTTGGTTTCCCGTCCCGACGCCGGGTTATGGATACAGGACGGCTTCTTGTGCATGCAATGGGACGCCCCGAAACAGGGTCGGATACGATCTTCTTCGCCGCGCCTGATCTTGTTCACAATCTGCGGGTCTGCAATATGCGCCCGCGTCATGGCGACCATATCAAGGATGCCGTCTCGGATGGCATAACGCGCGGTTGCCACATCGGTAATGCGGGCGGCATGAAAAATGGGCACGGATACCGCCTGTTTCATTCGTTTCACGTTATCCAGGAACGGTGCCAGTGGTACCGTCATGCCGGGCATGTTTTTCTCAGCCAGGGCAAGTTCCGTATCCATGCGGCCAAACGTACAATTGAGAAAATCAATAGCGCCTTCGCGTTCAAGAATGCGGGCAATTTCCATGGCATCTTCTGCCGGAAGGCCACCTCGGTCTTCTTCGATGGACATGCGCATGCCAACAAGAAAGTCATCGCCCACGTTTGCGCGAATTTCGTCATGGACCATCAGGGCAAAACGAACGCGGTTTTCCACGCTGCCGCCATACTTGTCGGTGCGCAAATTTGTATCAGGCGAAAAGAACTGGCCGATCAGGTGGCCACCGGCATGGGTTTCAAGCCCGTCAATGCCGCCTTCGTAACAGCGGCGAGCGGCTTGCCCGAACGACTTGATCACGCGCTTGATATCTTCTTCATCCATTTCACGCGGGATAGAACGGTGCAGCGTTTCGCGTACAGACGACGGCGCGATGGTGGGTAGCCAGTGCTCAACGGTGCCATCACCCCGCCGTCCCAGGTGTGTGATCTGGCACATCAACGCCGTACCATGGGCGTGTATCCGTTCAGAAAACTTCTGAAGATGGGGAATGACCTTGTCGTCATCAACGCGCAGCTGATCAAAAACCGATGGCGAGTCCGGTGCCACATTGGATGAGCCGCCAAACATGGTCAGGGCCAGCCCGCCTTTTGCCTTTTCCTCGTGATAGCGCTGATACCGCTCTGCCGGCATGCCGTTATCATCGGCGCCAGACGCATGGCTGGTGCTCATAACCCTGTTTTTGAGAGTCAGATGTTTAATTTTCAGCGGCTGAAACAGTGGATCGGTTTCAGTATTGACTGGAGTGCTATCAGTTATTGAATTTGGCATGATGTGGAGGCCGCCTAAAAAGGAATTGCTCGAATGCGTCGGGCAATTGTTTCCATACTTTACTGGTTTTGCCAATAGCCGAAACATGTGTCCGAACCATGTGCCCAAACAGGGCCACCCGTGACGAATGCGACGATGTATTCCGGGCCGAACTGATTGCGAATCAAATGTTCCAATAAACATCACACTGTGCCAAATTGTTGTCCCCGGCCCACCGGGCCATCACATTGGTACAGGACTGCGCGCCGACCGCGCGAGCATGCTGCAAGGAAAACCGTATGACCCATGTATTTCAACGCAATCCCCGTTCTGGTCTGCCAGTCGCTGTGGCGGGTGACGGCATATTTATCGAGGACGCTGACGGTAAACGCTACATGGATGCATCGGGGGGAGCGGCTGTATCGTGTCTGGGCCATTCTGATCCGGAAGTACGCCGCGCCATCAAGGAACAAGTGGATGAGATCGCTTTTGCCCATACCAGCTTTTTCACCTCAAAACCCACAGAAGAGCTGGCGGATTTACTGATCGACGCCGCACCGGCCGGTATCGAGACAGTCTATTTCGTGTCTGGTGGATCAGAAGCTGTCGAGGCGGCCCTTCTCATGGCCCGCCAGTATTACGTCGAGCGCGGTGAGAACCAACGCAGCCACTACATCGCCAGAGAACAGAGCTATCACGGCAACACCCTGGCCGCGCTATCTATTGGATCAAACCATTATAGGCGCTCGGCGATGGAGCCGTTGTTGATGCCTGTGTCTCACATCGATCCCTGTTACGCCTATCGTCACAAGGGCGATGATGAAACGGAAGAAGAATATGGTCAACGTGTGGCCAATGAACTGGAAACAGAGCTCCTGCGCGTTGGCCCGGAAAAGGTCTGCGCCTTTGTTGCTGAAACGATTGGCGGTGCTTCGGCTGGTGTGCTGGTACCTGTGCCCGGATATTTTGGGCGCATCCGCGAAATCTGTGACCAGTATGACGTGCTGTTGATTCTTGATGAAGTCATGTGCGGCATGGGTCGAACCGGCACCACGTTTGCCAGCGAACAGGAAGGCATTTCGCCCGATTTGGTCACCGTTGCCAAGGGGCTTGGTGGCGGCTACCAACCCATCGGTGCGGTGCTGGTTTCCGGTGAGGTGTATAAGACAATTCGAGATGGCTCCGGCGCGTTTCGTCATAGCCATACCTATATGGGCCACCCCACGGCATGTGCCGCCGCACTGGCCGTTCAACGGGCGATCCGGGACCGGAACCTGCTGGATAATGTTCGTATCCAGGGTGATGCTTTTCAGCAAGCCCTTATCGAGCGCCTCGGCAACCAGCCTTATCTGGGCGATATCCGGGGTCGTGGTTTGTTTTGGGGCATAGAACTGGTTAAGGACCGGGCAACGAAAGAGCCGTTTGATCCGGCACTGCAACTGCATAACCGGATAAAATCAGAAGCCATGGCGCGGGGCCTGATCTGCTATCCGGGTCAGGGCACCGCCGATGGCCTGCGCGGGGAGCATGTTTTGTTGGCACCACCGTTTATTGTCACGGGCGATCAGGTGGTCGAGATGGCGAGCCGTATTGGCGACGCCATCGAAGCGGCTATCAAGGAAGCCGGTGCATGACGGCATTCGCCACAAAAATACCACTAGACGATTTGAGCACGGACGCTGCGTGGCAGCCGTTGATCATTGCTGTGGCACCCAATGGGGCCAGGCGAACCAAGGTCGATCACCCATCATTGCCCATGACGGCGCGCGAAAGTGCGGACGAGGCCGTTCAGTGCCGCGACGCTGGTGCATCAATGATCCACCTGCATGTGCGTGATAGGGACGGTGGGCATTCTCTGGATGCGGACCTTTACCGAGGTGCTACCTCTGCCATACGTGCTGCCGTCGGCGATGACGTGATTATTCAGGTCACAACGGAAGCGGTCGGTATCTATTCCGCCGCTGAGCAGATGGCCATGGTGCGTGACGTTCGCCCCGAGGCGATCTCCACCGCCGTGCGGGAACTGGTGCCGGATGAAGCGGCTGAACGTGGTGCCGCAGAATTTTATACGTGGGCTGCGCGCGAAAACATCGCGGTTCAGTTCATTCTTTATGATGGCGATGACGTTATGCGTTTTTCTGATTTAAGGAAACGTGGCGTGATCCCCGGTGACGTGGTGTCTGTTCTGTATGTTTTGGGCCGGTACGCCAAAGATCAGAAATCCCGACCATCCGATTTGCTGGAATTTATGGATGCTGCCCGCAGCGTAAGTGCGGATTGGCATTGGAGCATGTGTGCCTTTGGCCCACTGGAAAGTGCCTGCGCGTTGTCTGCGGCCAGCTTCGGCGGCCATGTGCGTGTTGGCATGGAAAACAATCTTTATTTAAGCGACGGAACCCTGACGCCCGGCAACGCGGCGCTTGTGCATCAGGTTTTGGATGGAGCTACCCTATTAGGCCGCCCTGTGGCGACGGCTGCTCAGGCAAGGGAAATTCTGGCCTCTCCGGTGGCGGGGGTTCTCTAGTCTTCGTCAGGGGGCGGAATCACCCGGGTGGCAAACCAGCCAAAGGTGGTCGCAACACCGACCAGAGAGATCGCTTCGATAAACCGGCTGTCTGACGCCAGCCATGCGGACAAGCCGAACACGGCGATGAGAAGGACGATAATGGCGTAGGCAATAATTTTGCGGTTATTCATGGGTATTTTCTCGTCTCCGAATTTGGGAAGCGTAACGCAAAAATTGTCGTTTGACCCGTAACGTGAGAATCAAAAGCCTACAAGTTTGCCATATTATGCATCGCGTTGATGCATAATATGAAACAGTTGTGACTCATATACTGAGAATAACCCGCATTCTGGACTGATATAGCGAGAATCCGTTT